>NZ_CP019335.1:2592977-3308578 GCF_002813915.1 Tenacibaculum sp. SZ-18 | reverse complement strand
TAATTAAATCATAATTTGGTGTGTCTTTAGGAAAATCATCAATAGACATAAATCCGCTTACAGAGACAACAAAAGACCTGCTTTCTTTTGCAATAAACTTTGTAATATCAAAAGTGTTTCTTTCCGCTCCAGGCCAAACTGCAATATGCAAGTTTTCTCCTTGTGCGTATAAAGCTGTTCTTGGTAAAGGCATCCAATTTTCCCAACAGTTTAATCCTCCAACAGTAAAATTCCCTAAAGGATGAACCGTTAAACCATGACCATCACCTGGAGACCAAGTTAGGCGTTCTTCGTATGTCGGTTGTAATTTTCTGTGAACAGATTGTATGGTTCCTGTTTTGTCAATATACACTAAAGAACAATATAAACTATGACCACCGCGATTAACCGCTCTTTCAATAATACCCAAATAAATTGCAATTGAATTTTCTTTGGCGGTTCTACAAATGCTATTCAAATCACCTTTTTCAACTTCAATGGAGTTTTTTAAATAATGAGCATGTATCTCTTTTTGGATTGGTGAGTTAAACTCAGAGCCATTAGTGATAGATAACCAGAAAGGATATCCTGGCAATAATCCTTCACCAAAAACTACAAGATCACATTCTTCTTTAGCGGCTTTTACAATATATGAATTGACTTTTTCGATGGTCTTTTCTTTGTTTAGCCAAACAGGAGAAATTTGCGCCATCCCAATTTTCAAGATACTGCTCATTAAATAGTTAAATAGGTTTGTTTGTATAACGAAGATAAACGAAAAGTTGCTTCAATTAGAAATTTCTACTGTATTTAACAGAGTCCGAAAAATTTGAATAGGATTATAACACATTACTGACTATTCCAGGCAAAGATAAATGGAAGCTAAAATGGCATAAATATGCTAGCTCAAATTGGAATGATTACAAAGAACAAACTCCTTATAAGGTAATGGAAGTTCTAGTAAAAGATTTAAAAGAAGTTGTAGAAACCTTTTCGATGAGATTTCAAAACAACTCATTGCACGGTTCAGATCTATATATTGAATGGGAAACAACTCGAGTTGAAATTTCAATAAAGATTCCGGAAGAATTAGAAATAGTTAATTCTATCAATAAAACCTTATCCGGTCCAAGTAATGCCGAATATTTTAGAGCAGCACTTTACCTTCATGAAACCAAAACTGATTTGCCAAAGGCGTTAGAATATATTCAAAAAGTTACTTCCTCAGAAAAAGCATTCTTTTTCCAAGTAACAAGGGAAGCTTTGATTTTAAAAGATTTGAATGAAATAAGTAAAGCAAAGAAAGTAGCCAAAAGGGCTTTGAGGTTATCTGAAAAAGTTAAGAATAACGATTTTATTAGAATTAATAAGGAAATACTTAGTCTATAAAAGCATAATATTTTAAAAAACACCTTACGAATTAGGGTGTTTTTTTAGTTAACTTGCATAAAAATTTAGTCGTGGAAGTAAGTCCTTCATTTCAAATATTTAATGCATCTGCAGGAAGTGGAAAAACATTTACGTTAGTGAAAGAGTACTTAAAAGTAGTACTACAATCGAGTGATGTGTTTTACTTTCAGAAAATATTAGCCATAACATTTACCAACAAAGCAGCTGGTGAAATGAAAGAGCGTGTAATGAAATCACTATCAGATGCTGCAGAAGAAGTTGAAAATGATATTATCGGGCAGATATTACAGGAAACGACTTTAGATAAAACAACTGTAAAAGAAAGAAGTACGAAGGTTTTAAATGCAATACTTCAAAATTACTCAGATTTTTCGATAACTACAATTGATAGTTTTACACATAAAATCATTAAAAATTTTGCTTTCGATTTAGGTTTGACTTTAAATTTTGAGGTCGAAATGGATGCCGTTTCATTATTAAATGAAGCAGTAGATATATTAATTTCAAAAATTGGAACTAGTAATGAGCTGACGAATCTTTTAATTGATTTCTCGTTGTCAAAAATTGATGAAGATAAATCTTGGGATATCAGCTTAGAGTTGAAAGAATTTTCGAAAATTTTATTGAACGAGGATGATGTAAAGCATTTTAGAATTTTACAACAAAGAACAACGTCTGATTTTATTAATCTGAAGCATAAGTTACAAAATCATCGAGTTCTAGTTGAAAAAAGATTGAAGGAAATAGGAATTGAAGGATTAGAAATTATTCAAACTGCTGGATTAGATCATAAAGATTTTTACTATTCATTACTTCCGAAACATTTTGCAGCCTTAAAAAATAATCCTAGCTCTGCTAAGTTTTTTGATCAAAGTAAACTAAAAGAGCGAATAGAAGAAAATTTATTCTATTCAAAAACAAAGTCAGATCATATAAAAAGTATCATAGAAGGAATTTTACCTCAATTACTGAAGCTATATACTGAATCAGAGAATTTGTTTAAAGATTTAGTGCTGCAAAAACTAACATTGAAAAGTTTAATTCCTCTAGCAGTTTTAAATACAATTAATAAGGAGCTTTCTAATTTAAAAGAGGAGAATAATATTCGTTTAAATGCCGAGTTCAACCAATTAATTTCTGACAACATAAAAGATCAACCCACACCATTCATATACGAGCGAATTGGAGAGCGTTTCATGCATTATTTTATTGATGAAATGCAGGATACTTCTGTGCTTCAGTGGGAAAATTTAATTCCTTTAGTTGACAATGCTTTGGCTCAAGGATATAGTAGTTTGTTATTGGTGGGTGATGCAAAGCAGGCAATTTATCGTTGGCGTGGAGGAAAAGCAGAGCAATTCATAAATTTAAGTAACGAGAATTATAAAGTCTTTCAGGCAGACAAAAGCATTGAAATTTTAGATACGAATTACCGAAGTTATTCAGAGGTTATTCAATTCAACAATGATTTTTTTCAACATGTTAGTGGGTATTTAGGGAATTCTGAATATCAGAATTTATTTATTGAAGGAAACAAGCAATTAAAAAACAAGAAGAAAGGTGGTCAAGTAACCATTAGTTTTTTAGAAAAGGAAGAGGATAAAGAAGCTGAAAAAAAGAAATATCCTCAAAAAGTATTTGAAACGATAAATGATCTAAGAAGCCAATATGCATTAAATGAAATTGCAGTTCTTGTGAGAAAAAAGAGTGAAGGAGTTCAAGTAGCAAATTATTTATCTGAAAAAGAAATACCGTTAATTTCTTCCGAAACCCTGTTGTTAAAAAATAGTGAGAAGGTAAATTTCATAAGTAATTTAATTCAGTTAATTCTTCAATCTGACAATGAGGAACTAAAGTTTGAGGTGTTACATTTTCTGTTTCATCATTTGTCAATTGAAGAAGAAATTCACACATTTTTGAATCAACTAATTAAGAAAGATATTGGAACTTTTTTTGCGGAACTACAGGTTTATAATATTCATTTTCAAATAAATGATTATTTTGAATTACCTCTTTACGATAAAGTTGAGTATATAATTAGAAGTTTTAATTTAATTGAAGATTCTGATGCATACGTGCAGTTTTTCTTGGATATTGTTCTAGATCAGCAAAATAAAGGCAATGACGTTCATGACTTTATGGAGTATTGGAATCTTAAGAAAGATTTGTTAAGTATTGTTACTTCTGAAGATGCTGAAGCTGTTCATATAATGACCATTCATAAATCTAAAGGTTTAGAGTTTCCAGTTGTGATTTTCCCTTATGATTTGGATGTTTATCGTCAAGTCAAACCTAAGGTTTGGTTTGATAGTATTCCAGAATCCTATGAAGGTTTTAGCGAGTTGCTTATCGATTTTAATAAATCAATAGGTTACATAAATGAAAGAGGATCGGAATTATATGATCGGCAAATTCAAGAATTAGAATTAGATAATTTTAATTTGTTATATGTTGCATTAACGAGAGCAGTTGAGCAATTGCATATTATTACTGAAAAAAGATTGTCTAAGTCTGGAGAAAATACGAATTATTATTCTGGTTTGTTTATTTCATTTTTGAAAAAACTCGGATTGTGGAATGATAATGAGATCGAGTATAAATTCGGTGATTGTAATAGAATAAGTTCCCAAGAACGAACCAAAAGCGAAATCCAAATTCAAGAAAAGTTTATTACTACACCTTGGCAAAGTCATAATATTTTATTGTTAGCAAGTGATTCGAAATTATGGGATACTGATCAGGAAGAGTCTGTTCAATATGGTAATTTAATGCATGCTATCTTAGCTGAAATTCATTCAGTAGACGATTTAGAAAGTGTTTTTCATTTTTATGAAATGAGAGGAGATATATCTGCTACTTTACTAAAAACGATTAAAAACTTAGTTGTTAAAATCGTAGGTCATGATGAATTAGAAAAGTATTTTTCTGATGAAGTTCAAGTGTATAATGAGAAAGATATTTTAACTCAACAAAGCACAATTATTATTCCTGATAGACTTGTTTTCAAGAATGATTTAGTTACAATTATAGACTACAAAACAGGAATAGAAAATGATTCTCACGTATATCAAATTAAACATTATGGGAACGAGCTAGAAAAGTTAGGGTTTAATATTGATAAAAAATTACTTGTATACATAAATGATGAAGTTTTAGTTAAAGAAATTGACTAATTTTACATCGCAAACAAACTATACTATGTACGGAAAAATCAAAGAACATTTACAACAAGAAATTCAGGATATTAAAGATGCTGGATTATATAAAAGTGAAAGAATAATAACTTCTTCTCAAGATGCAGTTATTAAAATTTCCACAGGAGAAGAAGTAATTAACTTTTGTGCGAATAACTATTTAGGTCTTTCAAATAACAAGGAAGTGATCAAGGCTGCCAAAGATGTTATGGATACTCATGGATTTGGAATGTCATCTGTTCGTTTCATTTGTGGAACTCAAGATATTCATAAACAATTGGAAGCTAAAATCGCTGAGTTTTATCAAACAGAGGATACAATTTTATATGCTGCTGCTTTTGACGCAAACGGAGGAGTTTTTGAACCTTTATTGTCAAAAGAAGATGCAATTATATCAGATAGTTTAAATCATGCATCAATCATTGATGGTGTGAGATTGTGTAAAGCTGCCCGTTATCGTTATAATAATAATGATATGGCTTCTTTAGAAGAGCAGTTAATTGAAGCAAATAAACAAAATCATAGATTCAAGATAATTGTTACGGACGGTGTTTTCTCTATGGATGGAATCGTTGCGAAGCTCGATGAAATCTGTGATTTAGCGGAAAAGTACGACGCTTTAGTTATGATTGATGAGTGTCATGCTGCTGGTTTTATTGGAGCCACAGGACGAGGAACTTTAGAATTAAAGAATGTTCTAGGTAGAATTGATATTATTACGGGAACACTAGGGAAAGCTTTAGGTGGCGCAATGGGAGGATATACCACAGGTAAAAAAGAGATAATTGAAATATTGCGTCAAAGATCTAGACCATATTTGTTCTCTAATTCTCTTGCTCCAGCAATCGTTGGAGCATCATTAAAAGTGTTTGATATTCTTTCGAATGACACTTCACTAAGAGATAAGTTGGAGTGGAATACAAATTACTTTAGAACAGAAATGGAAAAGGCGGGATTTGATTTAGTGGGTGCAGATGCTGCGATTGTTCCTGTAATGTTATATGATGCAAAGCTGTCGCAAATAATGGCTGATAAATTACTTGATGAAGGGATTTATGTTATTGGATTTTTCTATCCAGTTGTACCAAAAGAACAAGCAAGAATAAGAGTGCAATTATCTGCTGCGCATGATAAAGAGCATTTAGATAAGGCAATAAATGCGTTCATAAAAGTTGGAAAAGAGTTAAACGTTATTTAGTAATTAGAATGACAAAAACTTGTTTTTTTTATAAGTTTTTGTAGATTTGCTTTTGTAAATAAGTTTTAAGAACTTACATTTGCTATATATATAAACGAACTTTTAATTTAAATTTTTGATAATGAAACAATTAAGAATAGCTGTGGCTATGTTTGCGTTTCTAACGTTCATCAACGTTAACGCACAAGATGAAAACAACCCTTGGGCTGTTGGTTTCGGTATTAACACTGTAGATGTTAGAATTCCATCAGAGTTTGGTGACTATGTACAAGATTACATTGGAACAAGCGAATGGGGAGATAATACTTTACCTTCAATCTCAAGAATAAGCATTGATAGATACTTGAGTGATGGATTCACGTTGCAATTAGCGGGTTCTATAAACAAAGTAAAAACTTTTGCTTCTGAAGAAGACATTGATGAGCTTTACTGGGCTATCGATTTAATTGCTAAGTGGGATTTAAATAATGTTATTGGAGATACTGCTTGGTGGGATCCTTACGTATACGTAGGGGGTGGTTTTGTTGACTTTGGAACAATGGAAGCTGGAAACTTTGTAGAAGGTAGTGAAGGTACTTTAAACTTAGGTGCTGGTTTTAATGTTTGGTTTAACGACAATATCGGTGTGAACTTCCAAACTGGTGCTAAAAAAGAATTTGCTGACAAAGTTCGTGATCATTTCCAACATTCATTTGGTCTAGTTTTCCGTTTTGGAGGAAAAGATACAGATGGTGATGGAGTTTATGACAAAAATGATGCTTGTCCAGATGTTGCTGGTCTAAAAGAATTCAATGGTTGTCCAGATGCTGACGGAGACGGAATCAAAGATTCTGACGACGCATGTCCGAATGAAGCTGGTATAGCTGCATTAAATGGATGTCCAGATGCTGACGGTGACGGTATTGCTGACAAAGACGATGCTTGTCCAAATGAAGCTGGAACTAAAGCAATGAATGGTTGTCCAGACGCTGACGGTGATGGAATCGCTAATAATAAAGATAAGTGTCCAAACGAGGCAGGTCCTGCTGAAAATGGAGGATGTCCTTGGGGAGATAAGGATAATGACGGAGTTACTGACAACTTAGATAAGTGTCCAGATGTTCCAGGTGTTGCTTCTAGACAAGGTTGTCCTGAGCCAAAGCCAGTTATTACTGAACAAGCGAAGAAAGAAATGGATGAGTTTGCTAGAGCTATTTATTTCAATTCAGGAAGATCTTCTTTCAGACCTGGTGTTACTGGAAAGTTAAAAGCAATTGCTGGAATCATGAATGAATATCCAAATGCTAATTTTAACATCGAAGGTCATACAGATAGTTCAGGTGCTGCAAAAACTAACCAAAGATTATCTGAAAAAAGAGCTAAAGCTGTTTTAGATTATTTAATTAACAAAGGTGGAGTGGCAGCTTCAAGATTATCATCAGCTGGTTTAGGTGAAGACTATCCTATTGCTACTAATAAAACTAGAGCTGGTAGAGCACAAAACAGACGTGTAGAGATTAATTTAAAGAAGTAATCGATACCAACATATAACATAGAAAGCCTTGCTTAAGCAAGGCTTTCTTCTTTTTTTAAAATTATTATATAAAGACTTTTAATATTGTTATAAAAAAATTACCTTTGCGCTCTGAAAAGTGGGATAAATATCACTTAATAAATACAATAACTAAATTACAGAAAGTAATGTCTACAATAACAGGTAAAGTTTCTCAAATTATTGGTCCAGTTATCGATGTTGAGTTTAATACAGAAAACGCTGAATTGCCAAAGATTTATGATTCGTTAGAAATTAAAAAGGCTGACGGAACTATATTAGTTTTAGAAGTTCAACAACACATCGGTGAAGATACTGTACGTACTATCTCAATGGATGCTACTGATGGTCTTAAAAGAGGTCAAGATGTAGTAGCTACGGGTAATCCAATTCAAATGCCAATTGGAGATGATATCTATGGACGTTTATTTAATGTAACAGGTGAGGCGATTGATGGTTTAGGAGATTTACCAAAAGAAGGTAAAGATGGTTTACCAATTCACCGTCAAGCACCAAAGTTTGAGGAGTTATCTACATCTACAGAGGTTTTATTTACAGGAATTAAGGTAATTGATTTAATAGAGCCTTATGCAAAAGGTGGTAAGATTGGATTATTCGGAGGAGCAGGAGTAGGTAAAACAGTATTGATTCAGGAGTTAATTAACAATATTGCAAAAGGACACGGTGGTTTATCGGTATTTGCTGGTGTAGGAGAAAGAACTCGTGAGGGGAACGATTTATTACGTGAGATGTTAGAATCTGGTATTATTAAATATGGTGATGATTTTATGCACTCAATGGAAGAAGGTGGATGGGATTTATCAAAAGTAGAGAAAGATACTATGAGAGATTCAAAGGCTACTTTCGTTTTCGGACAAATGAATGAGCCACCAGGTGCACGTGCAAGAGTTGCGTTATCTGGGTTAACAATAGCAGAGTATTTCCGTGATGGAGCTGGAGAAGACCAAGGTAAGGATGTATTATTCTTCGTTGATAATATTTTCCGTTTTACACAAGCAGGTTCTGAAGTGTCTGCCTTATTAGGTCGTATGCCATCTGCGGTAGGTTACCAACCAACTTTAGCTACAGAAATGGGAGCAATGCAAGAACGTATTACTTCTACTAAAAAAGGATCTATTACTTCTGTTCAGGCAGTATATGTACCTGCAGATGATTTAACGGATCCAGCACCAGCAACAACATTCGCTCACTTAGATGCAACTACGGTATTATCACGTAAAATTGCTGAGTTAGGTATTTATCCTGCGGTGGATCCATTAGATTCTACTTCAAGAATTTTAACGGCAGATATTCTAGGAGATGAGCATTATAATTGTGCACAAAGAGTAAAGGAGTTGTTACAGCGTTATAAAGAGTTACAAGATATTATTGCTATTTTAGGTATGGAGGAATTATCTGAAGAGGATAAATTAGTAGTACACAGAGCGCGACGTGTGCAACGTTTCTTATCTCAACCTTTCCATGTAGCAGAGCAATTTACTGGAATTCCAGGAGTATTAGTTGATATTAAAGACACTATTAAAGGATTCAACATGATCATGGATGGAGAGTTAGATAAGTATCCTGAAGCTGCATTTAACTTAAGAGGATCTATTGAGGATGCTATTGAAGCTGGAGAGAAAATGTTAGCTGAGGCTTAATAATTAATACTGATCGATTATGTTTTTAGAAATTGTAACTCCAGAAGCTGTAGTATTCTCATCAGAAGTTGATTCTGTTGTGGTGCCAGGCGTTGATGGAGAGTTCCAAGTTTTAAACAATCACGCACCAATCGTGTCCGTTTTAAACGAAGGATTAGTTAAAGTACATGTTCACAGTCAAATTCATTTAGTTTTTGATGATTTACACGGTAGTCTTGAAAAATTACCGGCAGATGATAAAGTGTTAACTTTGGCAATCAATTCTGGAACACTTGAAATGAAAGACAATAAGGTTGTTTTATTAGCAGATTAAACCTTATTTAAATATTAAAATAAAAACCCGTAAGATTGTTAATTTACGGGTTTTTTTAATACTTATTTTTTTTCTGATTAATCGATTTGAGAAGCTCTTAGTGTATTTACCATTCCCTTTTCATCCACTGGCATAGAACTCAAATTAATAACGAATTCTCCAGGTTTTACAAATCCTTTTTCTTTGATAATTTCATTTAAATCTTTTATAGTGTCGTCAGTATTTAATTCACGATCATAATAAAAGGCCCTAACTCCCCATAGTAAATTTAACTTACCAAGAATTCTTCTTTCGGATGAAAATGCAATTACGTGTGATTTTGGACGCCAAGCTGATATTTGAAATGCAGTATATCCACTATTAGTTAAAGTTGATATAGCTGAAGCTTTAATGTCATCAGCCATAAGAGCTGCATGATAACAGACAGATTTTGTAATGAAACGATTAGTTCTAATGTGTGGTGCTTCAACAGGAACTTTAATTAAGTCTGAGAATTCTACACTACCAATAATTTCTGTCATCTTTTGGATAACACGTAAAGGATGTTTTCCAACAGATGTTTCTCCTGATAACATAACGGCATCCGCTCCGTCCATAATAGAATTTGCAACATCATTAACTTCCGCTCTCGTTGGAACACTATTATCAATCATAGTTTCCATCATTTGCGTTGCAATAATAACCGGAATTCTTGCTTTTTTAGCTCGTCGAACTAACATTTTCTGTATTAATGGAACATCTTGCATTGGTACTTCAACACCTAAATCACCTCTTGCTACCATTAATCCATCACAATAAGGAACCAAAGCGTCAATATTTTCTACTGCTTCAGGCTTTTCGATTTTAGCAATTACTGGAACTCTATAACGTGATTTTTGTTTGATTAAATCGCGCAGCATTCTTAAATCCTCGGGATTTCTAACAAATGATAGAGCAATCCAATCTACTTCTTGCTCTAGAGCGAAAACAACATCTTTTTTATCTTTTTCTGTTAAAGCAGGTAAAGAAATATTTGTATTAGGAAGGTTTACACCTTTTTTCGATTTTAATGGTCCTCCAACGATTACTTTGGTTACTACATTTTTTGTTCTATCCGTAGAAATTACCTCAAATTGGAGTTTACCATCATCAACAAGAATATTTTCCCCAGGTTTTACATCTTTAGGAAATTGTTGATAAGTCATGAAAGCCTTTTTATTGTTACCTTTACATTTCTCTGTAGTGAAAGTAAAATTATCTCCTGCTTTTAACTCGATATCATCTTCCATTATACCAACTCGTAATTTTGGACCTTGTAAATCAGCTAAAACAGCTACATTATATCCTCTTTCCTCATTTATTTCACGAATTTGGAGTATTCTTTCCTTAACTGTATCGTAATCGGCATGAGAGAAGTTAATTCTAAACACATTAACGCCAGCAGCAGCCATTTCTGCTAAGATTTCTTTTGTATTTGTGGCAGGTCCTAAAGTAGCTACTATCTTTGTTTTCTTGTTATGTGGCATAGGTTAAAAGATTAAAAATTCTTTTGATTTTAGTTTGTTTGTATCTATAATGTATGAGGTGATTACTTCAGGGATGAGATTAATCACTTCGTTTATCTTGTCAATATTAGTTTGAGTAACGTCGCCTTCTAATTTTAGAAAGAAATCGACTTTCTTTTTCTCTGGAATTAAATAGATTCTTGTTTCATTTTCAGAAAAAAGCCCGATATTATCAGTCTTGACATGCATCTTACACAAATTAGAGACTAAAAACCAAGACTCTTCACTATTAGAATCAGTATATTCATATAAAGGAAAAAATGCTTTATTGGATGTACTAAAGATATCAACATCATTATCACATCGTTTAAGATTTATTCCTAAGTATAAGTTTAATAAGTATGCGAGTCGATATTCTTCAATTGCACTGTGAATACCTACAATAGAGTATTTATCGCACAAAAAATCGTCAAAACTTACCGTATGAACTTGCATAAAACTGACTATTTACTCACGTGCTAAGTTAAAGAATGTAATGGTAAGATAAGGTGAAAAAAAACGAAAACGATTTCGATTTTAACTAATGAAGATCATTAATTTCACTTTGGAAAGCATAATAAACCCTTTTGGCGGCCATTTCTTCTGCTTTTTTCTTAGAAGTAGCTCTTCCTTTAGCAATCTTTTGCCCATCAATGTAGACAATTACACTAAAGTGTTTTTGAACTTGTTTTCCTGTATCTTCATAGCTTTCAAAAAGATATTTTCTTTTTGTTTTTTGACACCATTCGATTATATATCCTTTATAACTTGAAATTTTATTTTCAAGCTTTTGAAGGTCTACATAAGGAATAATCACTTGATCGTAGATGAACTGGTGACAATAGTTATATCCACGGTCTAAATAAATGGCTCCTATCAGAGCTTCAAAAATATTACCATGAATATTTTCTCCGATTTGATTCTGATTGATATTACTCTTAACGAAGCGAATAAGATCTAAATCTTGACCTAGCTTGTTTAAACTTTCTCTGCTTACCACTTTAGAGCGCATTTGCGTTAAGTAGCCTTCATTTCCTCTAGGTGCTTCTTTGTACAAAAAAGAAGCGATTACAGAACCTAATATTGCGTCTCCTAAAAACTCTAATCGTTCATAGTTGATAGGCTTACCTTTGCTATCAGTCAATTTAAGAGACCGATGAATAAACGATCTTTTATAATGATCTAATTTTATAGGTTTAAAGTTGAGTAGTGCTTTTAAATCATAGTAAAATTCTTCGTCCTCCTTAGTTTTTGGTCGAACTATTTTTCGAAGAAAATTCATATGGAGTAATTGATATTAGTCTAATTTTCTAAAAGCTACACAAGCATTGTGTCCTCCGAATCCAAACGTATTACTCATTGCAACTTTTATCTCTCGTTTTTGAGGCTTATTTAAAGTTAAATTTAAATCGGGATTGATATTTTCATCCGGATTTGAGTGATTAATAGTTGGAGGTACAATTCCATGTTTCATTGCCAATATAGAGGCAATTGCTTCGATAGCACCAGCAGCACCTAATAGATGCCCTGTCATAGATTTTGTAGAATTAATATTTATGTTTTTAGCGTGATCACCAAAAACTGCTGAAATTGCTTTTAATTCTGCTACATCACCTAAAGGTGTAGAAGTTCCGTGAGTATTAATATGATCTACTTCTTCAGGTTTAATTCCCGCGTTTTCTAAACAATTTTTCATTACAGCAATTACTCCTAATCCTTCAGGATGTGGTGCTGTCATGTGATGTGCGTCAGAAGATAATCCTCCACCCATAACTTCGGCATAAATTTTTGCACCTCTAGCTTTAGCGTGTTCATATTCTTCTAAAATTAATGCACCAGCTCCTTCTCCTAAAACAAATCCATCTCTTTGAGCGTCAAATGGTCTTGATGCTCCTTCTGGGTCATCATTTCTAGTTGATAAGGCGTGCATTGCATTAAATCCACCCATCCCAGCAATAGTAACAGCTGCTTCACTACCTCCAGATACAATTACGTCGCAATGACCTAGGCGTATATAGTTTAAAGCATCAATTAAAGCATTTGCTGATGATGCACATGCAGACACAGTAGTGTAATTCGGTCCCATGAAACCATTTTTAATAGAAATGTTTCCTGGAGCGATATCCGCAATCATTTTTGGAATAAAAAAAGGATTGAATCTAGGGCTTCCGTCACCTTTAGCGTAGTTTAAAACTTCGTCTTGGAAAGTTTCCAAACCACCAATCCCGGCTCCCCAAATAACTCCAACTCTTAATTTATTGATTTTGTCTAAGTTTAACTTAGCATCTTTGATAGCCTCATCTGAAGCAATCATTGCATACTGTGTAAACCTATCCATTCTTCTTGATTCCTTTCTGTCAATGTAATTTTTAACATTGAAATTTTTCAGTTCACAAGCGAAACGAGTTTTGAACTTGGCAGCATCAAAATATGTAATAGGGGCTGCCCCGCTAACTCCGTTAACTAAGCCATTCCAATATTCTTCAATATTATTTCCTATTGGCGTTAATGCGCCAAGTCCAGTTATAACAACTCGTTTTAATTGCATATATTTTTACTTTTTAGCTTCTTCAATATAGCTTATTGCTTGACCTACTGTAGCAATGTTTTCTGCTTGATCGTCTGGGATTTGAATATCAAATTCTTTTTCGAATTCCATGATTAACTCAACAGTGTCTAACGAGTCTGCTCCTAAATCGTTAGTAAAACTTGCTTCGTTAGTTACTTCGTTATCGTCAACTCCTAACTTATCAACGATAATTGCCTTTACTCTTGATGCAATGTCTGACATAATTTTCTAATTTTTTAAATTTAAAATCGACGCAAAAATACAAATCTTAGGTTTTAATTCTAATTTTTGCTCAAAAATGTGAGTCTAAAATAAAAAATCTTTTGATTTACACCTCATTGATGTTAATAATTATTGTTTTTTTGCAGTCAATATATAGTGTCTTATTTTATGAAACGAATTGTAATTTTTGCCTCTGGTTCTGGAAGTAATGCCGAAAATATTATTAAGTATTTTCAAACTAGGGATTCTATTTCAGTTACGCATGTACTTACTAATAATCAGCAAGCCAAAGTTTTAGTTAGGTGTAAAAGGTTAAATATGAATTCTATGGTTTTTAACAGAGAAGAATTCACTAAAACTAATAAAATCATCGATTTCTTAAAAAAGGAAGCTGATTATATCGTATTAGCTGGGTTTTTATGGAGGATTCCTGTGAATATTGTTGAGGCTTTTCCTAATAGAATTATTAATATTCATCCTGCTTTATTACCGAAATATGGAGGAAAAGGAATGTATGGAATGAATGTTCATAGGGCTGTAAAAGAAAACTTTGAGGAAGAAACAGGTATTACAATTCACTATGTAAATGAGAATTACGATGAAGGAGCTATAATTTTTCAAGCTAGATGTAAACTATTTACGAGCGATACACCAGAAGATATTGCTCAAAAAGTACATAAATTGGAGTATGAACACTTTCCAAAGGTTATAGAACAAATAATTTTAAATAAGAAAATTGGCTAAAAAAAAGAAGTTTTATGTGGTTTGGAAAGGTAAGAAACCTGGAATATATTCTTCTTGGAATGAATGTAAAGAACAAATTAATGGGTTTGAAGGAGCTCAATATAAATCTTTTGTGAGTGAATCCGAGGCTAACTTAGCGTTGAAAAAAACCTATAATGACTACAAGGGTAAAGACACTAGAAAAATAACACTTACTAAAGAGGAGTTAGTAAAGTTTGGAAAACCAATATTAAATAGTTTGTCCGTAGATGCTGCTTGTTCTGGTAACCCAGGTGCGATGGAATACAGGGGTGTTGATACAAAGACCAAAAAACAAATATTTATACAAGGACCATTTAAAAAAGGAACAAATAACATAGGTGAATTTCTTGCAATTGTTCACGGATTAGCTTTTTTGAAAAGTAAAAACGAACATAACTATCCAATATATACAGACTCAAAGATTGCTATGAGTTGGGTAAAAAAGAAACAATGTAGAACTAACGTTACATTTTCGGATGAAAATAAAGATCTTTTGGATATGATAAAGAGAGCAGAGAAGTGGCTTCAGGAGAATAACTACAGTAACCCTATTTTAAAATGGGAAACTAAGGCTTGGGGAGAAATTCCTGCTGATTTCGGACGTAAGTAATTTATTCTTTACATAAGGTTTTCATTAATTCAATTAAAACTTTGAGTTTTTTCGGTGGATTATCATCATCGAATTGACTAGAAACATAATTATTAGATTCAGTTTTAATCGAAAGAGTCGCCTGTAATGCTCCGTCAAAAGCTCTTTTATTCGATGGAGCTTTAATATTCGATATGTTTTGTAAATCAATTTTCTTTATTAAATCAGTTAATTGTTTCTTCTGATCAGAGTCAATACCGAAAGTTTTGGAAGTCTCGTAAGTTTTATAAAATATAGCTTTATCAGAAATTGTAATGTTTTCTAGTTTACCGCGGGTTTGCGCATTAAATACAATCTCTTGAATGGAATCTGAACTTATATTGCTTTTTTGTGAAACACCATTCAAAGATGTAAATAAAATGACTATTAATTTAAAATATTTCATAATCTGTTTTATTTAAAAAGTGTCTTGTAAAATATGACGCTTGAATATAAACAATTTATTCTAGCTTAGTTTAAGATATAAATTATGGGGACCACTTGATTAGAAAGTAGTTCTCATTATTTCTTTTGTCTTTGAGAGAATAAACTCATACAACCATGATTATGTCTTAGAACTTTTTATTGAACCTTGGTTTTCGTTTAACTGATGGTTTAATACTTTCATTGATTGATATTTCGAATTTACTTTTTTTTATTTACTATCTAACTAGTGGTAAGTACTTGTTAATATTATGCTTAGGTAAAAGTATTTACTGTGAATTCTATATTTTAATTGTAAGGATATTTAGTTGAAAGATTTACTATTGTAACGATCCTTAAAAACCTTTCTTATTGGGTAAAATTTAAAGGTTGGATAATCGTAACAACAGTACCCCCGTAAATTTTCTGAACTTTTTTCGTTAAAAAATCAACAAAGAAGTTAGAAAGAAATTAATGGTTTTGATTAAGAACTTATTTTTGATGTTATAAGAAGAGTTATTTCTAATGTAATAGTATGATAAATGAACTTTTCTAGGATAACAAATAGTTAGAAGTTCGTTTACTCGTAAAAACGCATTAATTATTTTTTTACAAAACAGAAAAGAGCACTAAAAAATAAAACTATATAATACTTCTATGGTTTGTATTTTGATATAGAATGGATTTAACTCAGCATCATTTTTGCCTTTTTAACTGCAGCAACTAATGTGTCAATTTCTTCTTTTGTATTGTAAAAAGATAAGGATGCTCGAACTGTTCCGGGTATTTTAAAATAATCCATAATTGGTTGAGCACAATGGTGACCAGTTCTTACAGCAATTCCAAGTTTGTCAAGAATAGCTCCGATATCATACGGGTGAATATTGGCTATGTTAAAAGAAACTACTGATGTTTTATTAGCAGTACCATATATTTTAAGTCCTTCTATTTCAGTTAGTTTCTCGGTTGCATAATGTAAAAGTTCATTTTCACGTTCTTGAATGGTTTCAAAACCAATAGAATTCATGTAGTCTACAGCTGCACCAAATGCGATACCACCACAAATATTTGGTGTACCTGCTTCAAATTTATGAGGTAAACCTGCGTAGGTTGTTTTTTCGAATGTTACCGTTTCTATCATTTCTCCTCCGCCTTGATAAGGAGGTAACATTTCTAGCAATTCTTTCTTTCCGTAAAGGATTCCAACTCCCGTAGGGCCACACATTTTATGAGCAGAAGTCACATAAAAATCTACATCTAATTTTTGAACATCTGGTTTAATGTGAGGACAAGCTTGCGCTCCATCAATTAAAACGTAAGCTCCAAATTTATGTGCTTTATGAATTAAAGTTTCAATAGGATTAATAGTTCCTAAGGCATTTGATACGTGATTGCAAAAAACTAGTTTTGTTTTGTTTGTAAGCAATTCATCAAACAAATCCATTCTCAAAGAACCATCTTCATTCATAGGAAGTACTTTTAACTGAGCTCCAGTTTTCTCACACATCATTTGCCAAGGCACAATATTAGAATGATGTTCCAAAGCAGATACAATTACTTCATCTCCTTCTTTTATGATAGAAGAAAAACCAGAAGCAATTATATTGATACTTTCAGTAGTACCAGCGGTGAAAATTATCTCATAAGAATGTTTTGCATTGAAGTGATTTTGAATTTTAACACGAGCCTCCTCATACTTATCTGTAGCTTCTTGACTTAACGTGTGTACTCCACGATGAATATTTGCATTATAGTTAGTATAATAATTAACTATTGTATCGATAACTTGTTTTGGTGTTTGCGATGTTGCACCATTATCAAAATATATCAAAGGTTTACCATGAACTTCTCTTTTCAAAATCGGGAAATCTTCACGGATTGTGTCAATATCAAACATGAAATATTAATTTGTAACAAAAATACGGCTATACAGGCAAACGAACAATCAATCACTTAAATTCTTACATTTGTTTAAAATTTATCTTACATGAGAATAATTAAGAGAGGTCTACTATTACTTTTCACTATTTTACTTTTAATTGGTTTTTATAATTACCCAAAGCTAAACATTTTAGCAGGTTATTCTGCAAAAATGACGGGTTCTTCAGTTTTTTTAGCTGAAAGAGATTTAGTATTTACTGATTCTACCGATACTAATTTTTCGCCAATAAACTTAGCGACTAATACAATAAATGAAGAGAACAAAACTGCCCAGTCTTCTGCATTAGGTTTGTTAAAACGTACTTCAAAGTACAGAGAAGGATTTGGTAATGTATTATTAGTTGATGGTTTTGAACTTGATAGTAATATGAAAAAACCAACTAGATCTAAACCGGATGATACAACTGAATTCCCTTACGGGAATGCAGAGCCAAAAGATTCAGTATTTGCTAATATTGATTACGATAAGTTAAATTCTACCGTTGATGAAATGTTTAACAGTGTTAATAAAACAAGAGTAATACTTGTAATATACAAGGATAAGATTATTACGGAGAGATATGATACTGGCTTTGATAAAAACTCCAAATTCCTTGGTTGGTCAATGACTAAAAGTATTACGAGCGCTTTGTTTGGTGTTTTACAAAGCAAAGGGCTTATAGATGTTAATGATAAAGCGCCTTTTGAAGAATGGAGTAATGATGATAGAAAAGATATTACAATTCATAATTTACTTCAAATGAATAGTGGATTGGAATGGGATGAGGATTATAACACAATTTCTGATGTTACCAAAATGTTGTTCCTAACGGAAGATGTTACTAAAATTCAGTTAGGAAAACAGTTAATAGGAAAACCAAACGAAACTTGGAATTACTCTTCTGGAACGACAAATTTACTTTCTGGAATTTTAAGAAAACAGTTTGATACACATCAAAAATATTTAGACTTCTGGTATAGCGGTTTAATTGATAGGATTGGAATGAATTCAATGACAGTTGAAACGGATATGGTTGGTAATTATGTTGGTTCTTCTTATGCGTGGGCAACCGCTCGAGATTGGGCTAAATTAGGATTACTATATTTACATGACGGAAATTGGAATGGAGATTCTTTATTTGATAAAGATTGGGTAAAATACGCAACTACACCAACCCCAACTTCTGATGGTTGGTATGGAGCCCAAATTTGGTTAAATGCAGGAGGAAGATATTCTGATGTTCCAAAAAACATGTTCTCTTTTAATGGTTATCAAGGTCAGAATGTATTTATTCTACCAGACCAGGATTTAGTAGTTGTAAGATTAGGATTAACGAAAAATGCAGATGTTAATAATTTCTTAAGCGGCGTGATGAATTCCTTTAAATAAAGGTAAAGACGATTAAAAATATAATCAATATATAACAACAAAAAATGCTCGAGTTAAACTCGAGCATTTTTTATTTTTTTTCAATATCAAATCATTAGATAGTTGTTTTGGTGCTAATGTAAAATTCATTGTAATTATCTAGTAAGTTAATTAGTTCAGAAACTAAATCTTGAGTTTCTAACAAAATACTAAAGTAAAGTGTCGTGTTTTTTGGACTTGTTTCATATGTACGAATTCTTTCAACTTGTCTTTCGATAGATTCAGAAACTTCTTTTAAAAGTTCTTTTTTACCAATCAAAATATCATTTAAGTTTTCGAATTGCTTCTTTTCAAAAGCGTCATTAATTCCGTCTAACAGTTCACTAAGTTTGATGTCAATGTTTTTTAAATCTTTGATTTGAGACTTCTTTAAGTTCTTGTGATTGTTATTTACGTGTTTGAAAGTAGACTTAGAAATCAAGCTTATCGATTGGGCAACATCTTGTAAATGCCCAAGGATTAAGATATAGAATTTACTTGCTTGAACTGAAGTATCGTCGAGAGATTTAATAAAATAGAAAACTCCACTCTTTAAACTTTCGATTTCGTCGTTTAATTTTTCTACATACTTTTCAGTTTTTCTTAATTTATTTAAATTATGAGTTGCTAAATCATTTACTACGCTAGAGTATAATTTATTTACTCTTGTGGCTACATTAGCAATATGTCCAGAACTCTCCTCAATAACTTCATTAATTGAAATTAATTCTGCTCTTTCAACAAACTGTTGTTGTTTTTCTTCTTTTGATTTTTTTGAATATTGAAGAGTCGTTCTTACTAACATTGCAATTACAACAAATAATAAAACAGGAATCATTGCTGTATGCCAATAAATTAAGAAAGCAACAATACCAGCTGCCGTGAATGCGATAATTGCTGTTAGAAACCATCCTCCAATTACATTTAAAACACCGGCAACTCTATAAACAGCACTTTCACGACCCCAAGCTCTATCTGCTAATGAGGTTCCCATTGCTACCATAAATGTTACATAGGTAGTAGAAAGAGGCAGTTTCATTGAAGTTGCGATAGAGATTAAGATACTTGCCATGATTAAGTTAACTGAAGCCCTAACTAAATCGAAAGCTGGTAATTCATAAGTTTTATCTTTTGGTAATTTAATTACAGGTTTTTCAAACTTTGAATTAATGTATTCTTGGGTTTTAATAGGGATCAGTTTGTTTAAACCTAAATTAGCAAACATAGCAGCTCTAACTACAACACGAGAAAGATTGTTTGGTTGGAATTTTTCATGTCCATCTCCTTGGCGGGATAAATTAATTCCCGTTTCAATTACAACTCTAGCTTTTTTAGAAGTCCAAAGTGTAATTACCATAATTGCTCCAGCAATTAATAATAATATTGTATTAGATGGTACTTTATCGGCTAAAATACCCATTGAAAACTGGTTAGCTGCTTCTCCTGAAGCTTCCCAAGCATTATACGAATTCAATGCGGCAATAGGAACACCAATGAAATTGACTAAATCATTTCCGGCAAAAGCCATAGCTAAAGAAAATGTTCCAATTGCAATAATTGCGGTTAATATATTTATTTTGAAAACTTTTATTAACGCATAAGAAACAGTAGACCACAAAATAAAGCTACCAGCAATAATTACTGTAGTATTCCCCTCTATTATATGCTTTATATTTCCATAAAAGTCAGTTCCTTTTAAACCTTTGATAATTATAAAGTAGGTGATAGCAGTTATTGCAAACCCTCCAAATATTGCACTTATATATGTTGGTCTGCTCTCAAAATTGAAGGAATAAATTAACCTTGAGAAATATTGTACGATTGCACCAACGGTAAACGCTACAATTACGGAGAGTATAATACCTAAGATAATTTGAGTAGCTTGTTCGTTATTAATGTACTGAGAAATTTCATTAATTGGTTGATCTGATGCTGTTATTTTGAGTAAAGCGATTGCGACAGCTGCTCCAAGTAATTCGAATACAATGGATACTGTTGTAGATGTTGGCATTCCTAAAGAATTGAAAATATCTAGTAGTAGAATATCGGTTATCATAACCGCCATAAAAATGAACATTATTTCTTCAAACATGAACATATTGGGGTTGAATATTCCTTTTCTAGCTACCTCCATCATTCCACTAGAAGTCACTGCTCCAAAGAAAACTCCAACACTAGCAATAATCATAATGGTTTTAATTGGAATTGCCTTAGAACCAATAGCAGAATTTAAAAAGTTTACAGCGTCATTACTTACTCCCACCACCAAATCAAGAATTGCAAGTCCAGCAAGCGCTATTAACATTAAAATATATGGATCTCCCATTTTTATAGATTTAAACTCGACAAAAGTAAAAACCAATGCTTTTCTCAATGTTACCTTAATGTTATGAAATCGATTTTTCTATTGATATTCCTCAATATTTTTAGGACCTTCAAGAATAGTTTTTATAATTTTCATAGTTCCGTTTTCTTGAGTTACCAAATGCCATTTAATAAGAGTTATTTGATAATTTTCAATTTCTAAACCCGTTATGCATCTAGGATGTACGCAACTTCCATCATTAAAAAATGGAACTTCGTCAGGTTGAGGAAATCGAGGTCTGTGCGTATGCCCAGTTATAATTATTTGGTTTTGATTACTTTTAATCCATTTTTCAATTCGCTGTTCTACTTTAATTAATTCTCGAAAATTTTTAGCAGGACTGGTGGGGTCTTTAATTCCCAGGATTTGTAAAGGTTTCCATAAAAATCGCACTAAAAAGCGACTTAAACGCCAGAAGTTATAATTAAACCAATCTGCTTGATGTCCATGAATTAAGAATAGAGATTGTTTGGTTTGTTCATTTTTTAGTAGAATAGATTCAGAAAATGAAGCATTGGGCATAAGTTCAAGTTCTTTACCAAGAGCGTCTTCGAAATAATAAGCTAGATTTTTGTTGATGGTTTTTGGGTTCTTGTAAACCATATCATGATTCCCCCAAATAAAATGAAGTCTATTTGTATCATAGAATTTTTTCAAAAGCAAATAAACATCTTTATTTTCTTGGAAAATTGTATCAAATTTATTTTCCCATAATTCATCACCATCACCTAATTCGATATAAGTATAATCTTCAATAAAATATTGAGACAATGCATAGTTGAAAATATTTCTATTACGAGCAAAGTCATCAGCAAAACTATTATCTCCTCTATGGCAATCGGAAAACATAATGTATTTAGAACTTTCGGTTAGTGGAAGTGTTTTGGCATTATTAAAAGCTCTAGTTATTCTTTTTTTAGATGACATGATGTTTTTTATAAATATGCATAAAAAAAGCCAAGTTTTAAAACTCGGCTTTTTATTTGAAAATATGTTTGAATTATTTTCCAGTCACTTTTACATTGTCAATGTGATATCTAGTTTCCATGTTATCAGCAGAGCCTAAATACTTAAATGCTACGTGTACATCACCACTTAAACAAGAAATGTTGATAGAAGAAGAAACGAAATCTCCGAAACCTCCGTCACCTGTTGGTACGTTTGCATCAATTTGAATCCAATCAGTTGTGGTTGGGTCTCCAGTATAGTTTTCAGTAATGAAAGCTGTTAATACTTTTCCAGACTCAAAGTTTGCTGAGATATCAAATGTTAATACTTCTTCTGTAGTTCCGTCTAGGTTAATAGCTGGAGTTACTAACCAAGCTTCTAATGGATTCTCACCTGTTCCAAAAGCAGAGATTTTCATATATCTGTTTCCAGAGAAAGAACTGTCTTCATATCTTTCGCTACCTCCAGATACGTTAACATTTGTCCATCCCAAACCATCTAATTGAGCTTCGTTTGTAATTGTTTGGAAGTCTTCTTCGAATACAGTTACGTCAGTTGAAGTAACACCGGTACATTCTAATACGATTGGATCACATCTTTCATTGTTAGTGAATGCTAATTCAGCAGGATTATTTGCGATTAAAACGAAAAATTCTGCTCTAAAATCTTTAGCTAAAACTGCAGTAGCAGCACCTTGTCCTTCTGGTAATTTATTTGATTTAAAGCTAGAAAAAGTACTTGTTTGTAATGGGATAGTAGCTTCTGTTTCACATTCGAAAATGTTTCTAAACCCATCAAATTCGTCATTAACTTCACCGGCAAATGTTTTACCTAAATCTTCTTTATCAAACTGAGCGGCTGGTAAGTTAACTAAAGTATTCACATGTTTTTGCTCAATTTCTCCAATTTTGATTTCGGTTGGAACAACTGTAGCTAACTCTGTAGATTTTACTAAAGCTTTTCTTTGTTCTGGAGAGGTGTAAGGAATGTCATCAACACGACCTTCATTTGATAATAACCCTAAAGTGAAAACTCCAGGAATGTTATTTGTTGGGTTGATGAAGCTAGTGCTTTCACCATCATCATAAGAAACAGTTAAACCATCTAATCTGATGTAAACTTTTCTTCCGATTTCAAAAGATTCGCTTAAAGAACTGTTATTAACTAGTAATTCAATTCCAGCAGTTGCATTTTCAGCTTGATCTTGAATTACTAAAGTTCTGAAGAAATTTCCAGCAGCATCGCTAGAAACTACATATCCAGTAACATAAGTTGGATTTGCTAAATCAGCGAAATATGTAAGAGTTAAATCACCATTACTATTATACGCTTGAATTAAATCGTTATGAATTTTAGCCACTGTAAATTCAGTGTCAATGTCTGGCTCCTCAAAGCTAATATCGGGAGTTTCAAAAGAATTATCTTCAACACAAGATGTGATTGCAATGGCGAAGATAAAAAATGATAAAATGCTTAATATTTTATTAGTTTTCATTTTTTTCTATTTAAAAGAATATTTTGTTAAAATCTATAATTTAAGTTAATGAAGTACGTAGTTCCTCTACCGTACCAATATTTATTACCAAAAACAGGAGTTTCTAGTGCTTTATCATCTCTTAATTGACGATAGTTAGCGTTTCTTCCTTGTTCAAATCCACCTGTTCTGTATTCTCTATTGAAAATGTTACCAATACTAGCAAATAAACCAATGTATTGTCCGCTTCCAACTCTCCAAGATTTCCCTCCTACTGCGTTTACTACCATGTAGTCATTAAACCTTTCTTGTCTTAATAATTCTCTTGCAATTGATTCATCATAGTCAGGAAATGGTACTCCACCATCGTCAGCAAAGTTACTACTTCTTGTTAAAGGAGCAATATCAATATATGTATCATTAAATACGTTAGCAGTTGCTCCAAACCACCAGTAATCAGGATCTCTATATTCAAAACCAAAAGAATATGCTTTCTGAGGTCCACTTGCTATTCTATAATTTTTAAGATTGGATTTTCCAAAATCTTTTACCCCAAATTCATCTGCATCAGGATCACCAACAAAGTCTTCTGAAGCGATGAATAAATTTGGATTGTTGTCATAAGTATATTGTCCGATGTTTGCAGCACCTTTTAATTTAATAGTAGGAGTAACTTTAACTTCTAAACCTAATTCAGCTCCAATATGTCTCTTTTCAATTCCTTGTAAAGTTTCTTGTACGAAAGCAGTATTATCACCACCAATACCGTCAGCAAAGAAAAAAGATGTTTCGATAGCATCCTTAATACCTGTATAATAAGCAGTAGCTCTTGCCTGAATAATAGGAGTTCTTAAAATATAGCTAGCATCGAGTGTTAATACCTTTTCACTTTCAATTCCTTTAACAATAGCATTGTTCTCTCTTGAGTTGGCAAAAGTATTTCTTAAAGTTGGAGCTTTAGTTAAATAACCCGCATTAAAATCTAAGATATGACGACCAGTAATTTTATAAGTTAAACCTCCTTTTGCTCCCCAGTTAGTGAATTCCTGCTTTTCAGATTTTCCAAATGAAGTATTAACAAATCCTCCATTTTGGAAGTTACCTTCTCTTTGGTGAGAAGTTCTCGAAAGACTACCCGCTAAGAAGAAATCAACTTTGTTAAACTTGAACTGTGTTTGAACAAAACCATTTATTACTTGTGAAAGTAAATCGAAGTCATATTTAAAACGATCTCCTTCTCCTGCTAAATGAAGTGGGTTTAATAAGTTATTTTGTTTTTCTTCAAAAGTGTCTGCAAAAGTATCAACATCTAAATATCCAGTTCCTCCTAATAAGTCAACAATCTCTGCGAAGTTTTCCGATTTCTGAGAAGTGTAATTTACAGAAGCATTTAATGAAATGTTATCTGTCAATTCAGTATTGAAGATTGTATTAATTGTATATCTATCGTCTTCGTTTCTATCTTCATACAATACGTATGCAGAATTTCCTCCTGTAACAGAAGCAGCATTTGCAGCATATAGTTGGTTCCAATCTAATTGTCCGTTATTTACAAACTCTTGATACATTCCGTAAACACCAGGTAAACCTTCTCTTATTCCGTAACTAGGCAGTTTTTGATAATAAGTTGGATCTGGGTTAGCAGTTGCTAAATTTGTAATGAATGGGTTTCCGTCACCATCAACAATACCGTCTTCAACTCGTGCTCCATTAAAGTCAATTCTACTGTTACCAATACCTCCAAATTGGTAAGCAACATTTGTAGTTAAAGAAGTTTTCTCGTTAATGTTCCAATAGTGGTTTAACATAATGAAAGGCTCTTCAACATCTTTAATTCTTGAGTTTCTAATTTTACCATTTTGGTATCCCCAATATGGATTGTATTGAATTCCTTTGATATCAATAACTTCTTGAGTATTTGGAGCAGCTTTACCTCTTCTGTTAGCAGCAAATACTGATGTGAAGTTTAAACTGTGTTTATCATTGAATACTTTTTCAATAGACGCGAACGTTGAGTAAGCATTATATGAAGATCCGTCAGCGAAACCTTCGTCTGCGATTCTTCTACTTCCTGAGAAAGCAAATGCCCAACCATCATCCATTAAACCGGTTGCGTATGTTCCCATAACTCGGTGAACATAGCTTCTGTTAGATGAAGCATAGGAAACTCTTCCTCCTTGTCTATATTCAGAAGCTCTTGTACTAATATTGTTTGATCCTAAAACACCACCAAAAGTGAAGTTCGAAGGAGCTAAGCCATTTGTAAATTCTTGATTTCTCAATACATCATTCAAACCTCCCCAGTTTGCCCACTCTGGTCTACCTGTAGAAAGTTTGTTCATTTCAATACCGTTTATTAAAAGTTTTGCGTTGTCAGAATCTAAACCACGAACTCTAAAGAAAGAAGAACTAAATTCGAAAGCAGCAGTTCTTAAATAAACATCTCTAGAAGCTTGAAGAAGTCCAGAAATATTATCAGAAGCAGTAGTGTCGTCGTTTAATTCATCGTCAGTAATTATAATAGTACTCAAGTCTTGATCTTCAGCAAACTCATCCTCGTACATATATACAATCCCCAGATCTACTATATTTCCCGATAGTGTTACTGGATAGTTTTGAGTTTCATAACCATCCTTTTTTATTACAATAATGTGCCTCCCGTCAGGTAAGTTTTCAATGATAAAAGAACCGATAACATCTGTTGTTACCTTAATGTTCTTTCCTTCAACACTTACTGAAACACCTTGTAATAATCCTTCGGAGTTGCTGTCTTTCACAACCCCTTTCACAATGTTTTGAGCTGATAATCCTAAAGAAAAAATCAAGCTAAATAACACTGATAGAGTTAATTGTTTCATAAAATTGTTAAAATTATTTTTAATAAAAAATGCGCACAAAATTAGGATTTTACCAAAATGCCAATGTTAACTTAATATTAACATTTTAAATTGTTGATAACTCTCTTAATTGTGGCTGGGAAATTGTATTATTTTTGCCAAGTTAAATTTTAATAATGAGAAGAATACTGTTGTTAAGTGTGTTGTTAATGAGTGGTTTATTTGTTAACGCACAAAAGAAATATAAAATTAGAACTGTTGCGTTTTATAATCTTGAAAACTTATTTGATACTATCAATGATACTTCAAAAAATGATGAAGCGAGTCCAATGATGGAATTAAGAACGAATAAATCAAAAGTTTATTGGGATAAAATTGACAAGTTAGGGGAAGTAATTAGTCAATTAGGTAAAGAGAAAGCAAAAACTGGACCTGCTATTTTAGGAGTATCAGAAATAGAAAATAAACAAGTACTTGAAGATTTAGTAAATTCTGATAGACTGAAGAAAATGAGATACGGAATTATTCATTTCGATTCACCAGATAAAAGAGGTATTGATGTTGCATTATTGTATCAGCAACGTTATTTTAAACCAGTGCATTACGAAGCTGTAAATCCAAATATATTTTCAAATAATAGAAAGGTTTATACGAGAGATATTTTAAGAGTATCAGGATATTTGGATGATGAATTGGTGCATGTGATCGTAAATCATTGGCCATCAAGAAGAGGAGGAGAAGCGAAGAGTAGTCCTTTAAGAGAAAAAGCAGCTTTTAAAGTTTCTCAAATTATAAATAAAATTCGCGAAGAAGATAAGAATGCGAAAGTTATGATCATCGGAGATTTTAACGATGATCCAATGAACAAATCCTTCAAAGAAGTTTTAAAAACGAAAGCAGAGAAGGCAGAAGTTAATAAAGGAGACATTTATAATCCCTATGAAAAAATGTTTGAGAAAGGATTAAATACAACTGCTTACAGAGACAATTTAAGTTTATTTGATCAAATCCTTTTTACGTCACCTTTATTGAATCAGGAGGGTAAGAAAAACTTTTCTAGCTATAAAATGTTTAAATCAGGAATTTTTAATAAACGTTTTATGGTTCAAAATAAAGGAAGGTATAAAGGATATCCTTTCAGAAGTTTTTCAAACGGACAATATACTGGTGGATATAGCGATCATTTTCCAGTATATATTTATCTGATCAAAGAAAAAAAATAATAAAAATCCCAGGAAATTTGCTGGGATTTTTAGTTTTTACATATGTCTACTAAATAGTTGTTCAATCTTAATTGAAATAAGGTTCCTTTTAATAAATCTTCTATTTGTCCAAGTTCTATTGAGGAAACTGCAAGGCTAACTTTGTTAGACGGTGTTTGCAATAATATAGATCTACAATCTTCGCCCATCGGACACTCAGGGCATCTCTTTTGTTTCTTCGAGTCTATAATTTTTTCAATAAACAATTCAATTTCATCTTCTGTCAGATGAAATCCTGTATCTCTAAAAATTACTTGTGTTAGAAATGAGTTGGAGTTTACCCATCTAAATGAGATTCCGATTTTATTTTCATAAATTTTGATAATTTCGTTCATAATCTGATTTATTGATTACGGAACAAATATAGTTATTTAGATTTATTCTAAATAAATTATTTTAAATCTTTTAAAAGTAACTGTAATGAAGTTTTTCCATTCCAAGTATTTTCATCTATCTGGTATAAAACATCAAAGTCATTTTCAATTTTATTAATTTTATCACCCATGCTAAACCCAATTGCACCTATTATATACTTTGGGTTTCCTTGGAAAAGTGTGAGTTTTAAGTGTGATTTATCTTGTCCAACTAGTTTTCCATATCCATTATCTCTAACCGATGAGCTTTTAAAAACTGGTTTTCTATTTTCAGGACCAAAAGGAGCCATTTGTTGAATAATGCGATAAAGCTTTGGAGAAATTTCAGCAAATTCAAGTTCTGCATCAACGGTTATTTCTGGTGTAAGTAAGTTTTTGTCTATTGTACTTTTTACAACCTCTTCAAATTTAGCTTTAAACTTTTTGTAGTTTTCTGGCTTAAGGGTTAGCCCAGCGGCATATTTATGTCCGCCAAATTGTTCAATTAACTCGGAGCAAGCGTTTAAAGCATCATAAACATCAAAACCTTTTACAGATCTTACAGATGCGGCAAGTTTTCCTTCACTTTCAGTGAAAACCACAGTTGGTCTATAATAAGTTTCGGTTAACCTTGATGCTACAATTCCTATAACACCTTTGTGCCAATTTTTATCAAAAACAACAGTAGTGAAATTCTCGGTGTCGTTATTTTCTCTAATTTGAACTAGGGCTGCTTCTGTAATTTCTTTGTCTAACTCTTTTCTATGAGCATTAAATTTTTCAATAGATGAAGCGATTTCAGTCGCGACTTCGATATCTGATGAAGTTAATAATTCCACAGCATAATTGGCATGTTTTATTCTTCCTGCGGCATTTATTCTTGGAGCAATGATAAAAACTACATCTGAAATAGTTAATTCCTTTTTCTCTATGGATTTAATAAGCGCTTTAATTCCGATTCGAGGTTGGTCATTAATCACTCTTAAGCCGAAATAGGCTAAAACCCTATTTTCGCCTGTCATAGGAACAATATCTGCAGCTATGGCAGTTGCAACTAAATCTAATAACGAGATAATTTCAACTATTTCAACTCCATTTGTTGTCGCATGAGCTTGAATTAATTTAAATCCAACTCCGCATCCACAAAGTTCTTTGTAAGGATATTCGCAATCCTGTCTTTTGGGATTAAGAACAGCTATAGCTTTAGGAATTTCATTTCCTGGTTTATGATGATCACAAATTATAAAATCAATTCCTTTTTCGGTTGCATAAGTTACTTTGTCTATGGCTTTTATACCACAATCTAAAGCAATAATTAGGGAAAAATCATTATCGCTAGCAAAATCAATACCTTGATAAGAAATTCCATAACCTTCTTTGTATCTATCTGGAATGTATGTCGCTATATTACTGTAATGCTTAATAAAGTAATTGTATAGTAAAGAAACAGATGTGGTACCATCTACATCATAATCGCCGTATATTAAAATTTGTTCATTTTTTTCAATCGCAGTCTGGATTCTTGTTACTGCTTTGTCCATATCCTTCATTAAAAAAGGATCATGTAGCTCTTCTAATGATGGTCGGAAAAAATGCTTCGCTTCATCAAAATTTGTAATACCTCTTTGAACTAATATTGAGGCAAGTTTTGTGTTAATAGATAATTCATTAGCTAATTTTTTTGTTGTTGCCAAATCTGGCGTTGATTTAAATTTCCATCGCATAATTTTAAAAAACGTAATTTTGCTTTAACAGGTAAAAGTAATCCATTCCTATATGAAATCAAAAAAATTGGTATCTCACGTTATTCTTTATTTTTTATTCCAGTTTCAGATTTATACTCAAAATCAGCCACCTGTTTTAACGGCTTCAGGGGATCAAAGTTATTGTCCGTTAAGTCAATTACCTATTGTAACTAGTTTCACAATTACTGATTCAGATGATACAACTGTGGATTCTTTTTCTGTTCAGATTTCAGGTAATTATAATGCAACTTCGGATATTCTAATATTAACAGGATCTCATCCAAATATCATTGCTAGTTGGGATGATCGTGAAGGGAAATTAATATTTACGGGAGTTGGTGGAAGTGCTATTTTGTTAACTGATATAGAGCAAGCTGTTCCTGATGTAGTTTTTCAAAGTTCAGACCCAGCAATTTCTGGTGAAAAAATATTTTCATTAACAGTGGGTGATGCTAATTATTTGCCTTCAACACAACATTATTACGAGTTTGTCTCTGATATTGGAGTTTCTTGGTCTCAGGCAAGAGACTTAGCAGAAAATAGAACTTATTTTGGGTTACGAGGATATTTAGTGACAATTACCTCAGCAGATGAAGCGAATTTTGTTGGAGAGCAATCAAATGGTGCAGGATGGATTGGTGGAACAGATCAAGAAACCGAAGGAGAATGGAAATGGGTAACAGGTCCAGAATCAGGAACAATTTTTTGGTATGGTAATTTTAATGGTTCAACACCAAATTTTGCATTTTGGAATTCTGGCGAACCTAATGATTTCGGTGAAGGAGAAGACTATGCACATATTACAGATGATTCTGTAGGGATTATAGGTTCGTGGAATGATTTACAACTAAACGGAGATACAGGAGTTTATGAACCAAAAGGATATATTGTTGAATACGGAGGGTGGCCAGATGATCCACTTTTAAATATTTCGGCAACAACTCGAATTTATATACCAGAAATAATTTCAACCACTGAAAATGAAATTTGTGGTTCAGGAACTGTTTTGTTATCAGCGAATTCTTCTGAAGGAACCATTCTTTGGTTTGATGCTGAGGTTGGTGGAAATTTATTAGGAACAGGAACAACTTTTACTACCCCAGTATTAAATTCGTCACAAAATTTTTATGTTACCATATCAGTTGGAGGTTGTACGTCATTTAAGAGAACACGAGTAACAGCAACTGTAAATAATTTGCCTGTAATAACCGCGACTCAAAACGGTTTTGTTTGTGGAAGCGCTGGTACCCTAACTATAGGAGCCACTCCTTCTGATGGAATAGTTCAATGGTATGAAACACTAACAAGTACTACGCCTATTTATACAGGTAATAATCTTGAAGTAAGTGTTTCTTCGAATACAGATTACTTTGTTGAAGCGATTAGTTCTAATGGTTGTGTGTCAGCTAACAGGACTATGGTTTCAGTTACTACAAATAATATTATTCCCGAATTTGAGGTGAATGAGAATCAGATTTTATGTTTGAATGTTGGATCGTTAGATTTATCAATTTTAAATCCGAACGGGTCGGATTATACATATGAATGGAAGGATGAAAATGGAATGGTAGTGTCTAATCAAATGACTGCCAATATTACTTTATCTGGAAGGTATTTTGTTCAGGCAAAATCGCAGCAAGGTTGCGAGTCAGAAGTTAAAACAGTAGTTGTGAAGAGTTCTGAAATTGCCACATTAAAGTTAGAAGATATTGAAATTATAGATGACTCTAATAATAACTCAATTATTGTAGTAGGATCAAATTTGGGAGAAGGTTCTTATGAGTATTCAATTGATAATATTAATTTCAAGGAGAACGGTTTTTTTCAAAACTTACAGCCAGGTATTTATACACTATATGTAAGAGATAAAAACGGTTGTGGTACACTACCATTTGAATTTTCAGTATTCAATTATCCATCTTTTTTTACCCCGAATAGTGATGGTGTAAAAGATGATTGGAAGGTAGAAGGTTTTAAGGTAAGTGAATATTCATTCTCTAAAATTAGAATCTTTAACAGGTTTGGAAAACTCTTATACGAAAATTCAGATACTTCGAGTAATTGGGATGGAACTTATAATGGAAATATTCTCCCATCAGATACCTATTGGTTTTCTGTTGAAGTAACTGATAAGAATGGGAGAATAATTCGTAAAAAAGGTCCTGTAAGTTTATTGAGAAAATAAACTACCTTTAGTTATAGATTATTTCCGTTGTAACTGTTGAAAATTGACGGAACATTTCCATTACGCCGCAATATTTTTCGATAGATAAATTTACAACTTTGGATAATTTTTCTTCATCCAATTCTGTTCCTTCAAAAAGGTACTTTACGTGAACTTTATCGTAATATTTAGGATGTTCTTCCGTTAAATTGGCTTCCACTATGATTTTTAAGTTATCAAATGAAGTCCTCATTTTCTCTGCAATCATAACAACATCTAAACCAGAACACCCAGCCAAAGAAGACAACATTAAAGCTTTTGGAGATGCGCCAACTTCATTCCCACCATTTGTGAATGAAGTGTCCATTAAAACTTGAGCGCCATTTGGATTATCACTTTTAAATAATAAGTTTTTCTGCCATTCTGTGGTTACAATATTTGATGCCATTTGAGTTTTTTTTCGTTTCTTGTATAGAATTACAAAACTACTTAAAAAATAAATTATGCCACTAGTAACTCCGTTGGATCCTAATCATGATGAGGAAACCAAAAAGTTGTCAGATTTTTATAATGAAACACTTGGTTTTTGCCCAAATTCGGTATTAACCATGCAAAGAAGACCAGATATATCAAAAGCATTTATAAACCTAAATAAAGCAGTAATGGCTAACCATGGCCGTGTCACTTCTGCTTTAAAAAGAATGATTGCTTGGGTGAGTAGTAATGCTACTGGTTGTAGATATTGCCAAGCTCATGCAATTAGAGCTGCGGAAAGATATGGAGCCGAACAAGAAAAATTAGATAACATTTGGGAATATAAAACACATCCTGCTTTTACTGAAGCCGAAAGAGCTGCATTAGATTTTTCTTTAGCTGCATCTGTAGTTCCAAATGTTGTTGATGAAGCTATTAAAGAAAGACTCTACGAACACTGGAATGAAGGCGAAATTGTAGAAATGTTAGGTGTTATTTCTTTGTTCGGTTACTTAAACCGTTGGAACGATTCTATGGGAACAAGTATTGAAGATGGAGCTGTTGAAAGTGGAGATCAGTACTTAGGTAAACATGGATGGAATAAAGGTAAACATATCTAAAAACTAGAGTTTAAAAAAGCTAAAAGCTCGCAATATTGCGAGCTTTTTATATTTATCGGTTAACGGAAAAACGTATTAATTCTTCTTTAATAAGTCTCTAATTTCAGTTAATAACTCTTCTTGAGTCGGTCCTGCAGGAGCAGCAGGAGCAGCTTCTTCCTTCTTCTTTATTGCATTTACACCTTTTACAATCATAAACATTACGAAAGCAACAATGATAAAGTCAATAACGTTTGTAATAAAATCACCATATAAAACAGCAACTTCACCTGTTACTTTACCTGTTAAATCATCTGCAACACCTTCTTTTACAATAAATTTCAAATCTTTGAAGTTTTTGCCTCCTAAAAGACCAATTAGAGGAGAAACAATTCCTCCCGTAAACGAAGATACCACTTTGTTAAAACCAGCACCCATCACGAATCCAACCGCAATGTCCACTAAGTTTCCTTTCATGGCAAAGTCTTTAAACTCTTTTAACATTCCCATTTGTTTTTAGTTTTTGATATTATTAGGCAGGGAATTTATAAAAAATTTAACGTTTTACCAACCTTTTTACGCGTTGAGAAATGGCGGTTAAAATTTCATATGGAATGGTTTCGCATTTGTGTGCCATGTATTCAACATGCTGTTGGTGATTAAATATAATAACCTCATCACCTTCTTCACAGTCAATTTTTGTAACATCAACCATGATCATATCCATACAAACATTTCCAATTATTGGAGCAGGTTGATTATTAATAATAACAAACCCATTTTTATTACCGAGCCTTCTTGAAATACCGTCAGCATGTCCAACAGGTACAGTAGCGCTTCTAGTTGGTTTACTTGCTACGAAGGCTCGATTATATCCTACTGTTTCTCCTGGTTGAACATTATGAATTTGTGAAATAATAGACTTTAAGCTATGAGTGTTTTTTAACTCAGTAGTTTCCTTTGCGGTGTTGCTAAACCCGTACAAACCAATTCCAACTCTTACCATATCGAATTGAGCTTGTGGAAAATGAACAACACCTGAGGTGTTTAAAATATGAATCATTGGCTCATACCCTAAATGAGCATAGATTTGCTTTATTATGTATGCGAAATTATTAATCTGTTCAACTGTAAATTCCTGCTCGTTTAAATCTTCGCTTGCAGCTAAATGAGAGAATATTGATTGAACTACAATGTTATTTGATTTTTTTAATTGAGCAACGATATTAGGTATGTCTGTATGCCAAAATCCTAGTCTATTTAAACCAGTGTTAAATTTAATATGAATAGGATAATTCATCAAGGGAACATCTTTAGCATAGTTAAGAAATGCTTCAAAAATTTTAAAATTATACAAATTAGGCTCTAATCTGTATTTAACGATTTCTTTTATGTTTTGAATTTGAGGATGTAATACTAAAATAGGAGTATCAATTCCTGCTTCTCTTAAAGCGATTCCTTCGTTGCTGTAGGCTACTGAAAAATAGTCTACATGGTCTTTAACTATTTTTGCAATTTCTACAGCATCACTGCCATATCCAAAAGCTTTAACAACAGCTAAAATTTTTGTTTGCGGTTGTAATTTTTGTTTGAAATATTGAAGATTATGCAAAATTGCATTTGCATCAATTTCTAAAACAGTTACATGATTATTCATTCTTGCTCTTCTGAATTACGAGTTTGCTGTTCTTTAATAGCTTTGTAGTAAGCCGCTCTGCTCAAAGGTTCGTATTCCTGAGTTTCACCTAACATTACAATATTTTCACCTTCAGCTTTTCTAAAGCTGTAATGTGCTAAGTTACCAGTTCTTGTACAAACTGCATGTACTTTAGTAACATATTCTGCAGTCGCCATTAATGCAGGCATTGGTCCAAAAGGGTTTCCTTTAAAATCCATATCTAAACCTGCAACAATAACTCTAATCCCTCTATTGGCTAAGTCGTTACAAACTGCTACAATCTCGTCATCAAAAAATTGCGCTTCATCAATCCCTACAACATCTACGTTGTTTGCTAATAGTCTAATATTTGCAGATGCTGGAACAGGTGTCGAACGGATGCGATTATCATTATGAGAAACAACCTCTTCTTCATCGTAACGAACATCTATAGCTGGTTTAAAAATTTCAACTCTTTGTTTAGCAAATTTTGCTCTTTTAAGCCTTCGGATGAGCTCTTCTGTTTTACCAGAAAACATGGAGCCACAAATTACCTCAATCCACCCAAATTGTTCTGTATGATTTACTGTGTTTTCAAGAAACATTTTGTAATTTTAATGCTCAATTATATATTTTTGCTTCGCTGTTAACAAGCAACAAATTTATTAAATTTTAAAGGTAAAAATTAAAACCTACAAAGAACTTATGCACAAAAAATTAGCTTCTGATTTAACTAGTTTAGCACACAGTATCTTACAAATGAAAAATAAGGAAGATGTAGTGGCGTTAAAGGAGAAGGCCTGTGAAGTTTACGAAAAATTAGCTCTTTTAGCGTTTGTAGAAGAATATATTAATACAACTCCTAATGCAGAAGAAACGAAAGAAGAGTTAATTCAGAAAATTGAAAAAGCTGCTGAAGTAAAAGAGGAGAATATAGAAAAGGTAATAATTGAAAAAGTTGAAGAGATAAAAGAAGAAGCTCCAGTAGAAGACGTTCAAAAAGATGTTTTGGAATTAGTTGAAAATAATTTCGAAAATGTTGATAAAGTAGCAGCAACAGAAGATAATTTCGAAGAGCCAGAAATGGTTGTGGTTAGAAAGTTAGAAGATGTTGAAAAACCAATCGAAGAAGGTGTAGAAACGGAAACAAAGCCTTCTGTAATTGTTGAAGAAATTGTAGAGCAGCCTTTTGAAGAGTTAGAAAATTTATTATTCGGTGAACCAGAACCAGACAAGGAAGATCCGGAAATAAATAAAGCTACTAAGGAAGTTCAACCAACTTTAGAGGAGGAGTTACAAGACACCTTGCCAGTTGATGTAATGGCTGATTTATTTCAAAAGGTTGAGCCAAAGAAAACGATAAATGATTTGTTACAGGATACAATTAAAATTGACTTAAATGATCGAATTGCCTTTGTAAATCATTTATTTGGAGGAGATCAAGCCAATTTTAACAGGGTAGTTTCTCAATTAAATACTTTTAAAACAGAAAGAGAAGCAAAGAATTTCATTAGTAAAATGGTTAAACCAGATTACGATTGGAGCGATAAGCAAGGATATGAAATACGTTTATTAGAAATTATTGAACGTCGTTTCGCATAAATTGATTTAAGAATAATACATGAAGATTGAAGTATCAAACGGAGAGATAATTGACAAATACACGATTTTAGAAATAAAACGTGTTGAAATAAAAGATGAAAAGAAACTTGTAAATGTGCAGCATGAATACGATGTTTTAACGCCTATTGTAAAAAGTATTTATGATGAGGTTTCTGATGAATCAAAACTAAAAGAATTACACAACGATTTATTAACCATCAATAAGAAATTATGGAAGATAGAAGATGATATTCGTGAGTGTGAACGTAATAAAGCTTTCGGACAAACATTTGTAGATTTAGCTCGTGCGGTTTATTTTACTAATGATGAAAGATCGGTGGTGAAGAAAGATATTAATACACTTACCGGCTCAGATTTGGTAGAAGAAAAATCGTATGAAGATTATAAATAAACTAATATCACCAAAATTATTATTTATTGTATGTACAGTTGTAATGTTTTACAATTGTAAATCTACTTACAAAACACAGGAGTTTTTACGAGAAAACATTCCGCCAAAACCAGATTACACAAAAGAAGCATCTTGGGCGGTTTTACCCGGAAAATATACAGATAGCTTTAAGAAGTATGCATCCAATAAAATTGATACTTTAAAAGCAGATGTTTTTTATGTATATCCAACTTTAATCACTGATAAATCAGATACGCGTTGGAATGCTCCAATTGCTGATAAGAAGCAAAATGAAAAGGTATTAAACAAGGCCGTTTTAATGCAAGCTTCAGCGTTTGCGACCTGTGGGAAAGTTTATGTTCCATATTACAGACAGGCACATTTACGTTCCTATACATTATTTAATAAGGGAGGGAAAGAATCTCAGGAATTAGCTTACAGCGATGTAAGAAATGCTTTTAAAGTTTATTTGGAAAAATATAATAATGGTAGACCGATCATAATGGTTGGTCACAGCCAAGGGACAACTCATACTTCTAGATTATTAGAAGAATTTTTTGATGAAAAACCACTTCAAAAGCAACTGATAGCAGCTTATATTCCAGGAATTAGAATTAAATCTGATACTTATAATTCTATTCAGGCTATGAATGTTGCCAACGAAACAGGAGGTTTCGTTTCATGGAATACTTATAAGAAAAATAAGTATCCTAAAAAAGATAAGAATCGTTACAAGGGAAGTTTAACTACAAATCCAATTACTTGGGACTATAGCAAAAAAACAAACCTAAATCAGCATAAAGGTTTTTTGTATACAAATGGAAAAATATACAAAAAAGCACTTACTATTGAAATTACAGATGGGTTAGTTTGGAGTACAAATCCAAAATTTCCATTTCGCTTTTTCATGTCGTTCTTAAAAAATTATCATGCGGGTGATATTAATTTATTTTGGCAAGATATTCGTGAAAATGCTGAATTAAGAACTAATACTTATTTACTTAAGAATAAAGGTAACTAATAATCTTTATCAAGTCGAGAGATAATCCAAACATGAGGAAAAGTAATACAGGCCAAAAGAATGAATAATATTGGTGTGAATAGATTTTCGTTGTTGTTGAATAGGAAATAAATTACAACTAGACCAACAATGGAAATTACCCAGTATAAAAATGAAGATTTTAAATATTCTTTAAAACTGGATGCCTTATGATTTCCGTAAAGATACTTCACCTGTCTTATTAATGACGGAATACTGTGCCAGAAAACGAAGTAAATTGCAAATGACCAAATTAAAGAGGCAGTTTTAAAAATCACATAAAGTATCAATAAATAGAATGTTTCCTCTAATATCTCAACTAATTTAATTTCTTTCGTCTTAAGTTTTACTAAAAAGAACAAAAACAAAAAAGTGATTGAACCAATTAAAAATATTGTAAAATAATGAGAAGGAACTACTTTGTTTGTTATTTCTTGGATAATTTCAATAACAGCATTTTGATTACAGAGAAAAATGATTGAAAAAATTAGTAAACCGTGAATAGTGTACAGTATAGGTGAAGTTTTTAACGATTTATTAATTTTTGATGATAAATGCTCTTCTCCAAAATGATAACTACTTAAAACTACGAATAGGGTTAATGCAGTAATTGGAAAAAAATAGAAAAGACCTCCAGTAATTCCAACAAATAAAATATAAGCTGAAATTATCTTGGTAAATACAGATTTATTGAAATTGATATACTTTCGTTCTATTAATCTAAGGTCATTTGCTCCATGAATAATACCAAAAGAAAGAATTAAAATGTATGCCAAAAAACTTTCTACCTCGATGCTGAAATACACCGAAATCCAAAGCGAAAAAAAGGTGGCTACAATTATAAAACTTTTGTAATCAATCATTAAAAAAAAATTTGCTTAATATTTCTGATATAAAGTTAAACATTTTAGTTTAATATTTTGTAAATTTGATTAAACAAATAATTTTTACAAAATGAACTCATTTTTTACATTTATTAGCACCCCTGAGATCGCTACGGACGATTACGTCGGATTTACATTTTTCGTTGGTTGTATGGCCATGATGGCAGCATCAGTATTCTTTTTCTTTTCTATGAATAATTATGATAGAAAATGGAGAACTTCCATCTTGGTCTCTGGTTTAATTACATTTATTGCCGCAGTGCATTATTGGTACATGAGAGATTATTGGTACACAAATGGAAGTTCACCTACGTTCTTCAGATATGTAGATTGGATTTTGACTGTTCCTTTAATGTGTGTTGAATTCTATTTAATCCTGAAAGTAGCAGGTGCAAAAAAGGATTTAATGTGGAAACTGATTGGATTATCAGTTATCATGTTAGTAACAGGATACTTCGGTGAAGCGGTTTATAGAGATCAAGCGTGGTTATGGGGGTTAATCTCAGGTATAGCTTATTTCGTTATTGTTTACGAAATCTGGCTTGGTTCGGCTAAAAAGTTGGCTGAAAAAGTAGGTGGAGCTGTACTTTCTGCGCATAAAATGTTATGCTGGTTTGTGTTAGTCGGTTGGGCAATTTACCCAATTGGTTACATGGCAGGAACTCCAGGTTGGTACGATAGTATATTTGGAGGATTAGCAATGGATGTTATTTACAACATTGGAGATGCAATTAACAAGATTGGTTTTGGATTAGTGGTTTTTAATCTAGCAGTTAATGCATCAGAAACTTCAGTAGCCAACTAAGTTGGTTTATTGGTTATTTAATCAAAAGTCTCGCTTCGGCGAGACTTTTTTTGTAACAATTTTTTGCATGTATCGTCTTCATTACAAAACCAAGTATTATGAAACAAACATTTACGGGATTACTATTATTATTTACAGTAACCATTACAGCTCAGAAAACTAGTTTCAGTAATTTTTATCAAGATCATCAAGATGAAGCTCAGTTTTCAATGAGTGTTCCAACATCATTAGCGAATTTAATATCTGATGAAGGTGAAAGTGAAGAGATTGATTTGTTAGTAAAAAAAGCAGAACATTGTAAAATTACAGTGTATAGTAACAAATCAAATGTTATTGAAAAAAGTTTCCGAAAGTTCGCCAAATCACAAGGGTTGACAACGCTAGTGAAAGTCAAAAATGGTAAAGATAAAGCCGCAATTTACTTTAAAGAGAAGAATGATCTAATTCGTGAGATTATCATTAAAGCAAATAGTGATGAAAACAAATTAATTATGGTAGGACTTAAAGTAAAGCTCACCAAAGATGAACTTGCTGAAATCGTTTCAGGATTGAAAGATGAAAAAGCTTCTCGTTAGAGAAGCTTTTCTTTTAGTTGCTCGATTGTTTTTTTACTATTTCCAACGAATATTTCATCATTAACTACAAATACTGGACGTTTTAAAAATGTGTATTCATTTAATATATATTGTTTGTAGTCTTCTTCTTCTAAGTTCTGGTTTTTTAAGTCCATTTCTCTGTACAACTTTGCACGTTTATTAAATAAACTTTCGTAGCTTTTTGTATAGCTATGTAGCTCTTCAAGTTGATTTTCAGATACAGGAAATTGCTTTATTTCTTGTTTTTCAAAACCATCTAGAGTTACTTCTTTTAAAATTCTTCTACAGGTATCACAAGTTTGTAAAAAATAGACTTTCTTCATGTTAAATAAGTATCTTTATCATTTCCAAAAATAAACAGAAAATGGATACACAATTCGATATTTTAAAAAAATCAAGAGAACTAGTTTTAAAAAGAATTGAGGGATTAACTCATGAACAATTGCACGAAATTCCTGAAGGTTTTAATAATAACATCGTATGGAATGTAGCTCATTTAGTTGTTACACAACAATTATTACATTATAAATTATCAGGATTACAATGTTTAGTGCCAGATGAGTTAATTGAAAAATATAGAAAAGGAACCGTTCCTTCTGAAGAAATGAGTAAAGAAGAGTTCGAAGAGGTAAAAGAATTGTTGGCTGGTTTACCTGACACATTAGTTGAAGATTATAAAGAAGGTATTTTTAAAGAATATACAGAGTATCCAACAAGTACGGGATTTGTATTGACATCTATAGATACTGCAATTGATTTTAATAACTTACATGAAGGAATGCATTTAGGAACTATTATGGCATTAACTAAGTTGGTGTAATTAATTTCTATAAAAATTAAAGTATGAAGTTTAGTACAAAAGTTATACATGGAGGTCAAAAACCAGAAGAAGCAACAGGTTCTGTTATGCCACCTATTTTCCAAACTTCTACTTATGCCCAATCTAGTCCTGGTGTAAATAAAGGATATGCATATTCAAGATCGTCAAACCCAACAAGAACAGCACTAGAAAAAGGATTAGCCTCCATTGAAAATGGAACTCATGGTTTTGCATTTGCTTCAGGATTGGCTGCGATTGATTGTGTTTTAAGATTGTTAAAACCAGGAGATGAAGTTATAGCAGGTGACGATTTGTATGGAGGAACTTACCGCATGTTTACGAGATTATTTGAAAAGTATAATTTACATTTCAAGTATGTAAACATGGATGAAGTTAAGAATGTGTCTAATGCGATTAGTTCGAAAACGAAACTTGTTTGGATTGAAACTCCTACAAATCCGTTGATGAAAATTGCAGACATAGAGGAAATCACAAAGGCAATAAATTTAGCAAAACCAGAAGTGCTAGTCGCAGTAGATAATACCTTTGCTACTCCTTATATTCAACAACCATTGGATTCAGGAGTAGATATCGTAATGCATTCGGCTACAAAATATATTGGTGGTCATTCGGATTTGGTAATGGGTGCATTAATGGTGAATGATGAAGATTTAGCTAAAGAAATTCATTTTATACAGTTTGCGGCAGGTGCAATTGCAGGTCCAATGGATTCTTTTCTTGCATTAAGAGGAATGAAAACTTTAGATGTAAGAATGCAGCGTCATTGTGAAAATGGAAAAGCAGTTGCCGAGTTTTTAGATAGTCATCCAAATGTTGAAGATGTGTATTATCCAGGATTTGAGAATCATCCGAATTATTCAGTAGCAAAAAAGCAAATGAAAGATTTTGGAGGAATGGTTTCTTTTAAGCTAAAATCGAATAGTAAAAAAGATACTTTTAGGTTTTTAGAAAATCTAAAACTTTTCACACTTGCTGAGTCTTTAGGAGGAGTGGAAAGTTTGGCCAATCATCCTGTTACTATGACACATGGATCAATTCCAGAAGAAGATCGCTTAAAAATAGGGATAACCGATTCTCTTGTTCGATTAAGTGTAGGAATTGAAAATATTGACGATCTATTAAATGATTTAGAGCAAGCATTAAGAATATAAAAAAACTCCTGTGAGGAGTTTTTCTGTTTATCGACTATCCAAGAGTTTTTCATAGCTTTTTACCCACTTGTCGATACGTTTCTATAATTTATTCTTCGGCTTGATATTCTAAAATATCGCTAGGTTGACAGTCTAAAGCTTTGCAAATGGCTTCCAATGTTGAAAAACGAATGGCTTTAGCTTTTCCAGATTTTAAAATAGAAAGATTCGCACTTGTAATACCAATAATTTTTGCTAAATCTTTGCTCTTCATTTTGCGCTTAGCAAGCATAACATCTAAGTTTACTATAATTGCCATAATTTAAATTGTTAATTCGTTTTCAGTTTGTAATTCATTTCCTTTGTTTAAAAGAATGCTTACTACAAGCAATGATAAACCTACAATGAACATTGAAAAGTTAAATTCGAGAGTTGGGTTTAAAGAGAGATTGAAAGCATTGTTATAGTTAGTTTCGGAGTTAATAGAAATGAGATCGTAGTAGCGACCTATTATAAAACTAAGAACAAGTCCTAACACTTCTATGAGTATAATTAATAGACCTATTAATTTTGTGAATCTGATGATGTTATTGTCAAAAGTTAAATTTACTTTCAAAATTGAAAATATCCCTTTTAAGAAATATAGAATAAAAATTGTTATTAGTATTCTATAGTGTTGATTTATGTATAATAATATGGATAAAAATGTGTATTCAGATGTAACGAGAATATTTAATTTTTCAGGTAAAATTTTATTAGAGAATTTTAAAGGTTGATTTCCAGAAGAATCGGTAATTTCGAGACTACACCCCGTTCTTATTTTTTTTGTGTGATTGGTGATGATTTCTTTTACATGATTTTCTTTTATGTTATTGAAGTTGTTGAATTGTTCTTTAAGAGGTTTATTGTCCAATACTGTTATGCTACCTTTATTACTAATATAATTGTAGCCATATTGTCTTAAACTTAAATTCAATTGAACTGGAATTACATATCCTTTCGGTATTTATATTTTTGAATATTTGCTTGTCTTAATTTCTGAATTCTTAAAAAAAAGGCTCAAAGTCGTGTTAAATGTTAACCAAGCGATTAAAAACCAAAAAGATATGGATGTAATTAGGTGTAAAATTGACGAAAGTTTGTTTTTTTTATTCATTTTTTAAGTTTTTTATTCTTGGGTAAATATATAAAATTTATTGAATAACAATAATAAATATATTTTTAAAAATAATAAAATACCCTTTTTCAATTATTTTAATAAAATTGAATAAAAAATATACCAAACGGTATATTTTTATATATTTGTCAAACATGTTGAAATCGGAGAGGACGAGATTATATATTTTAGAAACGGTTGCACCATTATTAAACAAGAAAGGATACTCAGGAATGAGTTTATCTGGAATTACAAAAGCAACAGGATTAACGAAGGGAGCTATTTATGGACATTTCGGTAGTAAAGAAGAATTGGCAATAGAGGCATTTCGTTATTGTATACGTACGGTTCTTAAAGATTTAAATACACATGTAGCAAGGGGAAACACAGCGTTAGATAGATTAGTGAACGTTTCGAATTTTTACAAGAATTATTATAGTTACAGTAAAAAATTCGGTGGCTGTCCAATTTTAAATATTGGAGTAGATTCCGAATATCAAGAAACATCAATTTCAAACTTAGTTAGATCGTACAATGAACGAATATTAGATAAGTTCACAAAATTGATTGATGCGGCAAAAGAATCTAATCAAATAATTAAAGAAGTAAACAGTAAAGTGTATGCGAAAAGGTTTGCGTATATGATAGAAGGAGCAGTTTACATGTCCCACGTAATGAAAGATGGAAGTTATCTTGAAGATTTGGCTGAAGTAATGAAAGCAATGATAACAAATGAATTAAGAGTTTAAACTTTTGATTACAATATATCAATTGGTACAAAAAATATAGTTAATGAATTTAATAGTAGAAATAATCCCAAAAGAAACAGAGTTCGGATTCTTCATTTTAACGTTGAGTTCGCTTATGTATTTTAATTTGTTACTATCGTCTTCTGTGAAGAATTTATTGAAGACACATTCGCTTTTTGCCTTTTTGAAAAGAAATGTTACTTGAAATATAACAAACAACAAACTTTAAATGAAAGGGTCTAAAAAGTTTTGCACTTTCAAAAAAAATTAAAGCGAAAAAAAGCACCCAAAATGGGTGCTTTTTGTTTATGGTAATAGAAAATTACTAAACTAATTACTTAGCTTCAGCATATCTTCTTTCAACTTCATTCCAGTTGATTACTTTAAAGAAAGCATCAATATAATCTGGTCTTCTGTTTTGATAATTTAGATAATATGCATGTTCCCATACGTCCAATCCTAAGATTGGAGTTCCACCGCAAGTAACACCTGGCATTAACGGGTTATCTTGGTTTGGAGTAGAACATACTTCAACTTTACCTCCTTTATGCACACATAACCATGCCCATCCAGAACCAAATTGAGTAGCTGCAGCCTTAGAGAAAGCATCAATAAAAGCTTCTTTTGAACCAAATTCAGCCTCGATAGCATCTTTTAACTCACCTGATAAATATCCTCTGTCTTCTGGATTCATTACTGTCCAAAATAAAGAGTGATTGTAGAAACCACCTCCGTTATTACGAACACCAGCGTTGTTCATATCTAAGTTTGTTAAAATATCTTCAATTGACTTTCCGTCTAAATCTGTTCCTTCGATGGCAGCATTTAATTTTGTAGTGTATCCATTATGATGCTTAGAATGGTGGATTTCCATTGTTCTTGCATCTATATTTGGTTCTAACGCATCATAAGCGTATCCTAATTCTGGTAATTCAAAAGCCATAATTTTTGTTTATTTGATTACTGATTTATATATACAAAGTTACTGCAAAAAAATAGGACTAACAATTTGTAGTGCTATTAGATTTCTTATTCGTTTATAAGATTTTTATATGATCTATTTAACGTTTCAAATCTCTAAGAATATTCTTTCATAAATTCTTCAGCTTTCTCTACCATATTTTTACTTCCACAGAAAAAAGGAATTCTCTGATGTAACTCAGTAGGCTGCACATCCATAATTCTATTAAAACCATCACTTGCCTTCCCTTTTGCTTGCTCCGCGAGGAATGCCATAGGGTTACATTCATACAATAAACGTAATTTTCCATTTGAGTTTTTAGAGCTTTTTGGGTACATGTAAATTCCTCCTTTAATCATATTTCTATGAAAATCTGAAACCAATGATCCTATATACCTACTTGTATATGGTCTGTCTCCTTCCTCCTCTTGGCAATATTTAATATATTTTTTAACCCCGATTGGAAAATGGATATAGTTTCCTTCATTTACAGAATAAATTTTTCCATCCACTGGGAATTCCATATTAGGATGAGATAAATAGAATGTTCCAATTGCTGGATTTAACGTAAAACCGTTTACTCCATCTCCAGTAGTGTAGACCAACATGGTTGATGTTCCGTAAACTACATATCCTGCCGCAACTTGCTCACTACCTTTTTGTAAAAAATCTTCTTTGCTTACAGGAGTTCCTACAGGAGTTACTCTTCTGTAAATTGAGAAAATAGTTCCTACAGAAACGTTTACATCAATATTTGAAGAACCATCTAACGGATCAATCAATACAACGTATTTATTTTGGTGGTTTTCATCTTGGCTATTAACTACAATAAAATCATCTTCCTCTTCGCTGGCAATACCACAAACTATATTTCTATTGGTTAAAGTTTGAATAAATTTGTCATTAGCATAAACATCTAATTTCTGTTGATCTTCACCTTGAATATTGGTTTCACCAGCAGCTCCAATGATATCAACTAAGCCTGCTTTATTTACTTCATGATTAACAACCTTAGCCGCTAAACGAATCGAATTAATCAATCTTGAAAGTTCTCCTGAAGTATATTTGAAAGAAGCCTGGTTTTCTATAATAAATTCACCAAGCGTTTGATTTTTTTTTGCCATAGAACGATTTAGAATATTTAGTCTTTGCAAAGATGCCAACTTTTTGTTGAACGACAACGATTTAGTAGGGTAATTTTTTCTAGAATAAATTTTGATAAAAAATCAACAAAACATAATGATGTGTTGTAATTTGTAATTTTTTTTAACCAAGTATGATAAAAAGTATTTTTGCATAAATTTTTGAAAAATGAGTTTTACAATTCGACAAGGAAACAAAAATGACGTTAAAGCAATTTTAGATTTAATTGTTGAGTTGGCCGTTTTTGAGAAAGAACCAAATGCTGTTGAAATTAGTACGAAAGATTTAATCAGAGATGGGTTTTCAGAAAACCCTAAGTTTAAAACTTTTGTAGCCGAGGAAACAGACGGAACTATTATTGGGATGGCCTTGTTCTATGAAAGATATTCTACATGGAAAGGCAAGGCACTTCATTTAGAAGATTTAATGGTTACGGAATCTAAAAGAGGAATTGGCGCAGGGAAAGAATTGTACGGAGCAGTATTAAAATACGCGTATGATAACAATTACAATCGAGTTGCTTGGGAAGTATTAGATTGGAACACAAATGCTATCAATTTCTATGAAAATACAGGAGCTAAGGTTTTAAGAGATTGGGACGTTGCTCAAATGGATAAACAAAATTTAGAAAAATTTATAAATGAGAATTTTTAAGTTTGGAGGAGCATCGGTAAAAAGTCCTGATGCAGTGAGAAATTTAGCACGAGTGTTACAGCATGAAGGAATTGAAAATACACTGGTTGTTATTTCTGCTATGGGAAAAATGACTAATGCTTTCGAACGTCTGATAAAAGCGTATGTCGACGGTTCAGATGATTTAAATGAAGCATTGCAAGCAATTAAAGATTTCCATACGTTTATGATGGATGGATTGTTTGATAAAAATGATGAAATTTATAATAAAGTAACATATTTATTTGGAGAGCTTGCCGGTAGAATGGCAATCAATACATCAAAAGATTATAATTATATATATGATCAATTAGTTGGTTTTGGAGAATTACTTTCTACAACAATTGTTAGTGCATATTTAGCAAATATTGGAGTTGACAATAAATGGTTAGATGTTCGAGAATACGTAAAAACAGATAGTAATTATCGAGATGCCAAAATTAATTGGGAACTTACCGAGAAAATTATCAAAGAAAAAGTAGATACTTCTAAACTTAACATTACCCAAGGTTTCTTAGGAAATAATGGAGAATATACCACAACATTAGGTAGAGAAGGTTCTGATTATACGGCAGGAATTTTTGCATATTGTTTAAATGCTGATAGTGTTACTATTTGGAAAGATGTTCAGGGAGTTTTAAATGCAGATCCAAGAGTTTTTGAAGATACGGAGTTGTTAAGAAATATCTCATACACAGAGGCGATAGAAATGGCATTTTATGGAGCTTCTGTAATTCACCCAAAAACAATTCAACCGTTAGAACAAAAACAAATTCCTTTATCTGTTCGTTCATTTGAAGATTTAAATCTTGAAGGAACTGCGGTTACAGGAAGTGCAAAAGGAATTGAGCCTGAAATACCATGTTATATTGTAAAGAAAAATCAAACGTTGGTTTCTGTTTCAGCCAAAGATTTTTCATTCATGGTTGAGGATAATATAAGTGCAGTTTTCAAAAAATTACACGATTATAAATTGAAAGTAAACTTGATTCAAAACTCAGCAATTAGCTTTTCTGTGTGTATTGAAGATAAATTTAATAACTTCGATAAGTTTTATAATGATCTAAAATCTTCCTTTAACATGAAGTCATATAAAGACGTTACTTTATATACAGTAAGACATTTTAATGACCAAGCGATTGAGAGTATAAAAAGTAAAGGAAGGGCAATTATAAGACAGATTAATACAGAAACAGCCCAGTTAGTTATTCAAGAAAAAACCTAAGACAAACAATTTTCTTATATATTTGCGGTTTACGTTAACACCAAACTATGGGTTTAGTTACATCTAAAGAAGTTGCAAAGGTTATAAAAGTTGATAAACTAGGTATTATAGGAACGTTTATTGGTTGGTTACTAATGAAAGTTTCAAGGATATCGAGAGTAAATAAAGTTTATAACAAGTATAAACATCTTAACGATTTACCATTTTTAAAAGGACTTTTAGGTGAGTTTCAAATTGAGTTTGAAATTCCAGAAGAAGATTTTAAACGTATCCCTAAAGAGGGGCCATTTATTACCATTTCTAATCACCCATTAGGAGGAATAGATGGTATTTTGCTTTTAAGATTATTAGTAGAGCATCGTCCAGATTATAAGATTATAGCGAATTTTTTATTGCATAGAGCAGATCCATTAAAGCCTTATGTAATGCCAGTGAATCCTTTTGAAAATCACAAAGATGCTAAATCTAGTGTTGCAGGAATAAAAAATTCTTTATTACATCTAAGAGAAGGAAAACCATTAGGTATTTTTCCGGCTGGTGAAGTATCAACATATAAAGACGGAAAGTTAATGGTTGATAAAGAATGGGAAGAAGGAGCTGTTAAGTTGATTAAAAAAGCTAAGGTTCCTGTAATTCCTATTTACTTTCACGCTAAGAATAGTAGATTATTTTATATTTTATCAAAAATTAGCGATACGTTACGTACAGCTAAATTACCATCAGAATTACTTTCACAAAAGAATAGAGTTATTAAGGTTAGAATAGGAAAACCTATCTCTGTAAAAGATCAAGATAACTATAAAGAAATTCCAGCATTTTACGAGTTTTTACGTAAGAAAACGTACATGTTGGCAAATCCTTTTGAGAAGAATCAGAAATTAATTTCAACTCAAAAGTTAAAGATCCCCAAGAAAGCGAAAAAGATTACCTCACAGAGAAATCCTGAGTTATTTGTTAAAGAAATTGATGGATTAAGAGACCACGGAAAACGAATGCTGGAAAGTAAAAATTACGAAGTTTTTTTTACTGATGCAAAAGATATTCCAAATATCCTTCATGAAATTGGAAGACTTCGTGAGATTACATTCAGAGAAGTTGGAGAAGGTACTAATAATTCTATAGATTTAGATAAGTTTGATAAATATTATCATCATTTATTATTGTGGGATAATAATACGAATCAAGTAGTAGGAGCTTACCGCATGGGATTGGGAAAAGATATCTATAAGAGATACGGAATAAATGGTTTCTATGTTCAATCATTATTTAAAATTGAACCAGAACTTCATCCTATGATGGAGAAAACTATTGAAATGGGTAGAGCCTTTATTGTAAAACAATATCAGCAAAAACCAATGCCTCTGTTTTTACTTTGGAAAGGAATTGTTCACGTAACATTACGTTATCCTATATATAAGTATTTAATGGGTGGTGTAAGTATTAGTAATCAGTTTTCGGAGTTTTCAAAATCATTAATGATCGAGTTTATGAAATCGCATTACTATGATCCTTATGTTGCTCAATATATCCATCCAAAGAAAGAGTTTAAAGTTAAGCTTAAAGATGGTGATAAGGACTTTGTATTTGATGCTACCCAATCAGATATGAATAAATTTGATAAAGTAATTGATGAAATTGAACCAGGAGCGCTAAGAATTCCCGTATTAATTAAAAAGTACGTAAAGCAAAATGCTCGATTGGTAGCTTTTAATGTTGATCCCAAATTTAATAACGCAATTGATGGCTTAATGTATATAAAAGTATCTGATCTTCCAGAGAGTACCGTTAAGCCTGTTTTGGAAGAATTTCAGACTGAATTGGAACAGAAAGCACAAGAGAATTTACACAAGGAAAAATAACACAACATATAATAATATTGAATCTATTAAAAATAGTTTAAAAAATATATTATGTGCTTATATTGTTTGTATAGTTGAGCAGGTAAATAAGTTTATTTAAAGCCTATCATTAAAACGATAGGCTTAGTGTTTTTATTTTTTTCCAAAAAGGCGCTGAAAAAAGCCTCTTGCTTTTCCTTTTACCTCCTTTAATTCTTCAGCAGCTTCTTCTGCTAAGTCTACTGCTTTTTCGGCAGCTTCACTTAAAGCTTCTTTTGTTTCTTCGGCAAATTCATTTGCTTTTGCTTTAATTTTTTGAGCTTCTTCACTAGCTAATACCTCTTTTACTTTTTCTTTTGTATCGTTATATGCATCTTTCGCATCATCTGCTAGATCGGCAAGTTTTTCTCCAGCTTCTCCAGCAAATTCAGAAATCTTTTCTTCTGCAACTTTAGCATATTCACCTGCTTTATTCGCTGCTTCTTTAAAAGCTTCTTTTGCTTCTCCCGCCATTTCAGTTGCTTTATCAGCAGCTTCATTAAATGCATCTTTCGCAGATTTACCAGCCTCTTCAGCATCTCCAGTAGTTTCGTTTGCTATTTCTTCCGCGTTTTCTTCAGCTTCATTCACTGTGTTTTCTACATTTTCATTAGCGTCCTTAGCATGATCTTCTAAATTGTTGTTTTCTTCAGACATTTTTTTTGATTTAAAGTTAGTTACTTCTCAAATTTATAAAATAAAAAAGAAACCTAACAATCTCATATTGTTAGGCTTTGATCAACTATTAAGCTAATCGAATTATCAAAACAAATCCTTATCCTTCTGATTTCTCTCGATATAAGCAATATCTCTAGTGTTCTTTTGAACAGTAATAGCAGCATATATACTTAACATGAATGATATTCCGTAAAATCCTTTTTCACTTAATTCTAAATCAGCATTCCATAATCCTATAATTAGTAGCACAATAGAAATAACAGTTGTTGCCCAACTAATGCTATAATACATTTTAGTTACTTCAATACCTTCAAGTTTATCTCGAACTGCTTTTTGAACAGAAATAACCGAGAATAACCCGAATAATAAAATGGTAAAATAGTATCCTTTTTCATTTAATAACATATCAGCATTCCATAAACCGATACAAAAAGCAATTGTTCCCACGAACAAACTAGCCCATGACGCTCCAACAAATGCAGGAGTTGGTTTTTGGTCATAAATGGTGTTTTTTCTCATTTTTTCCTTTTTGTTTGTAGCTTCTTTATTTGAAACTGTTGTTTGATAATCCATAATAATTTATTTTAAATAATTACACTTCAAAGATGCTGTGATCTCAGTTCTTATGAAAAACAATTTTTATTTAAAACTGATGATATATAATTTTTTTAATTAAGTTTATCATTATTAAATACTAATAATAAACTCTAAAAACTTACGATATAAAATGAGTTTAAAATTATTGATTTCCTCTTTTTCTTCAGAAGAAGCCAATCGATTTATTGGTTTTTTGAATAAAAAGAATAAAAGGTCCGATGTTAAAAATATTGAGTTATTCAAGTATTTGTATACCGATGAGTTTTCTTCAGAGCAGATTTGTAGGCGATTGTATTCAAATGGAAAGAAAGATGCCTATCATGCATTAAGAAAAAGGTTGTATGAGTCTTTAATTGAGTTTTTAGCTGCAGTAAATTTAGAAGAAGAAAATTCGGAAAAGGTAGCCGTGATTAAATATATATTGGTAGCACGTTCCTTTTTGCAACAGCAACAATTTGTTTTAGGGTATAAATTGCTGGCGAAAGCATCAAAAATTGCGAAGGAATATCAACTCTATCCATACCTCAATGAAATTTACCACTTAAGAATTCAATTTGCACATGCCAATAATAAAGAAGATTTAAATCAATTAATTGAGTCGTATAACTTCTACAGAAAACAGGCTCGGCTAGAAGAAGAACTAAATATCGTATATGCTAAAGTAAGAGCCATATTATATCAAATTACAACTAAAGGTGAGATAATTAATTTTCAAAAAATCGTTGTACGAATTCTACAGGAACAAGATATAGATATTAATGAGTTCTTATCCTTTAAATCCTTATATCAATTGTTAATGATTGCAAGTATCTCTGCATTTGTATCGAAAGATTATTTGCAAATCGAGTCATTTATGTTAGAAATGTATGAGGTATTAAAAGAACATCCAAATAAAGATAGAGAACGTTTTTTTCATATCCATGTATTATATATGATTGCTAATACACTTTTTAGAACAAAACAATTTGGAAAATCGATGCAATTTTTAGAATTAATGGACAATGAAATTCTAAAGAACAAAAAAAAGTACGAACGTATTTTTAGACTAAAATATGAGTTACTCTACACCTTAAATCTAAATTACACCAACAATCAAAATAAAGCGATTGAAAGGCTTGAAACGATCATGAAAAAGAAACATTTAGATATGGTTGGAGCTTTAGATTTACATTTGTGTTTAGTCGTGTTTTATTTTCAAAAGGAAGAGCTAAAGACGTCATACAGTTTATTATCGAAATTATATCATACAGATAATTGGTATTTAGAAAAAGTAGGGAAAGAATGGGTAATCAAAAAAAGTTTGATTGAAATTTTATTGCTTGTAGAACTTGATAAGTTTGACCTGTTTGAAAATAGAATTACAAGGTTTAAACGTCAATACGGATCTTATATTAAGGAGGTAGGTCAGGAACGAGTTTTGATTTTCTTGAAATATGTAGAACAGTACTATGATAATCCGAAGTCTGTAACATCTGAAATTTTTCTAGATGCCGTTGAGAATTCTTTTGATTGGATTGGTGCGAAACAAGAAGATATTTTTGTGATGAGTTTCTATGCTTGGTTAAAAAGTAAAATGATCAAAAAACCAATTTATGAGGTTACTTTAGATTTAATAACTCAGGCTGCAGACTTTAAGAGAAATAGTATAAATTCATGTTCGTAATGCTATTGTTATAAAAAATATTTCACATTACTGCCAGAGAACTATATTCATCTTTAAATTTAACAATAGTTTCCAATTTGTTTTCTAATAATAATCAGATTTCTTTATTTTTAAATCTTTCATCCTATTATTACATTAATTTTTTGCAGGATTCTTTCAGTTTGTTTCTTCTTTATTCACCAATATCACTGAAATTAATTGGAGTTAAACTTCAAATTTATATTTACTTGTGAAATTAGTATGTTAGGAAAAATAGTTATTTTTCAATTGAACAAGTTGTTCTGAATATCTAATTTTTTTACTTACTTATTCTTGGTTTGTTTCTTATAAGTTCATTACAGATTTACCTTTTGAGTAAGGGTTAAAAAATGAAATAATTTTCTAATATTTAATGATTAGAGATAAACTAACAGAATTTCTTCTTGACTTTGTCAACAATTGTTTGTGCTAGTTTTTCTTTACTTTCTATAGTCCATCCTGCTACATGAGGCGATAGTAAAACATTTTCTGAGTTGATTAAATATTGAAAAGCTTCAGGCATCTCTGAATCTGTAAAAAGATTTTCAAACGATTTTTTCTCGTATTCTAAAACATCTAAACCTGCGCCTAAAATTTTTCCAGATTCAATAGCAGCAACTAAGTCTTTTGTGATAACAGATTTTCCTCTTGCCGTATTGATTAACCAAAATGGTTTTTTAAAGTCATTAATAAATGATTCGTTAACCATATTCATGGTTAATTCTGTTTGTGGAGTATGAAGACTCAATACTTCAGATTTTTCTTGAAGTTCTTCCAATGAAACTTGCTTGCAATTTTGGTCTCCAACATTTGATTTTATATCGTAACACAGAACCTCAACATCAAAACCTCTAAGTTTTTTAGCAAAGGCTTTTCCCATATTTCCATAACCGATTAACCCAACTGTTTTGCCGTCTAGTTCAATTCCACGATTATTTTCTCGTAACCATTTTCCTTGTCGAACTTCTTTATCCGCTTTATTCAATTTGTTGAATAAAGAAAGTAACATTCCTAAAGCATGTTCACCAACTGCATTTCTATTCCCTTCAGGAGCCGAAACTAATTCAATGTTTTTTTGTTGTGCATAATCACAATCAATATTTTCGAGTCCAGCACCAACACGGCCAATAAATTTTAGATTTGTTGCTTTATCCAAAAATTGTTGATCAATTGTAAATCTACTTCTGATTACAATTCCATCGTATTTATGGATTTTTGCTTCTATTTCATCTTTTAACGAAGTATAGTCTTCGTGATTTGTAAAACCTAAATCTTCGAATTGATTAATTAATAAAGGATGATTAGTATCGAGATGAAGAACTTTCATTATTCAGCTATGAATTTAACAACAATTGCTTTGCTTTGGTTAGTGAAAAAGGATTTTGAGCTACTTTTATTCATATTGGTATTGATATAAAAGTCCATTATATTAAAGCTTAAATTATCAATTTCTTTTACTTCTTTTACTTCTTGAACTTTTCCTAATTTCAAATCTGACAGCTCAGCAATCATTAAAGCTTTATTCTTTGCTTTTTGCAAAAGCTTTTTAAACAATCTCTTTTCTGAGTCTTTATCATCTTTAAAAAATGTTTCTTCTAGAGAAATATTCACATCCTCAAAATCTTTAAAAAGGTTATATGTCCTTTGAAGTTCTTGTTTATTTTTTATTGTTATAATAAAAGCTTTATCTGAAAAGTTATAAGAGTTTACTAAAGAGTTATAGTTTACAGGTTTTCTGTAAATATATTTTCCCTTTTTAAGAATATCCTCAATTTTCTCTTTTAGTTCATTTTTTTTCTCATTTATTCGTTCCTTTTTAGTCTTTGATCCAGTTTGAACAAAGTTCACTTCGTTTGTAGTATTTAAAATTTCTAAAGAGTATTCATACTTTAGAACTTTAGATCGAATAGTATCTTTTACTTCTACCTCAATAAAACCGTTTTGTGCATAACACAAAGATGAAAGGAATAAGATTCCAAAAAAAACACTCTTTTTCATTTTAACTATAAACACAGTTTTTAATACTGTTCTTTCTCATTTGGAAAATCAACGTTTTTTACATCAGTAATATACTGTTTGAAAGCATTGGTCATTTCACTATGTAAGTCTAAATATCTACGTAAAAAACGTGGATTAAATTCATGAGTCATACCCAACATATCATGCATTACTAAAACCTGTCCATCAACACCGCTTCCGGCACCAATTCCAATAACAGGAATAGAAATGCTTTCAGCAACTTCTTGAGCTAATTTAGCAGGAACTTTTTCTAAAACTAAAGCAAAACAGCCTAATTGTTCTAATAATTTAGCATCTTCTTTTAGTTTTATAGCTTCTTCCTCTTCTTTCGCTCTTACCGTGTATGTTCCGAATTTATAGATAGATTGCGGAGTTAAACCTAAATGTCCCATTACAGGAATTCCAGCGGTTAAAATTCTAGAAATAGATTGCTCAATTTCTGCTCCACCTTCAAGTTTTACAGCATGTCCGCCAGATTCTTTCATAATACGAATTGCAGAATCTAAAGCTTGTTTTGAATTTCCTTGGTAAGTTCCGAAAGGTAAATCAACAACAACTAAACAACGATCAATAGCTCTTACAACCGAACTTGCATGATAAATCATTTGATCTAATGTAATTGGTAACGTGGTTTCGTGTCCAGCCATTACATTCGAGGCAGAATCACCAACTAGAATAACATCAATTCCAGCATCATCAACAATTTTAGCCATCGTATAATCATAGGCAGTTAACATTGAAATTTTTTCATTGTTACTTTTCATCTCTACCAATGACTTTACAGTAACTTTTTTGTATTCTTTTTTTGCTACAGACATCTGTTATTTTTTAGTTTGCGTAAAAATAGACAAAATACAGGAAACAGGTTAATATATTGTTTATTTGAAGGGAATGTGAGTCTTTTTTATAGCTTTACATAAAACTTGAAACTATAAGATTTTTCATAATCTTTATTTTCTCAATAATTTTGAGTACAAAAATGAATCCTCAAGACACCTCGGAAAAAGCAGTGATTAAAGAAGTTAGTTGAATGTTTTTTGAAGGATTACGCACTGGGAATTCGTCAAATGTAAGTAACATTACAAAGGAACATTAAAATTCAAACAGCTTTTATGAGTAAAGAAGAAAGATGTTTATTTCCAAAAATTATTTTCAGACGATATGAAAATTGACGGAAATTTAGCTTCTGTTTGGACTCCTCATGAATTTTATGATGATATTAATTTTAGTCATTGTGGAGCAAATTCATTTCAGATGTTTAATATTAGTGGTAAATGGATAATTATTTTTATTGTTGACATGGGAAAGAGAGTAGGTTGTAAGTTAGGACAAGAAAAAAATAATGTATCTTTAGAGCGTGAGTGAAACTAGTAAAAACCAATTTTTAAGCCCTGAAAATTGGGTAGATAACTATTCTGATTATCTATTTAATTATGCAGTTATTAGAGTAAATAGTTCTGATATTGCGAAGGATTTGGTCCAGGAAACTTTCTTTGCAGGCTTAAGATCAGCGAAGAATTTCGAAGGGAAATCAACTGAAAGGACCTGGCTAATTTCTATTTTGAAACGTAAAATAATTGATTACTACAGAAAAATTAACTCTAAAAAAGGACAGTCGGAAGTTCGAATGAGTTTTTATGAAGATGGCGAAAAGGAAGGTAATTGGATTGAAGAACGTGTACCCCAGTCATGGAATAGCCAAACTGAGAAGGAAATAGAAAACGAAGAATTAAAAAAACAAATTGATGATTGTATTGATCATCTTCCAGAAAAATATGCAATGGTTTTCAGAATGAAAACGATTCAAGAGTTTGAAACTGAAGAAATTTGTAAGGAGTTAGATATATCTCCGTCAAACCTTTGGGTGATTATCCATAGAGCAAGAGTGCAATTAAGAAGTTGCATGGAAAAAAATTGGTTCAATAAGTAAGAAATGTTTAAATTTTTAAAAATTACCTGTCAAGAAGCAAATGAGATTTGTAATAAATCTCAATACAACGAGGCTACTCTCTTGGAGAAAGTAAAACTAAACATTCATATAATTTTTTGTAAGTTTTGCGCAAAGTATTCTAAGCAGAATGCTAAGCTAACGAACATATTTAAATCAAAAGCAATTGATTGTAAGAAAAATGTTCATCGTATGAAAGAAGAAGATAAAGAATTATTAAAAGAGAAACTAAGAGAAATGACAAGCTAATTTTTTATTAGAAGAACGTTTATTGATTTTTGATGATATTGAATGGTATTTACTTTATTTTAAGATAAATTCCATTTTTTTAAATTTTATCCCAATGCATTTTTTACCTGAAGATATTGATAATTATGTAATACAACATTCTCAACAAGAGCCACAACTTTTGAAAGACTTAAGTAGAGAAACTTGGCAAAAGGTTTTGAATCCAAGAATGTTAAGTGGTGCTTTTCAAGGAAGAGTATTGAGTATGATTTCTAAATTGATAGCTCCAAAGACAATTTTAGAAATAGGAACATATACGGGTTATTCTGCTTTATGTTTAGCAGAGGGGCTTCAAGAAAATGGAATTTTACATACGATTGATAAAAATGAAGAACTGGAAGAACTTCAATATAAATACTTTCAAAAATCTTCTTTTGTAAATCAAATAAAACAATACGTTGGAAATGCTATCGAAATTATTCCATCAATTGAGGAGAAATTCGACTTAGTATTTATTGATGCGGATAAATCCAATTATCCTAATTATTTCGAATTAATAATTGGTAAAATGAACAAAGGAGGCATTATTTTATCCGATAATGTATTATGGAGCGGAAAAGTTGTTGAACCTTTAGAAGAAAGAGATTTCGACACTAAAGTGCTACTTGAGTACAATCGTTTGTTGAATGAAGATGATAGAATTGAAACCGTTTTATTACCTATTCGAGACGGTTTAACAGTGAGTCGTGTAAAATAAAAATAATTTTACATGTTTCTCTTTATAGGACCAGTTAAATCATCGATATTGTCTTTAACTTGTTCTACTTCTTTGTTTATATCTGAAACGATATCCGTATCTATTCCTTGGTTTTTAGCACTATCGTTAATTTCTCGTTTTATTTCGTTCGTAGCATCTTTAACTTGACGCATACCTTTTCCAAGTCCACGAGCTATTTCAGGAATTTTATTAGGCCCAAATACTATTAAAACAATTGCAAAAATTACAAAAATCTCCGGACCGCTTATAAATAATAACACTGAGTTCATAAGTACAAAGATACGTAAAATAGTGAACCAGAGATTTACTTATATATTTTTATACAAATAAATTTAGTTGATGATTATTTGCTTGCTACTAATAATGGCGTCGTTAGTTACAAAAGGCATTGGCATCATATGATCTTCTCTTGGCTTTAAATTGAATTTAGGATGCGTTAATAAGTCATTTGAAATTTCATTTATAATTAAATTCAATTCTTGGTTTTTCTCGAAATCTAATTGAAGTTCAAGTTGTTTATCTTGATTTCCTAAATGATAAGTTAATAAGGTTCGTCTTTTTAAATCAGTTACTTTATTATATAAGTTGACTCCATTTGCAGTAAGAGAATTGATTTTGATGTTGTTATTGTTAATTATTTCAAACGTTGTAATATCTCTTTGAGGAGTCAATGTTAGCCAAATGGAACGATTACTTCCAACAACAGTATCTCTATTTGTAGTAATTAAGGACGTTTTAATTTCTTTATAGTCAGCTTGCTTTTGATAGTTAAACTTTCTACTGTATTTGTTTGTAGTTTCGGCATTTTCAATACTTCCTTTAGAAAAACTTTTATCGAAAATTTGTTGTGTATAATTATCTAGTGTTTTATTGTAAGTTCCCCAATAAGCTTTTTTGGTGTCAACATCTTGAATGTAAACTAAACTATTTGGCTTTCTTTTTTCAATGGAAAAACCGCTATTAAATGTGGCTAATAAAAAGAAAACTATTGCTCCGATACCAGCCAAAATTGTCCAAGAGTTTTTTCTGTTTTTTGTATGAAAAACAGGAACAACTAATCCTGTAACAAGAGCGATAAATAATCCAGAAATAAAAAGGTTTTTTAACCCTAAACCAACTGGAAACATTTTTATTAACGGCGCAAAAATATAAAGGGTTGGTATGGCTAATATACCTAGTATTAAATTCTTTGGTTTCTTATTACCAAATATTAGAATGGCGAGAGAAATAATTCCGATAAATGTTGGAAGTAGGAAGAATGCTGCACCTTTTAAATAAAAGTAAATTAAAACATTAATAATAATCCAAAATAGTATTGGAAAAACTAGCAAATCAGCTGAATTTACTTTAGTAAACTTCTGATAAATTTTAAAAATTAACCAAATATCAAGTAAACAGAAAGCTGAAATGTACATATAACCATTATAGGTGAATCCGTGTAAAATATCTTGGTAACCGGGATGAATAAAAAGTATAATTTCCCAAAGGATCCAATTAAAAAGTGTGACGAGGATCACTGATCCTTTGAAAGGAATTACCCCATTAAAAATCCCTTTGATAGTGAGTTTTTTGTTCTTTATTCCAAAAATTATGAGGCTAAAAGTAAGAATTAAAGCAAAAACAATTAAAGGTAAAATCCATTTGAAAGGAAAGGTCAGTAAATCTAAAAATGGGAAATTAACAAAAACGTAATCTTCATTACTATTCAATTTGGACAAATCAATTTCAGAAAAATGTTTTAAATTACTTACGAAATAATCTTTTTGGTGTGCTAATGACGATCTATCTAACCTGACATAGTTGTCTTGAACTGTGTGATAATCGAAATGATCGCCAATGAAGGCAAAGTTAAAACCGTTAATATTTCCACCTTCTCTAAAAACTGTCAAGTCAGTATCATTTGGCAGCATTTTATAAACGCTATACATAAGTGAATTTGCAGCCGGAAAGTTCGGGTTCGCTTTTAAAAATTCATCGATAAGAATACTGTTTTTTCCGTTGGTTTCCATGAGCATATAACTAGGCCCACCACTTCCACGAGCTTCAAAATTTAACACTAAGCCAACATTTTTAGCTTCTGGATGATATTGTACGAATGCTTCTGCTCCCAATAGTCCTAATTCTTCTGCATCAGAGAAGAGAATAATTATATCGTTTTTTGGGACTTTATTTTGTGCCAAATAAGCTCTAATTCCTTCTAAAATCGTTACAATACCCGATCCAGCGTCAGCTGCACCAATAGATGAGTGTGGACTACTATCATAATGACTAGCCACAACTAATGATTTACCATTAGAAGTTCCTTTAATTTTGGCAATAATATTTTCAACAGTTGTTCCCGCTTTCCACTTTTTATTGAAAACAGTAGCAGTTTGAATTTCGGGTTGTAAACCAATTTTTTGGAGTTCTTTGAATAAGTAAGTTTGAACTTTTTTATGCTCATCGATTCCAACATGATGAGGTTTAACAGCAATACGTTTTAAATGGTTTAATGCATTATTTACAGAAAGTTCATCTTGAGCTATGATATTTTCATTGTTATAACTTGGTTTCATATCGTGAAAGCCCCAATATATAGCTGCAATTAATATAAATAAAGTAAGCGTTCTGTTTGTCGTGTTCATTAGTCAATTATTTTTTTACAAAGTAAGCTATGGATATACTTTTTAAGTATAACACTTTAGCTTAATCGTGAAAATGAATTAATTAAGCGTATTAGTTTTAATGATTTTAAAAATATAAAAATTAAATAACAGAGCTATTTTATTTTTTAAACAACTATAAATCAGTATATTTAAGTGAATCAAAACTTTGTATTATGGGAATTAAAAGCTTTCAAGGTAAAAGAGCCGCCACTATAACAAAACCTTCACAACCAATATTGGTTTCCGACTACATGACGAAAAGTTTAATTACTTTTAAAGAGGATCAATCTATTGTGGAGGTTATAGAGATTTTGATAAAAAATAAGATTTCTGGTGGGCCAGTGGTGAATAATCAAAATCAGTTAATAGGTATTATTTCCGAAGGTGATTGTATGAAACAAATTTCAGAAAGTAGATATTATAATTTACCTGTAGATCAGAATAATACCGTTCAAAAGGCGATGATGAAAGAAGTAGAAACTATTGATGGAAACATGAATATTTTTGATGCGGCAAATAAATTTCTTGAATCTAAAAGAAGAAGATTTCCCATCGTAGAAAATGGTAAATTAGTAGGTCAAATTAGTCAAAAAGACATTTTAAAAGCAGCTTTACAAATGAAAGGGAATTCATGGTAGTATAATCTATCGTATTTTATTGACTGTTCTACTTGGTAAATCTGTAATAATAATTTTTTGTTTTTCATTGCTTTCTAAAGAAGCTATTTTTGAATAGGAATAGCTTGGAATTGGTTCCTTTAAATTTTTCCATTTAGCAATACCCGCTACAGTAATTTCTTCACCAATTTCAATAATAGCTTCTCTATATCTAATATTTTTTTTGAATCCTAAAAATCCTTTACTCTTAATATTATAACTACGAAGTAGTGCTTCAAATTCAGGTGTGCTTTCTTTAAATGTATGAGAAGAAGCTTTCTTATCAACTACTAAATGAGCTTTATAATTAATTGGATTTTTAGATGGATTAACAATCATATATTCTCCATTTTTTTGCACATAAAACGGTTGAAAACGAACATCTTTTACTAAAGTAGCCCAGTGAGAACTATTTCCAGAACTGCGCTTTTCTTCAATTTTTATACTATAAAAAATACATTCTCTTTTACTGAAAGGAGCAATAAGAGGTTTTTCAATATGTAATGCTTTTCCTGTTACTTTAGTTAATTGATTCGTGCGAATACCACTTATTCCAGAACTTGGTAATTTTCTTAATGTTCGAATGATAAATTGCTTGTTATTAAAATAATAACCGCAGCATATTACAATAATGAAAATTATAGGTACTAGAATTAGAAATGGTTCCATGAGTCAGTTTTTATTTTATTAGTACCTGTTTTTATAAAATAGTTACAGTTCCTTCTTAATCAATAAAAAAAGATCATTCTCCAAAGCCAAATAACCTTGATTGTAAACATAAAAATAAGTGTTACCAGTTTTAGTTTGATAAAGTGAAGTGAATAATTGAAAATCGAATCCTTTATCATATAATTTGGTTCGTGATGCTTTTGTTTTACCACTTGAATTCAATTCAGAAAGAATCTTGTAGTTTTTTTTAAGTCGATTATTGATGTTTCGGATTAAATTTTTAGTGTCTTTATCAACTTTATTATTGTAAGTATTTCTGCAGTAATCTGAACAAAACTTCTGATCGGCTCTTCCTTTTAATGGAGTACCACATTCTAAACATTCTCTTTTTTCCATAGGTCATAAATATATAAAATTATTTGAATGTAATCGACTACAAATATTTACAATCGAAAGTAATTGTTTTGCAACCGAATCTATCTTTCAATGTGGTCCATCTTTGCAGTGTCATTTTTCAATGGCAAGGTCTTAACTGTTAAACAATAAAATAAATAACATGAACGCATTAAAAAACAGAGTACAGTTAATTGGGAATTTAGGAAACAAACCAGAAGTAATCATTTTAGAATCTGGTAAAAAATTAGCAAAATTTTCTATTGCTACCAATGAAACTTACAAGAATTCAAAAGGAGAAAAGGTAACAGATACACAATGGCACAATATAGTTGCTTGGAGTAAAACTGCTGAAATTATTGAAAGTTATTTAAATAAAGGAAGTGAGGTAATGATTGAAGGTAGATTGGTTTATAAATCGTATGAAAATGAGACAGGAGAAAAGAAATATATCACCGAAATTGTATGTAATGAAATTCTAATGTTAGGAAATAAATAGAGGGGGAAATTGCTATACTCCAAAAAAGAAAATGAAAAAGAGGAAAATCCAATAGTTTTAACTATTGGATTTTTATTTTAAATATTTGATAAATGCAGGTAAATATTCTTTAAATTTTACTCTTTTGATTCACAAAGTAAATTTTAGTTTTATTTAATATTTTATGATTACCGCAATTTAATTGTCACAAAATAAATTTATAAATAGTGTTAACAGCAGTTTAAACGTTTAGATACATTATAACTGTACTTCGGTAAAAGCTTTTATTTCGTAATTTAAAAGATATTATATTTTGATAACCCACTGAATACCGTTGAAATATTTCTCTATTAGCATAAAAAAATGTTGCTTATGAATCGATATTTAAAGGAATTTTAGGTATTGCTATTATTAAAGATTATGTGTAGTCAAATTAGAAGCTTAATTTTTGAATTATTATTATTCGATTCAATTATTTCTTATTATCACTAATTGTGCTATTTAAGACGTCATAATAATTTAAGATGGATGTACTTTTTGAGTTACATCAGATATCAATACTTCTTAACTTATTATTGAATTGTTGAGGAAATGAAACAATAAAAACCCTCAAAAATTTTCGGGTAAAACCCCTTTAAATTTAAGCTATAGAATAAGAAACAAATATTAAATTTACAAAAGTCTTGTTCGCAAGAGTAATTAATCATTTTGTGCAGCTAGTTTTGTTATACGAGTATTTTAGTTTGTGCAAAAATTAACCAACCCAACCTCATGAAAAGTAATAACATTAATACGCTATTACAAATAGTAGCTATAATAATTTTGTTAATTATAGGTTACTTAGTGTTTAAGTCAAGTTCTAACTGGAAAATAATTGAAATAGAATTGGATAATGTGCGAAACGAACTTAAAGTTTCAAAGAATAATATGCTTAACGCGAAAACCGAGCTCGAAAATTTTAAAATAGAATTCGAACAAATGAAAGCCAAAAAAGATTTTATTATTCATAAACGTGATTCATTAATATTTCATTTTAAAAGAAAAAATGCTAAAGATTGGCAAGAATTAGAAAGCATTAAAGATTCTATAAGAGTAATAAACGATAAGTTAGTCCAAGACAGATTGATATTAGATGGACTTTTCGGTATTAATTAGAAAATCAAAGACAAAAAATAAAATGATGAAAAAAATTATATTACTGATATTTCTATTTTCTAAAGCTTCAAATTTTGGACAGATAGCAAGAGATTCAGTTCGTATTCTTGAAATTCCAGCTTCGTATGCAAATTTTATAGGAGAGCCTGTAATAGTTAAAAAAGATAGTTTATACAGATTTAAAACGCCAGAAGTTTATCTTGTAAACAAGAAGTCATTTTTAGCTATGAAAAGTATCTATCAAACTACTATTAATAAGGACAAGATGACTAAAGAACTGGTGGAGAAATATTCCGAAACATTACGCAGAAATATTGATTTAGAAAGGAAGTTAAAACTTAATTTTCAAGAATCAGATAGTTTAGACTTGAAAATATATGAACGAAATCAACAGACTTTAGACCGCACTCAAAAAGCATTAGATTATACTATAACTAGCTTAGATAAAGCAACAAAAAGTCTTAATATTATCGATAAAGAAGGAAAGCGTCAAAGACGTAAAAGCATTTTTGAAAAAATATTAATTGGAACTGCTGGTATAGGTGTTGGGATTTTAGTTGGGCTAGCTTTTTGAGCTACAATAAAATCAATAATTCAAAACTAGTAAGATATTCTGTTAGTGTTTAGTTGATACCAAAACTAAGTGACAATTACTTTACTAAGAAATAGTTATAAACGTTGAAAAGTAAATAGATTAAACATCAATTTTATATTTTTTTCTACTTCAATTTAGATTGAACCATCTCACAGCTATTTGAAGCATAAACTTCAAGTCATAAGAGCAACAGTATCATATTTTCTAATGGTATGATAGATGTAAAACTCCTTAATAAAAATAATGCACATAAATAATCAATAAAGAGTAAAGGATTACTTAATGAAATATTTATTTAAAACCAGCACTTAATTTCTATTAGTAAATGATAGTGAATTACTAATAACATTTTGTTCATATATTTTTCAGTAAAACTTAGTTTAAAATCACACCTAAATAAAAGTTAGGTCTGAAAAATAATCATACGTATTTAGGAAGATAAAGTATGTAAATGTTACTATAACTTGTTAAAATTAAAGATGTGGATGTAGATTCAGAATTTTTAGATTAATTTAGAATAAACGAAAATTACTCGTTAGAAAAACTATATCATTAATTAAAAAAATCAGAAAAGCTTAACTAGTTATTCTGTAGAGTTGTTAAACTTCCAATTGCCTTGTATGACACTTATTAAATAAGTAGTCAATGGTTGGTTTTTATTTAATTAAATTATTTTATGAAATAGAGCGATAGAAAGATCTTATCTTTATAAGTTTCTAATATGTTTTAATATTTACGAATAATACAAATAGTAATTTTTAGGATAATTAATAATGAAAATTAAGAGCAGAAATAATGTATTTCGAGAAGGAGCCATTTCCGCTGAGTTTATAGGTAATTCTATTCAAAAATACCAGTCACAAAGAAATATTGGAGCACATAATATTTTTTTAGGTCAAGTAAGAGGAGATGAAATTAATGGTAAAATCGTTGCTGGAATTCAATATTCTGCTTACGAAGAAATGGCCAATTTAAAATTTTATGAAATAAGAGAAGCTACTTTTGAAAAGTTTGAGCTGACTTGTGTGCAAATATATCACAGCATAGGATTAGTGAAGACAGGAGAAATCTGCCTTTTCGTTTTTGTTTCAAGCCCGAGAAGAAGAGTTGTTTTTGAGGCGTTAGAATATGTTGTTGAAAGAATCAAGGCTGATGTTCCAATTTTTGGACAGGAAATATTCAAGGATCAAACGTATCAATGGAAAGTAAATTCTTAGTAAATGGTAGATATTACACATAAAATAAATACACTTCGTTTGGCTACTGCTCAGGCTATTTTAAAAGTGAGTAAACAAGAAACAATTGATGCCATTGAGAATAATTTAGTTCCAAAAGGGAACGTGTTTGAAATTGCTAAAGCGGCTGGATTACTAGCTGTAAAAAACACATTCAATGTAATACCTGATTGTCACCCACTACCAGTTGAGTTTACAGGTGTTAATTATACCATTGAAGGATTAACTGTTAAAATTGAAATGATCGTAAAAACAATTTACAAAACTGGTGTTGAGGTAGAAGCGATGCATGGAGTAAGTGTTATTGCATTAACTATGTATGATATGTTAAAACCAATAGATAAGCAAGTTGAAATTGGTACGATAAAATTACTAGAAAAAAGTGGAGGTAAAAGCAGCTACAAAATAAAACATAAATCCCAATTAACAGCGAGCGTTATTGTTTGTTCTGATTCCATTGTAGAAGGAAAAAAAGAAGATAAAACAGGGAAAGTAATTATTAATAAATTAGAAGAATCTAATGTTGTGATCTCTAGTTATGAAATTATTCCTGATGATTTACAACAGATTAGAGAGAAAGCTATTGAAGGGGCTTCTGAGAATAATTTGGTCATTTTTACAGGAGGAACAGGGTTGTCTTATCGAGATGTAACTCCGGAAGCTTTGATTCCAGTCTTAGAAAGGAGAATTCCGGGAATTGAAGAAGCCATCAGAGATTACGGTCAAAACCGAATGCCCTATGCTATGTTATCTCGGAGTGTTGCAGGAACAATTGGAGATACATTGGTTTTAGCTTTACCAGGATCAACTAATGGAGCAAAAGAATCTATGGATGCAGTTTTTCCTCATCTATTACATGTTTTTAATATATTAAAAGGTGGAAATCACGATTAATGTCTGAAAGCTTAAACATACTACAAGATACATTTGAAAGAAATCATAATTATTTAAGAATTTCTTTAACCGAAAAATGCAATTTACGTTGCACATACTGCATGCCAATTAACGGTGTGCCACTTTCTCCAAAAAGTCATATAATGACGGCGGAAGAAGTGTATGAAATAGCAAAGGTATTCGTAAAAAATGGTGTTGATAAGATTCGGTTAACAGGAGGTGAACCACTATTAAGAAAAGATTTTCCAAAAATAATTCAAATGCTTTCAGCACTAAATGTTCAAATGTCAATTACAAGTAATGCTGTTTTAATTGACAGGCATATTAACATTTTGAAAAGGTATGGAGTTAATGATGTTAATATAAGTTTAGATACCTTGGCAACAGAAAAGTTTATACATATCGCAAAACGAGATCAGTTTAAAAAAGTATATGAAAACTTATTACTTTTAATTGATGAAGGATTCAGAGTAAAAGTAAATGTTGTTCTAATTAAAGGATTTAACGAAACTGAAATAATAGATTTTGTTAAACTCACTAAAGAACTTCCAATTTCTGTTCGCTTTATTGAATTTATGCCATTTGATGGTAATGAATGGGAAAAGGAAAAAATTATTTCTTATGACGAAATTATGAGAAACGTGTGTGATGAGTTTGAAAAAGAGTATGTTGAACGATTAGCGGACGCTAAAAACGATACTACTAAGAATTATAAAATTAAATTTTTTAAAGGAAGTTTCGGAATTATAAGTTCAGTAACAAATCCTTTTTGCGATACCTGTAATCGTATTCGTTTAACGGCTAATGGAAATCTTAAAAATTGTCTTTTTTCAAATTCAGAAACTAATCTATTAACAAAATTAAGAGAGGGAAAATCCATTGAACCAATTATTCAGAAAGTGATTAAAAGAAAGTATAAAATGCGTGGAGGAATGGATTCTATGCAGAAACTTGAAAATCCTAGTTTACATCAACAAAATAGAAGTATGATTACCATTGGTGGTTAATCTTATTCTAACAATTAGTTTTTGCTCTAAATACTTATGATAAATATTTGATAGTTTTATAGTATGAGTTTTGATTTTCATATCTCTGCTTTTTTCTTCTATAACTTCTATGAAAATATGAAGCCTTTAAAATATAAGAGCAACTTTTAGATTGAGTTCTTTTTAATTTATTCATTATTTCTTCTTATTTAAAATAAAATAATGAAATTATAACTTAACTCTTAGATGATTAATGTTGTTGTTATTCTAACAACTCTTATTAGTTATCTTACATCATATATATCTTGAATAGTCTTTTCAATTTGTTTGAAATAGCTCTTTATGTTAATTCAGTGAAATAAATTCGTAATAAGCTACGATTAAATAGAAAATAGTTGAATATTTTTCAAATGCATAACTCAACATAGATTTTAAAAGGAATATGAAATTTGTTTGAAGAAGAGGCTAATTTTTAATTAGAATACATTATTTTTCAAGATCATCATTATAATATCTACTTCTCGCTTTATGTAATTGTTTTTGAATTTGTGTTCTTAACTTCTGAGGTTTTAGAATTTCAATAGAGGATCCATACCCTAAAATAACTCGTTCCAATTCAAAGTTGGGCTGAACTAAGATATTAAAGATGACACCATCTTCAGTTTCTTTAATAACGCGTTGCGTATGATGAAAAGGCTTTGTAATTACATAAGGAGCCAATCTTCTTTCTATCCAAAACTCTATGCGTTGAGGTCTTGAATTTGAAACGGTAACACCAATTACATTTTTAAAGTATTCGTCGCCACTGATTTTTTTATCAATATAATTAAGACCCGATACTTCTTTAATAGCTACAATTCTATCTAAAGCCAAATTCATGTAATCGGATTTGTGATATACAATTAAAAACCAACGATTATTGAATTCTTTCAACAATTGTGGATGAACAATGAGTTGACTTTCTTTTCGAGCTTTGAAAGATTTATAAGTAATTTCAAGAACTATTTTTTTCTGAATTGCATTATACAAAGGATCAATAAAATGTAATCCTTTTAACTGTTCATTCTTATCCAAATGAATAATTGCTCTATTGTTTTTTTGAGAAGAGTATACCGAATCTTCCAGTCGTTTTAAAACACCATCCATCTCTTTAAACAAGGAAAAATCTTTAAACTGACGAAGTACTTGAATAGCATCATTCATTACTTTAACATCATTTTCCGTAACAGGAATTTTCATTATTGAATAACCTTCTTCAGCATATTTATAATACTTACGTTGATAAACTTCAATAGGAGCATTATAACCCAATTTATCACTTCGCATCATTTGAATATCTAACTGAACAGTTCGTTTACTTACATACACATCCTTTCCTTCATACTCATATAAAGCATCAGAACATGCATTAATTAAATCATCTAAAGTCCATTTACGCATCGTATTTCGTAAACATTGATCAATGGTTTTGTAGCGAATAAGTGCGTTTTTATTAGAAGCCATAATAGTTACTTACAATAATTGCAATATGCATTTTTAATAAATGAATGTCGTAAATTTTGAAAATCTTTTTTAATCCATTCACACCACCTTGTTTTATTTTTTTTCAAAGCTTCTTCAACAATTGTTTCTCTTAGATATTCTTTAGAATAACCGTCATTAATCATTAATGTTTGCGCATAAATAAATAGTGCATCTTCATTTAATTGATCATTCAAATAAGGTTTTGCTAATAACTCTAAAGTTAAATCAAAGCTACTCCATTGATTAAAAAATAAAGCAAGTTTAATATCGTCTTCTATTTTTAAAGATTGCTTTCTAAAATAATTACTAATGTAATTAAAAGACGTTGATATTTTTTGATAGTCATTAATCTGAGCGAAATAGTTTATAATAGCCATATGATAATTTAAATATAAGGTATTGTTGTGCTCTGCCTGTTCCATTTCTTCGAACAAGGTTCTTACTTTTTCTGGATGTAACACTTTGGCGAGTCTTTCATTATCAACATCCCAGAACATAAGTAATTGTCTTGTAGTAATTGTATACAAGTTCAAGAGGTTCTTTTTAGCACTTTTTGAAAGCTCATTGGCCCGTTTTATCCAATAATTAATGTAATATATAATGAGATCAGTTTGGTAGAACTGAATATTCTTCGCAATTAAAGCAGCGGTGTTTTGAACGAGTTCTTTTTTATGGATTAATCTATCCAGAATAAAATCTTGTTCAAGAATATATCCCGCATTTTTTTGATTGTATAATCCGATTAATGCTGCATTGGCAAGATTGCTGTTATCATGAAGTAATGCATCAATTAAATTATAAGTTGCATGATTCTTATCTGAAACATTCCAAGTTCCTTTTTCATAAATAAGAGCTTTAGATTTTCTCTGTTGTCCAAATTGATATTTAAATAAACTTTTTAGTTTAGTATTTGCAAATTGTCTTTTTTTAGATTTAGTATTATTTAATTGATTAGAAAAACCATATAATTCTAACTGAAAATCAAATAGCTCCCAGTTTTCTTTAGATTCAATTTTAATTTTGTTTTGAATTCTTCCGTACTTTTTAAGTAAATAGTTTTTAATGAAGGATGCTCTTTTGGTAAAAAGATACTTATTATTTGCATATGAACCATCTACTGAAGTATAACTTTTAATATCAATAGATTCAATACTGTTCTGATTAATGGTGTCTGAAATAATTCTATTGGATGTGGTTTTAGATGATCCAAAATCAAAATAAATTTCTTTAACAAAAGAAGTTCCTTCTGTTTTTAATTGAGTATTTGGAACAAATAATTCAGGTTCAATAGGGATTAAACTGTATTGCGAGTGTGGAATTGTTATAGGAACTCGATAGTCACATCTATTTCCATTATTAATTAAAATAAGATTTGCTGAAAATTCAGTCGCATTGAATGTCGGAGGAACTTTTCCTAAAGAGACTTTCAATCTAAAGGAACTTAATGCTTTATTTCCGCGGATTATTTCTTCTTTATAAATTGGTTTTAATAGTATTCCATCATAAATGGGTGAATCATCAAGTGTGTTGCTCTTATTACAAGCAAATTGCTCGTTTTTAACCAAATCTACTGCCAATCCATCATTATCGTCCTTAAAGATTTTTTTAAAGTATTCAAAATTATGATATCTAAAAATGATTTCATCATCTTCAATACTTATGCGATTTCCGAAACTAGCTAGGATATTACTGTAATCCAACATTTCTTGACAGTCGTCATAGCTACTACCAATTCCGAAAGAATTTTCAGAAAGTTGATTTGGGATACGAGTGCTCTTTTTTCCAAAAGTATGAGTAGCGTACATCTGTTTTGTTTTTTTATAATATGCAAAACCAAACCCAGAGTGTGAAAATTCTCTTGAAATCATATTTTTATAATGACCTTCCGAGTTTTTCCATGACTTGAACATTAAATTCGCTAGTAAGGATAACTTCCTTTTTGTGAATGGAGGTTTTATAGATCTAGATTTTAGTACATTCTCACCAAATCCCTTAAAATCATTTGAGTATTTTTCAATTCTATGTTTTGGTGTTACAAATTTCCTTTCTAATTGATGATGGGTAAGTTTATTTTTCTCACACATATAATTCGAATGAAATTTTGCAGCACTATCTAATTCGAAATGTTTTTCAAGAGGAGCAATTTTTTTTGATTTTCTTAGAGAATTTACTCTTTTTAAAATTTGATCCGATAAGTAGTTTTCTTCCTCAGCAGTTAATTGAGAATTTCCATTGTAGAAGCTTCCAATAATAGCAATTAATAGTAATAGTCTTTTCATGAAAAAAAGCATTTCAAAAACAATGCCTAAAGTGTGTTTAATTCTTTTTTAAGATTTGTTTTTGCTTGCTGCTCATATTTTGCAATAAAGGTATCGGTCTTATAAATAAAAGGTTTGTCAATAAAATGTTGCAATACTTTTTTTCTACCTTGTTTATATAATAGACTAGGAACAAGTTTGTATTCGGTTCGAATTAACTTAGAGTACTGTTGATACACTTCAGAAGGCTGACCTAAAATCGCTAAGTCAAAATCAATTAAATATTGAGCATCTAAATGTTCACTTTCATGAGTTTTTGTAGCGAGAATCTGTTCTTTAATAATCTCTAACCTCAATTCTGGTATTAAAGTACTCAAAACTTCTAAGGCAAAATCTGCACTTTTCTCTTCGTTATCTTTTTTCCAAATGTTATAAATGATATCATGATAAAAAATAGAAAAAGCTACTACATCAGGTTGTTCAAGATGAGTTTTATAATCATCAAAATAAGAGAATAGTTCTTCTAAATGTTTAAGATTATGGTAAGTTCTGTGTTTTTCAGTATACTTTGATTCTATTGATTTTCATAAAGAAGAAATCAACGTAGTATCATTTGTAAAACGACTTAATAAGTCGGTAAAACGTTCTTGTAAAGTCAACTTTTTCAATTAAATAGTTTGCTTTACAAAAATAAAAACTAATTTTATACCGACTTTAAAAGGAATAAAGTTATTCGTTCTTTTACTTTTTGTTCAACAATAGTCTTTGAATTAATGTTTAATTTAAATACAAATAATTATGAATTGGAAAATTCAAAAGCTATTGAATGGAGAAACAATTATCTCTAAGGAACCAGGAAACTCAATGTTACCAATTTTGAAATCTAGACAACCTGTGGTTTTAAAACCTGTGGATTGGCAAGATTGTAAAGAAGGCGATATCGTTTTTTGTAAAGTACGGGGAAATTGTTTTACACATTTAGTAAAAGGTAAAAACGACAAACGAGGATTACTAATAGGTAATAATCGTGGACATCTTAACGGATGGACGAAAAATGTTTATGGTATAGTAACTGAAATCTTACCATTTAAGTAGTGCTAATCAGCACTTTTCTTGTTTATAGACTTTTCTACTCTCAAATAAAATTTAAAATTTTTCCAATTAATTTTTATTGCGCAAAAACATCGCGCAATAATGTAAAATATTTGCAGTGTGATTAAGAAAAAGAAAACGCCGTAAGTGGGAAAATGCTATGAGAAAACAACTAAAAATTAAAACGTGAAAAGAAAAGATTAAAAGGAAATGAGATGGGAACAAAAATTTTAAACATTGAAAAATTAGAGGAAGCAATTGCAAAAGGATATATTCATAAGAATAAACATCCGAAGGAAAATCTATGGATTTATAATTATACGCAGTCTGCTCAATATGAAGCTTATTGGACAACTGAAACATTACTATGTCGAGGTTTGATTTTAGATTCAGAGTATGCTATTATAGCGAATCCAATTGCAAAGTTTTTCAATGTAGAGGAAGTTGGATATGATAAATTACCGAATCTTCCTTTTGAAATTTTTGAAAAAATGGATGGTTCTTTAGGAATTTTATACTGGCTACATAATGAGCCATTCATTGCTACTCGAGGATCATTTAATAGCAAACAGGCAATTAAAGCGAATGAACTTTTAAAGTCAAAGTATAAAGGTTCTATTGATAAATTAGATAGAAGTAAAACGTATGTTTTTGAAATTATTTATCCTGAAAATAGAATTCTTGTTGATTACGGAGAAACAGAACAATTGGTTCTTTTAGCTATTATCGATACTCAAACAGGAATTGAGGAAAATTTACTAAACATCGGATTTCCACTTCCAAAAGTGTATCCTTCAAAAAGTATTGCTGAATTAAAAGGATTGAATTGGGATAATAAAGAAGGTTTTGTAATTAAGTTCGAAAATGGATTTCGAGTAAAAGTAAAATTCGAACAATATGTAGCATTACATAAAATTATTACCCAAATTTCGTCGATTACTATTTGGGAAACTTTAAAAGAAGAAGGAAGCTTATTGAAATGGATTGAAGATGTTCCAGATGAGTTTTTTAAATGGGTGCGTAAAACCGAATTCGAATTGAAGTCTAAGTTTACATCAATTGAAAGTATCGCCAAAAAAGAATATAAACTATTAGAAACAGATAGAGAAACCGCGGAATATTTTAAAACTTGTACATATCCAGCCGTAATGTTCTCAATGAAAAATAATAAGAATTACGATCCAATTATTTGGAAAATGATTCGCCCAGAGTTTGAAAAAGCATATTCAAACGAAAACAATTAAAAATTAGAAAATGAAAAGAATAATCATATTAAAAGGAATTCCGGCTTCTGGAAAATCAACATTTGCAAAGAAATTAGTTTCTGAAAATCCAGGAATGTACAAACGAATTAATAGAGATAGTTTACGAACTATGTTAGATGCAAATCATTTCAGTCAGGGTAATGAAAAGTTTATTCTAAGAACAAGAGATTTCTTGATTAAAGAAGCGCTTTTAGATGGAAAACATGTAATTGTTGATGATACAAATATCTCTGATAAAAACTTTAATAGAATCAGTGAAATTGCTAAAGAATATACTAGTGAAACAGGTCACCATGTAAAGGTTGAGGTAAAGTTAATGGAAATTGATGTTGAAGAGGCAATCAAAAGAGATGCGGCTAGAGAGAAATCTGTAGGAAGAGAAGTAATTTTAAGAATGGATAAACAATTAAAAACCAAAGAAAAATTAAAGAATGTTTATATAAAGCAAGATGAAAGTTTACCAAAAGCTATTATTTGTGACCTAGATGGAACATTATCTTTAATTACCAATAGAAGTCCTTTTGACGGGAGTAAATGTGAACAAGATTTACCGAATGAACCTATTGTGAATTTGGTTAAGAATTATCAGAAGTTAGGATACAAAATTCTATTACTTTCAGGAAGAGATGGTCAATACAAATCCGAAACACAGAATTGGTTAACGAAATATGACGTTAAGTACGACGCTCTTTGGATGCGTAACCCTAAAGACAAAAGAAAGGATTCAATAATTAAAGAAGAACTGTTTAGAAATGAAATTGAAAACAAGTATTTCGTAGAGTTTATTCTAGATGATAGAAATCAAGTTGTTGATTTATGGAGAAAGAAGCTACAACTACCTTGTTTACAGGTTTTCTATGGAGATTTTTAAAAGAAGACTATTATGGAAATGTCGTATCAAATTTTTGGTTCAAAGAGCTCTATTGATTTAGATGTATGCTTTTTTGTTGATGATTTAGGTACTATTCAAGAAAATCATGAAATAATAAAAGTATATATCGAAAAATCAGCATTTAACTCAGGTAAGAAAGTAAATGCAAATTTAGCAGTGGTGCAAAACGGAATAATTGAAAGTTCTTTTAAAGGTGCCGAAGATGAATTGAATAATGCTTTATTTGAAACATATCACTTACATGGACAAAAGTTCGAAAGAAGAATAAGTAAAAAGGTAGAAAGAAATTTGGATGCAAGAATTGAAAGATGTTTAAGATCATTAGTTTCTTACTTTACAAGAACTTTATATAGAGTTGAAGCTAAAACAGCTTTGAGAGGAAATACAAGTGATAAAATTATGTTTTTAGATAGTATTCAACTAAATAGAGTAGAAGATTTTGGTAAAAACGGATCCGTAACTGAAGTCTATAAATCAATCGCTTTTCAATTGGGGATTACATTAGCATTATTAGAATCAATTGAGCTGTACACGAAAGAAAGTATTCTTGATTATTATCCAGATTTGAAAAATTATTTAGCTAGAGAGAAAGAAGATTCTGAAGTATTACAGGTTTATATAAAAAAGTTTATTGAATTAATGAAAAAGAGAAATTATGAAACCAAGTTTAGAAAAGATAAATAATTTTCCATTTCGCTATTATCAATATGGATCAAAAAGCTCGACTGATATTGATGTAATTATTGAGATTCCAAAAAATGAGATGCCTTTGACTCAAGAAGAAAGAAAGGTTAAGCTGAAACAATTAATGATAGATTTTGAGTTGAGCTGGAATGCCATTTTTGTGGTTATTCAAGATGGAGTTCTAACAGATACTATTTATACTAAATCATGGATAGATTCTTTAAATAATGCATTTTATTATACCTATAATAACCATAAACAATATTTTGATTTACCAGTTAAAAGGTTATTGAAAAGAAATAAAACACTAGCTGTATATAAGGCAGTTAGAACAGTAATAACAATGTTAACAAGAACAGATTTAAGAGTTAGTATTAAACCAATTCTCAAAGGAATTCATCCTTTTGAAAAGAAAATTGAAGTGTTAAAAGAACTAGATTTTACAAACTTTAACTCATTTAATCAGAAGAATACAAATGATGAGGGCATTTGGAAAATTTTAGCTTTTTATATTTCACAAAATATTTTATTGTTAGAAAAAAACAAAGAAGTTTATTCAAAAGAGGAAATATTGATTTGCTATCCAGAGCTCTATAATTTTATAAATAGAAAAGAAATTACTTTGTCCGATAAAAAATCACTGAATACTTTTAAGGAAGTTTGGATTGAGAAAATTTATAATTATGGAAATTTTACATCGGATAAAAATCTTTTAAAATGTAATGAAGAAGTAGTTGATATGGTAAAGGAAATAAGTTTAAAGTAAAAACAAAGATGAAAAGAAAAATATTAGAAAAATTAAAAGAAATAGAACGAGCGAATGATATAGAAATATTGTTTGCAGTTGAATCGGGAAGTAGAGCATGGGGTTTTGCTTCTCCTGATTCGGATTATGATATACGATTTGTATACAGACATAAAAAAGAATGGTATTTAAATCTTTGGGATAAAAAAGATACTATTGAATTTATGACGGAAGATGATTTAGATGGATCAGGTTGGGATGTAAGAAAGGCATTAAAATTATTGGCAAAGTCTAATGCTTCTTTTTCGGGTTGGTTATTTTCTCCTGTAATCTACAGAGCAAATTCTGAATTTTTAGAAGGAATGAAATCTTTAGCGAATAGCAATTTTAACCCTATTGCAGGATTCCACCATTTTCATTCTATGAATAAAGGTTTTGAAGAAACGTTAGGAACAGAAGAAATGACACTTAAGAGTTATTTTTATACAATAAGAACTGCGTTATGTGCGAACTGGATATTGAAAAATAATACTATACCACCAGTTTACTTCAGAGATTTATTTTCTTTATTGGAAAAGGATTATCATTCGAAAATAAATGATTTAATAGAATTGAAAAGTAAACGTATTGAAAAGAGCACAGAGAAGGTAAGTGTTGAATTAATTGATGTAGTGAGAGGAATAATTAAAGAGAATAATTCTCTGAAGGATAAATTAGTCAATGTAAAAGCGAATCAAGAAAAGTTCAATAATTTCTTTTTGATGTATATCTAACGTCATATTGAACGAAAAATGACAGAAGCAATCTGCATATCGAATATAAAGATTGCTTCATTTCAGTAGAACAAAATAAAAAAGGAGTTATGACACTTGAAGAATTAAAAAAATCAAATAATATAATTTTTGAATGTATCAGTGGAAGCCGAGCATATGGATTAAATACGCCTTCTTCCGACACGGATATTAGAGGAGTTTTTGTTTTACCTAAAGATCAGTTTTATTCATTGGATTATGTAGGTCAAATAAATAATGAAACTAATGACATTGTTTATTATGAGTTAAAGAAGTTCATAGAGTTGTGTTTAAAAAATAATCCGAATATACTTGAACTCCTGAATGTTCCTGAGAGATGTATTTTAAAAAAGCATGTCATTTTTGATGAAATTAAGTCGAACTTATTTTTGTCAAAACTTTGTAAGAATACATTTGCAAATTATGCTTTTACTCAAATTAAAAAAGCAAGAGGCTTAAACAAGAAAATTGTAAATCCGGTTGAAAAAGAACGCAAAACAGTTGAAGATTTTTGTATTATTCATAAAGGAAAAGAATCAATATCGTTGAAGATGTTTTTAGAAAATTCTAATGTGAATAAAGACTTTTGTGGTTTGGCAAAAGTTCCAAACATTAAAAATTGCTATAATCTGTTTTATAATGAAAACCTGAATTACCAGGGAATTTCAAGAGAAAATGCAAATGAAGTTTGTTTAAGTTCAATTCCTAAAGATCAAGAGTCAATAGGATTATTGTATTTTAATATGGAGGGTTATTCAACATATTGTAAGAAGTATAAAGAGTATTGGGATTGGGTTTCTAAAAGAAATGAAGACAGATATAAGAGTAATATTTCTCACGATAAGAATTACGATGCAAAAAATATGATGCATACTTTTCGCTTATTACTTATGGCTAAAGAAATAGGTGAAACCAAAACAATTCAAGTTGAAAGAAAAGATAGAGATTATTTGTTAGCAATAAAAAATGCTGATTTTGAATATGAAGAGTTAGTAGAAAAGGCAGAAGTTTTAAAGACAGAGTTAGAAGAAATTTATCTAAATTCTGACTTGCAAGATCGACCAGATATAAAAACTGTGAATTATCTATTACTAAATCTGAGAAGCAGTTTTTATCAAGAAAATTAGCAATGAATCAAGAATTAAAACAAAAAGCATTTGAGCTTTTAATTGATAAAATTGATGTAGATTCTTTTGAGAGGTATTTATATCAATTTGTAGAAGATAATGAGTTAGACAGTAAGTCTATTCTTTTTGATTTTATTGAAATTAATTATAAATCTGAACGCTGGAAGAAAGATTTAGAGAATTTAATTTTAGATTCCTTTCCGAAGGAAGAATTACTTAGTTATCAGATTTATAATCTATGTTTAAAAATTAGTGAAACCAAAAATACAGGAGTAATTTTAAATTCTTTAAATGAACTGTCTAGTCTATACTCTGAACATGATTTCGACTATGATATTTTGTATAACTTTTATATTTATAATGCAAGAGGAGGTCTATTAGAAATTGGTTATCACTTTTCTGAAGAAGAGGATATCATAAGTAATACAACAAAAGATGTATTTAAAGTTTTGGACTTATTTAAAAATGTACAGTTATGAAGGTAATTGGAATAGATTTTTAAATGAAGTACTAAACAAAGAACCAATATCAGTCTTTTATCCTGGAAAAACTGAAAAGCTAAAAAGGAGCAGTGCGATGTTAAGTAGTTCTAGTTCTAGTGAAAAAGAAAGAGATATGTTCGAAAGAATTCTGGATTTTTTCAAGGGAGTATTAGGACTTAGATAAAAAAGAAACTATGAGACTAAAGAAATCAATCGATAATCTATATACTGTTTTCAGTATCTATCATGTAGAAGGAAATTTGAGAGAAAGAAGTTGTAATTGTTGTGTGACAAATGAAGAAATTAAACAATTATTATCAAAACCATTTAGAGAGCTAAGAAAAGGTGATATCAATCATTTTATGACATCTGCAATAACAACTTATGGAGATGTAAATGATTACAAACATTTTTTGCCTAGGATTTTAGAATTGACTCTAGACTATGATGTGCTTTCTGATTTTGTTATTTTCGAAAAGTTAGAGTATGCGAATTGGAAATCTTGGCAAGAAAATGAAGTATCAGCAGTTGAGGTTTTCTTTGAAAGCTTATTTATTTTTTATTTAAAGAATAATTCTAATTCTTTTGAACTATCTGATGTAATTAATTTATCGATAAAATATCTTGGAGAAAAAAGAACATTTAATATTTGGAAGGAAAATTTATCTGAAAGTCATCTGAGCTTTTTTGTAGATTATAAATTAGGAATTTCAGATTTACTATTATTGGATTTTAAAAAAACGTTATTTGAAAAATGGATTTCCAGCGATTTCATATTAAATAAGTTAGAAGCTTTATTCCTAAAAACCAAAGATAAAATTGATGCTAATAGAATTTCAATTGCTTACACAATTCTACTTAACGAAAGAGACTTAAAATGAATCAAAAAACAAAAGAAAAAATATAATGATCTACATTATCATTACCGTTATAGTATTACTTATAATTTATAGTTCTCAGAAGAAGGAGAACGAAAAAATAGTACCAGAAAATAGAATAGAAATCCAAGAACATTGGTATACAATTCTAGAGGAAAACGTATTCTTTTATCAAAAGTTAGATACTCAACAACGATTGCATTTTAAAAAGAGAATCCAATCTTTTTTAAATAGTGTTGAAATTGTTGCTGTAGATTTTGAATTGGAAGATTTAGATATTCTTTTAGTCGCTGCAAGTGCAATCATACCCGTTTTTGGTTTTAATAATTGGATGTATCCAAATTTGAAAACTGTTATTATTTATCCAGATTATTTTAACGAGAATTTGGAGTTTGCTGCTAAATCTGAAAACAAAATTATTGGTGGTTTAGTAGGAAATGGAATGTTCGAAAACAAAATGATTTTATCTCGACGAGCCTTACATCATGGTTTTCTAAATAAAACAGATAAAGGAAATACAGGAATTCACGAATTTGTTCATTTATTAGATAAGCTTGATGGAAACATAGATGGAATTCCGAAAGCATTGATAGATAACGAGAATCTACTACAATGGTTAGACGTTGTTCATGATAAAATGGAGGCGATTAATAACGATGATTCTGATATTAGAAATTATGGAGGAACTTCTAAAGAGGAATTTTTTGCAGTGGCTTCTGAGTATTTTTTCGAGCGTCCAAAATTATTACAACGTAAACATCCAGACCTATATAAAATGCTTCAAGAATGTTTTAGTATAGAGTGAAATAAGTAGTAACTGATGTAGAGTCAGAACATAATTTAAAATCAATCTAAGGACTTTAATCAAATAAAAATGGCATATTTGCCTCCAAATAAGTAATAAAATAATAAAATATATAACCTATGACAATGCAATTTGATTACATAATGGACGCCCAAAAGCGATTTCTATGGTGTTACAAATAGGTTATTGTAGTATAAAATCACTTAAAAGCGTCCAAGTTGTAAAATTTGGACGCTTTTTTTATGAAAAATTTTCAAGCTATTGAAAACATCCTGTGAAGTACTACATAGTTCTGCATCAGTAGATTAGTTATCTGAAGAAATTCGGACAGGAATTCCATGTCTCAAAATCAACACAACTAATTGATTTTCAGTAAAATAAATTCAAAAAAGATTTGCGTAATTCAAAAAAGCCTCACATCTTTGCATCGCAATTATGCAACAAAACAATTTTAAAACGAAGTACATATGTTTATTAAAACAGTAAAACAAAGTATTACAACAGAACTAGGTTCTTTAGTATACTCGCTTCGTGACTTCAGTAATAAATAGAATTCCAATCTAATTATATGAATAGTCCGAAGCCAAATTAAAGTTTCGGATTTTTTTTATGCCTTTTCCAAAAGTAGTTTAAGCAAAATTTCGAAGCACAAAAGATTCGACAGCACCCTTTTTAGGAAGAATTGATCTGCGGAAAACTCTCAAAAAATTAATTATCGTGAGTTTTCTGAATGAAGAAGTATTTGCCAAAATTAATCTCTAATGCAAAAATCAACATGTATTGGCTTAGAAATTAAGTGGCTTTACATAGACAATAATCTAGTAAAGAACTTTAAAAATGAAAATGAATTGGAAAACACAAAATGTAGAGAACCGTCAAAGTAGTTTTATTCAACTTGTTGAAAAAATTGATAGAGAAAAGAATAAACCAACACGTTACAAAAGAACTATTGAGACGATGCTTCTTGAGTTTTTTGGAAAAACTAGTAAGAAGCGCTATACCTGGAAAAGAGAGACTTTTAAAAGACTATTAATTCATTTATATAATCAAAAGTGTTACGCAATACTAAGAGATTATAACAGTGTAGAAGTAGTTCATAAAATGAGTTCTTTCGGAAATAAAATAGTGAGAAACATAGAAGACTGGAAGCAAGAAGGTTTTGAAAAAGAGGAACAGTTGAAATCATTAATTAAGCACTGTTTTGTAATTTATGAAACACCAGCTTTTTTGGAGAGTTCATTCTTTAGAAGTGATAAAAAATACATGCTTTGGTATATACAAATTGGTAGAGGGAAAAGCATTAAAGAATTATCACAAATGCCAGTACAATTAACAAGTAAAATGGCTCACGAATTTAGGAATGCTCCAGCTTTTTTTGAAGCAAACCAAGCACTACGATATGCGCAAGCACTCGGGTTTGGAGCTTCAGTAGAAATAGCCAAAGTAATAGGTTTTTCAAGACTTTCAATAATAAGAGAAAGTGAAGAGGAATTTTGGGTAACAGTAGTTCAGTTTTTTGCAAAACAAAAAGGATTAGTTAAAAATGAAATAGATCAAATAATCGATTATTTGGCATATAAATATCGAGAAGATCAGTCATTTTCAATGAAAAGTAGAACGCTAAATGCACTAGTAAATCAAACCAGAGAGTGGCATAGAAATGTATACAAAGCTGAAATAGGTGAGGTATTGACTTGGAAACCATCAGGAATAAAACCTTTATATGTAGAGGAAGTTGAGGAAGGTAAAAAAGTAGTTTATAAGACAGTTGAATTATTGAACTCAGTTGATCTCTACGAAGAAGGAAATGAAATGCATCACTGTGTTGCTGAATATGATGACGATTGTAAAGATAAAGCATGTACAATCTTTTCATTACAACGTCAAGTTGAAGGCGAACCAATGAAACGTATGGTAACCATTGAAGTAGGATTACCCGAAAGAGAAATCTTGCAAGCTCAAGCAAAGTACAATGAAGAGCCAGATAAGAAATCTGCAGAACTAATTGATTTATGGATGACAAATGCAAAAATTAAAATGCCAAAAGCTGTTTCATATGAAACCTATCAAGTACAGGCAAACGTTGCAGGAGAAGGTAATAATAGAGTAGTACATGTTCCAAGTTCTAATGATTATGATACAGGTGAAGTGATAAGAGCAGTCTTTTGGATTTTGTATTTCATTTTTAAGGTAATACTGTTCAGCAGATAAAGGAGAAGATGATGAAAATAATATTCATCTTCTCTTCAACAGAAAAGATTAGAAATAATGGGAAAAAAATTAAAAGGAAAAGACCTAATCAATTTAGGATTTCCAAAGAATAATAGCATAAACATCGCCTTAGGGCAAATTAACCGATATAGAAAAAAGGAAAAGAAAAATCGCATTTTAGAAGAAGCAAAAGACGTATTGCTTCATCCAGAAAAATATCAAGGAAATGCGATTTGGGGGAAAGTTGCAGAAGGGTTAACAAAACCAGTAGAAGTGAGAATGCATCAATTACGTAATACAAGAGCACCATTTTCAATTTATGGGGAAAACGAAATTGACGATCAAGCGAAGTATCAATTGTACGATGCATTAAAATTACCAATAGCGGTGCAAGGCGCATTAATGCCAGATGCACATTCGGGTTACGGTTTGCCCATAGGAGGTGTTTTAGCTACAGAGAATGCTGTAATTCCTTACGGTGTAGGATTGGACATTGGTTGTAGAATGGCATTAAGTATTTTTCCAATGAAAGCTTCATATTTAAAAGGGAAGCAACATCAAATGGAAAATATTTTAAAAGATCACACCAAGTTTGGAATGTATGAAACGCATGATAAAAAACAAGATCATGAAATTTTTGAACGAAAAGAGTTTCAAGATATTCCTTTGGTTAAACGATTAAAAACAAAGGCCTATAACCAATTAGGAACTTCTGGAGGTGGAAATCACTTTGTAGAGTTTGGAATTGTAAACATTGTAGATGAGAATAATGAATTCAATGTTCCAGTTGGTGAATATGTGGGATTGCTAACACATAGCGGATCAAGAGGATTGGGAGCTAACATAGCAAAACATTATACCTATTTAGCAACAAAGCAATGTCCGTTACCAAAAAATGTACAACATTTAGCGTGGTTAGATTTAAATACGCACGACGGACAAGAATATTGGTTGGCTATGAATTTAGCGGGAGATTATGCAAAAGCATGTCATGATAATATTCATAAACGAATTACCAAGTTATTAGGTGTAAAACCATTGACTATGATCGAAAATCATCACAATTTTGCTTGGAAAGAACAAGTAGATGGGATAGAAAGAATTGTTCATAGAAAAGGAGCAACACCAGCAGGAAAAGGAGTTTTAGGAATTATTCCTGGATCTATGACAGCACCAGGATACATTGTTCGTGGTAAAGGTAATTCAGATAGTTTACAATCAGCATCTCACGGAGCAGGAAGAAAACATTCTCGAAGAAAATGTAAAGAGAAATTTACAAAAAGCGATATCAAACATCAATTAAAAATGAATGATGTTAGTTTAATCGGTGGAGGAATTGATGAAGCACCAATGGCGTATAAAAACATTAAAAAAGTAATGGGAAATCAACAAGAATTAGTTGATGTCGTTGGAACATTTACACCGAAAATCGTGAGAATGGATAAGTAATCTCAGGGAATAGTTATCAGTAAACTGTGAACAATGTCAGTTCGAGTGATTTTTCGAAAAGAAATGTAGAATCCCGAAATGTCGGGAGTATCGAGAACAGTTTGGGCGTTACCCTACGGGTCGGGCTTTTAGCAGTCGCTCTCTGCAATTGTTTTGATTAGCAATTGCAGAGGAGCTCCAACAAATGCTTCAATCCCTAACGCGGAATGATAGTTTTTGAGTGAAGAGTTCACAAGACTAGATTTTTTTGATTCTTTTTTCATCAATGGAAAAAAGAATATTTAATATATAAATCGTCATTCCGAAGGAGGAAAGGACTGAAGGAATCTATTGTATATGCTGAATTAATTTCAGTGTTAAATAAACAGATTGTTCCATTTCACTCGCAATGACAAAAATAAAATACTATGGGAGCATATCATAACACAAAAAGATACGGAGAATTATGGCCTGATTACCGTATAGAATTAGGCTTAAAAATATTAGAAAAATTAAAGCAATGGATTATTGTTTCTGGAGGATGGGCATGGCATTTTATGTCAGAAATGAATCATAAAGAATATAAACATGCTCATGATCATAAAGACATAGACATTTTTGTGAATCCGAAGAATGTAGGAATCGTAATGCAGATTTTATTGGAAGAAGGATTTCAAAAAGTTTGGACGAGATACGATAAACTACAAAGTGATGAAAACTTTAGACGATACGAAAAAGTAGAATGGTTAGATATTGGAAGAGAAGTAAGAATTACCATCGATTTTTTTGAATCAAAATCGCTTAAGACTATAGAAGTGAATGGATGGAATGTGGTTGATCCACAAACCTTATTGAGTTTCTATTCAAACATTCATTCAAGTGATAAATGTTGGGCGGTAAAAGGAGCATTACAATTATTATCGGAACATAAAAATCCAGTTGGTAATCCATTGTTATCAAAAAATCCTTTAGAAGGATAGCTTACAACATGGAAACAAAAACAATTCAGTTTACAGCAGGGCGTGGTCCAGTAGAATGTACTTGGGTGGTTGCAAAAGTTTTAAAAACGTTCATTAAAAATAGTTCGAATGTGGGAATATCATATACTATTCTGCATCAAGAAAAAGGAGTTGAGAACGGAACAGTTCAATCTGTTTCATTACAACTTAAAGGTCAAAATCTAACACTCTTTTTAAAAGATTGGTTAGGAACAATTCAGTGGATTGGAAAATCAACTTTTAGAAAGTACCATAAACGTAAAAATTGGTTTATCGGTTGTTTTGAATTAAAAGAGTTGAAGACTTTAGAAGTTTTTGAGAGAGATATAGAGTTTCAGGCAATTCGTAGTTCTGGACCTGGTGGTCAACATGTAAATAAAGTGAGTTCTGCAGTTCGAGCAAAACACATTCCAACAGGAGTACAAGTGCTAGTTTCAGAAAGTAGATCGCAACATCAAAATAAAAAGTTAGCGATTCATCGATTAAAAGAACAGTTGGCAAACTATAATATTCAGCAATTGCAAAAGAATATTCAAGACGAATGGGAAAATCATTTGAATTTAGAAAGAGGTAATCCAGTTCAAATATTTACTGGAATAGATTTTAAAATTCAGAAGAAAAAGAAAAATTATAAATCAAAACGCGGTCAATTAAAAAGTGATTTGCGAAAAGAATTAAACTAATAAAAACTCGTCATTACGATGAACAAAACAAAGTGAAGAGATGAAGTAATCTGCTTGTTTAATCCTGAACTTAGTTTAGAAAGTAACAAATTGCTTCGTTTCACTCGCAATGACGTTTGGTAAGAATTAAACTAAAATGAAAACACTAACGAATAATTATATTTTTAAAGCATTGGATGCATATCCATATGAATTAGAAGAAGCAATAGAAGCGTTAACTTATGCTTTAGCATATGATGAAAAAAATGTTATGGCTTTATGTTTAATGGGAAGAATTTATGCAGAACGTTTACATGATTTTGAAAAAGCTAAGGAATATTATGCAGAGGCAATCACAGAAAACATAAATGCTTTTCATGTATATCCACATTACATTAACGTATTGCTTTGGAATGATGACAATCAAGAAGCGGAGAGATTAATTGATTTTGCATTAACAGTTAAAGGCGCAGACAAAGGAGTTTTATACGTAAAGAAATCGCAGTATTTAGAAAAATGTGGAGAATATAAAAAAGCGTTGAAAGCTTTAAAAGAAGCGAAGCGAGTTACTTATAATAACGACTATTTATATACGATTGATCAAGAAAAGGAACGTGTAAAAGGGAAGATGTCTAAAGAGAAAAAGAAAGAAAAAGGTAAAAAAGAAAAGAAAAAGAAAAAATAATTTTCACTACGCAAAAACAATGCGCAATAGTGTAAAATATTTGCAGTGTAATTATGAAAAAGAGGAAGAAAAAAGCTTGAAAAAGCGAAAGTAGAAAAAGAAAAAGCCTCATCATAACAAATGGATTATGATGAGGCAAATTAAAAGAGTTCATTAAAATATTTAAAATATCAAACGAGTCTTGTTGCGTGTTTCTGTATAACACCATTGTATACAATCGTGCAAAATTTGTATTCGCTTTTGTATATGCAACTTGATTTGAAGGTTTCGATTATTACCCAAAAAATAATCACACAACCTATAGGTCACGGGTTCGAATCCCGTCATAAACATTGTTTATGTAGTTCAGTTGGTTAGAACGATAGATTTTTTAATTGTGTGGGTTCGAATCCCGCTATCCCAAAAGGATATGGCGAAATGGTAGACGCGCTAGACTGAAAATCTGGTAATTGAGGTAAGCCTAACGGCGAATCGGTTCGACTCCGATCTTAGACTTAAGTAAAGTCACCAAAGCTCATCATCTTGTAAAACTGATGTTAGTAAAGAAAGTTGGTATGTTCTGAATGAGTTCTTAAATGAACACTTTGATAAGAACCTTGAGATGTTCAATACTAAAACTAGAAAGTAATAACTTTTTACAAATCAGTTGAAGTCAATTTAGATTTCAATCCATTTTTAAAAACGAATTATAGCCTTTTTTTAGATTGTTTATTTCCGTGCTTTGAAAAGCATTTAGACATATCTCTTTTTATAAAAATTAAATTAGAATTTTTTAGTATTCACTAAAACCAAAAAAAATAAAACTAGAGAAATGAAAAGAGTAAGAATTAATGCAGGAAAAGTAGGATTAGTTTTCAAAGGCGGAGACTACCAAAAAGTAATTACACAAGGAAAGCACTGGTTGTTTTTAAACCAAAATGTAGTTATGTACGATTTAACTCAAGAATTTAGAACAACAGTAGCATTAGAAATTTTATTAAAAGATAAGGTTTTAGCTAATATGTTAGAACTTGTTGAAGTCGATGATAATGAGTTAGTACTGGTTTATGAAAACAATAACTTCAAAACTACTTTACAAGCCGGTAGATATGTGTATTGGAAAGGTTTGGTGAACAGAAAATTCAAAAGAGTTGATTTAAGTAAAATTGATATCACGGAAAATATTGAGAAATCATTGTTTAAAAATTATGAATTGTCAAAATATATCAGAGTATTTGAAGTAGCCGCTTATGAAAAAGCAGTAATGTTAGTAAATGATGTGTATACGAAAACCTTAACTGGGGGAACTTACAGATTCTGGAGAAATGATACTACTATCAAAATTGCAAAGGCAGATACAAGACAGTTGCAAATGGAAATTGCAGGTCAAGAATTATTGACAAAAGACAAAGCAAATATTAGGATTAACTTTTTTACGCAGTATAAAGTTACAAATATTGAAAAAGCACTTTTAGAAAATAAAGACTTTGAAAAGCAATTATATATATTGATGCAATTAGCCTTACGAACTTATGTTGGTACTTATACTTTAGATGAATTGTTAGAGAAAAAGGAAAACATTGCAACAGCAGTGTTTGATCAAGTGTCTAAAGAAGCGAGTCAATTAGGTGTGAAGGTAATTAACTGCGGAATTAGAGATGTGATTTTAACTGGAGACATGAAAGATATCATGAATCAAGTATTAGTTGCACAAAAAAGAGCGCAAGCCAACATTATTACTAGAAGAGAAGAAACTGCTTCAACAAGAAGCTTATTGAATACAGCTAAATTAATGGAAGACAATGAAATGTTGTTTAAGTTAAAAGAAATGGAGTATGTTGAAAAAATTGCCGATAAAATTGGGGAAATAACAGTTTCTGGAAATGGCAATATGGTGAAACAGTTGAAAGACATATTCACGGCAAATAAACTTAGCTAAGATTGTTAAGGTATTTTATTAATAAATGTAATCTCGTTGAGATAGTGTTTATCCTATCTCAACGAGTATATTTTGTGATGTAAATCTGAAGTTGTAGTTACTTATAGAAATTGAAAATATTTGCCATTTATCTAGAGTATTATCATTAACAACTTTTAAATAGAATCAAATTTAACCTATTTTTTACCATTTATTTTTTTTCCAAAAAAGTAACCAAGACCAAAAGGAATGAATAATATCAGTATAATTATAAGAAGTAAATAAATGAAAACATCATTTATAATCTTTCTGATATGGCCCATTGTATCATTAACAGCTTTATCAGATATTGTTTTGATTTCGCTCTTAATACTTTCTCTTTCTTTTAAATAAATAGTATAATAAGCATTTCTCTCTCTCGCAAAAATGCTATCCCACATATGTCTTTCATTAACTAAAGTACTAACAGAAGAATCAAAAGTATAATTAAGTTTATCGAATAAAGGAATAATTTCATTTTTAAAATTAATTAAAACTGAGTCTAATTTTTCTGGTGAGTTTTCTGCTATAATAATTAATTTTTCTAATTTTCTATTGATATTAGTTTTTAAAGAGTCAACCGTTAATGAGTCTAAACCATTTTCAATTAGAAGTAATTCTGTATTCCATTTTAATTGTTTTGAGGCAAGTACGCTTGCATAGTCCATCCTATTCGTTAAGTCTGAAACTACCTCAGATAATGTACCAACTGTTTTGATTGAAGCACTATCTGTAGCGTTTAAGTAAGCTTCAAAATCACTTTTCAGTGATTTGTAATAAGGCTTATTACCATTGTTGAGAGTGTAAGACTTATTATGGTTTATAACTAACTCTTCAAGTGCTAAAAATTGTTTTTCACTAAGATTTTTTCGAGCAATATTTCTAATGCGTTCAACATTAATCAAATTAACTCTATCGATGATTGAGTCATTAATACTATTTTGTATAGACTTTTCCTGGTAGTAATCTTGAACCTTTTCTAAATAACTCCAAGTGTCTGCTAAAGCAAGTTTTGGTAACGTTTGAAACCCTGTTTTACGTAAGCCAGACGTTACATATAATTTCCAACGAACTAAATCTATCTTATCATTGGTTTTCCGTGTTGTTTTCAGTAAGCTATCTGCTGTAAATTCTACTCTATCCGAAACCTCTATTACTAGAGCTTGGGTTAGCAATCGTATCCCCAAATCCTTTTCCCCAAGAGGAATTTGCTCACTTTCTATTTTAATCAAAGAGCAAGAGTATAGGAAAAGAAAAGTAATAACTATCCAAAGAAAAAATCTACTTGGCTTATGCGCTAACATCTTTTACATATAATTAATGCCACCAAAACTCTTAAGCGACAGTAAAACTAATAATCTAATCGTAAATTAAATGTTTTGCTGATTTGTGTATTTCTACAAAACTAATTGTATATTAAAAGGTTAAAATTATACCTATTAACGTCCTATTTTAATTCTGGGATAATGATTTTATTTTTAACTAAATACTGGGTTAAATTATCCGCATAGGTCTTGGCTCCACTTTGAATACTTGTTGGATCATGTACTGCAGATTGTCCTTTCCAAAGAAGTGCTTTTTCCTTGCTAGAAGTAATTTCTACGTCATATAAATTTGATTCCACAATATATTCTTTTACGTCTTTGTAATATGAAGGATTGTAAACTCTATCGTATGTAGTGTAAATATACCTACCATATCTGTAATAACCACTTGGATATAAATATGAGTCACCTCCTATTAATTCTGTTTTATCTCGAATATTTACCAAAGTAACCCCAATGGCCCCGTCAACGCCTAAGAATCGAAGTTTTTCACCTATTTTTTTTGTTTCCCAGTTTTCCTTGGGAGCATCAGGTCCTAAAAAAGAAATTCCTTTGACCACTTCAAAACCTTCACTTGCTAAATCTTGTGCAATTTTAGATTCTACTCTACTTCTTACTTCATAATCTTTACTAACAACGATAACCGCTATTTTTTTAAATTTTTTTCCAGTAAAACCTTCCTTAGACCAAGTATATTGCATGGAAGGAGCACATCCAGTTATGGATATAATCGCGAAAACGTAAAATATTATATTTAGAAATTTTATTTTTTTCATAATGATTGATTTGTTTATAAGAAGATAGTTCCGCCTAATCTGAACGTATGAATATTCCCTGTAAAATTGGGTAAGTAACCAATGTTTACCTTAAATTTATTAGGTTTTATCATATAGTTAAAATTAAATTCTCCTGACCAAACGGTATTAGATAAAAATGTTACAATAGGATTTACAAATAGAAAAGCCCGTGAGTTAAAACTGATACTCATATTCGTTTGAAAATTTACACCTGTTTGTGAGGCGCCATCAAAGTCAGAAGGTTCAGTGATATGAACAATACCAGCTCCAGGAAACATTGCAATTTTTGGTGAAACTACATAACCCGCAACTACTCCCGCAGAAAGAGACCAAACATTACCTCCCAAACCATTCTCAAAGGAACCTGTAGGAACTGTTATGTCAGCATAAGGGGCAATAGCAATAAGTCTTTTTGTTATATTTCGCTTTAAAGCATGAAAATAACGAATTCTTAAGTCTGAAATACCGAATTTATTACTAGCATCATTATATAAAAATGGCACTTCCAGTAGTAATAAATTATCTGCATCAAACGCGTATTGAACATTTACTCTTAATCCGTACAAGTCACCTCCGTTTTCATGGCTTTGATATTCCAGTGCTCCATTAATTTGAGTATATAAATTTGTTGGTTTCGATGCATCCACTGTTTGAGTATCATCTTGGCTAAATAAAAAGCAGGATGTGCTAAAAAAAACAGCGAAAAATAATTTTAATTTTTGTGACATGATTTTTAAATAGTTATAATTTGTCAAAGAGTTGGTTTATTAAAGCTACATCAATTATAAATTTAACGGTGTATTAAATAGAAAATATCATTATAACTCAAAAAAATAAAATATTTGTTAAGCTTAATGTTTTTATTTATCGTGTAAAGGCTTTTAGAATAAGAAAAAATTATAAGAAGCTTTGCATTAATTTATTTTTTCGAATTTAGTTACTTGTTTTTCATTTTGTAAGTTTTCATAAACTTGACTGTTCCAAACTTCACCATTTTCAAGATGTAATTTAAATCGGTAATTTTTTCCACTCACAATTTGAGAACTGGCATCTGTAATTTTTTCAATCTTACTCCCTAATTCTTTGCTTTCTGTAACAAAAGCCGCCATTTCTTTTACTTTATCGTCTACATCAATAGAAGTCCATCCTCCAACAATGTTTTCTTTTTTTACCTCTTGTTGAACCTCATTGGTTTTATCTACTTGGTTTTTTTTGTAGCCACAACTCATAACAAAAATGCTCAAAATAAAGAGGAATAATATTCGTTTTTTCATAATTTTAATAAATTTTAACAATTTAAAATTAATTGTTTTTTGAATAAATCACAATAAAAATAAGTTTAATTATACCATAATTATTTTTTTACTTGTTTTTATTGGTTTTTTCCTGCCATTATTTTGATTGTTAATTTTTCTAAGGCATCATTTATTTAACTTAATTAGTTTAATTTAAATAGATTGTATGTTGAATTAAATTAACAGAAAAAAAATGTGTTACTAAAACTATATTCAGTATCTGCATGCATTGTGATTATGACTTTTATAATTGATTTAAATCAGCAATGTTAAATCAGGAGATAGGTTAAATTTGGTTTTGAAGTTCCATTAAATGGGCAATGCTAAAATTATATTTAATTTAGATTTCTTTTAATCGAAAAAGAGTTTAGTTAATTTAAAGGTTTTAAGAGTTTGATTTATTGGATAATTTGCCTATTTTAAACAAAAAAATATATTCCTTACAAATGTTAAATTCTCATGAAGGCAACCAATATTTTTATAATTTTTGTTCTGACTACTTTAACCAACAGTTATAAAGTGTTTTCGGAAGAACTTCTGCACAAGTCAGATAATGTGTTGACAACTGATACCTCAAAAACTCTATGGCATGACTTAATCACACCAGATATAGAAAGTTCGAAGCAGTTTTATACAAGTGTATTTGGTTGGTCTTTTGAAATTTATAATTTTAAGGGGCTTAAATATGCTCTAATAACAAATGATAAGGAAGTTATTGGAGGTGTTATTGAGGTAAAACAGGCCAAATCTTCTACATGGATTACATCTTTAATCACCAACGCAAAAGAAATGAAACGTAAAGTAAAATTTGCTATTGTATCAGGTTGTAAGCTAGTCGGAAAACCCCTTAAACTTCCTGGTAGAGGAAAACAAGTAGTTTTAGAAACCCCACAGGGAGAAGAATTTGCATTCATTACCGAAATACCATCTTCTACATTAAAAGATAAAACCATAAATGGAGCTTGGATTGGTGTTGAATTGTGGTCAAGTAATGTTAAAGATTCTAAAGAGTTTTATCAAAATAACTTTAACATTACTGTAAAGAAGTTGGAAGTGGATGGAAAGCCATATTGGATATTTAAAAGTAATGATAAAGATGTTGCAGGTATGATTAATAATCCTGTAATTAATCAAGGATCGCAGTGGGTTCCATACTTATATAATTCAAATCCAAGCAATCTTGTTTCAGTAGTTACAAAAAAAGGAGGAACCGTAATACTATCTCCTAAAGTATCGGTAAGATCTGGGAAACTAGCTATATTTCAAGATCCTAACGGTGCAGTCTTATGTGTTCAAAAAAAATAGAAATTATGAAAACTTCTCGTAAAACAGTACTAATTTTATCCTTAATTATTCTTTCAATTGTTTTAGAAAGCTGTTCTAGTGCTAGATGGGGAACTAATGCAGGAGTTAATGTTACTTGGGGTCCAAATGGTCCGAAAGTTAAGCCTCATGTAGATTTAAATATTTACAATGGAGGAAGATTATAAAATAAACCATTTCAAATGAAAACTATATTCCAATTACTTTTTGTCGCAACTATTTTTATTGGTTGTAGAGAAGAAAAAAAAGAAAGTGAAAATTACGATAAAGGCCTTGTCAAGTATTACGGAGGAGATATTATTACAATGGCTGATTCTAAAAATTATATGGTAGAGGCAGTGGTCTCGAGTTATGACAAAATAGTATTTGTTGGTTCCGAATCAGAGGCTAATAAAATGTATCCAAAAGCAAAACCTCATAGATTAGGCAGAAATACATTAATGCCTGGTTTTATAGAGCCGCATGTGCATCCCTCTTTAGCTGCCACAATGTTGCCAAATGAAATTATGGCGCCATATGACTGGGTGCTTCCCGGTGAGGTAAAAAAAGGAATTGACGGACATGATAATTACATTAAAAGATTAAAAGAAGTTGTTTCGAAAAAAGGAAATAAAGATCAATTCTTTTTTATTTGGGGTTATCACCAATTATGGCACGGTGACATGTCTAGAGAATTACTCAATGAACTAGCAGGTGATGTTCCTGTGGGTTTAATTCACCGTTCATTTCATGAAATATTTCTAAATGATGCAGCTATAGCATTATTAGGAATTAAAAAAGAAGATTTCAAAGGAAACGTTCAAGTTGATTGGGAAAGAGGACATTTTTTTGAAGGTGGTTGGTTAGCATTGGTTCCAAAAATGGCACCTATTATGTTGGAACCTAATAGATATATGAAAGGGTTAGGTATTATGTCACAATTAATTCAAAAAAATGGAATTACAACTATAGCAGAACCAGGTTTCCCAAGCTCTGACTTTAATGGAGAATATCAATTGCTCAAGAAGTTAATGGATACGAAACCGCCTTACGACGTATATTTAATTCCATCAGGAACTCAGTTATATGGTATGAAAGGAGGAAATAAAGAAGCAATGTCATTTATGGAAACATTAGCAGACACATATGACACTGAAAATATCCATTTTTTACCAAAACAGGTTAAATTATTCTCTGACGGAGCTATATATTCGCAGTTAATGCAGATGAAAGAGGCTTACGAAGATGGTCACAACGGAGAATGGATGACTCCTTTACCTTTATTTCAGAAGCAAATAAGTATGTACTGGGAGAATGGATACAAAATACATGTACATTCAAATGGAGATAAAGGAATTCAGCAAGTATTAGACTATTTAGAAATTGATCAAAAAAATAAACCAAGAATTGATCATAGATTTACCTTACATCACATGGGTTATTTTTCTGATGAGATGGCCCAACAAATTGCAGATATGGGAGTTGAGGCTTCAGTAAATCCTTACTATTTGTGGGCCCTTGCTGATAAATATTCCTCAAATGGATTAGGAAAGGCAAGAGGAGAGTATCTAGTAAGAATTAATTCTCTGGCAAAAAGAAATATTCCAACATCTTACCATTCAGATTTTTCTATGGCGCCAATGGAACCGTTGACTTTGGCTTGGACAGCAATAAACAGAGTAACATCACAAAATAGTAAATTGTCCCAAGATCAAAAAGTAGATGTTTATACAGCAATGAAGGCTATTACAATTGATGCTGCAAGGACATTAAATTTGGAAAACAAAATTGGTTCTCTCGAAAAAGGTAAAAAAGCTAACTTCGTTATTTTAGATAGTAATCCTTTTAAAATAGATCCAATTAAGATTAAGGATATAAAAGTTAAAGCAACCATTTTTGAAGGTGATTTTAATATTATTAAGAGTAATAACTTAAAAGGTGGTAGATAAAGTAATTCTGCTTTGTATTAATTTGTTATAGTATTGATTAGAAATTAATTTTAACGATTTGTATATTTTTTTAGAAAAATTATTTTGATCGTAGTTTATGATAGGTTTAAATATTAAGAGAAATTATCGAATCGTTTTTGTTAGTTTTTTATCTCTTTACCTAAATTTAGATTTATTCGAATAATAGGTTCTTTGAAGTTAACTCGTTTATATATGATCTACATAATAAATTAATTCATTCAGGAAAACTAAAATTTTGTATTTATGTTTATCAATTTGCTTTCATTAATAAGGATAGTATAATTTATACTAAAAAAAATAGAATGATTTTTTTTCATAGACGCTTTGAATCAAATTATTATCTTTCTCAAGTTCGTTGTTTTGTTAAATAGTGTTCATGTACTTAAATGAATTATCTTAAAAAGTAAGACAGCCTTTAGATTTGCTTTAGTTTTTAAAAAGGGATTTTATTTTGAACTCAATTAAATTCTAGAGCATTTTAAATTCAACAATTAGTTTATATGTAAAAAACTTTATTACAGTTAATAAGGGTAAAATAAGAACAAGTTAAATATTGAAAATTATGAAAAAAATCCTGATATCGTTGTTAGTTATTGCCTCGGCAGTTGCTTGCAAAACTGATCAAAAAGAAAAGCCAATTGCAAAACCTTACCAACTAAATCAAACTATTTATTTTGGTGGAGATATCATTACTATGAGAGGTGACAAACCAGAATATGTAGAGTCAGTAGTCCAGAGAGAGGGCAAGATAATTTTTGCAGGTGCTAAAAAGGATGCTATGAGTCGTTTTAAAGGCAAAGCTAAAGAACATAATCTTAATGGAAAAACTATGCTACCTGGGTTTATCGATGGGCATGGTCATGTTTTTAATGTTGGCCTTCAAGCTCTTTCGGCGAATCTTTTACCAGCCCCAGATGGAGAGGCAAATACAGTAGAAGATATTAAAAAATTACTGAAAGATTGGATAAGTAAAAATTCAGATTTTATTAAAAAAACTGGCTGGGTAATTGGTTTTGGTTATGACGATTCACAATTGGATAGGTACCCAACTAAAAATGATCTAGATGAAATCTCTGAGGAATATCCCGTAATTATTATTCATCAATCAGGCCATTTATCGGTGGTAAATTCAAAAGCACTGGAACTTGTTGGTTACAATGCCAATACTCAAGATCCAAAAGGTGGAAAAATTCGGAGGATGGAAGGAAGCAATGAGCCTAATGGAGTTCTAGAAGAAATCGCCCACTTTAATGTTTTAATAGCAAAGTTTTTACCTAAAATGACCACAGAGTTACAAGACGAAATGTTGGTGAAAGGACAAAAATTATATGCAAGCTTTGGTTATACTACAGCTCAGGAGGGTCGAAGTACACCAGATGGTACAGCTGCTATGGAACGCGCTTCGAAAAGCAACTCTTTAATATTAGATATTGTTTCTTATCCAGATATATTAAGTAACAGAGTTGCTGCAACAAGTAAATATCAAGGAAACAAATATATTAACAAATACAGAGTAGGTGGTGTAAAATTAAACTTAGATGGTTCACCTCAAGGAAAAACTGCATGGTTGACTCATGCATATCATAAACCACCGGAAGGAGAAGGGAAAGATTATCACGGATACGAAAGTATGAGTGATGAGGAAGCATACAAACATGTAGCTGATGCATATCAAAATAATTGGCAGATTATGTCTCATTGTAATGGTGATGCTGCTATTGATCAATATTTAAAAGCTGTAACTCGAGCAAATAAAGAGTTTGGAAATAATGATAGAAGAACTATAATAATTCATGCACAAACAGCAAGAGAAGATCAAGTAGAACGCTTTGCTAAAGAAAAGATCTTCCCTTCATTTTTCCCGATGCATACCTTTTATTGGGGTGACTGGCATGTTAATTCTGTTCTAGGTAAAGAAAGAGCTTACAAAATATCTCCGACAAATACAGCACTTAAATATGGCTTAAAATTCACTTCTCATCACGATGCTCCTGTCGCACTACCGAGCTCAATACGTGTTCTTTCGGCGACAGTAACTCGAGTTTCAAGAAGTGGTGATATAATTGGACCTGATGAGAGAGTTTCTGCTTATATCGGTTTAAAAGCGCTTACTGATTGGGCGGCATACCAACATTTTGAGGAAGCGTCAAAAGGTACAATTGAGAAAGGTAAAGTTGCAGATTTTGTCATTTTAGATAAAAACCCATTAAAAATTAAGACTTCTGAATTAGAGAATTTGAAGGTAATAGAAACAATAAAGGATGGAGAACCCGTTTATTTGCGTTAATTTAAATTCATTTTTCATGGATATTTAATTTGATAAACTTTTTCATTATAAAGATCCCTTAAATTCAATTCTAATAATTACTAAAAAGCTATGTAAATAATTTTGATGGGATATTATTTAAAGATCCATATAAAATTCTTTGCATAGTTAGTATTAATGTTCTTTTTTTTGAAAATTTACATAACTAATTTATAAGTAATATTTTAAAAAAATCTCCTTAATATTAAGGTTTACTATTAAAATTTACTAGTAAAAGTATCGAAGAAAGTGTCTTATTATGATAAATTATAAATTAACGAGAAAAAGAAACTACTTTTATAGAAACAAATAAATATAACCTCTAGCTTAGTTTTCAAAATATGGCTAGAGGTTTTTTATTTTAGAGAAATTCACGCTAACTTAGTTTTTTATTTGAATCAACCTTGAGTTTCTTAACTGCATCAATAGTAATTTACAACAATATAAGTCAAGTACAAGAGTTACTGAATGATTTAATGTTTTACAATGGAAAAATTCAGGTGTTTGTAATAGACAATTCGGAAGAAAGCAATGCTAAATATTTTTCAAATATTGATAGAGTTGATTATAAGTTCAATAATAAAAACTTAGGATATGGCAGAGCACATAATATTGCTATAAATAAATCAGTTCAACTTGGGTCGGATTATCATGTGATATTAAATCCAGATATCAGATTTAACCAAGGAACCTTAAGTTCACTGGTAAGTTTTATGAATAGTAATCCTGAAATCGGAATGTGTAGCCCGAAAGTATTGTTCCCAAATGGAGATTTACAATACTTGTGTAAATTAATTCCTGAGCCAAAGAATTTAATGATTCGAAGGTTTTTACCTAGTAAGAAAATCACTAGTAAACACAACAACAATTATGAGTTAAGAAGTTTTAGTTATAATCGTAACATAGAAATTCCTTATATTTCAGGGTGTTTTATGTTTGCTAAAACTAGTGTTTTAGAAAAAGTTAATGGTTTTGATGAGCGCTTTTTCTTATACTTTGAAGATTTAGATTTAACGAGAAGAATTGGGAAAATTTCAAAAACTTATTTTTTCTCTGAAACTTTTGTCTACCATGGCTATAATAAAGAATCATACCGAAGTACTAAAATGTTGATTCATCATATTAGAAATGCAATAAAATATTTTAATAAATGGGGTTGGTTTTTCGATAAACAAAGAGATGAAGTAAACAAACAAACCCTTTTACAACTAAATAAATGATCAACTTAATAAAGGTAATTTCATATTTTTCAATATTTAAATATCCTTTGACTGCTGACGAAATATTTTATTTTTCTAATAAAAAGGAAAAGGATAAAGTACTTGAAGAATTAAATGTTTTAAAAGAAAAAGGTGTTATTCAAGAAAGCGAGGGATTTTATTCCGAAACGAACAATGATGAATTAATTGCAAGACGTAAAAAAGGGAATGAGGAAGCTAATTTGATTATGCCTAAAGCATGGGAGATTTCCAAGCTAATATCTAAGTTCCCATACATCAGTTCCGTTTGTATTTCAGGTTCATTATCAAAAGGATACTTTGAAGATAAGAGCGATATAGACTTTTTTATCATTACAAATAAAAACAGATTATGGATCGCTCGAACATTGTTAATTCTTTATAAAAAAATCTTTCTTCTAAATTCAAAAAAGTACTTCTGTGTGAATTATTTTATGAGTTCTGGTCATCTAGAAATTGAAGAGCAAAATAGATTTACAGCAACTGAAATAGTAACTTTAATTCCAACATATGGAAAAGACATGTTTCATGATTTTGTGAGAAATAATCAATGGGTATATGATTATTATCCAAATTTCAAAATCGATTCAGAAAACACTAAAAATATTTCGAAAAACTTTTTTTCAAACAGTATAGAGAAAGTTCTAAATAAGAAGTTAGGAAATAAGTTGGAACGCTTTTTCATGAAGATTACTATCAAAAAATGGAATAATAAATTTAATCATTTATCTAAAGAAGATTTTGAAATAGCATTTAAATCTTCTGAGAATGTGTCAAAACATCACCCAAGTAATTTTCAAAAGAAAGTACTAAACTTATTAAATGAGAAATACGAGAATATTGAAAAAAAATATTATATAAAACTTGAACCGGAAAATGTTTAAAGTAGCATTAGCAAATTCATATTTTTATCCGTTTGATGAAAAACAATGGAATAATCAAACACCATTTCCTCCTTTAGGGACTATATATACAGCTTCTTTGTTAAGAGAAAATGGTTACAGTGTGAGTTTATTTGATACATGTTTGTTAAATAACATTAACTCTGTCGAAGCATTTTTAGATGATAATAAACCAAATGTGTTCGCAATCTATGATGACGGTTTTAATTATCTCACAAAGATGTGTTTAACAAAAATGCGTGAAGCCGCGTTTGAAATGATTGCACTTGCGAAAAAAAGGAAATGTAAGGTATTAGTTTGTAGTTCTGATGCTACCGATCACTCTGAAAAGTATTTAAATGCAGGAGCGGATTTTATCATTCAAGGAGAGGGTGAGATTACTTTAAAGGAAATGGTAACGGCTATTGAAAATAATGAAGATTTATATAATATCAAAGGAGTTGTTTACAAGAATGAGGAAGGAGAGTTTATAACAACTGGAAAAAGAATTGTTTACAAACAGTTAGACGATTTCCCGATGCCAGCATGGGATTTGATCAATATGAATGCTTATAAAAGCATTTGGAAAAAAGGAGGAAATGAGTTTACACTAAACATAGCAACAACTAGAGGTTGTCCATTTAAATGTAATTGGTGTGCAAAACCAATTTATGGTAACAGATACAATTCTCATTCACCTGAATACATCGTAAAACACATTAAGTTTTTAAAAGAAACTCATGGAGTGAGTAAGTTCTGGATGTGCGATGATATTTTTGGCTTAAAGCCAAATTGGGTTCAAGAATTTAATTCCTTATTAAAGGATCAAGATTTAAAAATCCGATATTATATTCAAAGTAGAGCTGATTTACTTTTAAAGGAAGATACCATTGATGCTTTAGCAGAAAGTGGATTAACCGAAGTTTGGATTGGTGCGGAAAGTGGTTCTCAAAAAATACTTGATGCTATGGATAAGGGAACTACAATAGCACAAATTGAAGAAGCTACGAAACTATTAAAACAAAAAGGAGTTAAAGTTGCATTTTTTATCCAATACGGATATTTAAATGAAACAAAAGAAGATATCAATCTTACGATTAAAATGATACAGGATTTGTTGCCAGATAATATTGGAGTGTCTGTTTCATATCCTTTACCTGAAACACCTTTTTATGAAAAGGTGAAAGAAGATTTAAAATTGAAAGCGAACTGGACAGATTCTGATGATTTAGCAATGATGTTTAAAGGAACGTTTAACTCGAAGTTTTATAAAAAACTACAACGATATACCCATAAAATCTTTAGAAAAAGTCAAGGTATTAGCTTTTTAAAGAAAATTATAAAATCTCCATTTTCTATTAAGAAAAGTGAGTTACGATTAATTTGTTTGTTACCGTATTATAGTATTACATCCATTATCCAGGCTAGGCAATTAAAAAGATTACAAAACACGAATGCATAGTTTTTTCGACATAGCGGCTGCTACTTATGATAATACTTTCACCAATACTAAAATTGGTGTTGAGCAGCGAAAAAAATTATATGGTAGTTTAGACTTTATTTTTAATCAAAATAAAACACTAGATATACTAGAATTAAACTGTGGAACAGGAGAAGATGCAATTACATTCGCAGAAAAAGGCCATAAAATTATCGCAACAGATATTTCTGAAGGAATGATTGCCGTTTCTCAATCTAAAAACACATTTGATAACCTTCATTTTGAAGTATTGAATAGTAAAGATATTTCTCAAGAAAGATTTAAAAATGGTTTTGATGTTATTTTTTCCAATTTTGGAGGACTCAACTGTCTTAATTACCAAGATCTGAAATCTGTAATTCATGATAGTGTTGAAATATTAAAACCAAAAGGAAAATTAATTATGGTTTTAATGCCTAAAAACTGTCTGTGGGAACAAATTTACTTTTATGTGAAAGGAAATTTAAAAAAAGCAAAAAGAAGAAGTACGGCTAATTCTCTATTAGTAAACGTTGAAGGAGAATCAGTGCCAACATGGTATTATAATCCTAGTGATATTGAGTTGATGTTGCCTGAGGGATTTAAAATAACTGAAATTTTACCAGTTGGTTTTTCGGTACCACCTTCGTATTTAGAAAATTCTATTTTGACTAAATCTATTTTATGGTCAGTTTTGAAATTCATTGAACAAGGAATTAAACGTTCTTATTTTGCAAAGTATTCAGATCATTTTTTAATTGAATTAACGAAAGAATGAGTGTAATTTTAACCCATGCATATTATATTTTTGAAGATGAAAAGGAGCAGAATATTATGCGTCCTTACGCTCCTTTAGGTTTATTATATCTTTCTGGTTATTTGAATAAGAATAATTTTAAAAATGAGGTGTACGATTCTACGTTTTATTCTTATCAAGAACAACTATCATTCATACTCGAAAATAAACCAAAAATCGTAGCGATTTATGCTAATTTAATGACAAAGATTAATGTTGTTAAATTGATGAAAGAGTTGAGGGCGAATCCTAAATATGGTAATCCAGCTATTGTTTTAGGTGGACCAGATGTTACACACAATAGTGAAAATTATTTGAATGCAGGAGCCGATTTTTTGATTATTGGAGAAGGTGAGCAAACTAGTCATGAGTTGTTTTTAGCTATTATTGAAAATAAGGATTATCATGAAATTAAAGGAATTGCTTTTTTAGATGAAGAAGGAAAGGTTCAAAAAACTCCTCCAAGAATAAAAATTAAAGAACTAAAAGATTTACCATTGCCTAATCGTGATGCTATTCCTATTCATAAATATTTAGAAACCTGGAAGGAGTATCATGGTAAAAGTTCTATGACTGTAAGTACTCAGCGAGGTTGCCCTTATACTTGTAAATGGTGTAGTACAGCAGTTTACGGTCAAAGTTATAGGAGAAGACCAGCTAATTTAGTTGCAGAAGAGTTAAAATTATTGAAAACAAAATATCAACCAGATTCTATTTGGTTTGTTGATGATGTTTTTACAGTAAGCCATAAATGGTTAAAAAGTTTTCATGAAGAGGTAATAGCCCAAGATGCGATAATTCCGTTTGAATGTATTACAAGAGCAGAAAGATTAAATGATGAGGTTTTAGAGTTATTAAAAGAAGTAGGTTGTTACAGAATATGGATTGGTGCAGAGAGTGGGTCTCAAAAAATTATTGATGCAATGGATAGGAGAGTAGATGTAAACGTTGTGAAGTCTGCGATTCAAAAAACAAATGCATTAGGAATTGAAACAGGAACATTTATCATGTTAGGATATCCTGGTGAAGATATGACAGATATAAATAATACGGTTCAATATTTAAAAGATGCGAACCCAACGCATTTCACAATAACAATAGCTTACCCAATAAAAGGAACTTCATTGTATAATGAGGTTGAAACAAAAATTAAACAAAAACCAGAATGGCAAACTTCAACAGATAGAGATATTGATTTCAAACGAACCTATAGTAGAAAATTTTATGATTATGCGGTTCGTTATGTAGTAAATGAAGTAAATAGTTCAAGAAAAAATACTGTTGTTTCTTACGGTAAAACAAAAATAAGATCCATTTTAGCTCAAGTTGGAATGCGAATTTATAAATAATAGTGAATGAATGATCTTCTTAGCAATGTAACGGTTGTTATACCCACTAGAAATAGGTTAGAATCTTTAAAAAGAACATTAGTTTCTTTAAATAATCAATCAATACTGGCTAAAGAAGTAATTGTTGTTGATTCCAGTGATAATAATATTTGTGAAGAAGATCTACATGGTAGCTACAATTCTTCTCGCTTGTTAGTAATACATTCAAAGCCATCTGTATGCTTACAAAGAAATATAGGTATTGAAAAAAGTAAATCGGAATTTATATTTCTTTGTGATGATGATATGGAACTTCCAGGTAATTATATCGAATCACTTATTAAGTATTTGAATGAAAATAAGGATGTAAATATTGTAAGTGGTTTAGTCGTTGAAAAAAGAAACGAGGAATGGAAATATTCGGAAAGGAAAATTACTTTCTTTAAACTTCTGGTATATCATGTTTTTGGATTGTCTATTTGGACGGAACTAAAAATGAAGGACTTTTCAAGTAATAAACTGGTTCAAAAATTCGTAAAGTTTTATTTGGGTAAGGGAAATCGAATAGCTAAATCTGGTTGGCCAATAGTGATTAATTATGAGTTGCCAATTTTTAAAACACCTATATATAGTTTAATGTGTGCCGTAATTCGATCAGAAATAATTAAAAATTCACCCTATGATGAAGCTTTTTATGAAAATGGAATTGGAGACAATTATGATGTGTTGATGTCTATGAATAGTGAAGTTACTGTTTTAAGTACGTTAAAGGTCAAACATTATAAAGCACCTACAAATAGAGTGAAAAACGAAAAGGCATACTATTATAGAGTGTCGGCATTGCATTATATTTTATTAAAATTTAAAAGATTTGGCATTCGTAATCTAGCTTTTTTTCTTTGGTCTATATTTGGTAATTCAATGCTTTTTTTACTCAATGGAAAATTCAAAATGCTTGGTTACAATATGAAATTATTAGCTAGAATTTTAGCGAACAAAAGCATTTATAATTAGTAATGACAAAGACTCTGTTTAAAGCATATCAACTAATTCCTAATTCGAAAAGAAAAAAATTACCTGGCTTTTTTTCTTATTCTTTTGTGAATACAATTTTAGATTTTATATCTCTTGCATTATTGATTCCTGTAATTCTGATTTTATTAGATAAGGAGAGAGTCAAAACTGTTTTTGTAGAATATTTTGATGTAGAATTGAATAATGTATTAACAATAGTTTTGCTCTTAAGTTTAATAAGTTTTTACATCATAAAAAATTTAGTTCAAACCTTAATCATAAAAAAACAAGCGAGGTTTATTTATAGTATTTCTTCGGAAATCTCTAGAAACTTAATGAAGAAATTTATCTATGATAATTTTTCTAATTATAATAAAACTGATAAAAGTTCTTTTTTTAGAGATGTTTTTCAGCTACCAGTAGTATTCTCTACCAACATATTAAGTTCGTATTATACTATTTTTTCGGAGTTAATTATTTTGATAGTTATTATTATAATTTCCGCGGTATATAAACCTAAAATTACCTTATTGGCTTCACTTTTTTTATTTTTCTTCGTAGTGGTTTTGTTGTGGTTAAAGAGAAGGAAACTTAACTTTTTCAATAAAATTATAGTAAAGCTGTATGAAAGGAATGTAAAAAACATAACGAATATTCTTCAAGGTTTTGTTGAAATAAAATCAACTAGAACAGAAATGAATTTTCAAAATGTATATGAGGCATCAAATATTGAGCATAACGAACAGTTGGCGCTACAAACTACATTTAAACAAACAAATTCCCGCTATTTTGAAATTTTTATAGTTATAGGATTGTCAGTGGTAATCATATTTTTCATGTTTAGTAGTGAGGTTGTAAATGTCTCTGTACTACTTTCTTTTTTTGCTGGGATTAGTATTAAAATTCTACCGTCTTTTAATAAAGTATTAAATGCCTATGTAAGTATTAAATCAAACAAAAGTTGCGTTGATTTATTGAGTAACTATAGGTTTACTGAAAAAACAAAAATAAATCCATTAAAATTCGAATCAAATCTAAAACTTAATAATATTAGTTTTAGTCATGGAAAAAATGTGCTTGCTTCTGAATTAAATTTTACTGTTCAAAAGGGAGATTTTATTACAATTTCTGGTAAATCAGGTGAAGGTAAAAGTACTTTGCTTCAAGTGATGGCAGGCTTGTTGAAACCAATTAATGGTACCATTGAACTCGATGGTTTAAATATATATTCAGATGAGAATATATTTAATTTTATAGGATATGTTTCTCAACAACCATTTTTATTTCAGGGAAGTGTTTTAGACAATATCACCATGCTAAATAATGAAGCCCTAAACCTTGAATATGTAAATAAACTGATTAAAGAGTTGGATCTAGAAGATTGGTTAGCTTCATTACCTAACAGACTAAACTCAGAATTACTTATAGAAAGTAAGACATTATCAGGTGGACAAAAACAACGAATTGCATTAGCAAGAGCTTTGTACTTTAAACCAGAAATCCTTTTGTTAGATGAATCAACCAATCAACTAGATGATAGGTTAGAGAAGAAGATCTTTAACTTTTTAAAATCCCTTACAGATTCAAAAAAAGTAACGATTGTTGCAGTTTCTCATAACAATACAATAAACGATTATGCTAACAAAAGATATGTTTTGAAAAACCAAAAGTTAAACATAAAACATGAGTAAAAGATTACTTTTTATAACACCAATTTTTCCCAGAAAATTGGAGGAAGATTTTGTAGTTCCTTTTATAGCTCAGTTTACTTATGCGTTTGCAGAACAAACAGAAATTGTAGTTGATGTTATCAGTATTGCTTATCCGTTTGAAAAGGTAGAATATAAAATAGGTAATATAAGTGTTCACGCTATTGGTAGTAATTTTCTTTCCCCAGTAAGACAAATTCCATTTATATTAAAAGCTGTTTACAATGGCGTTCGTTTGCATAAGAAAAATAACTATGATGGTGTTTTATGTTTTTGGTATCGAGAAGCCTCTTTAGTCGGTGTGTTATTAAATAAGATTTTAGGCATAAAATTAAGAGTTTGGTTACATGGTCAGGACGTTCAAAAGAGTAATAAGTTTATTCCGTTGTTGCGAATTTCACCTGAGAAGTTAATAATGTTGTCTAAACAACAGCGTGATATTTTCTATAAAAACCATGAGATATTAATTCACAAGATTACTAATGTAGCATTTGATAGAAAAAAATTCCCTGAACTAAATAAAGATGAAAGACTTATAGATGTAATTGGTGTGGGAAATCTTGGTGTTATAAAAAATTATGATCATTTTTTGGATGTTATTATTTTATTAAGAGAGTCTTATCCTGAAATAAAAGCAGTTATTTGCGGAAATAATGCTGATCAAAAATCAATACTTGATAAAAAAATAAAGGAGTATAAGTTAGAAGATAATATAACTTTCACTGGAAGACTTTCATTAGGTGAAGTATTTGATTATATGAATACATCTAAAGTTTTTTTGCATACATCAAAAGCAGAAGGTGCAGGTTTAGTATTACAAGAAGCTTTATATCTCGGTTGTAAAGTTGTTAGTACAATTGAAGTGGAAGAGAGTGAGGAAATGGAGGGTAATTTTTTCTATAGTAAAAAAACAGAAGAACTAGTGGATAAAATCAAAGAACATTTAAATAATCCGTTTGTTCCAGTAAGAATTGAAAGGTTTAAAATGGAAGATTCTGTAAAGAGTATTTACAAATCCTTTTATGATTAATGTTTAGCTAATTATTCGCAAGCTTGTTTTTTTATTTAGTTTTTCTAAAAACAAAGATTTTGGTAAAAAAGAATAAATCAGAAATTCTCTAATTGAATTAATATATCAATAGGGCAACTTTAGAATATTTTTAATGGATTTATTACAGTTGCACAACATAATAGGCGGAGTAAGCATTTCAGCAGTAAACTAATTGATGACCATATTAAATCTAAAAATATATGTTCCTTTCTGTTTGATAATAGGAAGGAAATAAAAGTATTATTATCATTTAGTAATAGAAAAATTATCCACTTACCAGAAGCAATGAATTAATAAATATTTAAAGAATCTGCCAAATTATGGAAGTATGATTTGTTTTCTAATCCTAGTAATTAATTACATGGTAAACCTTGAAAATGAAAGAATTAAATTCATGACAGCTAATAGTTATGTAAAGTCTCCAATTAAGAATCTTGTAAATAATATTAAGAAATATTATCCTGATTTTAAATTTGAAGAATCCATTATCTTACAATAATTTCCTTTGTTATATTTGAGATTTAGTAGATAATGTTAAGAGCGATATTTAATGATGAGTAAGGAATCACTTTATAGTAAACCTTGGAAAAGCAAAAAAACACCTAAGAAAATACTTTTAATAAGATATCAAGCCTTGGGTGATGTGTTCTTTACATTTCCTTACATTTCAGATTTAAAGTCAAGATATCCAGAAGCTTCATTCGATTTAATAGTAAGAAAGCAATATTCTGATTTACCTTTCAAGATGAAAATGTTTAGAGGTGTTTACACTGTAAAAAGATCAGAGTCAAAATGGACAAGAATTTTATCTTTTGTAAAAGTTCGACTCAAACTACTCTTTAAACGATATGATATTGTTATTGATTTACAAAGAAATCATTATTCCAGATTTATTCGTAAGACTTTTTTTCCAAAGGCTTTCACGGAGCTAGAACGTTTTTCACCAAAGCTTGCTTCTGAAAGGTATAAAGAAGCAATTGAAAGACTGCAACTCGGAACATCTCAAATGGATTTTTCATTTGCAAAAGATTATCCAAAGGATCCAAATATGATTCAATTATTATTAGATAATGGTTGGAAAAAGAATAACAAACTTATATTGTTAAATCCAGCAGGTGCATTTGTCACAAGAAATTGGTCAATTGATAATTATGTTGCCTTAATTGAAAAATGGTCTAACAACAACCCAAATTCTCAATTTGTAATTTTAGGTATTGATAGAATAAAAAGTAAAGCAGAGGAAATACAAAGAAGAGGAGGAGAAAAGGTTATTAATTTAGTCGGTAAAACAAATGTATCTCAGGCATATAGTATTGTTCTTATGTGTGATTTAACTTTAACAGAAGATTCTGGTCTAGGGCATTTTTCTTGGTTATCTTATATTCCTACATTAACAATGTTAGGTTCAACAAGAAGTGATAATTCGGCTCCAATAGGAGCACATACTTACTTTTTTGATTCTTCAAATTTGGAATGTGGAAATTGTATGCTACGCGAATGTATTCATGATGAAATATTGTGTATGGAACAGATAAAGGTGGAAGATGTTTATACAGAAATGCAAAAGTTGGCTGAAAATGAAATTTAATTACAGTTTTTTGAAGTAAGCTATTGCAGCATTATATGATTCGTACAAATCTTCTTTAGTTTGATTGTCCAATTCAACTAATTCCTTTTTAGTTTTTTGTATCAATTGCTTTCTTATATTTTCCGATCTATCCCCTAAAACTCCAGTAGTTTTTTTGAGTTTATAAAAAGGAGTTAAAGGCTTCTTTAGTTTTAAAAATTCACTTATTTTAATCAGTGTTTCATCTGTATTAGACACAATATCTTCGTACGTGATGAATATTTGTTGATGTGATTCTAGTTTTTTACTAAAGTTAATTAGATATTTAATTCTATCCTTATAATAAGAAATGTAATCAAAATATTCAGAGACTCCATTGTAGGCTTTTTTAAGTTTTTTCATACTGGAAAGTGTTTCGTGTGGATCTCTTATTAGGAATAGATATTTCCCATTAGTGTTCTTAAGGAAGTCCAAGTTAGGAGTAAGATGATTATGCAAAACTTGATCTGTAAAATAAGGGAAATTGCTTAGAAATGTTTTATTGTTGACTCTTGAAAAAAACTCTGATTTTTGAAAATCGTACGAAGATTCATAAATACGAGCTTGTTCTCCTGAGCCAATTATTGAAGAATTACTAGATAGAATATGTTCTAACAAAGAACTTCCAGATCTCATGTGCCCCATTATAAATACCGGTGATCCAGGTTTAATTACTTTAAAGTAGCTTTTAATAATAATTTTCTTTAGTTGACTCATGTTCTAAAATTGATTATCAATAATATTACAAATACGATGTTCTATAAATAAATGCACTTCCTGAATAATTGGAGTTTTTGTAGAATTTACAATAATATTTTTATCACAATAAGTATTCATTTCTCCTCCATTATTACCGCTTAATCCAACTATGTATGAATTCTTTTTTTTTGCCTGTATAAGTGCGTTTACAATATTTTTGCTATTTCCACTTGTACTAATTGCAATAACTATATCTTTTTCAGTAACGAAGGCTTCAATTTGTCTAGAAAAAACATAATCATATGTAAAATCGTTACTTACAGAAGTTATGACAGACGTATCGGTAGTTAATGCAATTGCAGGTAAAGCTTTTCTGTTTTTTTTATTGAAACAGCCAACAAGTTCAGCAGCCATATGCTGAGCATCAGCAGCGCTACCACCGTTTCCTATTAAATATATTTTTCCTCCATTTTTTAATCTTCTGCAGCATTCATTGGCTACTTTAGTAATTTCTTCTTCATAAACTCTCACAGTTTCTCTTAATACTTTAATATGCTCCTCTAAGTTTTCTAACATTATTGTTTTATTGTGTTTATTATGTTAGTAGTACTTTTTCCTTCAATATAATCTATAACAACTGTAGATTTAGCAATGTCATTTCCAACAATATTTTCAATTTTGTAATCACCGCCTTTCACTAAAATATCGGGTTGTATTAATTTTATGAGTTCGTAAGGAGTTTCTTCTTTAAAAACTATAGTATAGTCAACACATTTTAACGAGTTTAATAAATAAGCTCGATCCAATTCTGAGTTAATTGGTCTATTTTCTCCTTTAAGTATTTTAACAGAACTATCAGAATTAACTCCGATAATTAATACATCACCCATTTTCTTTGCTTGCTCTAAATATTTTACATGTCCTAAATGTAAAATATCAAAACATCCATTAGTAAAAACTATTTTTTTATTCTCCTCTTTTAGTTTTTTCAGAATTATTTTTAAATCTTCTTTGTTCTTGATATTCTGGACAAAGGCATTAATTTCACTCAAAGATGCTGTTGCAACACCTATTTTGCCAACCACAACTCCAGCTGCTAAGTTTGCAAATTCAATTGCTTCTTCAATTGTTAGGTTTTTAGCTAGCTTATAAGCAATAGCAGCGATAACAGTATCACCTGCTCCTGTAACATCGTAAACTTCTTTCGCTTTTGTTGGAAAAAGTTTTAATTGATCATCAAAAAGTGCGATACCATCTTTACCAAGTGTAATAACTGATTTGGTAAGATTATATTTAGATTTTAAAACAGAAGTAGCATTTTCTAATGTATCATTATTAATATCGAAATTTATAATATCACTAGCTTCCTTTTTATTAGGAGTTAGTAGATAAGCTCCCTTATACTTTGAATAATCCGAACCTTTAGGGTCTACAAGAATTTTTATATTCTTATCATTAGCTAGGTTTATGAGTTTTAATGTTAACTCTTTTGTTAGTAGTCCTTTGTTGTAATCGGATATTATGATAATATCGTAGTTTACAATAATATTTTTATAAATATTGAAAACCCCTTCCGATGTTTCTTTTGTAATCTCTTTACTATCCTCTTTATCGTAACGAACAATTTGTTGGTTAGAAGCAAGAATTCGAGTCTTTTTGGTTAGTACTCTTCCTTTTTCAACGAATAAAAATTTTGAACTGATATGATTCTTTTTAAATAAAGATTCGACTTCACCAAAAGCGTCGTCGTCTCCAATAACACTTAAAATATCCGCATGTGTTCCAAAAGCTAAAAGATTATTTACTACGTTTCCAGCTCCACCAATATTGGTGATGACATTGTCAATTTTCACAACTGGAACTGGTGCTTCAGGTGATATTCTTTCTGTAGAACCTATAAGGTAGTTATCTATAATAATATCTCCTATTACTAAGATTTTCTTCATTATTTATGATTCCAATTAAATGATTTTTTAATGTAAGGAATATATTGTTTAATTCCTTTTTCTAGACTATATTCCGGCGTATAGTTCAAGTATTTTAAGCTTAAACTTATATCTGCCTGTGTATTCATTTGATAATTGTTATATGGATTTTCAAAATAATCTACAGCTAATTTTGTGCCCAATTCATTTTGTAAGATGTTTACAATATCTAAGAAACTTCGGCTTATACCAGTTCCGATATTATAAACACCACTTTTTGAGGGATTGCATGCTAAAATATTAGCACGCACTACGTCTTTTATATACACAAAATCTCTCATTATTTTATCAGAGTTATAAAACAGTCTTGGAGATTTTTTGGATAAAATCTGATGACCTAATTGGAGAATCATAGAAGAAGTTTTGTCTTTAAAGAATTCACCTTCTCCATAGACATTGAAATATTTCAATCCAATTATTTGAATATTGTCACTCGATTTCGCAAAGCTTGAGGCAATTTGATCCATTGCATATTTTGAAAACCCATAAGGAGTATTCGGGTTTTCATCTCCTATTTTTTGCGGAGCTGTAGAATTTCCATATGTCGCTCCTGAACTTGCATAAACAACCTTTGCCTTATTAATTTCTGCAAGATGTAAAATATCATAAAAACTATTAATATTAGTTTTCATGATTAGTTCTTGATTATAAACTCTTGTGTCAGAAATAGCTGCTAAATGAAATATATAATCCAAATGATAGTCATTTAACTTTTTTAGGTCAGCTTGGTTTGAAATATCACCACATATAATATTCCCAGTAAATCCAATCAGGTTTTTGTAGTGTCCGAAGCTTTTCAAATTGTTATTCTCAAAAGTTTCATTATTTCTGAACGAATCAAAAATAAATATTTTGCAATTGGGGAAATTTTCTTGTAAAAAAAAAGCAAGATTCGAACCTATAAATCCAGCACCTCCAGTAATAAGAACGGTTTTATTGTTAAAGTTTTCGTACATGTTTTAGTTGTCAACTCTTAATTCAGAAATCTTATTTATATCCTTCATAGAAGGAATTATAAATTTAGCTTTACTATTTTCTATCTGAACATTTTGATTACTATTTATTAATATAGTATTGTTAATTCCAAAATTAATACCAGCTTCAATATCCGTTTCCTTGTCACCAATTACCCAGGAATTACTTTTCTCAATATTATATTTTAGGTCAGCTTTGTCTAACATTCCAGTTTTGGGTTTTCTACAATTGCAATTATCTTGGGGGGTATGTGGACAGAAAAACACATCACAAATATTAACATCCGCTTTCTCAAACTCATTTAACATCCAGTCATTTAGAATCAAAAAATCCTCAACTGTATAATACCCTCTTTCAATCCCACTTTGATTAGTAATTATAATAAGCTCAAAGCCTTTACTTATTAAACTTCTACAACTATCAAAAATTCCTTGAATAAAAACAAAATCTTCTTTTTTATGAACATAACCACTGTCCTTATTTATAACGCCATCCCTATCAAGGAATACTACTTTCATTAATGTTTAGTTTTGAATAAATTTAAACGGTTTTCATCTGTTGTTACTTATTAATTACTGTTGAGCGTAATGATAATTTTTATTGTTTTTAAAATAATAATAGCATCAAATTTTATTGATCTATTATTAACGTAATACAAGTCATATTTTAATTTATCTAAATTATCTTTTGGTTTAGCTTTTGGTAAACAAACTTGCGCCCATCCTGTAATTCCAGGCTTAATTTCGTGTCTTAAAGAAAAATTAGAATTTATTTTTAAAAATTCGTCAACATATTGTGGTTGTTCTGGCCTTGGACCAATGATGTGCATATCACCCTTGATTACATTAAAAAGTTGAGGGATTTCATCTATTTTACTTTTTCTTAGAATTTTTCCGATTAATGTGATTTGATCCATTGAGTGGTCAGCAATGGTTTTAATTTTATACATTAAGAAAAGGCGATTATGTTTTCCGACTCGGATTTGAGAATAAATGGGATTCTCTTTTAGGTCAATTAAACTTAATATACATCCAAATATGAATAATGGAGAAGCTAATAAAAGTAATACTGATGCCGTGAGAACTTCAAAAAACCTGTAAAAGGACGATTTGTTATGAGCATTCGAATTAATTAATATACTTTCCATTTTAGATTTAATATCAAAAGAAAATCAATATATATCTTTTAATTGGATTGAATAGAAGTATTTTTGGTTTTTATTCAATGTAATACGTTAAATAATGAATGTTCCTTAAAAAGTATAAGTAATTTTAAATGTAGGCGTGTTATCCATAAAACCAGAAGAAACATTAATATTATTTTCTTTGTCAAAAGGTTTTGTGAATAAGTAACTCATCCCTGTTCCAATAATTGTTCCGGCTAAAACATCCCACTCATCATGTTTGTTTGCTTCAATTCTAGAAAATCCAACATATCCAGCAAGTACATATGCAAGGGCACCATATTTCCAACCATATCTTTTTTGAATAAAAGCAGCACTAGCAAAAGAGACTGATGTATGTCCTGATGGAAAGCTATTTAAACTTTCTCTGTTAGGACGTTCTTTATTTATCAAAAGTTTTAATCCCCATGTTATGGCGATTGTACTTACTAACGACTTTGAAAATTGCCAAGTTCCTTTTTGTCCATCTTTCCAAATAAAAGTTGAGGTTAATGATAAAGCAGGAAGTAATCCAACTAAAACATCTCCAGAGGTTTTATGAAATTTCTCAAAAGAAGTTAGTTCTTGCTGAGCAAAAGAATTTTGATTTACTAAAATGAATATTCTAAAGAAGAGTAATGTAAAACGTATTCTTTTTGTCATATTTCAATGTAAGTTGATGTAAAAGAGATGTAATCTGAAGCGTTTACAAAATACTCTGATTTCTTTTTGTTTTGGATTCCAAGAATATACTAAAAAATGTTTAACTATTTAAAGTACATAATTGATCTTAGTTTACATTTTACTTGATATGTGCAAAAAGAGTGCGTATTTCAGTTTGACTTTTGTTAAAAAAAAGGATTTGAACACTTTATAGATGCTATCAAAAGATGTAAAGACTATACAAATCGAAAAAAAAACTTAGTTTTGTTGCTGAAAATGAATATCACAGCAATACATAGTAAACAGTTAGGACTTTGTTCTTATGATTTTCGCCCGAGAATTTGGCGAAAAGGATGCTACGTATTCAATATTGAAGTATGATTTATAAAATTTAGATAAGAAATATATACAAATGAAAGCGTCCAATTGAATTGGACGCTTTTTTTATGAAAAAAATTTAAGAAAGGAAATGCTCAACTAATAGAAATAACATAAAGCGATAAAAACTGAAAACAATTGAGAGACAGGCCTTTGTGAAAATGTTTAATATCTGTTGAAAAACGGACAAGAAATCTACTGCTTAAAAACAATATAAGTACCTGAAAATCAATAAAATAAAATTAATTTTTTCTTGTGTAGTTGAAAAATACATTCCATATTTGCAACGTCAAAACGAAATAAAAAAAGACATTTATAAAAACAGTATAAAATGAAACAATGTTCAAATCATAGTATAACAAATCAGTTCCGATGTAGTGATCCTGAATTTGGTCTTCAGTTATGTGGAGATAGACTATTCATTTTATTAAAGGAGATATATTACGATGATATAAACTAATAAAAAGTTTATACATATAAAATTAAAAGCGTCTCCTTAAAAAGAGATGCTTTTTTTATGAAATAGAATTAAGGAAGAGCAAGCCAATTGGCGGTGGCCGCGGTTTTGAAATGAGTTTACGAATTCAACGAGTCCATAAGAATCTAGAATTATTCGAGTTAAAACCGTTCGGAGTTAACGACTCGTGTGGATTCGAATCCCACTTCTTCTGCGACAAAACAAGGTGGCTGAAAGGTTAAGGCAGCGGACTGCAACTCCGTTTTTTATGAGTTCGAATCTCATCCTTGTTTCAATGATTGAAATAATTTCAAATTGATTTGAAAATTATGGAAATCCAAATTGAAACTCAATGAGATCGTATGACAATCTCATCCTTGTTTCAAAGTTCATTGACAATAGGAAGTGTTGAGCAATTGGTTGGCTCGCCAGAATGAAATGAGTTTACGAATTCAACGAATACGCTATGTAATTTTAGATTTATGAGTTAAAATCTGGTCTTGAATAAGCGTGTAGGTTCGAATCCTACCACTTCCACAAAATTGGAGAATAGGTAAATATTGGTTTGTTACGCTAAACTGCTAATTAAGTCCATGAAATAATGGTGAAGGTTCGATTCCTTTATTCTCCGCAAAATACATCTATAGAGTAATGGATAGCACTAGAGCTTTCTAATCTCTTAGTCTAAGTTCGAATCTTAGTAGATGTACAAATGGTTCATTGTGGTTAATGGTTAACCTTCCCGACTGTCTCTCGGGAGATACGAGTTCGATTCTCGTATGAACCGCAATACTGGGAAGATAACGATTGGTTGTTTACCTGCTTTGGATGCAGGAGGTTGTAGGTTCGAGTCCTGCTTCCCAGACAAATTTTAGAAAGGAGAGTGTGTTTAATGACTTGGGATAATTTATGAATTATCATGGCTAATAAAGAAAAAGAAAATTCCCAAGTCATTTAAAATGAGGTATAACTCAGTTGGCAGAGTACTGTGCTTTTAATACAGGAGTCTTGGGTTCGAATCCCAATGCCTCAACAAAAGCAGGAATGGCGGAAGTGGCATACGCGTCTGATTTAGAATCAGAATATTGAGAGTTCGAATCTCTCTTCCTGTACTAATAAACCTGTGATGTAAAGGTTAGCATACAAGATTTTGATTCTTGTTGTATAGGTTCGAATCCTATCGGGTTTACAAATGGTGGTTTTAGTTTAACTGGTAAAACGTCTCATTGTGGATGAGAAGAATAGGGTTCGAGCCCCGAAATCACCCAAAAACGGAACAATAGCAAAGTTGGTCAATGCGTCGGTTTGAAGCACCGAAGATATAGGTTCGAATCCTATTTGTTCCACAAGAAAAAGAGAATTTTAAGAGAAGAAAAAATGAAAAGTGTTAATCAGAATTGGAGAAATTTTAGTGGTAAAATTTTTCAAGAACCAATTACAGAAATTGTAGAAAAAGCGATTGTAAGAGAATTAAGTGAAGGATATAAACTTAAAGTATGTGTGGGATCAGATTCACAAGCTTATAAATCTCATATTGAATATGCAACGGCAGTTGTTGTATTGAGAGAAGGAAAAGGAGGTTTTATGTTTATGAAAAATTTAAAAGGGACTAAGCAAATTGGTATTAAAGAACGTATGCTAAAGGAAGTAACAATGTCGGTAGAAGTTGCATATGCAATTTGCAATATTCTAGATAAACATAGTGTGAGTTTGGAAGTACACGCAGACATTAATACTGATGCCAAGTTTCAATCAAATGTCGCTTTAAAAGATGCTATGGGATATATTTTAGGGATGGGATTCGAATTTAAAGCTAAGCCCCACGCTTTTGCGAGTTCATCATGTGCTGATAAAGTAGTATAATATTTAAGCATATAGTTTAACGGATAAAACGTTAGGTTACGACCCTGAAGATGCGAGTTCGATTCTTGCTATGCTTACTATTAGTTTATTGGGGAAAGGGATGTGAAAAAGAAAAGCCTTTTCATAAGTTGATTATGATAAGGCTTTTTGTTTGTTTATACAGTTGCTTTGCTCCAAGTAAAAGGTTTAAATGGTGCATCAATAGGTGTTTGTGCAATGTGATTAGTGTAGTTACTAATAGTTTTTTGTGCTAATCCTAAGATAATTTCTAGAACTTGTTGTTGTCCATAACCGACGTTATAAAAACGTTGTAATTCTTCATCTGAAATATTACCTCGAGTTCTTACGATACTTAGAGTTGTATCTCTTAGAACTTCTAGTTTTTCTGTAGGTAACTTTGTTGAATTTCGCAAAGCATTACTAATTATAGAATCTACCTTCATCATATACGCAATAGCCGTATGTGCAGGAACACAATAATTACATTCGTGCTCAACATTTATAGCTTGCCAAACAACAGTTAGTTCTTCAGCGGTAAATGAAGAATTAGAAAATAGCTCATGTAATTTTTGATATGCTTCAAATGTTTCTGGGGATGAAGCTAATACACCATGTAAGCTAGGAACCATTCCGTATGCTTTCAATGATGCTTCTAACAATGGTTTACTCTTTTCTGGAGCTGTTTCAATTGTGTGAATTTTTAAAGTACTCATAATTATTAGTTTATATTTATTTTATTTCTAAACGGTCGGTTAGTTATAGGTTAAAAAAAATGACTATAGATTTCTAAAGGTCATTTCAATATAATCTTTAATTTCATCTCTGTTATTTACTCTTGTTGCCGCAGCCAATCCGTGTTTTGCTAAAAGCAAAAAGTTAGCTTGCTTGCGAACAGTTTCGTCATCCTTGGATGAATCTTGAAGTTTCTCAACAAAAATTTGTTTTAGATTTTTCATCATTTTATGAATTAAATCATTGATGCTCTCATCATTTTTATTAAAAAACTCGTTATAGGTGTTCGTTATTAAACATCCTTTATGATTTCCATCAACATAACAAACATCTACAGAGTCGTAGAAAAATGTTTTAATATCTTCAATACCACCTTTACCTTGTTTTAGCTTATTGAACATACTTCTAGTTTTTTGATTATAGCTTTCTAAACTTTTTAAAAAAACACCATGCTTACTACCAAAACTTGAATAGATAGAAAACTTATTAATGCCCATCTCTTTCTCTAGCATTTGCATTGAAGTATTTTCATAACCATTTCTCCAAAATAGTCTCATAGCTTTATCCAAAACTTCAGCTTCTATGTATTGTTTTCTTCTAGACATAAATAATTTATACACTACAAAACTAAACAATCGGTTAGAAATAAAAAAATGATTTAGATTTTTAATATTTAACAATAAAATCAGTGAGTTTGTTTCTCTAAAATCTTTATCATTTTAAAAGATTTCAATAAGTGAAATAATCCTGGAACAATTAATAAACCCCCTACCAATAGTGAGATTCCTAAAACATTAATCACTGATTCTGGTGCAACTTTTTCTAATAAACTTAAAGTCCCGTTTTTAGTGATTAGTAAACTAGGATAATGTGGATATAAAGCCACTGTAATAATTAATAGCACTTGAATCCCTGCAAAAATTCTACTGGCAATTCGAATTCCTTTTTTGACAGTATACCATAAAGGATATAAAAATGCTGCAGAAACTAAAATTAATCCAATACTAACATTATGGCTAGTAATTCCGTGAACAAATTGTATGCTCATAACATAACCGTAGGCAATTGTAATGAATCCTAAAATTACGACAATGATCGTTGCAATTTTAGCTTTCCTTACATAAACAGGATATCCTTCTTCATCTGCTTCACCAATCAGTAAAACAGCAGAAAGAAAGGTACATAAGCTTGCAAAGAATAAGCCTACTAAAAAAGAGAATATATTGAACCAAGGATGAATATAAGCTTCTACAAAATCAAGAGGAACGTCTTTAGTAATCAACACAATTTTACCACTTACCATTCCTCCGAAAATCATTCCTAAGAATATAGGTGTAATTAAACTAGAAACATGAAATAACCAATTGTATACACGTTGAGATTCATCAACGTAGGCATCATAGTGTCGAAACACAAAAGCAACACCGCGTAAAGTAATTCCTAGTAACATTAAGGTAATTGGAATATGTAAAGAAGTTACCATCACTTTATAGTATAGCGGAAAGGCAACCCAAAGAATTACGATCAAAATAATAACCCAAATGTGGTTCGCTTCCCAAACTGGACCCATAACCCGATAAATCGTCTTTTTAGTAATTTTTTGATTGTCTTCAGAAGAGAATAATTCTAGAATACCAGCACCGAAATCAGCTCCACCTAACAGTACATATAACAGTAAAGAGAAAAATAAAAAAAATAAAACTACTGAAATCATAAGCTAGAAATTGGAGTTGAGTTTAACGATTTAATTTGTCTACGTAGTAACCAAGCAACCGTAATTGTCAGAATAGTATATAAAACAACGTACAAATAAAAGCTGTATACGATTCCAGGCATAGGAGTAACAGCATCTTTGGTTCTCATTATTTTGTGAATAATCCACGGTTGTCGCCCAACTTCTGTAACAATCCATCCTGCTTCTAAAGCTATAAAACCAGCAGGTGCTAAAAATGCAAATACTTTCCAAAAGAATTTCTTATCAAACCAATGTTTCTTTTTCCAGTTTGAGAAGAAAAAGAAAATACCAGCAAGCATTAATAGTCCACCAATTCCTACCATAATTTGAAAGGCATAGTGAACAATAGCTACATTCGGAATATCATCTTTTGGAAAATCATTTAATCCTTTTACTTCTGCATTAAAATCACCAAAAGCCAAAAAGGAAAGTGCATTTGGAATTTCTATTTTGTAGTTAACTTCTTTCTTTTCTTGATCTACAATTCCTCCAATATATAAAGGAACACCTTTAGAAGTTTCATAATGAGCTTCCATAGCGGCTAATTTTACGGGTTGGCGTTGAGCAACATCTTTGGCAGAAATATCACCACTAATAGGTTGTAAAATTGCAGCAATTGCTCCAAAGGTTATGGCAATTTTAAACGCCTTTTGATGCAATTCTTTTTGTTTATTTCTAAGTATTTGAAAAGCATGAATTCCAGCAACTGCAAATCCTGTTGCTGTAAAGGCAGCTAAAACCATATGTAAAGCTTGAGTGAACCAAGCAGGATTCAATAGAGCTTTTACGGGATCAATGTTTAGGAATTTTCCATCTACATAATCAAATCCAGAAGGAGCATTCATCCATCCATTTGCGGAAACTACAAGTATACCAGAAGCTACACCTGCAATTCCAACTATAATTCCTGTAAACCAATGAAATTTAGGAGGAATTTTATTCCAGCCATATAAGTAAAATCCGAGTGCAATTGCCTCCACAAAAAATGCAGCTCCTTCGAGCGAAAACGGCATTCCAATTATAGGTCCGGCATGTTCCATAAATTCAGGCCATAATAAGCCCAATTCAAAAGATAACGCAGTTCCAGAAACGGCTCCGGTAACAAAGAAAATGGCAACACCTTTTTGCCAGGCTTTGGTAAGTTTTAGATATACTGGATTTCCTGTATTGAGCCACTTTTTATGAGACACAACCATAAAAAAAGGCATCACCATTCCAATACAAGCAAATACAATATGAAAAATTAGCGTGAATGCCATTTGAAGTCTTGCAGCATCTAAATTTTCCATAACAAAATGTTTAAAAAGACAGTTCCGTAAATTTACGAATTATTACGTTTTTTACCTATCGAAAACTAGGTTAATAATTAGATCTATACCTTTCTGTAAAAGTAATATTAGTTCTATTTGTAATGGATAGTATTCCCAGTTATTATAACTCGACTTGTAACATTTACAAATATGATTTGTCTTTTGAGTAAACTAACTTATTATGCGTCTCTTTTTAGTAGTATTTTATACTTTTACTTTCTTTTATTCAGGTAGATCTCAAACCTCTCTTCTAGAAATTGGTTTAACACATGGAAATTATAATGTTGGCTTTACACATTATCTCACCCATGATGCTACGAGAACTTACCAAAAAGTTTATGACTGGAACTCCAAAAAAATTATTCGTCCGATGCATATTAGTATTTGGTATCCTTCTGAAGCTAGCATCCAAAAAGCTGAAAAAATTTCAGTTTTAGATTATATGTCTATTTTGAAAACTGAAGAAGAATGGGAGTATTTACCAGACGAACAAATCTTAAATTGGTTTTATTATCAGAACACAATATCAAACCAAAAGCATCTTAAAGAGGTAGCCTTTGCTCAGAAAAACATCAAACCTAGTACAAATAAATTTCCTGCTATAGTTTATGCTCCAAGTTTTAAAGCATCCTCTATCGAAAATTTCGCTATTTGTGAGTATTTAGCTAGTCATGGTTATGTTGTTATTTCTAGTCCTAGTAAAGGAGCAGATAATAAATTATTCACTGGCAGTATCGAGAAAAATACTGAAGCTCAAGCTAGAGATATTGAATTCTTAATTGCTGAAGTTTCAAAGTTGCCTTATGTTGAAAAGGAAAAAATAGGTACTTTGTCTTTTAGTTTTGGAGGATTATCTGATATTATTTCTAAAATGCGAAATGGAACTATAAAAGCAATGGTTAGTTTAGATGGAACTATAAAATACAACTACAGAGCTTTAAAAAAATCACCTTCTTTTAATTTAGAAAACTTTGATGTGCCCTTTATCCATATGTCTCAGAAAAAAGTGCCTGAGCAAGTATTAAAAGAAGATAAAATTGATCCAAAGCTAGATGAAACATTCGATTTTTTTGATGATATTTTTAAGAGTAAAGCGTATAGATTTAAGTTTCATAATCTTTCACACGCTTACTTCAGTACTTTGGGCGTTTTATTTCATAAACGAGATACTCGTCAAGATAAATCAGATAAAGAGATTATGGAATCATATAAATTGGTGGCTGATTACACGCTGAACTTTTTAAATGCCTTTTTGAAGAATGATTCTCAAGCTTTTCAATTTTTAGAAAATAAACCTGAGAAAAATAGAATCCCAAAAAATATAGTCACAAAAGAACAAGTAAAAGAGGCAAAGCAGAACGTATTTACTTTTTCAGATTTTAATGAGTTATCAAAGAAGAACAATTATAGAGAGCTTGAAAAGCTTTATCATTCAATATTGAAGAAAAATCCAGAATACAGACCAGAAGAATGGAAATTAAATAATCTTGGTTTGCAGCTTCTTTACAATCCAAAAACATCAACTAAAGCTATAAAGGTATTTTCGTTTGCCACCTTGTTGTACTCTGATTCAGCTAATCTTTTTGATAGCTTGGCTGAAGCATATTTGTTTGTTGGAAATAAGGAAAAAGCAAAAGAAAACTTCAAAAAATCGTTAACCTTAAATCCTAATAATAATAATGCAATTCAAAAGTTGGAAATTATAAAATAATTTATGCTTTGTTTATGAGTTGCAACTGAATTCTTTTTCGTGAAATATCTATTTCTAAAACTTTTACTTGAACTTGTTGTTGCAGACGAACTATTTTATTGATGTCTTCGACAAAAGTATCGGACAAATTTGAGATGTGGACTAAGCCGCTCTCTTTGATTCCAATATCAACAAAACATCCAAAATTTGTAATGTTATTTACGATACCAGGAAGTACCATTCCCATTCTTAAATCGTCGATGGTTTTTACTTCTTCACTAAACGAAAAAGCTTTTGCTTTTTCACGTGGATCTAAACCTGGTTTTTCCAATTCTTTTACAATGTCTTTTAGCGTTGGCAAACCAAAATCTGAAGTAACATATTTATTCAGTTGAATCTCTTTTAATTGCTTTGTATTTCCAATTAAATCTTCTGTTTTTAACCTTAAATCTTTAGCTATGTTTTTTACCAAAGAATAACTCTCTGGATGCACGCTTGAATCGTCTAAAGGATTTGCACCTTGTTTAATTCTTAAAAAGCCCGCAGATTGCTCAAAAGCCTTTCCTCCTAAACGAGCTACTTTTTTAATGTCATTACGTGTTTTAAAAACCCCATTTTGATTTCTATGATTTACGATGTTTTCCGCTAATTTTGGTCCAATTCCAGAAACATAACTCAACAAAGAAGCACTGGCGGTATTGATATTTACACCAACTTTATTCACACAATGTTGAACTACGGTGTCTAAAGACTTTTTTAACTGATTTTGATCCACATCATGTTGATATTGACCAACACCGATTGATTTCGGATCTATTTTTACTAATTCCGCTAAAGGATCTGCTAAACGTCTTCCGATTGAAACTGCACCACGAACGGTTACATCTTCATTAGGAAATTCATCTCTTGCAATTTTAGAAGCTGAATATATAGAAGCTCCAGCTTCATTTACCACAAAGATTTCAAGATTTTTTGTGATAGTAATATTCTTTACAAATCGCTCTGTTTCTCTTGATGCAGTTCCGTTTCCAATGGAAATAGCTTCGATATTATATTTTTTAATTAAGTGTTCAATAGTGTAAGCTGACTCTGTAGTTTTGTTTTGAGGAGCGTTTGGGTAAATTGCGGTGTTATGCAATAATTCTCCTTGTTCACTCAAACAAACCACTTTACAACCTGTTCTATACCCTGGATCAATAGCTAGAATTCTTTTCTCTCCTAAGGGAGCTCCTAATAAGAGTTGTTCAAGGTTGTTTTTAAACACTGTAATCGCAGATTCGTCGGCCTTTTCTTTAGCAACATTCATTGCTTCCGTAGTTAATGAAGGTAATAATAAACGTTTGTAACTGTCGTCAATTGCCAATTGAATTTCAGCGCCACATTCATTATTACTTCGAATTAATTTACGATCTACTTTTTCTAATACACGATCGTCGTCAATTTCAACCTTCACACGAATAATTCCTTCTTTTTCTCCTCTTAAAATTGCCAATAAACGATGCGAAGGAATTCTACTTAAATTCTCAGACCAATCGAAATAATCTTTAAATTTTTGAGCATTTTCATCATCTTTTTTCGTTTTTACAACTTTGGTAACAATTGTAGAAAAGCGTTCTAATTCTCTACGAATTAAATTACGTATATCTGTTCGTTCGTTAATCCATTCAGCAATAATATGTCTGGCTCCTTCTAGAGCTTTATCTTTATTTTCAATCTTGTCATTTACATACTTAGAAGCGATATAATCTAAATCATCAGATTTCTGACTCATAATGATTTTTGCTAATGGTTCTAATCCATTATTTCTTGCAGTCTCGGCCTTCGTTTTACGCTTTTTCTTATACGGTAAGTAAATATCTTCTAAGGTCGTTACATCTTGTGCGTTCTCAACTTTTGATTGTAATTCTGAAGTAAGTACTTCTTGTTCTTCTAACGCTTTAAGAATAGCTTTCTTTCTTTTCTCTAATGTTTCAAAAGCTTCTTTTAATGCAACAATTTTTTCGATTTCAACTTCATCTAAATTTCCAGTTCGTTCCTTACGATAACGAGCAATAAACGGAATTGTACAATCTTCATTCAACAATTCAACCGTATTTTGAATACTTTTTTGAGCATACGAAGTTTTTGAGGATATATATGAAATTAGCTGCATTGACAGTACGTATTTTTAAAATGAATTTAGAGTTACAAAGAAACAAAAAAGTAGGATTTTATTGATGAGAATTAAATTAAGTTCTCGTCAAGCTGAATTTATTTTAACTTCTTATTAAAAGATTCTGAAACCAGTTCAGAATGACAATTTACTATTAAAAAAATATTTCTTGAGCCAAACGAAAAGTATTCGCATGAGCTTGGACAATGATATTGATATCTCGAGAATATCCGCCGCCCATACTACACATTACAGGGATTTTTTGATCGAAGCAAGTTTGTAAAACGAATCGATCTCGTTCTTTACAGCCTTCTGATGAAACGCTTAGTTTACCGAGTTTATCACTTTCTAAAATATCCACACCACATTGATAAAAAATAAAATCAGGTTGGTGTTCGTAAATTAATTTTGGCAATGTGTTTTTTAAGATAGAAAGATATTCTTCATCTTTGGTTTCATTCTCTAGTGGAATATCTAAGTCGGATTGTTCTTTATGAAAGGGATAATTCGTTTTCCCATGCATGGAAAAAGTAAAAACAGAAGGATCATCTCTAAAAATTTCTGCTGTACCATTTCCCTGATGCACATCTAAATCAACAATTAATGCTTTTTCTATCAGTCCTTTATTTTGAAGGTAACGAGCGGAAACTGCTTGATCATTTAGTAAACAAAACCCTTCGCCACTATCTGTAAAAGCATGATGTGTCCCACCGGCGATATTCATTGCAATTTTGTGTTCTAAAGCAAATTCAGAAGCTTTCATACTTCCATCTGTAATAATCATTTCACGTGCAATTAGTTGTTCACTTAAAGGAAAACCAATTTTACGCTCTTCTTTCTTTGAAAGTGTTATGTTTAATAGATCGAAAAAATATTCAGGAGTATGAACCGAAAAGAAGTGTTTGTTATTTGGTATTTCTGGTTCAAAGAAATTATCTTCTGTACATGTACCTTCATGGACTAATTGTTGTGGAATTAAATCGTATTTATCCATTGGAAATCGATGATTATCCGGCAATGGATGATTGTAAATAGGATGGTACGCGATTTTTAACATCAACAATTAATTTCAAAGCTAAATTATAAAATCTTTCTGAAACTTAATTTTTTATATTTGAGTATGATATTACCACTTTCTACTTTTCCAGATTTCAATTTTTATAGTACTCCGTTATTAGTTTTAGTGGTGCAAGGAGTGCTACTATCAGGTTTGTTATTTGCGAAATTTAGTAAAGGGAAAAACATATCTCATTTTATATTAGCATCAATTTTACTCTTAGTTTGTTATCAACAAATCTGTTATACAGTTGGTTTTATGGGATGGTATAATGTTTATAAAACTACCAAAATAAATTACTGGTTAATGCCGATAGCTTTGGCTTTAGGACCATTGATTTATTTTTATGTGAAATCTATAACGCAGTCTAATTTTAAATTTAAAAGAAGAGATATTTTACATTTTACATTGGCTATTTGTTTAGTGTTTTTTAGAGTATTTATTTATATCTACGATTCTTTACAACCAGGTTTTAATGATAAGCAAAATGGAGTTTTAAAAATTGCTTTGGATGAAAACATTGTACAACCAGTTTTAGTGTTTTTAGATTTCTCGGTTATGTTACTGTATTTGGCATTTACTTTTCAGCTATTCTACAATTACCGAACTAAGATTAAAGAGTACTTTTCTAATACCTACAAACTAGAATTGAATTGGGTGCTAAGTTTTTTAATAGTTTTCACTTCACTTTTTTTATACAGTAGTATTCAAACAGTAATAAATGTTGCATTTATTGAATTGAGTTATACACAACAATGGTGGTTGAATTTGTTTATGGCGATTATTACCATTTATATTGGAGTTAGAGGTTATTTTACAGATACAGGAAAGTTGAACAATTTGTCATTTAGTTTTACGCCTAATGAAATTAAAACTGTTCAAAAAGAAACTAATCAAAACATATCAGAAGATGAAGTTCAGTTGATATCTGAATTTATGAAAACCGAAAAACCATATTTGAATTCCGAGTTAAACTTGTCGGATTTAGCTTCGGAATTAGAAATGCATCGTAATGAACTTTCTCAAATTATAAATAAAGGCTTTCAGAAAAACTTTAATGATTTTATTAATGAGTTTAGAGTGAATGCTTTTAAAAAAGAGTTAGAAAATGGAGCTCATAAACAACTTTCTCTTTTAGGAATTGCTATGGATTGTGGGTTTAATAGTAAAGCTACGTTCAATAGAGTTTTCAAAAAAATAACCAATACTTCACCAACCGAATTCTTACAAAATTTACCAAAATAAGACGTCTCAAATCGTAAATGAGCCTTCTAAATACGTTATAAGTCGTCCACGTATAAGTAATTTGAAATCTTTGTGTCATCAAAAACGAGATAAAAATTTTACTTATGAAAACTGTTCTTAAAAAATTAATTACACCTGTATTACAAAAACATTGGATAGTAGATTTACACTTTGCAATCATTCGATTTATATGTGGAATGTTACTTACAATAGATTTTGGTGCGAGTAAGTTTGGAATGCCATGGACGCCAGCAGATCGTAACCTAAGTTTATTTGAAGTTTCAGCTTGGTTTCCAGAAGACGTAGCTGCTTACGGAGGAATATTCGCGTTATTTTCGGTTTTCTTCGCTTGGATGGGTGCTTTTAGTGAAGCTGTTGGAGGATTATTATTAGCATTCGGATTAAAAACAAGAATTACATCTTTTTTAATTATCTGTACCATGTTAGTAGCCATTTTTATGCAAAAGTGGAATCAAGGAACTTGGGGAATGTTACCAGCTATGGGATTCTTATGGATGGCAACCTATAACTTATACTTAGGATCAGGAAGATTCGGAATCGATTATTTAATATCTAAAAAATTATAGAATGAAAAAATTAGCAATACTTATAATAGCAATTATCACAGCGAGTTGTGTGCAAGAACAACATCTAAAAACTGTTCAAGTAAAGATCGACATGAGAGGAGTAGATGATGTAAACTCTATTGGTGTAAAAGGAAATTTTACCAAACCTAGATGGAAAGTAGAAGTACCATTAACAGATGAAGATAAAGACGGTATTTATGAAACATCATTATCTCAGAAAACTGCAGTATCGGGAATAGAATTTAAGTTCGTAAAAAATGGTGAAATCTATGAATTGAAAGGTAAACCAAATAGAGTCCTACAATTTGAATACAAACCAGAGAATATAATATATTCTACAAAATTTAATGATATTGAAAGTGTAGTGATTCAAAGAGAATAAAAAAGAGCCTTGTAAAAGGCTCTTTTTTTTATTAATCTTTAAATTCTTCTAATCTAAATAATTTAGATCCAGAATAGTAAGTCACGTATACAAAGAAGTCTTTGAACTTAAATAAGGTTTCACCTTTTCTAGGTTTAGAATGGAAAGGCTTCATTTTATCAAAAGCATCATCTTTTATTTTTCCTTCTACGTGATTCATTTCTTCATCAAATAAAGATTCAATGATAGTTGAAACACTATTTATGGAAGAATTAAAAGAACTTTGGGATACATTGAAAAATACAGAGAAATTTCCAAAACCAGCTCCCACACCACGAGTACCAACTGGAATATAGCCTCCCATAACTAAATGATATTTACCATCTACTTTTCTAGCAGATAGTCCAAAGTTGTCTTTATTGATTTTTCGTAGATATTTTTTAGTTTTCTCCATTCTTCTAGTCGGAACATATAGTCCTCCTCGTTGAATAATCGGAGTATTTTTAAATGAAATAAGTTGATCTTTTTTTATGAGATATTCCTTAATAAGGTTACCTGTATTGTAGTCTAGTATCTGTAATACTAATTTTTCTGAATTTGTGGTGGCAAGGAATATCTTATCATCTATAATAAAAGAGTTTGATTTTTTTTCTTTGGATTTAAATTCCTCCAGTGGCTTTTTAAATGATTTAGCTGCAGACGAAAAAGTTTTCAAATCAATAGTTAAAACTTGAGTCAAATTTTTATTAGTATCAAAAGAAAAAACAATAGAGTTTTCTCTAATGTACATTTTGTTTAAATCCCCTGAAGTTTCAACTGGATTCGGTACATCAGTATCAATTTTCTTTAAATCACTTTTTTGAGAGAATAGTAAAGCAACGGGTGTCACAACTTTCCCTGTTTTTCCGAGAAAATTGAAATCAGGTAAAGTAACCTTATGTCTTTTACTAATTCCTTTTTCATCAAAAGAATAAACAAATAGCTCATCTGTTTTCTTATTCGCAGAAATTAAATAAAATCGATTATTTAGAGATAGTGATTGAATAAATTTCTCGTCTGGAGTATTTAAGGAAAACTGCTTTGTTTGTGATTCCTGTTTTTCAAAAGAGAAGTTTGCGAAAAGGAATTTATTTCTTTTTTTATTGGCTAAAAATACTTGATAATTATTGTTATAAATGCTATTACCTATTAGTGTTTTAAATGTTCTTTGTTTATTAGTAAAAGCCAATTTATTCTTTACAGCTAAGTTGTCATTTAATAAATATCCATAAATGTTTTTTGGATCGGTAATAAAAAGAGCAACGTTATTATTTAAATGATTTACTACAGGAATTGCGTCTTTGACACTAACATTAGTACTTGTAGTTTTTAAGTCATTTTTAAAAGAAGAAAGTGTTTCTTGTGTATTAGCTATTTGGGATGATATAAAGGCAATCATCCCAAATAGTATTCTTAATCTTAGCATATTTAATTAATTTATTAGCAGATCTGTCCGCCGTTTTGTACTTTTTGTTGTGGCTCTACAAACGCTAAAGATCCATCTTCAGCATCTGTCATTAAAATCATACCTTGACTTTCCACACCACGTATTTTTCTAGGAGCTAAATTACATAAAACAGTAACCTGTTGTCCAACTATATCTTCTGGTTTAAAACTCTCTGCGATTCCAGAAACAATGGTTCTAACATCAATTCCAACATCAACTTTCAGTTTCAATAATTTTTTAGTTTTCGCTACTTTTTCTGCTTCTAAAATAGTTCCAATTCGTATATCCATTTTAGTGAAATCATCGAATTCAATTGTGTCTTTTTGAGGTTCTACTTCTTTGTTGGCAGCTTCATTTGCCTTTTTAGTATCCTCTAATTTCTGAATTTGAGCTTGGATGGTTTTGTCTTCTATTTTTGAGAATAACAATTCCGCTTTACCAATTTGATGTTCTTCTGGTAATAAAGCTTCTTTTTCAGTTACATCATTCCAGCTTAGGTTTTCATCAACTTTTAAAATTGATTTTAATTTTGATGAAGTGAATGGCAAGAATGGTTCAGAAACTATAGAAAGTGCAGCAGCAATTTGTAAAGCAACATACATGATAGTTTTTACACGTTCTTCATCTTCCTTGATTACTTTCCAAGGCTCTTCATCTGCTAAATATTTGTTACCCAAACGTGCTAAGTTCATCAATTCTTGAGAAGCTTCTCTGAATCGATAACGTTCAATAGATTTTGCAATAACATCAGGAAATTGTTTTAATTGCTCTAAAACATCTTCATCTACTTCTGAATAATCTCCTGACACAGGAATTATTCCATTATAATATTTGTTTGTAAGTACGACAACACGGTTGATAAAATTTCCAAAAATGGCAACTAATTCGTTATTATTTTTCGCCTGGAAATCTTTCCAAGTAAAATCGTTGTCTTTATTTTCCGGAGCGTTTGCAGTTAATGTATAACGCAATATATCTTGCTGTCCTGGAAATTCCTCTAAATATTCATGTAACCAAACAGCCCAGTTTTTAGAAGTAGATAATTTATTTCCTTCTAAATTCAAAAACTCATTTGCCGGAACGTTTTCTGGTAAAATATAACCACCATGTGCTTTTAACATTGAAGGGAAAATAATACAGTGAAATACAATATTATCTTTTCCAATAAAGTGAACTAATTTGGTGTTTTCATCTTTCCAATAGTCTTCCCAGTTCTTACCTTCTCGAGCAGCCCATTCTTTCGTTGAAGAAATATAACCGATTGGTGCATCAAACCAAACGTATAATACTTTCCCATCAGCTCCTTCAACAGGTACAGGAATACCCCAATCTAAATCACGAGTTACCGCACGAGGACGTAAACCATCATCAATCCAAGATTTTACTTGTCCTAATACATTAGATTTCCAATCACTTTTATGACCTTCTAAAATCCATTCACGTAAGAATGCTTCATGCTTATCTAAAGGTAAAAACCAGTGTTTTGTTTGTTTTAAAACAGGAACATTACCTGTAATTGCCGATTTAGGATTAATTAAATCCGTAGCATTATGACTTGTACCACAGTTTTCACATTGGTCACCATAACTTTCTTCAAACCCACATTTAGGGCACGTACCAATAACAAAACGATCTGCTAAAAACTGATCCGCTTCAGCATCATATAATTGTTCAGAAACTTCCTCAACAAACTCACCATCTTCATACATTTTTTTGAAAAACTCAGAAGCAGTTTTATGATGAATGTCAGCAGAAGTACGTGAATAGTTATCAAATGAAATTCCAAAATCTTCAAAAGATTGCTTAATAATTCCGTGATATTTATCGATAATTTGTTGAGGTGTAACACCTTCTTTTTTCGCACGCATAGGAATAGCAACACCATGCTCATCTGATCCACAGATGTAAACCACATCATTTCCTTTTAAACGTAAAAAACGTGCATAAATATCACCAGGCACATAAACTCCAGCTAAATGACCAATATGGATAGGACCATTTGTATAGGGTAATGCAGCTGTAATTGTATATCTTTTTGAAGAACTCATTGTTAGTGTAAAATCTAAAATATTTTGGGTTACAAATGTAGTTAATAATTTGTTTGAGCGTCTTGTTTTTACGGTCATAATGTTAAATCATGCTAAACAACCTAGATTAATTTAGATTAATTATAAATAATATTATATTTGCACTTCTAAATTCAGTATTATGAGAGTAAAATCGCTACTATTTTTTGTGTTTGCTTCGATGCTACTTCAGGCGCAAAAAAGTAAAAATATATTCCTTGAAAGATCTTTTTGGAAATCAAAACCATCCTTAGCGTTAGTAAAGCAAAAAATTGAAGAAGGAAACGATCCAACAGCGTTAAACAAACATAGTTTCGATGCAATTGCTAATGGTTTATTGGAAAAGTCGGATGTTGTTGGTGATGAAGTAATAAAGTATTTACTAACCATTAAGGGTAATGGAGTAAATAAAATTACCCATGATGGAAGAACTTATATTTTCTGGGCAGCCTATACGAATCGTGTTGAATTAATGAAATATTTAGTTTCAAAAGGAGCTAAAACCGATATCATTGATAGTCATGGATATTCATTATTAAACTTTGCCGCAACTACTGGTCAACAAAATACTAAACTCTATGATTATCTTATTTCAATAGGAGCTGACATCAACAATGAAAAGAACAGAAATGGTGCCAATTCTTTGTTATTATTAATTCCATCATTAAAGGATTTAACTTTAGTTGACTATTTTGTTTCGAAAGGATTGAATTTACTCGATACAGATGATCATGGTAATGGTGCCGTTAACTATGCAGCAAAAAAAGGAAATAAAAAAATTATAAGAGAATTAATTGAAAAAGGGCTGCCATATAAAAATATAAATAAGAACGGTGGAAATGCTATGATAATGGCCACACAAGGCGGAAGAAGAGGATATAACTCATTAGAGTTTTTTAAATATTTAGAAGGATTAGGAGTTCAGGTAAATATTGCAAATAAGCAGGGTTTAACTCCGTTGCATAATTTGGCTTATTCAAATAAAGATATTGAGACTATTCAATATTTTATTCAAAATGGAATAAATGTGAATTCCAAAAACGAAGAGGGTAATACAGCTTTAATAAACGCAAGCACTAGAAACTCTTTAGCTGTAATTAAATTACTTAGAAAGCATACTGATGATATTAACGAGGTAAATGCTAAAGGACAATCTGCACTTACAAGAGCAATGAGAAACACACCAGAAGTTGTAAAATACTTGTTAGAGCAAAACGCAAATGTTTCTGTAAAGGATAAAAAAGGAAACAATTTGGGATACTATTTAGCACAAACGTATTCTTCAAAAAAGGAGAAAGAATTTACCTCAAAAATTCAATTACTTAAGGAAAAAGGTTTTGATATTACTACACCTCAAAAAGATGGAAATACATTATTACATCTTGCAGCTGATAAAGGTGATGTATCGTTATTACAATTTTTGAAAACATTTAATATTGATGTAAATGCCAAAAATAATGATGGTGTAACTGCCTTACAAATGGCAGTTATGGTAGCTAAAAATCCAAAAATAATTGAGTATTTATTAATTCAAGGAGCAGATAAATCGGTAACAACAAGTTTTGATGAAACCGTTTTAGATTTAGCTAAAGAAAATGAGCAATTATCAAAGTTTGATTTAAGTTTTTTAAAATAATTTGAATACATGGGAGTACTTAAAAAAATTACAGGAATACTATTATTATGCGCAATTACTTTTGCTTTCACAACTATTGAACGTAGTAAATACAAATGCATGATTCAGTTAAAGAATTATGATGGTGAAGGAGCATATGTTGTGGTTTCGCTTTTAGATAAAGAAGGCAAATATTTAGAAACACTTCAGGTATTAGGTGATGATGAGGAATGGTATCATGAAATTTATCAATGGTGGGATTTTTACGGAAAGAAACGCAACGATATTGATGCTGTTACAGGAGCAACAATTAGTGGAGGTCAACGTGCTATAAAAGTTTTAGAAATTGACGCTGATAAAATTGATGCAGGTTATAAAATTCGTTTTGAAACTGCAGTGGAGGATCAAGAATATTATGCGGATGATGTAGAGTTTGAATTAACATCAGAAAATGTGAAGAATAAGTTCGAAGGAAAAGGCTTTATTCGTTATGTAAGAATGATACCACAGAATTAATCAAAATAACTTTTTCGTTGTAAATATGTCAATGTCCATTTGGAGGTATAGTCATTTAACATTGGCTATATCTTCTTTTTTGTTTATCACATTAGCTTCAATTACAGGAATAATATTGGCCTTTGAACCGATTACCAATCAATTGAAGCCTTATGCTATTTCAGATTTATCAGATATTTCTGTGAGTGAAATGGTTATGGTATTACAAATGGAATATGAAGAAGTAATTGCTGTTGAACGAAACAATGAAAATTTTATTATTGCCTCTGTAATTACGAAAGAAGGAGAAAGTCAAACATTTTATATTCATCCTAAAACAGGAAATAAAATTGGAGAAGTCATTGAAAAAGAAGCGGTTTTTAAGTTTGCAACAAGTTTACATAGATCATTATTTTTAAAAAGTACGGGACGTTTTATTGTTGGTTTAGTTTCTTTTTTACTGTTTCTAATTACAATTTCAGGGTTGTTTTTAATTCTTAAAAGGCAAGGCGGATTTAAAAAGTTCTTTTCCAAAATTTCTAAAGAGAATTTTTATCAATTTTCACATGTCGCGTTCGGAAGAATATTTCTAATCCCTTTACTCATTATTACGTTTACTGGAGTATATCTTTCCTTAGAAAAGTTCAATCTATTACCTAAACATAAAACCAAACAGGTTATAGATTTCGATGGAGTAAACTCAGCTCCTAAAAAAACAATTACTGAATTTGAAATATTCAACAACACGAAACTGTCAGAATTCAAAAAAATTGAATTCCCATTTTCTTCTGATGTTGAGGATTATTTTCTTTTAGAATTAAAAAACAAAGAGATAACAGTAAACCAAATTACTGGAGAAATATTGAGTGAAATACATTACCCTTTTTCAAAACTAATCTTGCATTATAGCTTATTACTTCATACGGGTCAAGGTTCTATTTTTTGGTCTGTAGTTTTATTATTAGCAAGTATAGTTACGCTGTATTTCATTTACTCTGGATTCGCAATGACTTTTGAAAGAATAAAAGGAAAAATAAAGAACCGATACAATAAGGATGAGAGCGAGATTATACTATTAGTTGGATCAGAGAATGGAAGTACTCGAAGTTATGGTAAAATGCTTTATAAAGCTCTTTATAATGAAGGTAAAAGAGTTTTTATTACTGATTTAAATAAGTATACATCTTACGAGAAAATGAAATATTTAATTGTCCTGACTGCTACTTATGGTGAAGGTGATTCACCAGCAAATGGTTCTAATTTTTTAGAATTAATCAAGGAGAAAAATGATCGTCAATTTCAATTTTCAGTCGTTGCGTTTGGATCATTGTCCTATCCAAAATTTTGTCAGTTTGGAATTGATGTTCAATCTGCGTTGGAACAAAAAGAAAATGCAGCAGAATTACTTCCGTTATATAAGATCAATAATAAATCGTTTGAAGCTTTTTCGGAGTGGACTAAGGAATTAAATAATAGAATCTCTGTTAACTTAAAGTTAGATAAAAGAATTGTGAGTAAGCAACAAAAATCATTTAAACTTAAGTTGTCTTCTAAGTTCAAAATCACTAACGATGATACGTTCTTATTAACATTTGATGATTGTCATAAAAATTTCACCTCAGGAGATTTATTAGGGGTTTATGCAAACAAACAAACACACGAGCGATTATATTCAATTGCCAAAATAGATAATTCACTTTTATTAAGTGTACGAAAGCATGAATTAGGATTATGCTCTAACTATCTATATAATCTTCAACAAGGTGAATCTATAAAAGCTTTCATTAAAAGAAATTCATCTTTTCATTTTCCTAAGAAAGCCTCAAAAGTAATTATGATTGCTACGGGAACTGGAATTGCTCCTTTCTTAGGAATGATTTCTGAACAAAGAACTACATCTATTGACTTGTATTTTGGATTAAGAACAAAGAAATCTTTAGAATTGTATAAAGACATTCTAAGAGAAGATTTACTTGATAGTTTGTACTTGGTATATTCCAGAGAGAAAAATGAGAAAAGGTATGTACAAGATGTTATTAAAACACAAATAGATGCTATTATTTCTGATTTAGAAAACGACGCAGTAATTATGATTTGTGGATCAATTACCATGCAAAATGAGGTTTTTTCAATTTTAGAAGAAGCACTGTCAAAAAGAAATCAAGCACTAAGTTTTTATGAAAAAAGAAAGCAAATCTTGGTAGATTGCTACTAATTTTAGTAATTTTCATTCAAAACGTATTTTTACGAATGAAGAGATTTGGAATTCTTTTGTTATCGATGGTTCTGTTATCGATGAATGCTCAAACAAACATGAAATTAACAACACCTGCTTATTTACAAAAAGGAGATAAGATTGCTATCGTAGCTCCTGCCGGAATTTTGAAGAATAGAATACATGTAATCGATAAGGCTAAGCAATTAGCTGAAAGTTGGGGATTAAAAGTTGCTATAGGAAAGCATGTTTTTACACAGGCGAATCATTTTGCAGGAACTGACGAGCAACGTTGTCAAGATTTTCAAGAAGCTCTTGATAATCCTCAAATAAAAGCTATTTGGAGCGCTCGTGGCGGATATGGTTCCGTTAGAATTTTAGATCAATTAGACTTTTCGAAATTTAAGGAAAATCCAAAATGGATTATTGGGTATTCAGATATCACAGCTTTTCATAATCATGTTCATAATTTAGGAATTGAATCGTTGCATGCAATGATGGGGACGAGTATGCAAGATAATCCAGTGGATATTGCAGAAACCATTGAAACTTTTAGGAAAGCGTTATTCGGAGAAGAATTAAAGTATACGATAAAATCATCTAAAGAAAACAGAAAAGGAACTACTGAAGGAGTTTTAGTTGGAGGAAATATTGCAATTTTAGCATCAATGTTAGGTTCAGATAGCCAATTGAATACAGATGGAAAGATTCTATTTATAGAGGAAATTGGAGAATATAAATACGCCATTGATCGTATGCTACAAAGTTTAAAAAGAGCGGGATATTTCAACAAAATCAAAGGTGTTATTGTTGGCGACATGACAAAAATTAGAAAGAATACAACTCCTTGGGGAAGTTCTATTGAGCAGTTAATTTTAGATATTGTTCCGAATGATATTCCAGTATTATTTGATTTCCCTGCTGGACATGAACCTGATAATAGAGCTTTAATTATGGGGCGAACTGTAAAATTATCTGTTGCTGATCGATTATCTACTGTGAGTTTTAAATAAATTTATTCCTATGGGTAGATGGCTTGAAGTTGTTGATAAAGATTTCAATATTATCAAGGAATTAGCTCCTAACTTATTGATTCATCTTTCACAATATTGGCCAAAGGATGTGAAAATTAGATTTCCCATTTTGACCAATTTAAATTTAAATTCTTCTGACTGGATTGATGAAAATCAGAATTTTAAAGATAATGAGTTAATACAATTAAAAGATGAATTAGAATTGTACTTAAAAGTCTTGAATTTTGAAGCTTTTGTCCAGGGTTTTGATACCAATAGAATTATTGAAAACTTTAGAAATGAAGATTACACATTCAAGGATTATGAAGAAGATTTAAGAAGTTTCGTCTCTTTGTTTGAAGAATGCATTCAAAATAATTTTGAGGTTAAATTTTATCTTTAAATAAAGAATACTACTCACATCGCTTTTAATCTAAACTCAAGACTTTCTATATCATTCGATAGTTTTTGAAAACGATATTTTCTATTCTCTTGTTCCGAATGTTGTTTACCAAAATCACCACCAAATAGCCACAATAGAAATTTAGGTTGAGTTCTGTTATGTCTGGTTTCATGTAAATTAAAATCTACTTTATAAATTTCTTGCTTAAAGGAATCCGAGATGAATTCAGATTCTATCACGTAAGTTTTAAAACGACGTATTTCAATATTAAATTGGTTGATCTCATCTTCGTCGATGTGGCCATCATAGCTATGTCTAGCACATTCCGTTTTTAAAAAAGAAAGGTATTTAAATAATTTTTCTTCATTCATATTAATTCAAATATAGATATTTTTGTAAAAAAAGCTATGGCTCAACATAATGAACTAGGGAAGAGAGGAGAAGATGCTGCAATTAATTATCTTAAAAAAAAAGGATATCAAATACTACGTCGTAATTACAGATATCTCAAAGCCGAAGTTGATATTATTGCTAAAAAAGATGAAGTAATCATTGGTGTTGAAGTAAAAACAAGAACGTCAAATTACTTTGGGAATCCTCAAGACTTTATCAATCAAAAGAAAATTCAATTACTCACATCAGCTCTAGATCATTACATGCAGGAATCTAATATAGATTTAGAAGTTCGTTTCGATATTATTTCAGTTATCGGAAATTACACATTTGAGATAGAACATATTGAAGATGCGTTTTTGTTTTTTTGAAATAAAAAACGACATTACAATGTAAATACAGTTTAACTATTTTCTTAAAGTAAGATGTTTCACTTTCTATTTCTTTTAATACTCGTTCACTTTTTAATTTCTAGTTTTGAATTCTGTTCTATAACTTCGATTTTATTGGACGTAATAAAATCATCAGAGTTTGGTTTCTTTTATAATTTGTAAGCTTGAATGTAAACTCCTTTTTTATGCGTATCGTGGTACTATGTAATTTGTGAGTTATCTGTGCGGTACAATTTTTAAGTATGTTAAATCCAAAGTATAATAATAGAAATACTTTTGTGATGTAGATTATTTTTATACTCTAGAAAAACCATCTGGTATAAAATTACAAGAGATATTTTGAAATCTATTTTTATTTCATAATACTTGATGGTTAATTATTTATTCTGACTATTTTGATAAAAAGTCTAGAACTACTGTTATGTAACTAAGGATTTGAATTAAAGATTAGTATAGTACTAAATATTAAGCTCAATGACCGAATAAAAAAATCCAAAAACAGTAATCGTTGTTTAACGAAAAACTGTTTTTGGATAGTTTTTTAATAAGATAAACTTATTTATTCTTTATCTGCACTGCTGTTTACGAAATAGTCTTTTACATCTTCGAAAGAGTTTGGCATTGCTATAATTTTCTTGTCTTTATTTAAAATAAAGTAAGTAGGAGTACCTACTAGTTGGTACGTTCTTACAACTTCATTTTCCCACTTATTATCAGGATGAGTTCCAATAGCATTATGCCATCCATCTAATTTTTTGATATAAGCTGTCCATTCTGGTTCAGCTTGTTCAATACCAAAGGCAATTACTGAAGTTTTGTTATGAGTTTTCATAAAGCTGTGTAATTGAGGGATTTCCTTCAAACAATGCGAACACCCTGTACTCCAGAATACTAATAAATACTTTTCTCCGTCGTTTAAAGAAGATAACTTATATTCATTTTCTCCTTCTTTCCAAGAAAAATCTGGAGCAGTTCTTCCAACAGTAGCACGTAATAATGCTACTTTATCATCTCTAAACTTTTGGTCTTGAAAATTACTAGGTAATTTGTCGTAATAGTTAGTGAAAAGACCATCAACTATTTCAGAATTTCTTGCATTAGCAAATCGAGTAATTAAGTATTCGATAACTTCTTTACGAACTTTTTTATCTTTTACAAGTCCCATTACTTTTGCAATAGATTCGTTATACAATTTTTGCTGTGCTGATTGACTTTCAGCAATATTTAAGTAAAAAACATAATTAGTAATCTTATCTACAATAAAAGGAGAACTATATAGTTTTGAGTTAGAAAAATCAACATTCTTGAAGAAGTTACTAACTACATAATCTAGATATTCCTGCGTGTCATCAAATATAGAAGAGGAGTTAGTTGGTTTAGAAGCTTCAATGAAAGTATTTACTAACATCCCTTCAGATTTACCTTCATAAATCTCCTGAATTTCTCCTTGTTCTTTATAGGCTTTTTTATATGCTTTTTTGAATTTTTTATCTTCATTTTTCAAGTATTCAACCTGCAATGAATCAATACTTCTTTGCATGGTAGCAATAGCATCTAAATATTCCCTATATACCTTGTTTTCTCTCGATTTAGTAAAAACTATTGATTCTTCTGGATATACTGGATTGAATACGAATTCTATATTTTCCTTGTTAAAAAAGAAATCAACGAAACCAGCACCTGAGTTTCTGTAGGTAACTCTGTAAGCTCCTTCTTTTGCATCAGGAGGTAAGTTCAATTCAAATCTTCCAACCTTTTGAGTATTTCCACCAATGTTTACATCTTCGAAAACAATAGTAGAATTACTAATAAACTTTTGCTTTGCTCCTTCTATTTTATATAAGATAACCCAGTCACTTTCTTCAGGTGGAGTCATGGTTCCTTTTACTGAGTATTGGGCGTTTGCAACCGCTGTAACAAATATTAATAAAGCAAGTAATCTTTTCATCGTTAACAAGGGATTTTTTTATGTTTTATTTATTCTATGTTCCGCTATTTTATTAAGCGTACCAAAATTACTATTTCTTATTTAAATTGAGTACTTTAGATTAAACTTTATTTGGTAAAATGAGTCTAAAGAATAAAATAGTCTGGATTACCGGAGCTTCCTCGGGTATAGGAAAATCATTGGCAATTCATCTCTCGCAGCAAAATACAAAATTAATACTATCTTCTCGTAATGAATTGTCTTTAAATGAAGTAAGGAATTTGTGTCTCAATAAACAAGATGTTTATATTTTATCTTTGGATCTAGAGAATTATTCAAATTTTGAAGCTAAAGTAGAAGAAGCTATTTCATTCTTTGGAACAGTTGATATTCTAGTGAATAATGGGGGTATTAGTCAGAGATCGTTAGCAGCAGAAACTGATATTAGTGTAGATAAGCGGTTGATGAATATTAATTATTTGGGAACTATAGCTTTGACAAAAGCATTACTTCCATATTTTATTCGAAAAAAATCAGGACATTTTGTTGTTACAACAAGTATAGTAGGAAAAATAGGAACACCATTGCGTTCTACATATGCTGCGACAAAGCATGCTTTACATGGTTTTTTTGATAGTTTACGGGCAGAAATTCATCAATATAATATCAAAGTAACGCTTATTTGCCCCGGCTTTGTAACTACTAACGTTTCAAAAAATGCATTAACTGGCGATGGAACTCCACAAGAAAAAATGGATACTGCAACGGCAAATGGAATTGATCCTGATAGATTTGCGAAAATCATGAGTAAAGGAATTTCTCAACAAAAGGAAGAGATGTATATCGCAGGAGCAAAAGAAAAACTAGGTGTTTATGCGAAAAGGTTTTATCCTAAGTTACTCTCCAAAATGATTAGAAAATTGAGTGTGACCTAATTGAAAAATTGAATAGATTCAAAATATTGAACAATTGCTTCTTTCATTAAAACAGTTTGTTCTCCTGGTTTTAGATTAGGAAGTTCAGTGAGTGTTTTATAATGTGGCCAACCATCGTCATCGAAATAATCGAATTCATAGTAACCATAAGGTTCAAGAAGTTTGCATATCGCAATATGCATTAAATTCACTTTTTCATCTTTCTTAAATCGACGTTGTCCTTGTCCTAATTCTTGAACTCCAATAAGATATATTATACTATCTAGGTTCAGTTCATCACCTTCAGCAAATTGTTGTGATAATGAAGCAACTAAAAAGTCCCACTTTTCCTTTAAATTTCCAACTTTACTCATTATGCTTTAATTGAGATACAAAGATACGAATGAGTTATTTATATTTGTTCAAATTCCTGTACTATGAATGTATTCGATATTATTATTGCTTCATTATTACTTTTCGGTTTTGTTAGAGGCTTAATGAAAGGTCTATTTGTTGAGGTGGCTTCTTTAGTGGCACTAGTTGCCGGAGTTTATGGAGCTATTCATTTTTCATATTTTCTAGGCGATTGGTTAGAGAATAGTTTAGATTGGTCTGAACAATACGTTACTTTGGTTGCATTTGCAGGGACTTTTGTGATTATAATTGTTGTGATTGCGTTATTAGGTAAAATCTTGACGAAAATTGCGGATTTTGCTTCTTTGGGAATTTTGAATAAGATACTTGGTGGAGTTTTTGGAGCGTTAAAAATAGGACTTATTTTGAGTGTGATTTTTATCTTTTTTGGAAGAATGAATGATACTATTCCTTTTGTGAAAAAGGAAAGTTTGAATCAATCAATTTTATATAGACCCGTTAAGAAAATTGCTCCAATGATTTTTCCTTCGATTATAAAAGGAGATGATAATGAAACTGAGAGTTCAGATGCTACTGCAGAAATATTAGTAGAATGAAAAAAGCGATGAGTTAATCATCGCTTTTCTTTTTATTAGTTCTCATGTTTTTATAACATGCTTACTTTACCAGTGGCTAATGAATACACACCACCAACAATAGTGATTTCTCCATTATCTTCCATTTCTTGTAAAATTTTACTTTTTTCTCTAATTCTTTCAATGGTTAATTTTACATTATTCTCTACTGTTTTAGCAACGAATTCTTTATTGGAAGAATCTGCCACTCCATCTACTTGTTCTGAAGCCATTTTTACGGCTGGAGTAATATTACTTAGCATTGCTGTAATATTTCCCAGCTCCACACCATCACAAGCGGCTTTTACTGCACCACAACTTTCGTGGCCTAAAACTAGTACTAGTTTACTACCTGCAACTGCGCAAGAATATTCCATACTTCCTAGAATATCTGTGTTTTCAAAATTTCCTGCTACACGAGCAACAAAAATATCACCAATAGTTTGATCGAAAACTAATTCTACAGGAACTCTCGAATCAATACAGGATAAAATTACGGCTTTAGGAAACTGACCTCCAGTAGTTTGTTTTACTAGTTCGGTCACATTTGAACTTGTTAAGTTATTGGCAACATAACGTTTGTTGCCTTCTAATAAATCTTCTAAAACAGACTGAGGCGAATAATTCGCCTGTATGTCTTTAGTCAACGCTGTGTCTCTCATTTTTTTATTGTTGTTTAATGGTTTTCTTTTGTGTCTTTGTTAATAAAAAATTACCAAGTTTAATTTAGTAAAGCAAGGTCCCTTTATATTTTAACAAGAACTTCTAACCAGCCTTTGATCTAAGTTTGAAAAACTCAATGTAGCTAGCGGGATTTTCAACAATTCCTCTTTCAGATAGAAGTTTAATATTAATGTTTCGTTCTTTTGCCTTGAAAGCAAAGTCTTCAAGGATTTCTATGATATCATTATCTAAATATTTTGTTTTACGAACATCTAGTTCTAAGGAGCTGTTTTCCGGTAAGTTATCTAATTCTTTTAGAATAGCTCCTTTGTTAAAGAAGGTTACTTCTTCAGCTAAAGTCATTTTAATTTTTCCATCGTTAACATCCGCTCCCTCTTTGTGTAAGAAGTGAGAGTTTTGAAAACTTTTCAGTAAGATAACAAAAATTCCAACGGCCAAACCTAAACCAATTCCTAGTAATAAGTCTCCTGTTATTGCCATTGGTAAAACGGTAGCCATAAATGGTACAAATTGTTTCCAACCTAATGTATACATTTTTGTAAATGTAGATGGTTTAGCTAATTTAAAGCCAACAATGAAAAGTACAGCCGCTAACACCGATAATGGAATTTTATTTAATAAAGTTGGAATCATAATCACAGAAATTAATAAAAAGAATCCATGAATAATTGCAGACATTTTACTTTTACCTCCTGATTGAATGTTTGCAGAGCTTCTTACGATTACTTGAGTAATTGGTAACCCACCAATCATACCAGAAATAATATTTCCAGTTCCTTGAGCTATTAATTCTCTATTAGTTGGAGTGACATTTTTATCTGGGTCTAATTTATCTGTTGCTTCTACACATAATAATGTTTCTAAACTTGCAACAATAGCAATAGTAAATGCTATTACCCAAACATCTTTGTCCCCTATTACAGAGAAATTAGGAAAGCTAAATTGAGCTTTAAAACTGTCGAAACTATCAGGTACTGGAACAGAAACAAGTTGTTCTTTTAATAATCCCAAAGATCCTCCCTGAGTGACAAGGAAGAAAATTATACCGACAACAACTGCAACTAGTGGTCCTTGAATTAATTGGAAAATTTTAGCTTTTTTGGCTAATACATTTGACCATAATAGTAAGATACCTATAGCTATGATTCCAATAAGTGTTGCACCAATACTTATATTACCACTTAATAGAGCATTAATTGAGTTGAGTAAACCAGAAATTAAATTATCCCATTCCACTTGAAGGAAGGAATAATCACCTGTTGGATTCTTATCCATGCCAAAGAAATAAGGAATTTGTTTTAGAATGATAATAATTCCTATACCGGTAAGCATTCCTTTTATAACAGAAGAAGGAAAGAAGTATGCGATGATTCCTGCCCTCGCAATCCCGAGAAGTATCTGAATGATACCTCCTAGTACTACAGCTACTAAGAACTTTTCGAATCCACCATTCTCAAGACCTCCCAAAGTTACTATTGCAGCTAAAACAATTGCGGCTAACCCTGCTGCCGGTCCACTAACACCTATGCTCGAACCACTAATACTGGCAACTACAATACCACCAACAATACCAGCAATTAATCCTGAAAATAAAGGAGCACCACTCGCTAAAGCAATACCTAAACATAATGGTAAAGCGACAAAAAACACCACTATACTAGCGGGTAAATCATTTTTTATTGTTTTAAACATATTTTGAAATTTGTTTAACTTATTTTATTAAGTTATTTGTTTTTGATGTATTTATTTTAATATTTGTTATGCGAAAAAAAAATCTAACTAAATTCTGGTGGAGGGGAGTCAACTTTTAGTGCAAGTGCGGTGTACCTGCTTGATAAGTAAATGATTTTTTGTTTAATTTTGAAAAGATTTAAAATTAAATTTTCTTTGTTAAAATATATTATTTTAATGTCCGTGTCATGATTTGATTCACCTTGTTCGGAGTCATCTTCAAAGTCCGTAATTACCGAAGAATATTCATATCCTCTATCACTTATACTAAAGTAAGTAGGTAATGCGATAGAGGCAATTAAAGTAATTGCAAAAAAATATGTGAAAAAGGATGTTTTCATATTTCGTGACCCTTAAAATATGAAAACTTGTTGAGGTTGTTGTTAAAAAAACTAAAAAACGCTTAAAATATTAATATCTTCTTCTTTAAGCCATCCAATTTTTCCGTCTATCAATTTTATTTTTTTCCAATTATCAACTTCATCTAAAACATTAACTTTTGTTCCTTCATGGAGTATAAATGCCTCTTCTGCACTTTTTGTAGGTTCATTTTTAACTGAAACTTCAGTTGAATAGATAATCGCTTCTATTTTTCGATTATCAGTGCCATATTGATTCACAGTAATTAAAATAACAGTTGTTAATAACAGTGCACTTATAATAGCAGAAGTAAAAAATAATCTTTTTATTGAAGGGCTAGTAGAGAAGTAATATAGTAAAAAGAATAAGGCAGCAAGTAATGATAATACAACTGAAAAGGTAGCCCATTGATTGTAATGTAATTTGTTTAAATAATTTTCATTAAACTTTTGAAGAGCAGATTTTGGTAATTCTTCTATACGATCTAGTGAAAGTCTTTGAGCAAAGATTAAGTTGTTTGCTGCATCTTCGTTTAGTGGATCGAGCAATAATGCCTTCTCATAATTGTAAATAGAAGGACCAACTTTGTTTATTTTGTAATAACTATTTCCGAGGTTATAGAATAATTCAGTTGAAACATTTCCCGATGCTGTAATTTGTTCGTACAACTTAATTGCATTTTCATAATTACCATTTTTGTAATAATTGTTAGCTTCAGAAAATAATTTATCAAAGTCTTGAGAAAAAAGACCATTTAAAGTAAAAAACGCCAGTAACAAAAGTATCTTCTTCATTATAATTGCTTGTCTATTTGGGTTATTACTTGTTTTGCTTTTTCGTATTCTTGATTCATTTGCAAATTAGTTATTGGGGTGTAACGTGCAAAATCACAATCCTTTAAAACTCCAATGAATTCATCAATTGAATTAGAATTAACATTTTTATCTTCTAGCAATTGACTAATTTTCTCTCTGCTAATCTCGGAAGTTTCAACCTTAAGTTTGGCTTTTAAATAGTTATGAAGAGCTCTTTCCAGTGCTTCATAAAATGGTTCTTTATTTCCTAATTGAGATTTAGCTTCAGATAAATATTTACGAGCTAAACGGTCTGCTTTACGTTGTTTACTTCCAATAATATCAGCATTTCTTTCCTCCCTCTTTTTATTAATTAAGATAATTACCGGAACCAGAATAAAAGGTACAATTAATAGTATATAAAATAGTGTTGATTTATAGAAATCTGATTTTACGATTGGACCTAGGGTTGTTGAGGTTTGGATGTATCTAAAGTTCTTGCCTGTTGTAACTACGCTTTGTTTAATAACTTGATTACCTGTAGTACTCGGAGCTAATTCTTTTCCTTCTGTAACATCTACAAAAATATCATCTGTCGTAATTGTATGATATTTTTGATCTTTAGGGTTGAAGTATGAAAATTCAGTAGTAGGAATTTTGTATTTCCCTTTGTATTCAGGTACTACAGTATAGTTGTCAATAACTGAACCACTTAATCCAGAAGTGGTTATAGAAACTTTCTCTTTACGTTCAGGTTGATAAACTTCTAATTCTTTAGGAGTTTGAATTTTAGGTAGTTCAAAAAGTTTTAAGTTTCCTTTTCCCTTGACAACCACTTTTATTTGAGAAGATTCATTTGCTTTTAAAACATTTCGTGATGAAGTTAACTCATAATTAAAATAACCAACAGCTCCCGTGAAACTTTCTGGTTTTCCTTCAAGTGGTAAGTCTTTGACGTTAATGATTTTTTTAGCAGACGAATATTCTTTTCTCACTTGTTTTGTAATTGGATTTCCGAAAAAATCACCTCTACCTGTAGGCACGGCAACTACAATATCCATTTTCATCGGATCGATAGTTAACTTTCCAGATTTTGTCGGAATTAGCAAGGCTTTATTTAAGACTGCATAACGATATTGTTCACCGTTATACATAGCGGTTTTAACTTGGGAACCATCTCTTTTAATTTCTTGATTCCAGAACCCGTTGTATTGCGGAGCTTCGGTTACGGCATTATCATAAATACCTACATTGTTACTAAAGTAAAGGCGATATTCGACATAAATTCCTTCTCCTACATATGGACGTGCTTTAGAAATTTCAGCAACTAAATGAATATTTTGTTCAGCAATATAATCTGGGTCATTTGGATTTTTAGGAACTTTTACAGCTTCCGTTACTATAATCTTTACAGGTTTAGATTCTAGTTTTTCCCCATCAAGGATAATACTAGCGGAAGGTAGATTGAACTCACCTTTTTTAAGTGGCTTGATTATATACGAGTATTTTTGTGAGAAACTAGCTTTCCCATTAACCCAAGATTGACTAACCGAATGACTTGGACCTCCAACAATTTTGAAGTTTGTGAAATTTGGAGGCACAAAATTGTCTGCACCTTGCTTGTTAATCGAAAATTCAACACGCAAACGTTGATTAAGCCCAAGTTTATTTTTACTTACTTTAGCTACAAATTCAGTTTCTTGAGAGAAGGCTGATAGTGTAATCAGTGATACTATTAATGTAATAAACTTTAGTTTCATTTTTGAATTCAAATCGGACAAAAATACTTTTTTTTAAGTAGGTAAATTAATTGATTTTTAAGATTTTGGTCTTAAAATTTTCCTAATTCTTACCAATCTTTTTCTTGTTTAACCTTCCTGCCTTTTGATTTATTAACGTTCATTTTTTTCTGAGTTTTCTTCTCTTCGTTATTTAAGCTTTCTAAAAGCTGTTTCATTTGCTCAGGTGACATTTTACCTTGCTTAGGTTTTTGCTTTTGTTTATCCTTGTTGTTTTGATCCTTCTTAGGATCCTTTTTGTCGTCTTTATTTTTTTGATCCTGGTTTTTCTTTTGATCTTTATCGTCACCTTCCTTTTTGTCCTTATTTGGATCTTTATTTTTTTGATCTTGATCCTTTTTCTGGTCTTTATTCTGTTGGTTCTTTTTATCCTTATTTTTGTCGTTTTTATTTTTCTGTTTTTCCTTTTCTGCTTTTTGTTGAGCTACCGCAAGATTATAACGAGTCTCATCATCCCCTGGGTTATTTTTTAATGCATTTTTATAGGCATCAATTGCTTGTTGATATTGTTTTTGCTCCATCATAGCATTACCAATATTGTGATAGGCTTCTGCTTTTTCTACTTTCGTTTGAGCAGTTTTAGTTGCTAATTCATATTGAGAAACCGCATCTTTATATTTTTTACCTTGATACAAAGCATTTCCATAATTGTAGCTAGCTTTATCATATTTGGTATTTTTACTAATTGCTTTTCGATAAGAGAGTGAAGCTTTGTCAAACTGTTGTTTGTTATAGAGTTTATTACCTTCCCTTAAAAGAGATCGGGCTTCACGTTTTAACTGAAGTGTATCTTGCTGTGCACGAGTGTTATTGCAGAAAAAAGCAAGAATGATAGTTAATATTTCAATTGTTTTTTTCATACTATTTCTCTTCCTTTTCATTAAATAAATCTACTTTCTTCAACCATTTTGTTTTTCTTTCAAAAAAGAAAACATCAACGAGTAAAAACAGGAATCCAATTCCTAAAAACCATTGGAATTGATCTTTATAGTCTGAAAACTGTTTAGTTTCGAATTCACTTTTCTGAGCATTCGATATAATTTTCTCTATCGCTTTCACGGGTTGCTCCGTCTTGTTTCCATCGATGTAAGTTCCGTTTGAAGCTCTTGCAATACCTTCAAGTATTTCAGGTTTACGCTGAGTAATAACAGTTTCTCCTTGTCTATCCTTCTTATAACCAATATTTCCACCGTTTAATTTAATCGGTATTGGTCCACCTGATTCTGTACCTACTCCAATCGTGTAAACTTTTACACCTTCATTTGCAATATCCTGTGCTTTTTGCTTGGTTTCCTCCTGATGATCTTCACCATCAGATAGAATAAGTAAGAATTTGTTTGTTTGTTCGTCGTTGTTATAATAGGTTTTGGCTAAATCTAAAGCCTCTGTTATTGCTGTTCCTTGGCTTGAAACCATGTCTGGATTTGCATTTTGTAAGAACATTTTTGCAGCTGCATGGTCCGTTGTAATAGGTAATAAGGGATAGGCGTTACCCGCATATATGATAATCCCAACGCGATCGCTTCCTAATTTGTCAATTATTTTAGAGATAATTTGCTTGGCTTTTTCCAATCTATTTGGAGCAATATCTTGCGCTAGCATACTTTTTGAAACGTCTAAAGCAAAAATGATATCAACACCTTCTCGTTTTATAGTTTGTAGTTTAGTTCCCATTTTAGGATTTACTAAGGCAATAATCAAAAATGATAATCCAATCAGTAAAAAAGAAAGTTTTAAAATTGCTTTAAAATTAGACAGGTTGGGAGCAAGTTTTTCCAATAGTGCTAGATCCGCAAATTTCTTACGCGTATTTTTTTTCCACCACAAAACCAATAGAAATATTACAACTAGTACTGGCACTATTGCAAATAGATAAAAATATATTGGTTCTTCTAACTTATACATATTTTAAATAAAGCTTTTAAAGATTGTGTTTCGTAAAACAAATTCTAGTATTAAAAATATACCAGCTATGATTACCCAAAAACGATACTGTTCAGAATAATTATAGTATTTAAACTCCTCTATTTTCGTCTTTTCGAGCTTATCAATCTCATCGTAAATTTCTTTTAGTTTAGCATTTCCAGTAGCACGGAAGTATTGGCCTTCGGTTTCGTTTGCGATAAATTTTAGTAATTTTTCATCAATTTCAACTTGTTGGTTTCTAAATGACAATTTTCCGGTTCTTGGGTCTTTTGCCCAAGGGAAAGGAGCCATACCGTTTGTTCCGATACCAATTGTATAAACTTTAATATTTAATTCTTTAGCTAATTCAGTCGCTGTTTTAGGGTCTACAAATCCAGCATTGTTGACACCATCAGTAAGCAAAATGATAACTTTACTTTTAGCCTTACTTTCTTTTAATCTATTTACCGCAGATCCCAATCCCATTCCAATAGCAGTTCCCCCCTCTAATTGTCCCCATTTAATTTCAGAAATAGTTCTTTTCACAATTGATTTATCGCTTGTAATTGGAGTTTGTGTAAAACTTTCACCAGCATAAACAACAATACCTATTCTGTCATTGGGTCTTCTGTTTACAAAGTCAACAGCTACTCGTTTTAAAGCTTCTAATCTATTTGGTTTTAAATCTTTTGCGAGCATACTAGCAGAAACATCAATTGCCATAACAATATCAATTCCTCTATTTGTTTTTGTTTTTTTACTTACAGAAACATTTCTCGGTCTAGCTAGTCCCACGATTAAAGCAGAAAGTGCAAGTAACCTCATAAAATGAAGTAAAGGTTTTAGTTTAGCCAAAATAGAATTACTTCCTTCAAAACCTCTAATGCTCGGTACTGAAAGTAATGTGCTTTCTTTTTTTCTACTTGAGAAAAACCAAAGTGCAATAAGCGGAATTAGAGCAAATAGCCATAAAAACTCTGGACTATGAAACTCGAAATTATTCAACATTTGTTATAGGTGTTTTTAACGAGTTCAACTTTGGTGTTACTTTCGAAATAGAGTAAGCAATTGAAATAGATATTCCTATTGCTAATAGAAGAGCAATGATTTTAACTAAAGCCGACGGATTTTTAATAATTGGCTTTTCTACTATAATTACTAGATCTACTTCAGAACTTTCTTCAATTTCAATATTTGGTTTGATATTATCAACAATATGTTTTGCGATATTTCTGTCAGCTTCTATTTCATGAGCTAATGGTTTTGATTTAGCAAATTTTACTAAATCAGCTTGTTGTAGTAGTTTGTTTAAACTAGTAATAGTTTCTTTATCGGTTAAAATTGATTTGGTTTCAGTAAAGTCTGATAAAGTTTCAATTAAGCCCCTTGTAGTAGTCTCTAGGGCAGGTACATTGAGTTCACGTTCAATGAAGTTTCTAACGATATCGGTTAATTCACTGTAATATTGTTTTACTTTATTATTTTGCCATAACAATTTTTCCTCTAGGAGTTTTAAGTTACGAACTGCTTCTTGATATGGATTTAATAACTGTTCTCTAGTTTTAATTTCTTCATTATCACTTCTCTTAAGAGCGAAGTATAAAACTGTTGTCACAACAAATAGAATTCCTAAAATCCAATAAAGCGTATTTTTGTAATCATCAAATTGATAAGGTTCTCCCTTAATTCCTTTGATTTCAAACATTTTAATTTGAGTAGTGTCTACCTTTACAGTTGCAACATTGATTAATAAACTATCGGTGAAATGTGCCTGGTTACGAATAAATATTTGTTGTTTCGGAATGTAAAAAGCTCCACTGTCAAAACCAGTTAAAATATATTTTTGAATAAGTTTATTTTTCAAAGTATCTAAACGTAGACTATCAACAACTTCAAGTCCTTTTAGTTCAAGTTTGGGAATTATCACATTTTCAGTACCTTCTACGGATATTTTATATTCAAATTGTTCTCCGATACGAATGTTGGTTGTATCAACAATAGCCTCAACAGGTGAAGTTTGTGCCACCATCCAGCTTGAACAAAATAACGCTATGTAGAGTAAAATTTTCTTCAATTTATCCTTTGTTTTTAAAGTAACCCAGTAGTTTTTTAACGTAACTTTCGTCCACTCGTACATTAATGGTTCCTAAACCACTTTTCTTAAAAGATGTTTGGAATTCATCTTTCAATCGAACAGCGTTTGCTTTATATATGTTTCTAACTGATTTTGAACTGGTGTTGATAAGTCTTACTTCCTGCGTTTCATTATCAAGCATTGGCACCATTCCTAAATTCGGAATTTCTTCATCGAATTTGTCATAAATTCTGATACCAGTTAAATCATGTTTATTTCCAACAATTTTAAGGTTTCTCTCATATTTCTCATCAACAAAGTCTGAAAGCATAAAAACAATTGCTTTTTTCTTCATTACGCTTGACAAGAATTTTAAAGCTTCGTTGATATTCGTTTTCCTACTTTTTGGTGAGAATTCGATTAATTCACGAATGATGCGAAGCACATGACTCTTTCCTTTTTTAGGAGGAATGTATAATTCAATTTGATCGGAAAACAAAATAAGACCTACTTTGTCATTGTTCTGTATAGCAGAGAAAGCCAATGTAGCGGCAATCTCTGTTACAGTATCTTTTTTAAATTGAGTTGAAGTACCAAAAAGTTTAGAGCCAGAAACATCCACCATTAACATCATCGTGAGTTCTCTTTCTTCTTCAAAAACCTTAATATAAGGTTCATTATATCTCGCCGTAACGTTCCAATCAATGGCTCTAATATCATCACCATATTGATATTGACGAACTTCAGAAAAAGTCATACCACGACCTTTAAATGTTGAATGGTATTCACCTCCAAATATATGATTAGACAAACGTTTTGTCTTAATCTCAATTTTTCGAACTTTTTTAAGTAATTCTTTAGTGTTCATATATTAATCTACCCATTCTAGTGGAAGAGGGGGCAATTCTAAATCTTGATCTTCTGATGATTTTTTCAATGAAAACTTCGGAGCTTCTTTTACCGTTAAATTAACGTTGTTTTTTTCTCCGATCTCTTCAATTACATTTTTCATACTTCTTTGTTGGCAAAGAACTAAATAATTCATTTGTACGTTTGATTCTGTTTTTAAATCAAAACAGTCAACTAGATAGGCTGGCCGGTTGTTCTCATAAATAACAGCTTCTGTACTCTTTTGTGATTTGGTTTCTAAAATTTGTTTTTCACCTGTTAACGTTTTATACGTTGTTAGTTTAAAAGTCATTCTTAACAAAAATTTTAAGGGATTAAGTAATTTTTTGAATGGCTAGTTGATTTACTTTAAGTTGATTTGGTATGAAGTTTTTACGGAACTTGAACTTCGTTTATGATAGTGTTAATAATATCAATAGAACTCATGTTTTCAGCTTCAGCTTCATAGGTAATTCCGACTCTATGTCGCAATACATCATGTGCCATGGCTCTAACATCTTCAGGGATAACGTATCCTCTTCGTTTTATGAAAGCATAGCATTTAGCGGCTTTTGCTAGTGCAATACTACCACGAGGAGAAGACCCAAAGCTTATTAACGGTTTTAGTTTACTTAGGTTATAGTTTTCAGGGTAACGTGTTGCGAAAATAATATCAAGTATATATTTTTCAATTTTTTCGTCCATGTAAACTTCATTGACAGCTTCTCTAGCTTTTATGATTTTTTCCAAAGAGACTACAGGATTTACTTTTCCAAAGCTGTTATTTAAGCTTTGTCTCATTATTAATTGTTCGTCTTGTAATTTTGGATAATCAATAAGTGTTTTTAACATGAAACGATCCATTTGGGCTTCAGGTAATGGATACGTTCCTTCTTGTTCAACTGGATTTTGAGTAGCCATTACTAAAAAAGGTTCGTCTAATTTAAAAGTCTCGTCACCAATAGTGATTTGTTTTTCTTGCATTGCTTCAAGTAATGCAGACTGTACCTTTGCAGGTGCACGGTTAATCTCATCTGCTAGAACAAAATTGGCAAAGATTGGCCCTTTTTTAATGGAAAAGTCATTATCTTTTACATTGTAAATCATAGTACCAATAACATCAGCAGGTAAAAGGTCTGGAGTAAACTGAACTCTACTGAAACTTCCTTGAACTGCTTTTGATAAGGTATTAATTGCTAAAGTTTTTGCTAGTCCGGGAACTCCTTCAAGAAGAATATGTCCGTTTCCTAGTAAACCAATTAGTAGTCTTTCGATCATATATTTTTGACCAACAATAACTTTATTCATTTCATTTGTAAGTAAATCTACAAACGCACTTTCAACTTCGATTTTTTCATTAATAGCTCTTACATCTACATCCATATATAAAAAATGTTATTGGTTATAATATCAGTGAACAAAACTACAATATTAACAATTTTTTTCTTGTTAAAAGTAGGTTAAAGATTGTTGATTTTCTACTCATTTAAATTTGATTTTTGGAATAAAAAAAATAAACTATATGTTAAAATATTGTGATTTATAATATTAAATGTTGTTTTTGATACAGATAATTCTATTTTTGATTGTGGGTTTTTTAAAATATTTGGTCTATTTAGTAGTTGAAACGAATTATTTAAGAGACATTTCAAGCATAGTATTGTTTAGTTCTGTTAATATTTTAACTGAAAAGAAAATAATTGAAAATTCATTACTAGTGTATTTTCAATGAAAAAAATGAAATTAATACTTGATGTTTCCCTTTTAGTATTAATACCTTAGTAGTTTTGGAAACTTTAATATCCATAAGAAGAGAACCAATTTGGATTTAATTGTAGGATCTTTAGTAAAGGGCTTGCTTTTAAATTCTAATTGAATTAATCAAATTTTGTTTAACAAAAGAGGTGTCAATTTGTTTCGGCACCTTTTTTATTTATATTCTAATAAAGAAAACTCAGTTTGATTAAAAGATCCATAAGTGTAAAAGTTTATCCAGTCACCTAAATTGTAGTACTTACTGCCTTCTTTTAGTTGAATGTCTAGCGGAAGGTGTCTGTGTCCAAATATAAAGAAATCGTAGTGTTTGCTTTCTAATTTACGTTTGCAGTATTGTACCAACCATTCTTTCTCTTTTCCCAAGAATTTAAAATCTTCATCCCCAGAAATCATTTTGTTCTTGACAGACATATACTGCCCAAGCTTAACACCTAAATCGGGATGTAACCATCTGAACATCCATTTAAATAAAGGAAAAGTAAAAACTTTTTTCATTCTTTTATATCCATTGTCATTAGGCCCTAAACCGTCACCATGACCAATAAGAAATAATTTATTGTTTATTTTGAATTCTTGTGGAGAATGAAAAACAGGAATAGTAAGTTCTTTTTCAAAATAATCGCGCATCCATAAATCATGATTTCCAACAAAAAAGTAAATTGGAATCCCGCTATCTTTAATTTCTGCTAATTTTCCTAATACTCTAACAAAACCTTTCGGAACTACTGTTTTATATTCAAACCAAAAATCAAATAAATCTCCTAGTAGAAAAATAGCTTCTGCGTCCTTTTTAATTTCATTTAGCCACCGAACAAATTTTTGTTCTCTAGGAAAGCTTTGTTCTTGAGTTGGAGCTCCTAAATGTTGGTCAGAAGCAAAATATACTTTCTTGTTTTCAGAAATAGTAATAGACGTCAAATCGAATAATTTTGGGTAAAAATAACTAATTTATTTAGCTAACTTTGTATAAAACGCATTTCGATGAAAATAGTTGCTACAAATATAGGAGAGCGAAAAGAAATAAATTGGAAAGGCAAAATTGTTACTACAGGGATTTTTAAATTCCCAGTGGAAGAACCAATTTTCTTAGATGTGGAGGATGTAAAAGGAGATACAATTTGTAATCGTGAAAAACACGGTGGAGTTGATCAGGCTGTGTATGCATTTTCAGAAAAACACTATCATTATTTTAAAGAACTCTACCCAAATTTAGAATGGGAATTGGGAATGTTTGGAGAAAATTTGACATTATCGGATTGTGAAGAATCAGAACTTCATGTCGGCGACACTTTTAAAGTAGGCGAAACTATTGTTGAAGTTACTAAACCAAGACAACCTTGTATGAAATTAGGTGTTCGATTTAATGACATGAAAATCGTAAAGCAATTTTGGAATACAGATAAGAGTGGGGTTTATTTCAAAGTGTTACAAACAGGTTATGTGAAGAAAGGAGATGTTTTTGAATTGATAAAAACGGATAAAACAAAACCTACAATAGCTGATATCTACAATGAAAAAAGATTAAAAAAGAATATGTAATGAATCCTTTTGACGATACATATTTTATGAAAAAAGCGCTTTTGGAAGCAGAAGAGGCTTTTAAGAAAGGAGAAGTTCCGGTAGGAGCGATAATTGTATTTAAGAATCAAATTATTGCTAGAGCTCATAATTTAACCGAACGTTTAAACGATGTTACGGCGCATGCAGAAATGCAGGCTTTTACTTCAGCTGCAGATTATTTAGGAGGGAAATATTTAAGAGATTGTACATTGTATGTTACTGTTGAACCGTGTCAAATGTGTGCAGGAGCAAGTTATTGGACTCAAATTGGAAAAATAGTTTATGGAGCTAGTGAGCCAAGGTCTGGTTTTACTATTTTAGGAACTAAACTACATCCAAAAACCAAAGTAGTTTCAGGTGTTTTAGAAGAAGAATGTGGTCAATTAATGAGACGTTTTTTTGTTGAAAAAAGAAATTTGAATTAAAACAAACTCTGTTGTTTGTTGCCACTTTCATGCTCGAGTAACCATTTCTTTCTCCAAACTCCACCAGTATATCCAGCTAAAGATCCATCCGAACCAATAATTCTGTGGCAAGGAATAATGATAGATATTGGGTTTTTACCATTTGCTGAGGCAACAGCTCTTATTGCTTTTACATCACCTAATCTCTTAGATTGCTTCAAATAACTTCTCTTTTTACCAAAAGGGACTTTTAATAATTCCGTCCAAACTTTTCCTTGAAATTCTGTTCCTTTAGGACGTAAGGTTAAAGCAAATTCCTTTCTCATTCCGTTAAAATATTCATCTAATTGCTGAATGCATTTTTGTACTTCCTTAGCCTCAGTATTATTCAAATGAGCTATGTTTTCTTCAACAAAATGAATTGAGTGAATTTCTTTCTCGTTTCCTTTTATTTGAATAGTTCCGATTGGAGATTTATAATTTGCGATATTAATTTCAGACACCAAATACAGCTTTAGAGTTTTCAGTTGTAATTTCTGAAATTTCTTGGAATTTTTTTCCGTAGATATCAACAAGTTTCCCAACAACTTGCTCTATATAACTACTTTCGTTTCTTTTGCCTCTATACGGAGTTGGTGCTAAATAAGGCGAGTCAGTTTCAAGAACAATATGTTCTAAATCTACCTCATTTAAAAACTTATCAATTTTACCGTTTTTAAATGTTACAACTCCACCAATACCTAATTTCATATTGTACGAAATAGCCTTCTGTGCTTGTTCTAAAGTTCCAGTGAAACAATGAAAAATTCCGCGTAAATCATCCCCTTTTTCTAGTTCTAATACTTCAAAAATTTCATCAAAAGCATTTCTACAATGAATTACAATGGGAAGTTTTTTTTCTTTTGCCCATTGTATTTGTATTCTAAAAGATTCTTGTTGTTGTTTTAAAAATGTTTTATCCCAATATAAATCAATTCCAATTTCACCAATGGCGTAAAATTCTCGCTGATCAATCCAATCTTTTACATGAGCCAATTCCTCTTGATAATTTTCTTTCACAGAAGTTGGGTGTAAGCCCATCATTAAATACACATCATTTGGATAATTTTTCTCTAATTCGAACATTCTATCCGTGTAAGAGCTATCAATGGCTGGGATAAAAAATCTTGAAACTCCAATTTCTTTAGCTCTTGCAATCATTAAATCTCTATCTTCATCAAATTGCTCAGAATATAAGTGTGTATGTGAATCTGTAATCATATAAATTATGCTGTATCTTTGTGCAACAAAAGTACAAGAAATGGCAAGTTTGAAAAAAGTATTACGTAAAAAGAAATACGTTCGAATCAAATTAAAAAAGATGATAACAAATCACTTGGAGTTATCTGCAAAAATTAATGGGATTAAAGGAACGTTTATTTTAGATACTGGGGCTTCAAATTCTTGTGTTGGTTTAGATTTGCTGGATTATTTTAAGTTAACTTCTGAAGAAAGTGAAGTAAAAGCGGCTGGAGCAGGAGCTACAGATATGGAAACGTATAAATCGTCAGGCAATGATTTAAAAATTGGTGATTGGAAACTAAAAAGTTGTGATTTAGTATTGTTTGATATGACTCATGTAAATACTGCTTTAACTCAGCATAAGGCTGAAAAAGTACATGGAATTATTGGTGCTGATGTGTTAGAGAAGGGAAAGGCGTTTATCGATTACGATAAGAAAGTATTGTACTTGAAAAAAATGAAAAAGAAAAAGCAACGAACATTGTCGTTGCCTTTTTAATTTATCTTGAAATTAAGTTTACAATTAACTTAAGACTTCTTTAATTCTTTTAACAGCTTCTCTTAATTGTAATTCAGACGCGGCATAAGACATTCTAATGCAATTTGGAGCTCCGAAAGCTTCACCTGTTACCGTTGCTACATTTGCCTCTTCTAATAATAACATAGAAAAGTCGTTCGCATTTTCAATTTTTTTACCTCTAATTGTCTTTCCAAAGAAAGCAGAGATATCAGGAAAAATATAAAAAGCACCTTCTGGTACGTTTAATTTAAATCCTTCAATTTTTCCTAATAAACCTAATACAATATCTCTACGAGATTTGAATTCATTTACCATATATTGTACTTGATCTGGAGAAGCTGAAACTGCGGTAATTGCTGCACGTTGTGCAATACAGTTTGTTCCTGATGTAATTTGTCCTTGCATTTTAGTACAAGCTTTAGCTATCCAATCTGGAGCACCAATATATCCAATTCTCCATCCTGTCATAGCAAATGCTTTTGCTAATCCATTTACAGTAATTGTTCTATCATACATACTTTCAATTGCTGCAAAACTAAAAGGTTTTACACCATAGTTGATATGCTCGTAAATTTCATCAGAAAGAATATAAATCTGTGGATGTTTTTCTAAAACTTCTGCTAATGCTCTGTATTCAGCCTCACTATAAATACTTCCACTAGGATTGTTTGGTGAGTTAAAGAATACCATTTTTGTTTTTGGAGTAATAGCGTCTTCTAATTGTTTTGGTGCGATTTTAAAATCTGCATCAATAGAAGATGGAATCTCTACAAATTTAGCTTCACATAAAGTTGCAATTGCGGAGTAACTCACCCAATATGGAGCTGGCAATAATACTTCATCTCCTGGGTTTAATAAAACCTGTGCTACATTAGCAATAGATTGTTTAGCTCCTGTTGAAACCACAATCTGGTTTGGTTTGTAATCTAAATTATTATCACGCTTAAATTTGGTGCAGATTGCCTCTTTTAATTCAATATACCCATCCACTGGAGTATACGAGTTGAAATTTTGATCGATGGCTTCTACTGCCGCATCTTTAATAAAATCTGGAGTGTTAAAATCAGGCTCCCCTAAGCTTAAGCTAATAATATCTTTCCCTTGGCCTTTTAACTCTCTCGCTTTAGCCGCCATTGCTAAAGTTTGTGAAACAGGTAAACTGTTAATTCTGTTTGATAATGCTTCAGACATTTTGTGTTTGATTATGCTAGTTGTGGTTTTTTTCCTAGTTCAGCAATATGTCTTAAATGCTCTAATATTGCTTTACGTGTTGATTTGTATTCGTGATAAGGCAAGTTAAATTCCTTAGCTGTTTCTTTTACGATTTTCGCAATCTTCTTGTAATGGATATGCGAAATATGAGGGAAAATATGGTGCTCAACTTGGTGGTTTAATCCGCCTGTATAAAAGTTGATGAACCAGTTTTTTGGAGCGAAATTCGCTGTAGTGTATAACTGGTGAATTGCCCAAGTGTTTTTCATGTTTCCTCCGTCGTCTGGTAATGGAGTTTCAGTTTTAGGAACAATGTGTGCTAATTGGAAAACAAAACTTAAAATGATTCCTGCAGTATAATGCATAACAAAAAAACCGATTAATACTTTCCACCAAGCAATATTTAAAACTAGTAATGGCAAAACTAACCACATGGCATAATAAGCAATCTTAGTTATAATTAGTTTTGTCCACTCTACCTTTGGATTTGGGAATTTTCCGTAAGAAAGTTTTCTTTTTAAATAACGGTGCATTTGTTTGAAATCTGTTGTAATTGCCCAGTTTATTGTCAACAAACCATATAATACAGGTGAATAATACTTTTGATACCTATGGAATGGCCTCCATTGTGTATGTTTTGAAAAGCGTATAATTCTACCCGCATCCATATCTTCATCGTGATCTTGTATATTTGTGTATGTGTGATGTAAAACGTTGTGTTGAACCTTCCAGTTGTACACATTTCCTGCTAAAATATACATGCTACTTCCCATTAAATCGTTTACCCACTTTTTACTAGAGAATGATTCGTGATTACTGTCATGCATTACATTCATTCCAACGCCAGCCATACCGAAGCCAATTACTACAGTAAGCAATAATTGTAACCAACCTGGCATGTTTACAGTAAGTATAATCGCAAAAGGAGCTAAGAACAAGGTGAACATAATAATAGCCTTGAAATAAAGCTTCCAGTTCCCAGTTCTTTTTATTTTATTTTCTTTAAAATATTCGTTTACGCGTTTATTTAAAGTTCTAAAGAACTTTGTTTTATCTATTCTGGAAAATTTAATTGTATTCATCATCTATTTTAAAGGAGTAAAAATAAGTGTTTTTGTAACATCTTTTTCTGTTAACGTAAGTTTTTAACGATAATTATTAAATTGTATTAATCTTTAACTATCAGTAATTGTTCCTATTTTTGTCGTCGCAAAAAGAATAATATGGATATCATTTTGAAATACTTTCCAAATCTTACAGAAAAACAAATAGAACACTTCGAAAAGTTACAGTCGTTATACGAGGATTGGAACCTTAAAATCAATGTTGTATCGAGGAAAGATATTGATGAATTGTATTTACGTCATGTTTTACATTCACTAGGGATAGCAAAAGTGATGGAGTTTCAACCTGGATCAAATGTTATGGATGTTGGAACAGGAGGTGGTTTTCCTGGAATTCCTTTAGCTATATTATTTCCGGGGACTAATTTTCATTTAGTTGATTCTATTGGGAAAAAGATTAAAGTGGTGAATGAAGTAGTAGAGGGTTTAGGTTTAGAAAATGTAAAAACTACTCATGGTAGAGTAGAGGAAGTTAAGGAAACCTACGATTTTATTGTGAGTAGAGCTGTCGCTCAGATGGAAACGTTCCATAGATGGGTGAAGGATAAGGTTCATAAAAAGCAAAATCATGAGTTGAAAAATGGAATTCTTTATTTAAAGGGAGGGGATTTATCTGAAGAGTTAACCAAGTTTCCAAAAGCTACTATTTATGATTTAACAAGTTTTTTTGAAGAAGAATTTTTTGAAACAAAAAAAGTAGTTCATTTACCAATAAAATACAAAGGAGTAAAATAGGGAATCGATTGTTGCCAATTCGATTCCCGCTTTTGGTGTCATCTGAAGGGGATAACAGCCAGTTGAAAGTTAACTATAATTTTTTATAATTTAAAAAAAAATTGACTTCCCGTTGTTCTCGTAATTTCAATTGGCAAAAAGTGTAGACCAATACTTGTATTTCCTTAAAATTTTAATCTAATTGTTTTTTCAAGTCATTTTTGTCAATTCTTTTGGACAAGTTAAGAAAGATCTTTTTACAACTGACTTCTTATTTTAGTTGGTTATAGCCTAACAGATGTTTTATTATGATTTTATATAACCACGAATTTCAATGGAGTATTGTTTTTTGTGACAGTATAGTTTTGAATATATGATGAGTCTTTACTGAAGGTAAATTCAAATATTTAATCCTTAGCGATGGAAAGGTTTTTTGAGCTAAAACAACAAAAAAAGGCTGAAAATATTTTCAGCCTTTCCAATATATGAATGTCATCTATTTTTATCCTAAAAATGGATAGCGATAATCAGATGGAGAAACAAAAGTTTCCTTGATTAATCTTGGAGATACCCATCTTAATAAGTTTTGGGCAGATCCTGCTTTATCATTTGTTCCTGAAGCTCTTGCTCCACCAAATGGCTGTTGACCAACAACTGCTCCAGTTGGCTTGTCATTAATATAAAAGTTTCCAGCGCAGTTTTCTAATGCTTTTGTAGCTTCAGCAATTGCGTATCTATTTGTTGAGAAAACAGCTCCAGTTAAAGCATATTCAGAGGTTCCGTCAACTAATTTTAGTGTTTCAGCCCAGTTTTCATCTTCGTATACATAAATAGTAACTACAGGTCCGAATAATTCAGTACTCATTGTAGTGTATTTAGGATCTTTGGCTAATATAACCGTTGGTTCAATAAAATAACCTTTTGATTTGTCATATTCACCTCCAGCAAAAATTTCAGCATCAGGATCTTCTTTAGCTTGATCTATATACATAGCTAATTTATCAAATGATCCTTCGTGGATAACAGCCGTGATAAAGTTACTCATGTCTTCAGGAGATCCCATTTTAAATGAAGCGATATCTTCTTTTACGTATTCTAGAACTTCATTAGCTATAGATTTTGGTAAATAAACTCTAGAAGCAGCGGAACATTTTTGTCCTTGGAATTCAAAAGCCCCACGAGAAATACCAGTTGCTACTTGCTTTGGGTTGGCAGATGGGTGAGCAACGATAAAGTCTTTACCGCCAGTTTCACCTACAATTCTCGGGTATGTTTTATATGTGTGAATATTTTCACCGATTTTTTTCCAAAGTTCTTTAAATACAAATGTAGAACCTGTGAAATGTAATCCTGCGAAATCTGGAGAAGATAAAACAACTTCTGTAATTTCTACTGGATCTCCATAGATTACATTAATAACACCGCCTGGTAAACCAGCTTCTTTGAATACATCTACAATAACTTTTGCAGAAAATATTTGGCTGTCAGATGGTTTCCAAACTACAGTATTACCCATCATAGCTGCTGAAGCAGGCAAGTTTGCTGCAATAGCAGTAAAGTTAAATGGAGTAATTGCATATACAAATCCTTCTAATGGTCTGTATTCAACTCTGTTCCAAATTCCATCATCAGAGTTTGGTTGTTCAGCATAAATTTCAGACATATATTCTACGTTGAATCGCAAAAAATCAATTAACTCACAAGCGGCATCAATTTCTGCTTGGTGTACTGTTTTTGATTGAGCGATCATTGTAGAAGCATTCATTTTTGCTCTATACGGTCCAGCAATTAATTCAGCTGCACGTAAAAATATCGCAGCTCTTTGTTCCCATGGCATTTGTGCCCATTGTTCTCTAGCTTCTAAAGCACTGGTAATTGCTTTTTGAGCATGACTTTTATCTCCGATATGATATTGTCCAACAACATGTTGATGATCGTGTGGCGGAGTCATATTTCTCGTATTGCCAGTTCTAACTTCTTCGTTCCCGATATACATTGGTACATCTATAGAACCGTTAAAGTAAGCTGTGTATTGTTTTGAAACACTTTCTCTTTCTGGAGATCCAGGAGCGTATCCTTTTACAGGTTCGTTAACCGCAACTGGAACGTTAAAAAATCCTTTTCCCATGGTTGTTTGTTTAATGAATTTATATATGATAATTTTGGTTTAGCAAATGTACAATTTTTAGTATGGTTTTTGTAAAGTTTATTAATTACGAGCTATGAAAAATTTGTATTTAATTTTTTTAAACAAAACTATATGTGTACCGTAACATATTTACCTTTAGGAGGAGGAGATTTTATTTTTACTTCTAATAGAGACGAAAGTCCTAGTAGAAATACCATTGGGCCAAAAGAGTATATAGAAAATGACGTCAAGTTGGTGTACCCGAAAGATGAATTGGCTGGAGGAACTTGGATTGGATTAAGTGAAAACCAAAGATTAGTTTGTCTTCTAAATGGAGGATATGAAATTCATGAAAGAGAATTTTCTTACAGAATAAGTAGAGGTATTATAGTTAAGCAAATTTTAGTTTCTGATGACGCAGTTAATTTTATAAATGAATTAGAACTAGATGGAGTTGAGCCTTTTACTCTTGTAATGATTGATTGGATGAGGAGTTTAGAAGCATATGAGTTAGTTTGGACAGGTAAGCAAAAAGATTTTAGAAAATTGGATAACAAACCGAGTATTTGGTCAAGTTCAACATTGTATACCCAAGAAATGAACAACTTAAGGAAGGATTGGTTTCGAGATTGGTTAGAGCAAAATGAAGAAATGAATCAATCGAGTATCTTGAATTTTCATTTAGATGCATCACACGGGGATGAAATTTCGCTTAAAATGAAAAGGCCATACGTTGAAACTGTGAGTATTACTTCGGTAAAAAAGAAAGATAAAGTTTTAGAAATGCAGTATTTTGATGTTCTTAAAAATGAAACAAGCCTTTTGTCCTATCAAAATAAAGCAAAGGATAGCAAGCCAACAAATGTAATTCCGATTATTGCTAAAAACATATAAACAAAGTTTACCATTATAAACTTTATAAGGGTCTTAAAATACCCTTGATTATAAAACTTTTTCATGGCAATAAATAAATAAATCAAAAAGAGACCTATAAAAATCTCAGTACCCACGTTTTCGGTAAAAAGATTTACAGATATCAAGATTGTTAAGAGTAAGAAGAAGACAGTTTGTGTATGAAAAACAAAAATCAAATGCTCTACATAGGTGTATTTTTTTCTTACATAAAAGAATTTTAGAAACAACGTAAAAATAGGCAGTAAAACGAATAATGAAATGGATCCATAGGATAGCATTTTACTAGCAAATTCTTTCCTTTTATCTTGTTCTTTAAAAAATGAGTTTGCTAAAATTGCTCTGTTATATAAAAATCGATTCAAAAGTGTGTTTTCCTGTTTTAAACTATCTAGAGCTGTATATGCATTGATGTCAGGGTATTTCCTATTGAATTTTATGTAGTCATCCAAACGAGTGCTTCCACCAAATGAAATTGTCGGTTTGTTTTTTAAAGCAAGTGAGTCATTTAAAGGGATGTTGAGTTGTTTTGCGAGTTCGAGTTGGGTCGAATCTAGCGGTTTTTGGGCTTTAGCAATTTCATTGTTAATAATGTTGTTGATTGAATCTAATTCAATATTATCTTTTTTCTTTGTAGAGAAAGAGCTTTTACTATTAAGTTGTTGAAAATTGTTTAAAGTTTCATTAATACCATAAACTAGAAAGAATAAAATAGAGGCAGTGATGTAAAACCTAAAAGGATTTGCGTAACGTACTCTTTTTCCTTCAACATAATCTGATGATATTTTACCAGGTCTAGCTATCAAGGTGATTAATGTTCTCCAGAATTTAGTGTCCCAAGAGAAAAATCCTGCAAATACTTCTTTTATGAAATTTCCAAAAGTGATTCTGCTTCCTTTATTTTTTTGTCCGCAACTTGGACAAAAAATTTCATGTCCAGAAAAAGGATATCCACAATTTAAACAGTTAGAATCTTTAATTACAGCTAGTTTATTATTTTTAGCCATTTAATTTAGCGTAGATGTAGTGATTAGTTGGAAAGTTGGGATTTCTACTAGAAAATTATTATTGTTCTTCGTGTTGATCATTTTATAGCTTCCGCCCATCGCACCAATCGATGAAATGATGAAACAATTTGAGCGGTAATTGTATTCTTCATTGGGTTTAATAATAGGTGTTTGTCCAACAACACCCTCCCCCTCAATATGTTCAGTCTCATTTAATGAATCGTAAATAGTCCAGAATCTCTGTAGTAGTTGTACCGTGTCTTTTGAGTTGTTTTTAATAGTAATAAAATAACTAAACGCGTGATGCTGAACGTATCCGCGATAAATAATTCCGTTGTAAACTGTTTTTACTGAAATTTTAATTCCTTTAGTTATTTGCTGAAACATAAATTAAAAGTAACCTTTTTTCTTCAATGCTACAACTTTGGTCTTTATCTGTTTTGATCAAAAAATCCATTGCCTACTCCGATTACTCTGTAAAATAAGGCGCCGAAAGGTTTGTAATATGCCAGTAGAGTATATTCATTTTCAGTTTGAAAAAAGGAACCATTTATCTCTGTTAAATCAATGCTGTTGTCCGGTTCAACTGTCACATAAGTATAATTATAAAATCCTTGTTTTAGTAAAATTTCTCCCTGGTAAACTCGTTCATTTTCGTTGTATTGTAACTTATTGTCATTGGTAAGTTCAAAGTTGTTGTATGCTCCATAAACATAAACATCTTTATTTTTAAATGGTTGATTGACTTCTAATGAAAAGTGCATCATCGCATAGTCAGCTTCTGTATCTGTGTCCTCAGCATCTAGCGTTCTGATAATGAAATTTCCGTTTATATCTGGGTTGTAAGTGTAAGGTTTAAATGCCCTTTCGATGTCTGTGTATAGATAGTTGTGAAAGATATCGTCCCGCACCGTTTTGGCAATATTCAAATTTGTGTTTCGTATATATTTGTTATCGAAGAATAAGAATTCGTTTCCACCAAAGAAATTAGTTTCTTCCGTGTAGTTATAGATTAATTGATTAGGTCTTATAAAGAGAGGATCGATATCCGTAATGGAAGTGTTCCAGTTGTTGTTTTGTAATAACTGAATTTTAATTTCTTGTGTAGGATTGTTAATATTCAATCCTTTATGATTTATGATGAACTGAACAGTTTGTTTAGAGTTGTTTGAGCTGGTATTTCGTCCTCTTAGCACATTTACTCCTATGGTTGTTAGGTTTTCGTAGAACACACATTTTCTGGAAAATACTACTTCGTCGTCATCATTTAATATAGAAATTAAATAATTCCCGCTTTCAGTTATAGTGGTATTCTGGTTAGGGATTTTAATTTTGTAATGAGTATAACTTTGTAAGGTGTTAAACGAATTGGTCACATCAATAATGTAATTTTGTTCAAAACCATTGATGTATTGATTCGCCTGTAAATTGCTTGGTTTCCAATCATAAGTCATGTGTTCAATTTTATATTGATAATCTTTGTTATCTGCGTCAAGATCATCAAAAGATAATTCTAATACATTGCCAAGAGGAACAATTGGTATGGGAGATTTTTTATTTACAGGAAGTAGTTGAACTGTTTTAATGTTTTGGCTTCTTGAGTTTAAGCCGACTAATAGGAGTATAATGAAACCAAGTTTTTTTAACATTGTACATAAAATTATCTGATGCAAAACGAAATTACAACTAATTATTTAGAACAAATATAAATAACTGTTTTGTTCGTAAGATATAGCGACATTTGATTACAAGTCATTTTTTAAATAATTAAATTTGCATGTTTTTTAAGAAAATCAAATACATTCGTTACTATGTCAAAAGACATCCGTATTAAAAAAGGGCTGGATATTAAGCTCGTTGGTGAAGCAAAAAAAGAAACTGCCAAACTTTCGTTAGGTAGCGTTTTTGCTGTAAAGCCAGATGATTTTCACGGCATAATTCCTAAAATTTTAGCAAAAGAAGGTACAGAGGTAAAAGCAGGAGAAGCTCTCTTTTATAATAAAAGCGATGAGCGTATTTTATTTCCAAGTCCAGTAAGTGGTAAAGTAACAGAAATTGTTCGTGGAGCTCGTAGAAAAGTTTTAGAAATTAAAATAACAACAAACGGAACACAGGAGTACAAAGATTTTGGAAAGGTAGATGTGAATTCTATGTCAGGTGAAGAAGTGAAAACGCATTTATTTAATTCTGGTTGTTGGCCGTTTATCAAACAGCGTCCTTACGATGTTGTTGCAAATCCTAACCAAGCTCCGAAAGCAATCTTTGTTTCGGGTTATAATAGTGCTCCATTAGCTGCTGATTATGATTACGTTTTAAAAGGTAAAGAATCAGAATTGCAGGCTGCATTAACAGGCTTAACCAAATTAACAGAAGGTAAAGTCCATGTTTCGGTTGGGACTTCTAGTTCTCCATTAAAATCTATTTCAGGTGTTGAATTACATGCTTTATCTGGACCACATCCAGTGGGTAACGTCAGTACACAAATCTCTCAAGTTAATCCACTTAACAAAGGAGAAGTTGTTTGGGTAGTTTCGCCTCAAGATTTAATCGTGATTGGAGAATTGTTATTAACTGGAAAATTAAATGTTACAAGAATAGTTGCTTTAACTGGATCGAAAATTAACGATCCAAAATATGTAAACGTAATAGCAGGAGCTCAAATCTCTGATGTTGTAAAAGATAATATTGTTAATGACAATACGCGAATCATTAGTGGTAATGTGTTGTCGGGTTTACAGGTTGATGAAAATGGTTTCTTAGGGTATTATGACAATCAAATTACAGCAATCCCAGAAGGAGATGATTACGAATTTTTCGGTTGGAATAAACCAGTGTTTAATAAAATATCAACATCAAGAGCTTTAACTTTTTCTTGGTTAAATCCAAAAAAGAAGTATGATTTAAATACAAATACAAATGGAGAACATAGAGCATTCGTTGTAACTGGTTCTTATGAAGAGGTATTTCCTTTAGATATTTATCCAATGCAATTGTTAAAAGCTTGTATGTATAAAGATCTCGATGAAATGGAAGGTTTAGGAGCTTATGAAGTAGCTCCTGAAGATTTTGCATTAACAGAATTTATTTGTGTATCTAAACAACCACATCAGAAAATTATTCGTGAAGGTTTAGATTTAATGATGAAAGAACTAGGATAAGATATGGGTTTAAAACAAAATTTACATAATTTAAAAGAGAAATATAAAGGCACAAAAATGGCTCCTGCGTTTAACGCAATCCATACCTTTTTATATTTACCGAACGAAACCACTCACAGTGGAACGCATATTAAAGCGGCAGATGATTTAAAACGTACAATGAATACGGTAATTATGGCATTAATTCCATGTTTAATTTTTGGAATGTTTAATGCAGGTTACCAACATCATTTAGCTTCAGGAGAAATTGAAAGTATCGCTGGAAATTTCTTTTCTTCAAATTTCTGGAATTTCAATAACCTATGGATTGGTATTATAAAAATACTTCCTTTAGTAATTGTTTCTTATGGAGTTGGATTGATTATCGAGTTTATTTTTGCAGTTATTAAAGGACATGAAGTGGAGGAAGGTTACTTGGTAACTGGAATGTTAGTTCCATTAATCGTGCCAGTAGATTTACCATTATGGATGTTAGCAGTTGCTGTTGCATTTGGAGTTATAATCGGTAAAGAAGTATTTGGAGGTACAGGAATGAATATCTTAAATCCCGCTTTAACGATTCGTGCATTTTTATTCTTTGCATATCCAACTTGGATGTCAGGAGACAAAGTTTGGGTGCATGATGCAGTAGCGAAAGCTGGTACTCCTGATGCCATTTCTGGAGAAACTATTTTAGGTAGTTATGCACAAAATCAAGAAGTAGCATATTCAATGTTCGATAAGTTCTTTGGATTTATTCCAGGTTCCGTAGGAGAAACTTCAGCATTTTTAATTTTAGTAGGAGCAGCTTTCCTTATTTTTACAAAAATTGGAAGCTGGAGAATTATTGTATCTACCTTCTTTGGAGCAGCAGTAATGGGTATTATTTTCAATCTTATAGCTTCTAATGGAATTATTGCGGATACAAGTAAGTTCTATGGGTTAATGAGCGCAGATTGGTATGAGCATTTAATTATTGGAGGTTTAGCATTTGGAGCCGTTTACATGGCAACAGATCCTGTAACTGCTTCTCAAACAAATAAAGGTAAATTGATCTACGGATTCTTAATCGGATTTATTTCGATAATGATTCGTGTATTTAATCCAGCTTATCCGGAAGGAGTATTTTTAGCAATCTTATTAATGAATGTTTTTGCTCCGACTATTGATCACTATGTGGTTCAAGGAAATGTAAAAAGAAGATTAAAACGTTTAAAAGCTAAAACCGCCTAATTATTATGAGTAACAAGACAGACAGTAATGGGTACACGGTATTATTCGCAGTAGGAATGGTTGTGGTTGTAGGTGCATTATTAGCTTCTATATTTTCACTAACAAAACCGTTAATTACAATCAACGAAAAAGTTGAGAAGCAACAGAATATTTTATACGCTATGGGAGTTAATGAGAATGATGAAACTAGCGTTAATTTTGTAGCCGCTGATAAAGCAGAAGAAATTTTTGGAAAGTATATTACAAAGCAAGTTGTTATTGAGAATAATGTTCCAAGAGAAGATGATAAAGCATATTTAATCGATGTAAAAAAGGAACAAGCCATAGCAAAACAAGGTAAGGCTAGAAAATTACCTCTATTTGTTGGAGAAAAAGATAACCAAACATTCTATATTGCTCCTATTAGAGGAAAAGGATTGTGGGATGCTATTTGGGGATATGTTGCAATGGATAAAAAAATGGTAGTTCAGGGAGTATTTTTCGATCACAAAGGAGAAACACCTGGTTTAGGAGCGAATATTAAGCAACGTTTCTTTATGGATGATTTTACTGGAGAGGATTTGATGAGCAATGGTGAGTTCAAAGGAATCGCTGTCTCTAAGTCTAATGCAGATCCTAAAAACGATGATAAAAATGACAACGCGGTAGATGCAATTGCAGGAGCTACTATTACTGGTGACGGAGTAGCTGCTATGATTAAGTCAGAGTTAAAATTATACGTACCTTACTTTAAAACTTTAAAATAAATATGGGACTTTTATCAAAGAAAGACACAAAGTTAATCACTGACCCGTTAGCGGATAACAATCCAATTACGATTCAGGTATTAGGTATTTGTTCTGCTTTAGCAATTACAGCAGAATTACAAGCCTCAATAGTAATGTCTATTTCTGTATTATTTGTATTAGGAGTAGGTAACGTAGTAATCTCATTAATGAGAAATATAATTCCATCTAAAATTAGGATTATAGTACAGTTAATTGTAGTTGCTACCTTAGTAATTATCGTTGATTTAGTATTAAAGGCTTTTGCTTACGAATTGAGTAAGACACTATCCGTTTTCGTCGGATTAATTATTACTAACTGTATTATTATGGGACGTTTTGAAGCGTTTGCCTTAGGGAATGGACCTTGGAGATCATTCTTAGATGGTATTGGAAATGCTTTAGGATATGCTGCAATCTTAATTATTGTAGGATTTTTTAGAGAGTTGTTAGGTTCTGGTACTTTATTAGGTGTAAAAGTATTGGGAGATCCAATTGAAAAGACAGGTTTATATGCTTTAGGATATGAAAATAATGGATTCATGTTATTATCTCCAATGGCGTTAATCGTTGTTGGTATTATCATTTGGGTACAACGTAGTAGAAACAAAGCATTAATTGAAGACTAAACGCTTCGCGTTAGAATAAAATAAGAGTATGGAACATATAGAATTATTTTTCAAGTCAATTTTTATAGATAACATGGTATTTGCAACCTTCTTAGGAATGTGTTCATACCTAGCAGTATCTAAAAAGGTATCTACAGCGGTAGGTTTAGGAGCAGCAGTCATTTTCGTATTAGCTGTAACAGTACCAGTAAACTGGTTACTAGATCAATATTTATTACAACCAGGGGCTTTATCTTGGTTAGGTGAAGAATATGCAGGTTACGATTTAAGTTTCTTATCGTTTATTATGTTTATCGCAACAATCGCAACCATGGTACAATTAGTTGAGATTATCGTTGAGAAATTTGCACCGGCATTATATAACTCTTTAGGTATTTTCTTACCATTAATCGCTGTAAACTGTGCGATTTTAGGAGGTTCTTTATTTATGCAATCAAGAGAAATTCCAACTTTAGGTTTATCATTAGTTTATGGAGTGGGCTCAGGAATTGGATGGTTCTTAGCAATATTAGCAATTGCAGCTATTCGAGAGAAAATCAGATATTCGCAAGTGCCAGGTCCATTAAGAGGTCTAGGTATTACTTTTATTATTACGGGTTTAATGGCTATCGGATTTATGAGTTTCGGTGGAATGTTAACAGGTGGTGATGATGCAGGTAAGAAGAAAGAAGTAACTCAAGCTGAAGTTCAAATTGAAAAGAAAGAAAAGGCTAAGGAGGATGTAGAGAAATTAGCAACTAACACTAAAGAAATTACAGAATAATGATGTTTTTAGAAGTAAGTACAGGAGGAACAGTTGCAATAACGGTAATCGCGTTTTTAACAATTACATTGTTATTAGTTGCGTTATTATTATTTGTAAAGCAAAAACTGGCTCCATCCGGACCAGTTAAGATTACTATAAATGGAGAGAAAACAATTGAAGTTGCTTCAGGAGGAACTTTATTATCTACATTAGGTAATGAGAAAATATTTTTACCGTCAGCTTGTGGTGGAGGTGGTTCTTGTGTTCAATGTGAGTGTCACGTAAATTCCGGTGGAGGTGAAGCTTTACCAACGGAAACACCTCACTTTACGCGTAAAGAATTACAGCATGGTATTCGTTTAGCATGTCAGGTAAAAGTAAAACAAGATATGGATATTTCGATTCCAGAAGAGATTTTTGGAATTAAGAAATGGGAAGCTGTTGTCGTAAGAAATTACAACGTTGCAACTTTTATTAAAGAATTTGTAGTTGAAATTCCAGAAGAAATGGACTACAAAGCGGGCGGATATATTCAGATAGAAATACCGCAATGTGAGATTAAATATTCTGATATGGATATTACAGCTCACCCAGATGATCATCCAGGAGAGCCAAATAAATTCCAAGCAGATTGGGACAAATTTGGATTATGGCCATTAGTCATGAAAAATGACGATATAGTCGAAAGAGCTTACTCTATGGCTTCTTATCCAGCCGAAGGAAGAGAAATCATGTTAAATGTACGTATTGCTACTCCGCCATGGGACAGATCTAAAAATGCATGGATGGATGTCAATCCAGGTGTAGCATCATCTTACATATTTAACCAAAAACAAGGTGACAAAGTAACGATTTCAGGACCTTATGGAGAATTCTTTATTAATGAATCTGATGCTGAAATGTTATATGTAGGTGGTGGGGCAGGTATGGCACCAATGCGTTCACATATTTATCACCTATTTAGAACATTAAAAACTGGTAGAAAAGTAACATACTGGTATGGAGGTCGTTCTAAAGCAGAATTATTCTACATTCACTACTTTAGAGCCTTAGAAAAAGATTTTCCAAACTTCAAATTTTATTTAGCTTTATCAGAGCCATTAGAGCAAGATAACTGGAAAGTTAAAAAAGATATAAATGATGAATCAGGAGATGGTTTCGTTGGTTTTATTCACCAAGTTGTAATAGACCAATATTTATCTAAACACGAAAGTCCTGAAGATTTAGAACTTTATTTCTGTGGTCCACCATTAATGAATAAAGCAGTTCAAAAAATGGGTGAGGATTTTGGTCTTGATGATGAAAATATCAGATTTGATGACTTTGGAGGTTAAGAAAAATACTTCATAAATAAATAAAAAACCAGCAATTTTGCTGGTTTTTTATTTATTCAAATTATTGTGGGAACTCTTGTATTAATTCTTTTATTATGAAGCTTATTCGCCAATACAAGATAATGATGTTCCAGATGATAAAGTACATATTCTGCATCAAATGGAATTTTTATTGAAGAGCATGGTAATTATAGATAACGCTTCAGATTTTTACCTTGTCTTGGTAATCTACTAAAAGCGAATAATGATATTGTTGGTCCTGTATGAGTAGATATTGTATTTTATGTTGATTTTTGAATGACTTGCAAAAGGCCGTTACTATCATCAATAGAGCAATTACTAATGAACATAACTACGCTAAAATTCAGGAAATCGTTATAACATGTTTAGTTATGTTGATAAAACTTAATGAAGTTTAAAATGACATGATTTTTTATTGCTGTCAAGAAAAATATGAAAAAATGATAAAAAATCAATCTGTAGTCTTCTAACTTCTCTCAAAAAAATGATGAGTGTAATAATATTTTAATTGGCTTCCTTAAGTCTTATTTTTAATAGAAAATGTTTAAGAATTATGTATTTCTTTTTAAATATATAGATTTTACCTTTTTATTTAGAAAATACTTATACGAGGCATATTACAAAGGTTTGTTTTGTAAAAGCTTAGATTATTCATAACAGTGAAATGTAAATGGAGCTTTTAAAATCACTCTTTGATATATACTTTTCCAGTTTTATATTAGTGTTTAATAAATAGAAGCATCTAAAAATCATCGAGCTTGTAAATGGATTAGAAAATGAAATGTTCAAGTAAGAAATCTTAAGTGAAAAATATTCTATCTATTAAATTGAAAAAAAATATGATAGTATAATGCTTTTAATTTAGTTTACTAAATGTTTTAAGGAGTACAACAAAGATGACTAAAAGCTATGGAAAAATAACAAGGTGAAACGCTACGTAAAACAATTATGAATTAAACTCTCGCAAGAAAATAATAATTGATGATATTTTATCACTAATAAAGAATGTGGTTAAGGGAGATTTTAAAAGTATTGAACAAAATAGATCAAAAAAGAATCCGAACCCAAGGACAAAACTATCATGAGAATTTGTTCTTGACTTCATTCGATTTTTTAAGTTAATTAAAAAACTGACGTCATTTTTTGAGTTATACAACAAATCAATAATAGGTAATCTAGGAATTTGTTTTTTATTTACTGGGCTGTTAGTTTTTGTTATCACGTTTTTTACATATTCAATATTGTGCATTTCAGAAGGCAAAAACTAACATTCGTATATTTTTTTATTTGGCTTATTAATTTTTGTATTATTTGAAGTTTTAAATCCAAAAGTAGTTCAATAATGAATTGTCCAAGATGTAACTCAGGGGCTGTAACGAGAAAACGAAGAAAGTTATTAGAAAGAATGTGGTTTTTTAATAAGAAGAAATTTAAGTGCTATGATTGTAAGATATTATTTTTTTCAAGATAAATAAATTATAATATGGATGGCGAATCAATGTATGTATTCGTTTGAATTTACATATTACCTTAATTACTGCTGATTACCGTTGGTTTGTCAACGAATAAAAACTTCCGTATCTTTAGCCTTTGTAAATTTTAAACAAAATCTAAATAATGGATTACGGAAAAGAATTCGAAAAGTACGCTACTAAGCACCATGGGATTAGTAGTACGTATTATAATAAAATAGTAAGCGCGATGTCTCCAACTGGGCTTACTCCAAATATTATGGAAGAGCGTCAATTGAATATCACTCAAATGGACGTATTTTCTCGTTTAATGATGGATAGAATTATCTTTCTAGGAACAGGTATTAATGATCAGGTTGCTAATATCATACAAGCTCAATTATTATTTTTGGAAAGCGCTGATGCCAACAAAGATATTTCCATATATATCAATTCACCAGGAGGAGGAGTTTATGCAGGATTAGGGATTTATGATACAATGCAATTCATTAAACCAGATGTAGCAACTATTTGCACAGGTATAGCAGCATCAATGGGAGCTGTTTTAATGTGTGCAGGAGAGAAAGGAAAAAGATCAGCATTACCTCATTCAAGAATTATGATTCACCAACCTCTAGGTGGAGCGCAAGGTCAAGCTTCTGATATGGAAATTACTGTTAAGGAAATAGGAAAGCTAAAGAAAGAATTATACGATATTATTTCTAAGCATTCTGGGCAGCCTTACGATAAAGTACATGAAGATTCTGATCGTGACTATTGGATGAAAGCTAATGAGGCTAAAGAATACGGAATGATTGATGAGATTCTAAGCAGAAAGTAGTTTTTTGTATAGAGGTGAAGTAAGAATTAAAAGTAGTTATAGAATAATAAAATGTCACAAGATCAAAATTTAGAATGTTCGTTTTGTGGGCGAAAAAAAGCGGAAACAGATTTACTAATTGCGGGTATGGATGCCCACATCTGCGATAAATGTATTGAGCAAGCTTACGGAATTGTACAAGAGGAGATAGCAGAGGCGAAAACAACAAGTCTTTCAAATGATTTAATTCTTAAAAAACCAATTGAGATAAAATCATTTTTAGATGAATATATCGTGGGACAAGAGCAAACTAAGAAAGCTATGTCTGTGGCAGTTTATAATCACTATAAAAGATTATTACAAGCAAAAGCACCTTCAGATGGTGTAGAGATTGAAAAATCAAATATTGTATTAGTAGGAGAAACAGGAACGGGTAAAACATTAGTTGCAAGAACAATTGCGAGAATGTTAAACGTACCATTTTCTATTGTAGATGCGACTGTTTTAACACAAGCTGGTTATGTTGGTGAAGATGTGGAAAGTATTTTAAGCAGATTATTACAAGCTGCCGATTATGACGTTGAAAAAGCAGAACGTGGTATTGTTTTTATCGATGAAATTGATAAAATAGCTCGTAAAGGTGATAATCCATCGATAACTAGAGATGTTTCTGGAGAAGGTGTGCAACAAGCGTTATTAAAATTGCTTGAAGGTGCCGTAGTAAATGTAGCTCCAAAAGGAGGAAGAAAGCATCCAGAACAAAAGTTTATTCAAGTGAATACAAAAGATATTCTTTTTGTTGCTGGTGGAGCATTTTCAGGAATCGATAGAATCATAAGTAAGCGTTTAAATATGCAAGCTGTTGGCTACAGTGCTTCAATTGATGAGGATAAAATCGATGAGGAAAATTTATTACAATATATTATTCCGGCAGATTTAAAATCTTTTGGTCTAATTCCAGAGATAATAGGTCGCTTACCAGTATTAAGTTATATGAATCCACTTGATGCTAAAACATTAAGAGCAATTTTAACCGAGCCAAAGAATTCTATTATTAAGCAATACACAAAATTGTTTAAAATGGATGATGTAGATTTTTCAATGACCGAAGATGCATTGCAATATATAGTTGATATGGCTGTTGAATATCGTTTAGGAGCGCGTGGTTTACGTTCTTTATGTGAAGCAATTTTAACAGATGCAATGTTTGAGTTACCTGGTTCTGATATTAAAGATTTTGAAGTAACTAAAGACTATGCTGAAGAGAAGCTTACTAAAAAAGCACTTCAAAAACTAAAAGCGGCGTCTTAAAACATAAAAAATATTGAATAAACCTCGCAAATCTTATATTTGCGAGGTTTTTTATCTTTAAAGTATGATATCCAAACAAACCATAGATCAAGTTTTTGAGACTGCTCGTTTAGAGGAGGTAATAGGGGAGTTTGTCCAATTGAAAAAATCAGGAAGTAACTTTAAGGGACTAAGTCCGTTTACTGACGAAAAAACTCCGTCTTTTATGGTTTCTCCTGTCAAACAAATTTGGAAAGATTTTAGTACCGGAAAAGGAGGAAATGTTATTACTTTTTTAATGGAACACGAACACTTTTCGTATCCAGAGGCTATTAAATGGCTCGCTAAAAAGTATAATGTTGAAATTGAAGAAACGGAACAAAGCGAAGAACAAAAGAAGCAAGTAAATGAACGAGAAAGTATGTTCTTAGTTTCTAAGTTCGCTAAAGATTATTTCCATGATGTGTTAATGAATACACAAAAAGGAAGAGCAATTGGGTTATCATACTTCAAAGAAAGAGGTTTTAGAGAAGATACTATTGAAAAGTTTGATCTTGGATATTGTAAAGATGAATGGAGTAACTTCACAAATGCAGCTTTAGAGAAAGGTTACGACATTAAATACTTAAAATCTACCGGACTCACAATTGTAAAAGAAGGTGGTGAAAAAGATAGAATGTTCGACCGTTTTAAGGGTAGAGTTATGTTTCCAATTCACAGTATGTCTGGTAGGATTCTTGGGTTTGGAGGAAGAATATTAACTAACGACAAAAAAGCTGCTAAGTATTTAAATTCTCCTGAAAGTGATATTTACCACAAGAGTAAAATCTTATACGGTTTGTATCAAGCAAAAAAGGAAATTGCCAAACAAGACAATTGTTTTTTAGTAGAAGGCTATACAGATGTAATTTCATTTCATCAGTCCGGAATTGAGAATGTTGTAGCTTCTTCGGGAACGGCTTTAACCCCTGAACAAATTCGCTTAATTAACCGATTAACAAATAATATTACGGTTCTTTTTGATGGTGATGCCGCCGGAATTAGAGCATCTTTAAGAGGTATTGACTTGATTCTTGAACAAGGAATGAATGTTCGAGTTGTGACTTTTCCAGATGGTGAAGATCCCGATAGTTTTGCAAAAGCGAATTCAGATGCTGAATTAAAGAAATATTTAGAAGAAAAAGCTCAAGATTTTATCGAGTTTAAAGTGTCTTTATTAATGAGAGAGGCACAAAATGATCCTGTTAAAAAAGCAGGTTTGATTAGAGATATTGTAACGAGTATTTCTAAAATTCCAGATGGAATTCAAAGGGAAGTATACGTTCAAGAATGTGCACGTATAATGGATATTTCTGAAAGGGTAATTTTTAGCGAACTCGCTCAATTAATTCATAAAGGACAAAAAGATCGATCAAAGGGAGATCGATATTCGAATACTACTACAACGCAATTAAAACCAGTTCGAGAAGAACCAAAAAAACCAAAAATAAATAGTTTATTTCTTTTAGAACAGGAGATTATTAGAATTTTATTGCTTTTTGGTAACGAAGAGATTGAATTGGTAAATTGGGTACATTCACAAGACAAATATGGACGTCCAACAATTGAAAAAGAAGAATATACAAATACAGTTTCAAACGAGTTATATCTGAATCTACAAGAAGATGAAATTGAGTTTACTAATGGAACTTTCCGAGATGTTTATTATGAAATTATTCATCAACTAAATCAAGATGAGCAAATTTCAATTGATAAGCTAATAGCTAGTGAAAATGGTTTAGTTTCTAGTCTGGTTACCAACATTTTGATGGACGAAGAAAAGTATGAGTTAAGTGATTGGGAAAGGAAGGAAGTGTTTGTAACTGCCACTCAGAAGATTCTTCCAAAATTAGTAACTGATGCAATTTTGAATCTAAGAAGAGTGTTGATTGAAATTAAAATTAATGCTATAATTAGGGAGGCTCAAGAAAGTAAAGATGAAGATAAATCGCTTGATTTTGAGGAGGTAGCAAATTATATAGAGCTTAAAAAATTACTTTACGAGAAGCTAAATCGTGTAGTTTAACGTCTTTTTCCTCAGTAAAAAGGGGGGATTCTCTTGTTTTTAACTATTTTCTTATTGAATATCTTTGTAAGGTAGTTTGTATTATTCTTCTAAAATTAACAAGAAGAATGATTTATATTCAAAATTTTGATTTTAAAATCAAAAAACAATAAAAAATAGATAATAATTTCACAATACCAATTATTTTTTAGTACCTTGACATCCCCTAAAGAAAAGAGACAGAAATAAAACTAAATCAAAAACTATGAGAAAATTGCTTCAAATAGGCAAGTTAATTCTATTGTTAATAGAATTACCATTTCAAATTTCTAACGGGCACAAAAAGAGGGCTTACAAAAAAATCAAGCAGGTAATGGTATCTGCAAATTTACTTTAGCACCTTAGGAATTTCACAGACAGGTATAGCTACCATTTTATGTTGGTTAATAGTATTTAGGTGAGTATAAATTTTATATACCTCTTTTTCACGACCAGTAAAGTCCTCCACTTTTTTACCTGCATTTTGTATTTGCATAGCCCATTCCAGTTCATTGTAAGAAGCACCTATCTGATCTTCATCAGTGCGGCTATCACCGAATAAACCGTCAGTTGGCTGCGCTTTTTGAATTGATTCAGGAACTTCTAGGTGTTCACCCAGTGTAAATACTTCAGATTTCACTAAATCGGCAATCGGACTTAAATCTACACCTCCATCTCCATATTTAGTATAAAATCCTACACCAAAGTCTTCTACTTTGTTACCAGTTCCTGCAACTAATAAACCATGTAAACCCGCCAAATAATATAAAGTCGTCATTCTCAAACGAGCTCTTGTATTAGCTAAAGTCAAATCCAATTTTTGTGAAGCATCAACAACAGGAACAACAGTTTTAAAATCTTCGAACGTAGAAGTCAAATTTACCCTTGCATCACTTACATTAGAGAAACGTTCCTTTAATTGGGCTATATGTTCTTGAGCTCTATTTACTTGACTTTGTGCTTGGTGAATTGGCATTTCAACACACAAGGTAGCTAAACCTGTTTTCGCACATAATGTTGAAGTAACAGCAGAATCAATTCCTCCTGAAACTCCTACCACAAAACCATTCACTTTAGCATTAACGGCGTAATCTTTTAACCAATTTGTTATGTATTCAGCAACTTTCGGAGTATTCATGTTATACGATTTTATTAAATTCGGAGTTTATTATTTGTAACGTAAAGATAGCTATTTAATGCGAAAAATATTCTACTTTTCATTGATGACATTGTTCGCTATGTCCTGTAAAAACGAAAACAAATTAGAAGTCGATGTTTCTAATATTAATATTGATTTAAAGTTGGCTCGCTTTGATGTAGATTTTTATAATTCTTCACCCGAAACTTTATCAAAAATTAAAGAAATATACCCTATGTTCTTTCCACATGATATTGATTCTGTTTGGTTGAATAAAATTCAGAATAAGGATGAGCAAGAATTATTTGCTGAAACTCAAAAGATATATCCGAATTTAACCTCTTTGGAGAAGCAACTCGAACAACTCTTTCAATATGTAAAATATTATGATGAAAATTTTCAGGAGCCAGTTGTTATTTCAATGCTAACAAATGTCGATTATGAAAATCGTGTTCTTTTTGATTCAGAGTTATTATTAATTTCTCTTGATTGTTATTTAGGAGCAACACATAAATTTTACATTGATTTTCCTGAATATATAAGACAAAATAATAGGGAAGAACATATTATAGTAGATGTGGCTAACGCAATCATCAATAAACAAATGAATCCTAATAGCGAGCGCAGTTTTATTAATAAAATGATATATGAGGGTAAAAAAATGGCCGTACTAGACTCATATTTACCTAATGTTTCAGATCGTGAAAAAATTGGGTATACACAGAAAAAGTTTGATTGGGCGATGTCATCGGAAGAAGATATTTGGAAGTATTTTATTGAAAGAGAATTGTTGTACGATACGAATGCCAAGTTGAATAAACGTTTTTTGGATATAGCCCCATTTTCAAAGTTTTATTTAGGGGAAGATCATTTGTCTCCAGGTAGAATTGGAGTTTGGATTGGTTGGCAAATTGTTAGGTCTTACATGGAGAATAATGACGTATCTTTGTCAGAACTTTTAAGAACAGAAGAGGATATTATTTTTAAAAAATCAAAATACAAACCGAAACGATAATGGCAATAGTACATACATCAGAAATAAAATTTAATGTTGGATTAGACGAGAATAGAGTTCCAGAAGAGATTTCGTGGAACGCGCAAGATGGTGGGATTTCTAATGAAGCTTCAAAAGCAATCATGTTGTCTGTTTGGGATCATAAACAAAAAGATACATTGCGTATGGACTTATGGACCAAAGATATGCCAGTAGATGAAATGAAGCAGTTTTTTCATCAAACATTAGTATCAATGGCAGATACTTTTGAACGTGCTACAAATGATGAAAAAATGAGTGCTACTATGCGAGATTTTTGTGATTATTTTGCTGAGAAATTAGAGTTGATTAATAAGTAAACAATATATAATAAGTTCATAAGTACGGTTTTTCCTTACCAAAAGTATGGAGAAACCGTACTTTTTTTTAGAATTAAATTATAATTTTGTAAAAAAGTTCAATTCTGGCGTAACATTTGCACTCGTTTTAGAGTCTAAACAGTACAGTTACACAAAAACATATAATATGTCATTTTTTAATTTTTTATTGGGGCGAAAAAAATCAAATGAAACATATGAGAGTGTTGCTATTGATAATGATTTACTCCAAAAAAAGCAACGTTTAATTAAATTCAATCAGGTTTTAACAGATTATGCCGACAAGGTTTATCAAAGATGGTCTTACTCTAAAACGGAAGAGGAAAGAGGTAAGTTGATAAAAGTTTCCTTTGGTTTAAATCGGTTTTTACATGAATTGAATGATGAACTTCGAAATAGAAACTATAGCGAAGGTACCATTAAGGAATGTGAGGATATTGAAAAACAATTACAAGCCTTGTTCTAGACGATTTTAAGGAGGTTATGAGTGACTTTTAATTTGTTGTAATATTCTCTTATAATCTTCCTTATTGGTTACAAAATCTAGTTCAGAAACGTCTATAACTAAAATATTTAAATTTTGCTGTGTTCTTATAAAGTTGGTATATCCGTCGTGGATTTTTTCCAAATATGCAGCTTCAATATTTTGTTCATAAGCGCGACCTCTTTTTTGAATGTTTTGAAGTAGTCTTTCTGTATTTTGGTACAAATAAACATACAAGTCAGGTTTAACAATTTCCTTGTACATTAAATCAAACATTTTACGATATAATTTATACTCGTCATTTTGAAGGGTAACTTGAGCAAAAATCAATGATTTAAAAATATAATAGTCAGAAACGATAAAATTTTTGAATAAATCGAACTGCGCTAAATCATCAGAAAGTTGTTGGTATCGATCGGCTAAAAAACTCATTTCCAATGGAAAAGCATAACGCTCTTCGTCTTTATAGAATTTAGGTAAAAATGGATTATCAGCGAATCTTTCCAGTACAATTTTTGCATTAAATTCATCTGACATCATATTAGCCAATGTCGTTTTTCCGGCTCCAATATTTCCTTCAATAGCGATATAATTGTATTTCTCAGCAATCGAAATGGGTCTTTTTAACTTTGTATGAATTATTGATATTTTTGAAGTATCTGAACAGTTTTTTAAACAAATTCCTATTTGTTTTTTTTCAATAGGATGGATTAAAGTATTTGCGATCTCTGCGAGTGGTGCTAAAGCAAACTTACGTTCCAACATTCTTGGGTGAGGAACGATTAAATTTTTAGAAAATATAATTTCATCATCAAATAAAAGAATATCAAGATCAATTAAACGATCGGAATATTCGTTACCTTCTTTTCGAATTCGTCCTAATTCCTTTTCTATTTTCAATAATCGCAGGATGAGTTCCTCTGGAGGTAAATAAGTTGAAACTTTGATACAAGTATTGTAAAAATTATCACTAACAAAACCCCATGAAGTAGTTTCATAAATAGATGCGATGTCTACAACATTTCCAATTTCTTCAGCAATCAAATTAATTGCATCTTGTAAATTATTGAATTTATCTCCTCGATTCGTTCCTAAAGATAAGTATGTAATACGTTGTATTTTCAAAGTAGCTTTTTAGTGAAGCAAAGAAACAAAACCTTATACTATTTATGTTGATTTTGATCTGTTTTTTATTAACTAATATTATAATGTAGAGTCTTTGTATTCTTTCAAAAATTACCTATTTAAGAATATATGTTTCCAGCTGTACAATTTTATTGGTTAAGTGATTGCTCATTTGAAAAACTAACAATTATCAATTATTTCACTACATGATTTCATACTATATTCGATATTTTTAATAACTCTTGAGATGTCTTTAGTATTTATTCTTTCATTTATCGCCTATGATTCAGGTTAAAATATTGCGTCGGCAGGAATAATATCTAATGGAGGATTTGTAATCGTATTCATAATTGTATTTATATCAATGACAGAATAATTAAGGGTAGAGTTTGAGAGATACTGGTAAATCTAATAAAAAAGGAACTTGACAGTAAAAAGTAAAAATGAAAAAGAGAAGATAGAGATTAGTTCAACGTTTTTCATGTAATGTTTTTTCTGGATTAATGTTAAATAAAGAAGACTTTAATTTTTACGTCTATATAGGAATCCTTAAAAAGATGGAAGGGTTACGTAAGGAAAAATGGATTAACAAGTTTTAAGATTACTTAAGAATAGAGTGATCTGTAAAAAAGAGCTTTGAAAATATAAATTTAAAGGTAAAACCACCTTAAAAGTTTATATTTTCTGTGCTAAAATTTGTTCAGGTAGAATTATCAAAACCTAAGTATTGTTTGTAACAACCCTTTCAAGTTACAATAAAAGTTTTTGCTTAGTTGAATATTGTTTGCCGCACCATTGTTTACAGAATATCATTTTCTTTGATATCAAATAATTTAGCAGGTTCAAACTAATTATCACTATTCGAGTTAAGATACTCATCACTATTTAAAAGATGTAAATAACTCTAAGCTTCTATCAAAGTAATGTTTTCAGTTTTTGGCAGTTTAAACTTTATTTCAAGAGGAAATTCAAGGTAATAGTTGATTGCGCCAATAGGTACGTTTGGGTTAGTGTTTGCTTTGTTAGAGGTGTAAAATTTGAATGACAGTTTCTGAAAACGGAAACGCAGGGAAATTTATCGTTTAATTAATAATTAAAAGGAGTTCTATAAGGCTATGCAATAAATAAAAAAAATCGTCAAGTAAAATTGACGATTTTTTTAACATTTATGAAAATAATAAATTCTAGTTTTCTTTTTTATCTTCTCTAGGCTTTCTGTCTTCTCTAGGTTTTTTATCTTGTCTAGGAGGTCTTGGTAATAAAGCTTTTCTAGAAACTTTTTCCTTACGGGTCTTAGGATCTACACCGAAGTATTTTACATCAACAATATCACCGATATTTACAACATCAGTAACGTTGTTAGTTCGTTCCCAAGCTAATTCAGAAATGTGCAATAAAACCTCGTTTCCTGGAGCCTCAGTATACTCAACTACTGCACCAAAATCAAGAATCTTTACAACTTTAGTTTCGTAAACGCTTCCTTTTTCAGGTTTAAAAGTGATTGCTTGAAGTCTAGCTAATACTTTATCAATACCTTCTTGACTAGTTCCCAAAATTTCAACGATTCCTTCTTCAGTAACTTCATCTTCGTTAATAACTATTGTAGTCTCGGTTTCTTTTTGTAACTCTTGAATGTGTTTTCCTCCAGGTCCAATAACCGCACCAATATAGTCTCCCGCGATACGAACTGTAACCATTTTAGGAGCATGAGCTTTTACTGATTCGTTTGGAGTTGCGATTGTATCTGTCAATTTCTCTAAGATATGTAAACGACCATCACGAGCTTGTTTTAGAGCCTTTACTAAAATTTCATAGGAAAGACCTTTAATTTTAATATCCATCTGACAAGCTGTAATTCCATCTGCAGTTCCAGTTACTTTAAAATCCATATCTCCTAAGTGATCTTCATCACCTAAAATATCAGATAAAACAGCATAACGATCACCATCAGAAATTAAACCCATAGCAATTCCTGAAACAGGCTTTTTTAATTTTACACCAGCATCCATCAATGCCATTGTACCAGAACAAACAGTTGCCATAGAAGAAGAACCGTTACTTTCTAATACTTCAGAAACAACACGAACAGTATAAGGACAGTCTTCTGGAACCATTCCTTGTAATGCACGTTGTGCTAAATTTCCATGACCTATTTCGCGACGAGAAGTTCCTCTTATTGGTCTCGCTTCTCCTGTTGAAAATGGAGGGAAGTTATAGTGTAAGTAAAAACGCTCCTCGTCTTGTAATGTAGGTGAATCAATCATATTCGCATCTCTAGAAGTTCCTAATGTAACTGTAGCTAATGCTTGAGTTTCTCCTCTTGTAAAAATTGATGAACCATGTGTTCTTGGTAAATAATCTACCTCACACCAAATTGGTCTAATATCTGTAGTAGTTCGACCATCTAAACGTAATCCTTCGTTTAATGTCAAATCACGTACAGCAGCCTTATGTGCTTTACTAAAGTATTTAGAAACTAAATCTCCGATTTCTTCTAATTCTTCTTCAGTAAACATAGCTAAAACTTCTTCTTTTACTTCCGAAAAAGCCAATCCTCTTTCTTGTTTAGAAGTTCCTTTTTTAGCAATATCGTAACATTTTTGGTAAGTCGCTTCATGAATTTTAGCTGCTAATTCTTCATCCTCTGCTTCACCTTCGTATTCACGAGTTTCTTTTTTACCAAATGCTTCTGCTAATTTAGTTTGCGCCTCACACTGAACTTTAATAGCTTCGTGTGCAACTCTAATAGCTTCTGCCATTTCCTCTTCAGAAACTTCATCCATTTCTCCTTCTACCATTGCTACGAATTCACTAGAAGCACCAACCATTAAATCGATGTCCGCTTCTTGTAATTGAGCTCTACTTGGATTAACGATGAATTCTCCATTTACACGTACTACACGCACTTCTGAAATAGGAGCTTCAAAAGGAATGTCTGATAATTGAATAGCTGTAGAAGCTGCTAATCCAGCTAATGCGTCTGGCATTACTTCAGGATCATGAGACATTAATTGAATCATTACCTGAGTTTCTGCATGATAATCTTTCGGGAATAATGGACGTAAAACACGATCCACTAAACGCATAGTTAAAATTTCTTCGTTACTTGGCCTTGCCTCACGCTTCATAAATCCACCTGGATATCTACCAGCAGCTGCAAATTTTTCTCTATAATCTACAGTTAAAGGTAAAAAGTCAATACCTGGATTTGCTGTTCTTGCCGATACGACAGTCGCCAGTAACATTGTGTCTCCCATTCTTACAACAACAGAACCATCTGCTTGTTTTGCTAACTTTCCAGTTTCTAATGTGATAGTTCTTCCGTCTCCAAGTTCAATTACTTGGCTAAATACTTTTGGAATCATAAAATGTTTTCTAATAAAAAATTAATTTTTTAGGTTGTGTGTTGTGTTGTGTGTGTTGTTGTTTCAATGGAAGTTGAAATAAGTTACAACTTTTGCTAAAGATAACAAAAAAGAGGCTGAAAATTCCAGCCTCTTTTTATTTAGGTATTATTTTCTAATTCCTAATTCTTTAATGATTGCACGATATCTGCTGATATCTTTTTTCTTAAGGTAGTCTAACAAGCTTCTACGCTTACCTACCATTTTCACTAGAGAGCGCTCAGTATTAAAATCTTTACGATTCTTTTTTAAGTGCTCAGTTAAGTGATTAATTCTGTGAGTAAATAACGCGATTTGTCCCTCTGTAGAACCTGTATCTTGTGCGCCTTTACCGTGCTTTGCAAAAATGTCTTCCTTTACTTCTTTAGTTAAATACATACCAATATTGTTTAAATAATTTTAATGTACCAATGAATTTCATTGAAGTGGCAAATGTACAATTAATTTTTGAAATTTTATATTAGGGATATTCTTAAATTGAATAATCTTTTTTATTTCAAATTAAACCTTTTTAGAATCTTCAAGTCAAAGAATCAGATTAACTTTTAATACTTATAATTATGATACTTAAGGTTTTTAATTTACGACTATTAGCAATAATTGGAATGGTAGTGTTGGCTTCATGCTCTGATGGTGAAGGAATAGATACGACAGAAACAGATTTAACTACAGACGATGTTGAAGCTGTTGTTTTAGCAGATGACATTACTGCCGATATTGACAATATTTTAGAAGATGATGATAACGATTTCAATTTATTAGGGAAAGGTGTTGATCAGAGTAAAAGTAGTGTTTCTGATTGTGTGGTTCGCACTGTAGAAGAGAATCCAAATGAAAATACTGTGACAATTACTTTAGATTTTGGCGAAGGATGTGTTGGTAAAAGAGGTAGAGAATTTGCAGGCAAAATAATTATTGTTTATGAAAAAACAGATTCAGGATATTCAAAGTCTGTAACCTTTGAAGAGTTATCAATAGACGGAAATCAGTTGGAAGGATCGAAATCTATTGTGAAAGTTAAAGAGAATGGTAATGGAAATAAGGAAGCTACCCATACAGTAGATTTAAGTTTGACTTTATCATCAGGTGAAACTGTAGTATTGGAAGGAACAAGAATTCGCGAGAAAATTGAAGGTGATAATACGTTTTTAAGGGGAGATGATGTTTATTCTATTTCTGGTAGTTGGAAGTTTGTCAATAAATATGGTATTGAGTTTACTGGAACAATTACAGAAAACTTAAGAAGAGAATATGCTTGTAAATATATAGTAAGTGGAGTTACAGAGATATCAAAAAATGGTGAAGTTTACACACTTGACTTTGGAGATGGGTCGTGTAATAATAAGGCTACCTTAACCAATGCAAATGGAGAAAGCATGGAGATTTCGTTAAGAAATAAATAGGTAGAGATAGTAGTTTTTCAGTTGAAAAAAACCAGCCTTTTGGGCTGGTTTTTTGTTTTATGCTCTCACAGGTTGATTTTGTATTAAATCTAAATACAGGTTTACCTGTTTTTTCAGGTCTTTCCTTTCATAAATTCCGTCTAAGAAACCGTGTTCTAATACAAATTCAGATCTTTGGAACCCTTCAGGTAATTCTTTTCCTGTTGTATCTTTTACAACTCTAGGTCCAGCAAATGCGATTAAAGCATTTGGTTCAGCAATGTTAATGTCTCCCAACATAGCGAAAGACGCTGTTGTTCCTCCAGTAGTTGGATCAGTACATAAAGAAATATATGGAATCTTTGCATCTGCTAATTGAGCTAATTTTGCAGAAGTTTTTACCAATTGCATTAAGGATAAAGAAGCTTCCATCATACGTGCTCCACCAGATTTTGAAATCATTAAGAAAGGAGTGTTATTCTGAATTGAGTAATCAATAGCTCTTGCTATTTTCTCTCCAACAACACTTCCCATTGAACCTCCAATGAAAGCGAAATCCATTGAAGCAATTACTAAATCTTTACCTTGCGATTTTCCCACTGCAGTTCTTACAGCATCTTTCAATCCTGTTTTTTCTTGTGCAGCTTTTAAACGCTCTGGGTATTTTTTAGTATCCTGAAATTTTAAAGGATCTTTTGCTGTTAACTTCTCGTTAAGTTCAGTAAATTCATTATTATCGAAGAATAATTCAAAGTATTCTTTACTTCCTACTCTTACGTGATAACCATCTTCTGGACTAACATAAAGATTCCTTTTTAACTCATCTGTGTCAATAATTTTTCCACTAGGAGTTTTGTACCATAAACCTTTAGGAGTGTCTTTCTTCTCTTCTGTAGGGGTTTGAATCCCTTTATCTTTTCGTTTAAACCAAGCCATATTACGATGTATTATAGTATTTAGTCAGTTTGTTATTTAGCCCGCAAAATAAGTAAAAAACTAAAGTTAATTACCAAAATTAAACTAAAATGTGATTAAAAATCTATAATGTATCGATGTTGTTCAGGTCTTCAAATGCTTTCTTCAAACGAGTTCTAAAGGTAATTTCACCTTCACGTAACCATTTACGTGGGTCGTAATATTTTTTATTTGGTATATCGTCACCCTCTGGATTTCCAATTTGGGTTTTTAAATACTCAATTTTATCAGTCATGTAATCCCTTATACCTTCATTAAAAGCAAATTGCAAATCTGTATCAATATTCATTTTAATTACACCATAACCGATTGATTCGCGAATTTCTTCTACAGTTGATCCTGAGCCACCGTGGAATACGAAATCGATAGTGTTACTTGGGACGTTATACTTTTTAGAGACGTATTCTTGAGAATTCTTTAAAATTTTTGGAGTTAATTTTACATTCCCAGGTTTGTATACACCGTGAACATTTCCGAAAGCCGCAGCTACTGTAAATTGGTCGCTTATTTTCATTAACTCTTCATATGCATAAGCAACCTCTTCAGGTTGTGTGTATAATTTTGAGCTATCAACATCAGTGTTGTCAACTCCATCTTCCTCACCTCCAGTTATTCCTAATTCAATTTCTAAGGTCATACCCATTTTACTCATTCTAGCCAAGTATTCCTTACATATTTCAATATTTTCTTCTATTGGTTCTTCAGACAAATCAATCATATGAGAACTATATAAAGGCTTTCCAGTTTCTGCGAAGTGTTTTTCACTAGCATCCAATAATCCATCGATCCAAGGTAATAACTTTTTAGCAGCATGATCTGTATGTAAAATCACAGGAACTCCATAAGCCTCTGCCATTAAATGGATATGTTTTGCACCAGCTATTGCTCCGGCAATTGCAGCTTTTTGATCTTCATTAGATAATCCTTTTCCTGCATTAAATTGTGCTCCACCATTCGAAAATTGAATAATTACAGGAGCGTTTACTTCTTTTGCAGTTTCTAAAACTGCGTTTATTGAATTTGAACCTACAACGTTAACAGCAGGTAATGCGAATGCTTTTTCTTTTGCTAATTTGAAAATCTCTTGAACTTCTCGTCCAGTTGCAACTCCAGGTTTTATCATTTTATAAGTTTTAGATTGATGTCATGAAGATAACAAAACTACATAAAAAATCGTGTAAAAGAAGAAAATCAAGAAGAGATTACGATTACGTTATAGTTAAGTATTTTTTTAGAATGGATAGTTGATTCCAATATTATATACTGCATTTGAGAATCCAAAATTTTGAAACCATCTTTTGTCTGTTAAGTATGGTTCACGTACTTTAAATCCTAAGTCTAAACGAGCTATTAGAAATTTAAAATCATATCGAACTCCAAATCCGGTTCCAACAGCGATATCAGTCAACGATTTTAATCCTGAGAAACGAGATTCTTTGTCTATTAAAGGAGAGTTTGTAATGTCCCAAATATTTCCTGCATCAATAAAAATTGCACTTTTTAAACTTCCAGCGATGTCAAATCGATATTCAAATGAGGTTAAGAATTTTAAACTCCCAATATTATATTCTAAACCCGGTAACCTTCTACCTGGTCCTAGTTCATATGTTCTCCATGCTCTAATGTCATTTGACCCCCCTGCGAAGTAACTTCTTGAAAACGGTATTGCAGAATTACCATATGTAATTATTGCTCCTAATAGTGTTCTGTGTGCGATCACATTATTTTGACCTAAATCCCAAAATTTTTTATACTCGATATCAGTCTTAAAGTACTGAGCAACTGGGATTTTAAAAACTGTTTTTTGATTGTTTTCATTGGTTTGATTGGATAACAATCCCATAATATTTCCCGAATTTGCTATTCTAAATCTGAAATAAGAAAAGTCCTTATCCTTAACATTTTCTTGATTGTTGTATGTAAAAGCATAAGCTATTTCCGGTATAAGGAAATCTGAGGTAACAATTATGTACCTATTTATAATGTTTGATAGGATTGTTGCATCTGAGGCACTCAAATTAGGGGAGCTAGCAATGCTAATTGCGTAATTAGTAATGGCTTCAAAGTTTCCAGGGATATTTTCAGGTGGAGTAATATTAGGAATAGTGTTTTTTCCAATATCAATTAAACTTCTATATTCAGACCTATAAATATTAAAATAATTACTAACATTTAAGTTTCTTACATATTGAGCATTTATTAATTCTAATTGAATTGATTTTTTTCGGTTAAAATTCCATCTGTAATCGACCCCAAGAGAAATGTTTTGTTTGTCAAGAGCTATATTTTTTTGAATATTTAAACCAGAAGAAAAAATAGTTCGAGGTTGCATTCTTTTCGGAACTAATTTGTGTAAACCGAAAGGTGCCATAAATCGTGGAACTTCAAGAGATGCGTTCGTACCTATCTCGTAACCAGGTCCGTTGCTCGAATTGAAATAACCTCCAGAAAACGATAATTTAAATATTTCTGATCCTTTAAAAGTATTTCGGTTTGTAATCGAAAACTTGGCTGAAATATCGAAGTTTCGAATATTAGAACGTGATAGTTCTGTTTCTACACCTATTGTGTATTTCTCTCTTGGAGTTAAGAATATATTAGCTTCCAAACCTTCATCATCATTCATTAAAGAACTATACCTTATTGAGGTAGATTTGAAATTTCTTAAAGCTCTTAAATGAGATTGAGTTAAATTTCTTAGCGAATCGGTATAAATTTGATTAGGTTTGATAAAAACCGATTGACTTAAATATTTTGGATTATATCTTAATTTTTCATGAGCAAAAAACGTAACACCATTATAGGAAATAGAGTCTAAATAGGGAACATTTCTCTTGTTATAAGTGTAATCGGTATAAACGTTGATGTTTTTTATTTTTTGAATTTTGAAAGGCTTAGAAATATAGTTTCCATCTTGCTCAACTAATCGATCTAAAATTCCTAATTCAACTTTTGTTTTTTGGTAGTCTTTTAAGGTATCATTAATAAACTCTATATAATTTTCATTAAAATGATAAACACCGTTATTTCTGAAAAGTTTTACTAAACGATTTGCTTCATTAATGAAACTTTGATTTTTGTATTGCTCTCCAACTTTTAGAAAGCTATTTCCTTTTTCCCTTGTGTATATCGAATCTAATACTTGTGAGCGAATGTTTATTTTAATTGAGTCTAAAAATGATGGTTTATTCTTCTCAACAAAGTAAGAAATTGCGCCCTTTTTCTCTCCAACGGTATCTTTCTTTGACCATACTTTAGCTCTGAAATAACCTTCTGTTTGAAAATACATTCGTAAGTTGTTAACTGTACTTTTTGTTTTTTTGTCACTTATAATTTCAGGTGCTTGCCCGTTATTAAGATACCATTGATTAAGTCCTATAAATGAATTAGCAACTGCAATACTTTGTTTTTCAGAGAAAATATCTTTGAAAGTATTGTACCATTTTGGGTGATTTTTTTTCCATTCATCTACATCCTGTGATCCTTTTGGATTTCCTAAGTTATAGAAGTACAATGATAAAGGAAGACCAATAGCACGGGCATTTGTGCGTTGAAGTAGAAGTTCTTTTAATTTTTCATCATTACGCTCAACATTATCTACTGTAATGGTGTTTTTAGTTAATAATAACTCATTTACTGGGACATGTTTTGTTGTGTTACATGAACTTAGCAGTATGGTGAATAATAAATAAAAAGAAAGTTTTTTCATTAACTTTACGCTGCGTATTTAGTACTTGATTTACGCTTGTTTTAAGTAGTAATACATTTAAAATAAACGTAGATAAAGTCAAGTAAGTCATCAAAAATACCATTTTTATGGTAATGTGCTGTTAAAAAACTACGAATGAGTTTATCCAAAAATCAAACCAAACTAATAAATAGTTTACGTCAGAAAAAATATAGGCAAGAAACCGGCTTATTTATCGCCGAAGGAATCAAGGTTGTAAATGAATTATTAACTTCCCATCTTGAGCTTGAGAAAATCTTTTTAACTGAAACTGGAATCGTTAAAGTAACAGATACAACTAAAATAATTGAGATATCAGAAGCGGAACTCAAAAAAGTTAGCACTTTTAAAACACCAAATAAAGTACTGGGGATTTTTCGTATTCCTAAAACAGTTTCAATACTAAACAAAGGATTAATAGTTACTTTAGACTCAATAAATGATCCTGGGAATTTAGGAACTATTATTCGTTTATGTGATTGGTTTGGAGTTGAGCAATTAGTTTGTTCTAAAGATACTGTTGATTGTTATAATCAAAAGGTTATTCAGTCTTCAATGGGATCTATTACAAGAGTTAAAATTTTTTATACCGATTTGAAGAGCTTTATTCAAAATTCAGAGTTACCAAGTTTCACCGCTGATATGGATGGAAATAATGTTTATAAAACTGATTTACCTAAAGAAGGAATACTAGTAATGGGAAATGAAGCCAACGGTATTTCTGATGAAATTAATAGTATAATTCAACAAAAGCTTACCATACCTAGATTCGGTAAAACTCAAAAAACAGAAAGTTTGAATGTGGCAACTGCAACGGCTATTTTATTAAGTGAGTTTAAGAGAGGTTAATCTTTTTAAACCAAAACGGATTCTTGTTGTAAAAATGATTCAAGCTCTTTTTTAAAAGGACTTTCAACTTCTTTAGAAATATTAGAAAGATATTCCATAATTTCTTTAGGGTTAATTGCTTCAATATTTTCCTTTTCATGTAGTTCTGGATAGCAAGAAATAAAGAACTTTTGAACGTGCGCAATAAGTTTAATCAAATCATTACAATAAACAGATGGATTGTTAAAACCATTATGTTTACTATGACGATGAACTAATCGACCTCCTTTACAGATTTCATTTAATGGACATTGCAAACATTGATTACAAAGCTTGGAGTTTAAATCATTGAAATATAAATTACCTAGTGAGGTATTTTGAATATCTTCTAAATTATTGGAGGTAATGTTTAATCCAGTTTTGGTAAAACCATGTCCGCAAGCTTTAAGAGAATCAATAGCCTCTATTTCACCGTTTGTTTCGATAACTAAAACTGTTGACTCATTTTTAGCATCTTCAGTTATTCTCATTAAGGAGTTTAGAAGTCCAAGAAATAAGGGGATTTTGAATCGATTTGCATCACGAATCCAAATATCAAATAAAGTAATAAGCCAGTTAGCCATGGTTGTTTCATTTTTGTTAAATGGAAAGTTATCATGGGTGTAATCAGGAATTAAAAAATTTACATAAGTAGCATTCATTCTTTTAAAACTGGCATAGATTTTTTCGGGAGATTCATTGGTGTTGATAACACAAGCAATGTCTGCGTAATCCATTTCTTCCTTTAATAGCTGGGCACTCTTAAAAACCTTGTCGTAACTACCATTCCCTTTATGATCAACTCTGAACATGTCATGAGCTTTTTTAGTTCCATCAACACTTATGCTAGGTGCAATATTTAGAGATTTGAATAGTGCTATCCAATTTTTATCTAAAAGAACACCATTTGTTTGTACATCAAAGAAAAATGAAACATCAGGAAGTTCTTTTTTCATCTCATTAACTTTTGTAACGAAATCAATATAAAATTGCTTAGATGCTAATAGAGGTTCACCTCCATGAAATATAAAAGAGAATTCTTTTTTGTTGTATTTCTGAATGTAATTTTTTGTTTTTTCTATGACATGATTTGCAATTTCGGCAGACATAAATTTTGGTTGTTTCTTATAAGTAGTATCTCCGAGATTATACATAAAACAATAAGAACAGTTTAAGTTACATCTACTCGCTATTTTTAAGGCTAAAGAATTGAAAGTCATGTTGGATTATTTATTTTAAACAAGGAAATTGTAAGAGATTACAATTTCCTTGAGAGATTTAGTAAACTAATTTTAGAATCTGAATCTTTCTTCGTCTTTTTCTGCAATTGACACACATCTTTGCAGTTTATCACTCCAAACTTGACCATGTGGACATTTTTTACCTCCACCGCTCGTCGGATAATAAATCACATCATCGTCTGCTGGAATTGCTCCTCCTTTGATAAGGGATAAATCATTGATTTGTTTGTTTGAAAATTTCTCTAATCCTTTCGATAAAAAAAATGATTTTTTCATTTTATAAAATTTAGTTTTTAGCTTACTCTTATTTGATTATTAAACAATACATTTTCAGCATCCTGTATTTGTCAAAACTTAGCTCGTTATTTGGCTGTAAGTTCAATACAAATATTGGATGAACGACTTATAAAATGAAGTGAATGGAGTTCCTATTTATAAAAAATGGAGATACTTTTTATAAAAAGTAACCATGGGTTCAGTTATATTGTTTTCAAAACGAATCCGTTGTGTTTTAGGGTAAAAAATAAATATTACTTTCTAAAAAAAATCATAATCAGTGTTAATCGAGTTTAGTACAACAAAAAAAACTCACTATATCAATAGTGAGTTTTATATATTTTGAAAATAGACTTTACTACGATTAAAAAAGTCCGTTTATCTGTGCATCAATTCTGTCAATGATATAACCTAAATCCTCTGGTTTGTCAACAAAATCAAGTTTATCAACCTCAATGATTAATAACTTTCCTTTATTGTAAGTGCTAATCCAAGCTTCGTATCTTTCATTTAATCTGCTTAAATAATCAATACTTATTGAACTTTCATAATCGCGACCTCTCTTATGGATTTGCCCAACTAACGTCGAAATGTCTGCACGCAAATAAATCAATAAATCAGGAGGTGTTACCAAGTTTTCCATTAATTCAAAAAGAGAAGAATAATTTCCATAATCTCTATTAGTCATTAATCCCATCGCATGTAGGTTTGGAGCAAAGATATGAGCATCTTCATAAATAGTTCTATCTTGAATAATAGCTTTTCCTGATTTACGAAGTTCTAGAATTTGTCGGAATCTACTATTTAAAAAATATACTTGTAAATTAAAAGACCAGCGTTCCATTTCACTGTAAAAATCATCTAAATACGGATTCTCATCTACTGATTCAAAGTGCGGTTCCCAATGGTAATGTTTAGCTAATAATTTGGTTAATGTAGTTTTACCAGCTCCAATATTTCCTGCGATTGCTATGTGCATACATCATAGTTTTTAGGCGGTCAAAATTACATATAATTTTCAATAATTTTTAAGATTAGCAGGTTAATTTATAACCATAACCTCGAATGTTAATAATTTCAACGGAAGGATCTTTTTTTAGTTTCTTTCTCAATTTAGAAATAAAGACATCCATACTGCGTGCATTAAAGAAGTCATCATTTCCCCAAAGTTTATTTAAAATAAAAGTTCTGTCTAAAACTTCATTTTTCTTTTCAGAAAGATAGTACAAGAGCTCACATTCTCTATGAGTCAAAAGTTCGACATCGTCTTTGTAATGTAGTTTTTGTTTTTCGTAATTTAAGGTGAATTCTCCAATAGGTATCTTTTCTAAGTTTCTTTTTAAGTTTACTCGATCAAGTAAATTATAAACACGAACAATTAATTCCTCCATGGAAAATGGCTTTTTTAGATAGTCATTTCCTCCATGCTGAAAACCATCAATTACATCTTTAGTTTGCGATTTCGCTGTTAAGAATATAATGGGAATAGTACTGTTTTCTGCTCTAATTTCCTTTGCTAATGTAAATCCATCTTTTCGAGGCATCATTACATCCAAAACCAAAATTTCAGGTTGTTCTTTTTCGTATAATTCATAAGCTTCTTCACCGTTCAGTGCATGAATTACTTGAAAGTTTCTGGTTTCTAAACTTTCTTTAACGATTTGTCCTAAACTTGGCTCATCTTCTGCTAGTAATAACTTTATCTTTTCACTCATTGGTTAGGTTGATTTTAAAAATAGTTTTACCAGGATTCGCTTGTAAATTTATAGATCCATGATGTTTTTCAATGATTTTTTTTGTGTAGTACAGACCAATCCCAAATCCTTTTACATCGTGCGTATTTCCTTTTGGGATTCGATAAAACTTGTCGAATATTTTTTCTTGTTGATTTTTGTCGATTCCTTTTCCGTTGTCGGATACTGTTATAGTAATGTTGTCTCTCTCGGAAATTAATAACACATCAATTTTATCACCTCCATATTTTACAGCATTATCAATTAAGTTAGACAGCGCATTTTCAAAATGAAATTCATCAACATTTAAATATAATGAGTTTGCATTGGAAGAGAACTGAATATCTTTTTCTGTTGTTAAAAGTTGATGTTTGTTTGACAGTTTCTCTAGCAAGTTAATTACTTCAACTTGTTCTTTCTTTAACAGTAGTTTTTCGCTATCAAGTGTTGCCGTTTCCAACAGTTTTTCAACCATTAAATGCAACTTTTTAATTTGATTTTCAGAGATTGAAACATACTTTTTAGTTTTCTCAATATCTTCAATCGCATTGAAACTATTAATTGCTTCCAAAGCAGTTGAAACTGTTGTGATTGGCGTCTTAAATTCGTGTGTGATGTTACTAATTAAATCGTTTTTAATTTCTGCTAGTTCTTTTTGTTCGTTAATTACTTTAAGTAAATAAAATAAACTTGAAATAACTGCTAAAGACAATAACAATGATAATAATATTCCTGTTGAACTCCTTTTTAAAGCTTCAGTCGACGGATTAGAATACTTCATTTTAAACTGTTTGTCTGGTCCAAGAAAAGTGGATTTTGACTCGATAATGTCGAATTGTTTTATAGGAACAGGTAAAAAATCCGCACGAAGTGTATCAGCTTTGAAGTATTCAAAACCAAACTGAATATTGATTTTCTTTTGTGTTAGTTCTTTTCTTAAAATAGAATCTATTTTAACAGGATTGATAGAGTCGTTTTGAATAGCAACAAAAACGGTTTGTAATCCTTCTATAAGCTTTAAACTATCTGTAGCTCTTTTTCCTCTATACACTTTAACATTAGAAATAGAATTTCCTTCAATGTGGGTTCCAGTTATTCCATCTTTATGAAATTGAGTGAATCCTTTTATTGGCGTTTTTTTGTCTATGTTTCTTTCTAACTCAAAAATGGTATCTCGCATTAGACTATCAATGGCAGAAGCTGTTCTATAAAAGTCTGTTTTATCATCGGTTTCAAGCTTAATGGAAGTTATTTGGAAGTCAACCTTTGAAGTAGAATCTTTTTTTCTCGAAGTATTTTTTGTTTTTCCTTTTGTACTGTCAATTTTAGAAAAGATATTCTTCCAAATATTTTTCATTTTATTTTGTCGTGTAGAATCTTTCCTGTCTGTAACAATTGCAAAGTAATTTTTCTTCGATAAGTCGGCAAAATACTGTTCAACAGCATTGTCTAAACTTATCTGAATTTCATTCATAACACGTTGTTTGTTTTGTTGGTAATTTTTATAATTCCAATAAAACTGAACAGCAATGGTGGTAATAATAGTTGCTGTGATGAAATAAAGAATCCAATTATATTTTTTTGATTTCATAGTTCAAAAGTACATTATAAATGTTAACAAAATTAGTCGGTTAACACTAGTTAACACTCGTTAACCAAGAAAGCTGTTTTTTGAAATCATATTTGTATGTGAAACGTAATAACTAAAAAATCATGAAAAATATAATTACAATAATCGTAGCAATTATTTCACTAAATACATATGCTCAGGAAAAGAAAAATATAAAATATAAAACTACATCATTAACGTTCACAGTTGATTCTACAGATGAAGTGAAGAAAATTAATTGGGATGATACCAAAGAGTTTTTTGAAGATGCAGATAAAGATGAAGAAATATCACTTGGCATCAAGATAAAGAAAAAAGGGGAAGAATTTAAGTCAGAATCAAAACATAATTTCTTAATATCTGGAAATGCTGGGAACATTGATCAGCTTATTAAAATGATATCAAACTATGAGTTCAGTAAAACGAAAGTAGAAAAATCATCATTGGTTTACACTGTGGAATCAATAGAAGAATTAAAAGAAATTAACTGGAATGAAGTGAAAGAGTCCTTAAAAGATAAGGATGAGAATGAGGAAATCACTTTAGGATGTAAAGTAAAAGGTAAAGATAAAGACGAGTTGAAATTTGAAACGAAACAAAGTTTTATCATCACAGGTAAAATAAAAGACTTAGACAAGTTGATAAATATTATGTCTAATTATACTAAGAATCAATAATAAATAAGCTAAATACAATAATTAAGTATGATGAGAATTACATTATTTCTGACGATGGTCTTGTTGTCAATCATAGCTGGTGCACAAAAATTTCAAGGGAAAGCAACTTATAAAACCCATAGAAATATGGATATCAAAATAAGTACAGATCAGAATGCACCAAATTCAGCAATACAAAAAAAGTTGCATGATCAATTAAAGAAAATGTCACAAAAAACATTTACACTAAATTTTAATAAAACAGAATCTACGTACACTCAGAACAAAGAGTTAAAACCAGAACCGCAAGCTGGAGGAGTAAGTATTGTTATGATTGGAGATGGAGGTGGAAATGATGTGTTATACAAAGATGTAAATAAAAAAGTGTATAGAAATAAAACAGAAATAAGTGGTAAGACATTTTTAATTGAAGATAAATTAGAAACTGTAGAGTGGGAAATGACAGCTGAAACGAAAAAGATAGGTAAATACAATTGTTACAAAGCAACTAGATCAAGAGAAGAAGAACGAGTTAGTTATACCATGACGGATGGAGATAAAGAAGAAACAAAAAAGAAAGTGACCGTAATTACTGAGGTTTGGTATACACCAGAAATTCCAGTAAGCAATGGTCCAGGAATGTTTTGGGGGTTACCAGGATTAATTTTAGAAGTTCATGAAGGAAAATTAACAATCGTGTGTTCTGAGTTAGTTTTAAATCCATCTGAAAAAGTAACAATCAAAAAACCTAAAAAAGGAAAGAAAGTTTCTCAAGAGAAATTTAATAAGATTATGCGTGAAAAAACAGAGGAAATGATGGAGCGTTTTAAGAATAATCGGAAGTCAAAAAATGGAGGAGAATCAATAAGTATTGAAATTCAAGGATAGTAATTAAACCTTTAGCTTTTTTTTATGTCTAACACCCGATAATGAGTATTATCTTTAACGAAATAATAAAGCTAATCAACATGAAATCAATTGTAACTTATTTGTTTATTTTCTTTACGATAGCAAGTTTTTCTCAAAAAAACTTCTATGGTAAGGCAATCTATCAATCAAAAACTACCTTCAACTTAGAACAATGGAATAACCGAGAAATGTCGGAACAACAGAAGAAAAGAATTATGGAACGAATGAAGAATATGCTTGAGAAAAAGTATGTACTTCAGTTTAATAAAAGTGCTTCCATATATAAAGAAGATGAGAGGTTAGAAGCACCAGGCAGGGGAGGAGGTTTTAGTTTTGGAGGCTTTTCAGCAGAGTTACAATACAAAAGTATTACTGATAAAAAGTTTGTAGAAGAGCGTGAATTTTTCGGCAAGAAATTCTTAATTGAAGATGATTCTGAAATGCCAAAATGGGAAATGACAGGAGAAACGAAACAAATAGGAAATTATTTATGTTACAAAGCTACAATGCTTAAAAAGACCGATGAATTCGATTGGCAAAATATGAGAAGAAGAGGACGAGGTAGAGGAAGAGATGGAAATCGTGGTAAGGAAGATAAAAATAAAGATACGGCCAATGTCAAGGAGGTAACAGAAGATATTGAAATACCAAAAGAAGTTTTAGTAACAGCTTGGTATACTCCTCAAATTCCAGTAAGCAATGGTCCTGGAGAATACTGGGGGTTACCAGGACTAATTCTAGAAATTAACTCTGGTAGAACTACAGTTTTATGTACGCAAGTTGTTTTAAATCCAAAAGAACGTGTTGAAATTAAAGCGCCCACTAAAGGTGAAAAAGTAACTAGAGAGAAATATAATAAGATTGTAAAGGAAAAAATGGAAGAGATGCGCGGAATGTGGAGAGGAAGAAGAGGTCGAAATTCTAGACGTTAGATAACCAAATATTTTATAATGAAACGAATATTACTATTGGCGGTCATTTTGATCGCTAGTTATACTAGTGCCCAAATTAAACTGTCGGGAGTAGTAAAAGATGACAGCGGAAATACACTAGAAATGGCGAATATGATTGCTGTAAATCAAGAAACTAAAAAAATTGACTCCTATGGTTTTACCGATTCTTTTGGTAATTATAAACTGAATTTAGATAAAAATGCAAGTTATGTAATTAAGGCTAGTTATGTAGGAATGAAATCAGGAGAAATTCAGATTTTAACAAAGGAATCAGATATTAAAAAGGATATCGTATTAACTTTTGATAATACTCTTGATGAAGTTGAAATCGTTTCTAAAATGCCCGTGACGGTAAAAGGAGATACAATTGTTTACAATGCAGATTCTTTTAAAAGTGGAACTGAGAAAAAATTAGGAGATGTTTTAAATAAATTACCAGGTGTTGAAGTAAATGATGAAGGAGAAATTCAGGTTGAAGGAAAAACAGTTAGTAAGGTAATGGTTGAAGGAAAAGATTTCTTTGATGGTGATTCTAAATTGGCAACAAAAAATATTCCTGCAAATGCAATTGATAAAGTACAAGTTTTAAAGAATCATAGTGAGGTTAGGCAAATGAGCAGCGTAACTGATAATGAAGATAATATTGTAATCAATTTAAAATTGAAAGAAGGAAAGAAGAACTTCTGGTTTGGAGAAGTTTCTGCCGGAATTGGAATGGCAACTGATGATACACGTTACATCGTTCATCCGAAGTTGTTTTATTACAGTCCAAAGTATAGTTTAAACCTGATAACAGATTTCAATAACATTGGTGAAGTTCCTTTTACACGTCGTGATTATTTTAAATTCACGGGAGGTTTCCGTGGAGGTGGAGGAAGAGGAACAGGATTTAATGTTGCTTCTTCAGATATTGGATTTTTAACATTAAGAAATAACAGAGCTAAAGAAATTGAATCTCGTTTTGGGGCGTTAAATTTCAGTTACTTACCTAAGAAAGATTGGGATTTAAGCGGATTCGCAATTTACTCAGGTTCAAATACAGATTTAGAGGAAAATACAGTAAGGAATTACTTGAATCCAAACATTGACGATTCTCGTTCAATTGATACAGAAACTACTCAAAGTATTACAAATCAAAAAAGTGATTTAGGCTTGATAAAAGTAAGTTCAAGTTATAAAGCAAATGCCGATAATCAATTCGATTATGATTTGTTTGCTAAGATTTCAGATCAAAAAGAAACTCAATTATTAACATCTAATCGTACTACTATTGATGGAACTTTCACATCTGTTCCAATTAATCAATTAACAAGTCAAAATCCATATTCTATTAATCAGAATTTTAATTATTACTATACATTAAATGATAATAATATTTTTGCTTTTGAAGGGCAACATTTATGGCAAAATGAAGATCCTTTTTATAATGCACAACTATCACAATTATCATTTTTCAATCAATTAGGATTAATAAATCAATCCTTATTTGATGTTTCCCAGAACAAAAGAGTTAAAACAAACAAGTTGGATGCTAAACTAGATTACTTCTATGTAATAAATGCTAAAAGTAATTTAAATCTAACTTTTGGAACAACGCTTAGTAATCAGCAATTTAATTCAGATGTTTTCCAGGTGTTGGATAATGGAGATCAAATCAATATTAATAATCCTGACGCTATTAACGATGTTGAATATACTTTTGATGATTATTACGCAGGATTACATTATAAATTTATCACTGGAATTTTCACATTCAATCAAGGATTTACAGCCCATAAGTATGCTGCAGTAAACACCCAATTGGGAAGTGTTTTTGATAATACTTTTATAAAATTACTTCCAGATGCCTCTATTAAAGTAGCTTTGAAAAAATCTGAAACGCTACGATTAGATTATAGTCAGCAAGTAAGTTTTACTGATATTAATAGAGTTGCAGAAGGCTTTGTGTTTAATAACTATAACCGTTTGTACAGAGGAAATAGAGAATTAGAAAGTTCGTTATCTCATAATATAAACTTAAGTTATTTTAGCTTTAATATGTTTAATTATACCAATGTTTTTGCTAGTGTTAATTATAGTAAATTAATAGATGCTGTTAAAGGAGCAACTGTTTTTAATGGAGTCGATCAAGTTTCTAGTTCGATTAATTCTGTTTTTCCAGACGAAACAATTTCCGCGAATGCAAACTTCCAAAAAAGTTATAGAAAGTTTAAAATTACATTAGGAGGGAATATGGTATATTCGATTTCTAATAACCTTTTCTTTTCAGGAATTACCAATCAAAATGAGAATAGAGAGTCTAACTCGTTTACGCAGGCTTACAGAACAAGATTTAGTTCGAATTTTAGAGAGTTTCCGAATTTCGATTTTGGATATAATGTAAGTATTAATAAGTATGATCAAGGAGGAATTATAAATACATTTACAACCCACAGTCCATTTATCAATTTCGATACATTTATTACTAATGATTTAGTATTCAACACTAGCTATACGTATAACAACTTCAGAAATCAATCGAGAACTTTAAACGATTATAGTTTTTGGGATGCAGACTTAACTTATCAAAAAGGAGATAGTAAATGGGAGTATAAAATAAAGGCAACTAACTTATTAAATACTAAATCTTTGAATCAAGACGATTCTAATGTGATATTCAATAGTTCATCTGTATATATTGTACAACCACGATTTGTAACATTTAATGTTACGTATAATTTATAATTTTTCAGGATTAATCAGAAACGTCGAGTTTGTGAAAGCTCGATGTTTCTATTTATTATTATATCATTTTATAATTAGTTTTCGCGTAGTTCGTTTATTGCCATTTTTAATATCTAAAAGATATAAACCTGAACTAATACCATTCAATTGTAGTTTCTCTGAGAATATAGCAGCAGTGTTATTATATATTTTTTCTTTGATGACTCGACCTCCTATATCGATCATTTTAATCAAAATATTTTCAGGGTTGAGTACTTCAAAAGTTATGGTAATATTACCATTTGAGGGATTAGGAAACACCTTTAAATTAGCAAAGTCAAACTCATCAATATTAGCAGTGTTATTAATAATATTTAACGAGTAGTCCTCAGTTTCACCCCATTCGGATGCATGATCTATATCGCAAGGACCATCAGTTAAAATAAAACTAGTATTATCAAAATACTGGACAATTACTCTCATTCTTGTAGTACCGGGAGTAGCATCAGTTGGAACGGTAATGTTCCCAGTTTTAGTATCAGTAGTTGTAGATACACTTCCTAAATCATACCTTTCTGTATTAACATCAAAAATATAGTCTTGATTCCAATCGATAAATACGTAACAATGATCTTGAAATCCGTCTGGATCAAAAGTAACGCTGATTTGGTAGGTATTTCCAGCATTTATATCTGTGCTTATTGAGGTGTAGTCGATATAACCATCTACAGTATCATTACCAGTGGTATTATTAATTGAATTAAAAGTTACATTCGTTATATGGTCCGCGCCACCTGCATCATCAGAAAAAGAGGAAGAACAATACGATGGATCGAGTGTTGTAAAACTATAAGGAAGTGTATAATTTCCCACTCCACAAGAATTTGTTGCTCTAACCCTCCAAAAATATTCAGTCAAACCATTTAATGAAGTACTTACCGTATATGTGTTGGTAGTTGAGGTTGTATTTAAAATTATATTATTAAAAGAAGTATCGCTAGCAATTTGAATTTCATACGCTTCAACTTCCGGAATGAGTGGCCAATCTAATTTTGGATTTATACTTACATCAGTTGCACCATTGGATGGAGAAATCAAAGCGAATCCCGTTAAAAATCCATCAGATATTTCTAACTCTGCGTTCGTTGTTTTATTTACTGTTGTTGAGACCGCATTTATTTTGACATTATAATCCCCAGGAACCGCACTAATAAGATTAGAAAGCGTCAATTTTACCATTCCATCACTATTAATTGTAGTTGGACTAAATGTAGCTATTGCATTTTGAGGTGCGTTTTCAATAGAAAAAGATACCGTTTCATTAAAACCATTTCTAAAATCTAACTCTAAATCATATTCAACAGTTGAAGAGTTGGTATTACAACCAATTTGTTTTCCACTATTGTTGGTAACAACAAAAGTAGGAATGGTTGATACTATTGAAAAATCAGAACTATTAACATTGTAGAAAATATTATCTATGGCTTCAATCATAATTCTTGCTGTAGTAGTTTCAAAATCAGGAACAGTAATTGTATGAATTCCATCATTAGGTGTATTATTTGCTAGAATTATAGGAAATGTTATTCCTCCATCAGTTGAAAGAGAGATTCTAACATTTTGACAATTGATAGGAGTTAAATCAGTGGTAGATTTATTCCAAGTTATTGTTTGCGTACTTCCGACATTCCAGGTTATGGCGCTATTTTGTGAAATCACAGTAAAGGGTTCAGCATCTGTTACCGTAATTTTCATATCATCTCTATCCGAAGATCCCGCTCCTGAATTATTATCACGAACCAACAAAGAAAAATTCATTTCCCTTGCTACAGTAGGAATGACCTCCCAAGCTGTTGAAGTGGCTCCGGAAATAACTGTTTCTAAAGGAGGTAAATATCTGTCTGTAGAAGTTGAAGGTTCAAGAGATCTAAAAAGTGGCCCGTCTGTATTACCAGACGCCGGAGGCATATTTGCAATTTCAATATCAATTTGTTCCCATGAATAGCTCAAATTATCGGTTCCATCAACGTCGGATGCATTTCCTTTTAGAATTAAAGGAGTACCACTCGGAACATTATAATCGTTTCCAGCATTAGCTACTGGCGCTGTATTTCCGGTATTAATGGTAGTTGCACACGATGTAGTTTGAATGTAATTCCACATACTTGTAATACTATAAGAGTGAAAATAATCGTCACTATTGTTCTGTACGTTTGGCACACAAATTCCCGCGTAAGCCATAATGGTTGAGCCACTTCCAGGTTCCACAGCATTTAATGCTGATCGGTTTCCATTACAAGAATTATTAAACGTATGGGGAGCGCCAAACTGATGTCCAATTTCATGAGCTACAAAGTCTACATCAAATGGATCATTAATAGGAACACTTGTTCCTGTAATGCCAGCTCCTTTTTGGCCTGTCTTACAAACAACACCTAAACCAGCTAAACCACTTGCACCAGTATCTGGTTTGCTAAACAAATGACCAATGTCGTAATTATTGTTTCCAATTTCATTATCACATTTATTTTGATTTTCAGTTATTAAAGTAGAGTTTGAATTATTTGTATATCCATCTGTATTAGCGTCAAGATATATTAATGGATTTTCACCATTAACAAGAACAATATTCATTCGAACAGATAATTCCCTTTCGTAAATTCCGTTGACACGAGTCATGGTGGTATTCATTGCTGAAAGTACAGCTGCCTCTTTCTCTGTTTCTGTTCCACTTTCAGTTCCTTGTTGATTAATATGAAATTGAGCATACTCTCCTGTGCAAGCTAGTGCCAATCTGTATGATCTCAAGATTCCATCATCAGGAGTTTTTAAATTGTTTTTCCTTTGAAATCCTTGTTTTATTGCTTCTTCGTTAAAAAGACATTCATTTTGATGTGTAGATTTATCAATATGAGCTCTGCTGTAACAAATGTATGTAGATTTATCCCTTGTATAAGGATCAATGTAAAAAGTAGGTTTATTAACTGAATAGATAGTAATGTATACACCATCAGAACCAATAGATATTTTACCTGATTTCGTTCGATTGTTCACTCCTTTTAAAGAGAATGATTTGATAAAACCATATTTTGGGTGCAAATCATTAGTAAAATTAGAGGTTTCTTCAATTAAGTATTCACTGAGTGTTCCTTCTTCATTAGGAAGATAAATGCTGTTTTCGTAATTTTTTGTTTCTAAGGAGAGTTCAGCTTTAAATTTTTTAAAGTTTAAGTTGAAGAGTGTAAATTTTGATGGATTAGCTTTTCTTAACAATAACTTGGACTTGAATACTGTTTTTTTTGAGTTTAATTTCTTCCAAGAACCCTGTGAATAGGTTACACTAATACAAAAAAGTACAACTGAAAATATAATTCTGTTCATGGGGGAAGTTTTGGTTTAGTGATGCATAAATATCAATATTGTTGAGCAATTATTTTGTAGTCAGTTAAATGTAATGATTTTGTGGGTCATTTCATAAAGTATAAATGAGGATTTTTGATATAATTCATAAAAAAAGGCGAACTTGTTAAGCTCGCCTATTTGTTAGATTTATTATATGGTTTATTTAATAACTAATTTTCTTGTGGTACGTTTATCACCGTTTTGTACTTGAAGTAAATACAATCCAGCGTTAACACTATTTAAATTTAATTCTTCAGAAAATACAGTCGGGATATTTTTATAATCTCTTTCTTCCACTAATCTTCCTTGAATATCGAATAATTTAATATTTACTTTTTCTGTATTTACCACTTCGAATGTTACATTGAAGTTTCCATTTGAAGGATTAGGGTATACTTTAAAATTTGTAAAATCAAAATCGTCAATTGAAGCTGTCGCATTAATTACATTAACAGTATAATCTTCTGTTTCTCCCCATTCTGATGCATGATCTGAGTCACACGCTCCGTCAGTTAGAACAAAATTATTGTTGTCAAAATACTGAATAATAACACGCATTCTTGTATTTCCATTTATTGCATTGTTAGGCACTGTGATATTTGCAGTTCTCGTTCCAGGTGTTCCTGAAATACTACCTAAGTCATATCGTTCTGTGGTAACATCAAAATTAAAATCTTGATTCCAGTCAATAAATACATAACAATGATCTCTGAATCCATCAGGATCAAAAGAAACACTAATTTGATAGCTATCACCAGCATTAATGTCAGTAGAGTTAGCAGTATAGTCTATATAACCATCAACAGTATCATTCCCAGAAGTATTATTAATTGTATTAAAGGTTACATTGGTAATATGATCAGCACCTCCTGCATCATCTGTAAATGTTGATGAACAATATGAAGGATTCTCAGTTCTGAAGAAAAACGCACTAGTGTAGTTTCCTGTTGCACAATCGTTTTTAGGTCTAACTCTCCAAAAATAAATGCTTGAACCAGAAAGTGGTGGACTTACTTCATAAGAATTGGTGTTAGATGTTGTGTTTAATATGACATTAGTAAATGTGTTATTAGTTGATATTTGAATATCATAGCCTGTTGCTTCAGTTATACTTTCCCAAGTTAGTGTTGGGACTATACTAACATTTGAAGAACTATTATCTGGAGAAGTTAGGTTGAATGAAGAGAAACTTCCATCAAGTACTCCAAGTTCAGCTTGAACCGATTTTGATTCAGAATTAGATGTAGCATTTACGGTAATATTATAATCATTTCCTGTTACTCCATCTAAATTAGTGATTGTCATTTTTACGGTACCATTTGCACTGATTGAAGTTGGGGCAAAAGAAATATTTGCTCCTGCAGGTGCATCTGTAGCGCTGAAAGAAATAGTTTCATTGAAACCATTTACATATTCTACTGTTAAATCATATTCAACACTGTTTCCTCCTGAATTACAAACAAATTGTTTTGAAGATGTATTGGTTAATAAAAACGTAGGAGCCGTTGAAATAACCGAAAAGTTAGTAGTATTAACATTATAAAAAATATTATCTACCGCCTCAATCATTATTCTAGCAGAGTTTGTTAGGTTATTTGGAACAACAATGTCATGGGTGCCATCATTAGGAGTACTTTCAGCAAGAATTATAGGGAAAGTCAAACCTCCATCAGTAGATAATTTGATTCTAACATTTTGACAATTAATTGGAGCTTGATCCGTAGTTGATTTATCCCATGTAATGGTTGCTGTACTTTCAACATCCCAGGTTGTTGATGTGTTTTGAGATGTAACTCTAAATGGGGTTGCATCTGTTACTGTAATTTTCATGTCATCTCTCGCACTTGATCCACCACCAGGCTGATTATCTCTGACACTAAACGCGAAATCCATTACTCTTGTGACATTAGGTAGAACTTCCCATTGAGAAAAAGTAGATCCTGAGATTACCGTTGATAATTCTGGTAAATATCTGGTTACTTCTGAATTTGGAGGAACAGATCTAAACATTGGCCCAACAGTATTTGTTACTAGGGGAGGCATTGTGGCTACCTCATTATCTAGTTGTTCCCAATTATAGGTTAGAGAATTGATACCATCAGAATCAGTTCCTGAACCAATAAGTTTCAATGGGGTATTTTTGGGAACCGAGTAGTCAGGCCCAGCATTAGCAGTTGGCACTGTATTATTTGTATTAGATATTGTCGCACAGGTAGACTGTATTCTTAGCCACATTTCGTCTATACTAATGGCATGGAAATAGTCATCGGCATTGGATTGAACATTCGGTGCACAGATACCAGCGTAACTCATTATGGTTGATCCACTACCAGGTTCTACAGATGTATTTGTGTTTCTTTGACAGGAGTTATTTTGAGTGTGATTAGCCCCAAACTGATGACCTATTTCGTGACAAGCATAATCTATATCGAAAGGGTCACCTTTTGGATTAATTCTGCCAGTTACTCCGCCAGCTTTTAAATTACTGCATACGGATGGCGTATAGGCTAAGCCCGAATCCTGTCCTTGATAAAATAAATGACCTAAGTCATAATTATTTGCTCCAATTAACGTATTGCATATTGAAATATTTTCATCAATCATGAGACTGATGTCGTTGTTAGTATATCCATCATTCGTAGCGTCTAAAAAAAGAACAGGATTTTCACCTCCACTAATTACCATATTTAATTTTACAGCTAATTCCTTTTCAAAAACTTGATTTATTCTTGCTAGTGATGTATTCATTGCTGATAAAACAGCAGCCTTTCTCTCGGTTTCTGGAGCCGAAGTAAGACCTTGGTCGTTGATATGATAAGTTGCATATTCTCCTGTACAAGCTAAAGCAAATCGATAAGTTCTTAAATTACCATCGTTTGGGTTTCTCATGCGAGCATTTAATTTTACTTTTGGAGCAATATTACTCTGGACCATGCATTCAAAATTAGATTCTATTTTATTCAAACTTTTTCTATCAAATCCGATATAGGTTCGTTTATCCTTTGTATATGGTTCTATATAAAAACTTCCATTTTGTGGAGAGTTTAATATCATATGAACACCATCGGTACCAATAGAAATTTTACCCGAAATTGTTTCATTTTTGACTGACTGGATTGAGTAAGTTTTTATAAATCCATATTTTGTATTAAGAGGTTCCGTAAACTGATTGTATTCATGTATGTAGTAATTTTCTAATTTTCCGTGATAACCAGGTAATGAAATAATTTTTTCTTTTCCTTTTGTTTGAGCGGTTAATTCATTTTTAAAGTTTTCCAAATTTAAATTGTAAAGAGAAAACTTTGTTGGTTCTGATTTTCTAAGGGATTTTTCGCTTCGTAAAGCTAGATTTTCGGAATCCAATTTATTCCAAGAACTTTGAGCATTGGTAAGGGATATGCAAAAAAGTACTAATACAGATATAATTCTTTTCATTGGGCTTAAATTAATGTATTAATATTTATGTTATAATTATTAAACTATGTTAATTATTCAACAAAGTTTAAATCAGATGTTAAAAATATGAATAATTTTGGATGGTTTACGAGATTATTTGAATTAGATTTTAAAATTAAAGAAATTCACTTCTTAAAAACAAGATTTATTATAAAGTGAACAGTTTTGTTGTTCGTTTTTTATTTTCTGCGTTCTATATTGTACTCAAATAGCGTTGTACAAATGTGTAACATTATGAACGACAACATTTACGAAAAACTTATTCAGAAAGATTATACGATGAGCTTAAACTTTCCTTTGTAATGGAAAGAGAAAAAGTGAAATTAACTTACAAACAAGCGCATTTTAAATATGGAATTAAGTGATGTAGTACTGTTTTAGTATGATTAAATTTATGAGAACTTTGATTTATATAACAAAAACAATCTAATATGCCAAAATCACTAGAACAAAATTTACATCAAATAGAAATGCTAAACAATCATATAATGCTCAAGCATTAGCGTTAGAGAAAAACGGAATGCTGTTCGGTAGGATGATTGATTTTGCAGAGGTAGTATAATATTCCGATCAGAAAAAAGTTCAAAACCAAGTAATTAATATGTTTGTTTGTAAGAAAAAAAATAAATCTTCTATCTGTAAAAAACTCAGGTTTTGTAGAATGGTGTTTTATCAAGTTAATAATAGAGTCAGGAAAGTTAAAATAATAGGAAATGTAGTTAATTATGTAAAAACGGAACAACCAAGAATTGGAAAAGGAAAAAATTGTTACATTTTTATTAGAACTGACTAGTTTGGGAGTAGAAATAGAGATATTGTTTGATATTTAACCTGCTAATAAACTACTGATAAAAGAACAAAAGAGTGATCATATCATAACTAACCCTCATCATCATATTATAAATATGCAAATTTTATCAAAATTTTAGAAGTGAATCGACTAGAACAAGTTTGGTTAGCTTATAATGTCTATCTTTGAAGTCGTAAAAACCAGATGTATTAGTTATTAGTTACAGATGCATATTCTATTACTATTATAACGTGAGTTCGACGTAATAAACCTGACTTATTTGTAAATAAAAAGCAAGAAATACAGCAAATTAAAGCGCTGAATTTTAACTATTTAACTAAGTTTTTCGCTATAACTCTTGATGTTGAAATTTTCTGTGAATTTGATGATTTTATGAAAGAATTTGATATTGTTTTAACAAAAAGCAGCATTTCTGACTCTTCTCAATTAAAAAAAAACCAATAGAACATCTAAAATAAGTGGAAGTGAAATAATGACTATTATGATTATTTTTAATCTAAAGTCATATCGTAATCTGAAGTTTTTTTGCCATGATTACGCAGGTAGACATATGAGCAACTTCTTCCCTGGTATTGTTTCTTATAATAGATTTGTAGAACTTCAAAAACAAGTAGTGCAGATATTGTCTATATTTTTAAAAATTAGATGTTTAGTAAAATATTCAGGTATATCTTTTATTGATTCTACTGCATTAAAAGTTTGTCATTATAAAAGAGAGAAACAACATAAAGTATTTAAAGGTATTGCTGAAAAAAGTTATGGGACTTTAGGTTGGTTTTACGGATTTAAGTTACACTTAGTCTGTAATGATAGAGGTCAAATAATTGATTTTATGATTACTAAAGCAATAGTAGATGATAGAGTTCCTTTGAAAACTAAAAGCTTCCATGATAAAATCTTCGGAAAAATATATGGAGACAAAGAATATTTAGGAAAAGATTTATTTGATAAATTGTTCGTAGATGGTATCCATTTAAAAACCAAATTAAGGGAAAATATGAAAAAAAAAGCACTTGAATTTATGGATAAAGTATATCTAAGAAAAAGAGCAATTATAGAATCGGTAAATGATGTCCTAAAGAACACTTGTCAAATTGAACACTCCAGACATAGATCTTTTGATAACTTTATTGGAAATCTAATTGCTGGATTAACAGCATACGCTTTTCTTGATGCTAAACCTTCTATCAAGATTCAAAATTTATTACCAAATGTAGGTGTAAATTAAATCGAACTCACGTTACTATAGGTTATCATTTTGATAAAACTTTTTAATTTAGTTCAACTCTACGAGCTTTGACCATGGCTATAAAGTAAGATATATCCAAACAAAGAACTTATACACCATTCAGATAGAGGCTCGCGATATCGAAGAAATATATATCAAGATATATTATCAAGTAAAAATATTAATTAGTATAGAAGGATTCATATTATTCATATCAAAATGTTGTTGCTTAACGGGTTAATAGAATATTGACACAAGAGTTCTTAATGGATTCTACAAATCACGATTTTGGTAGAATTAAGAAAATAGAAAAGTAATCAATAGCTATTTACAACCCTAAAAGACTACATGGGTAGTATCATTTTAAAACTTCGAATCAAATACAACAATAAAAACAACATCCTCCAATACTGTAGTTTTAGAGGATGTTTAATAGATTTAATCAATAAATTATTGTAATGGTTATTTATGTCTAGTCATTCCTAAAAATTATTGGATTATTAATTTCTTTGTAGTTCGTTTATTTCCATTCTTTATTTGCAACAAATAGATTCCTGAGTTAATATCTCTAAATTGAAGTTCTTCAGTGAAAGTAAGAGGAGTGTTTCTAAATTCTTTTGTTTTTATCATTCGCCCTCGAATATCAAATAACTTAATTTCAACTAGTTCTGTATTAATAACTTCAAATTTAATATTAAAGTTTCCATTGGATGGGTTAGGATAAAGGTTAAAGTTTGTAAAATCAAAATTTTCAACTGAAGCTGTTGGATTATTGACAATTGTGAAGTTTGAGGTATTCACATTGTAAAAAATATTATCAACTCCTTCTATTAGAATTCTTGCTAAACTAGTTGCCGTGTTTGGTATTAAGACACTTTCTGAACCATCATTTGTAGTACTGTCTACTATAGTTTCGAAAGATAAGCCACCGTCAACTGATATTTTAATTCTAACATTTGAGCAATTAATTGGATCCATATCAGTTGAGGCAACATTCCAAGTAATAGTTTGAAAAGTTCCTCCATCTACTGACTCAGATGCGTTTAATGATGTTACTTTAAAACCAACAGAACTCACCACAGTAATTTTCATATCATCTCTTGAACTTGAACCACCACCAGGATTATTATCTCTTACACTAAAAGCAAAATTTAATTCTCTTTCAAATGCAGGGATCACTTCCCAAGTAGAAGAAGTTGAACCGGATAAAACCGTTGATAATTCTGGTAAATATCTTTTACTTGAACTACTTGGAGGTAAAGATCTAAACATTGGTCCAACGATATTATTTATTCTTGGAGGCATTATAGCTACACCGTTATCAGTTTGTTCCCAATTGTAACTAAGTCCTCTTGGACTGTCTGGGTCTGTTCCTATTCCAGTTAATACTAAAGGAGTTCCAGCAGGAACTATATAGTCTGAACCAGCATTAGCAGTAGGAACAGAGTTTCCAGTATTTGTAAGGGTAGCACAAGATGATCCTTGTAAAGTATTCCACATTTCATCAATACTAATTGCATGATAATAATCATCTTGTGCTTCTTGAACGTTTGGACTACAAATCCCAGCATAACTCATAATAGTTGATCCACTTCCAGTTTCTACTGACGTATCTGTATTTCTATTACAGGTATTGTTTTGTGTATGATTAGCTCCAAATTGATGACCAAGTTCGTGACAAACTATGTTTAAATAAGCATTTCCAACTGGGTCAACATCTCCAGTAACCCCTCCCGCTTTCCAATTTCGACAAACCGCAGGTCTATATGCAAGTCCATTGACTTGGTTATCCTTATGAAATAAATGACCTATATCGTAATTGGTTGTACCTATTAGAGCATTGCATCTTTCAATATTTTCATCTATCATTAAGCTTATATCATCTTGTGTGTAACCATCAGTCGCAGTATCTAAAAATAAAACAGGGTTTCTTCCTCCATTTAATACTATTTCCAATTTTACAGCTAACTCTCTTTCCATTATTTGGTTGATTCTTGTCACTGCGGTATTCATTGCTGATAAAACAGCAGATTCTTTTTCGGTATTGGTACCAGAAGAAACCCCTTGCTCAGTTATATGATAACTAGCATATTCTCCAGTGCAGGCCAGTGCTAGTCTGTAGGTTCTTAAATTTCCGTCATTTGGATTTTTCCTAGTTTTTACGTCTTTTTTTTCTATTTCGTAAATATTGCTTTTAACCAAGCATTCAAAGTCTGATTGATTGTATTGTATATCCTTTCTATTATATGCAATGTAGACTGTATTGTCTTTTGTATAAGGATCAATGTAGAATGTTCCTTTTTTTGGTGAATTAATAACTATATGTACACCGTCAGTTCCAATGGATATTTTCCCAGTTATAGTTTCGTCTTTAGTCCCTTGAATTATATAGGTCTTCAAAAATCCATATTTCGGGTTAAGAGGTTCTGTGAAATTTGAATATTCTTCGATCATATATTCATAAGACTCTTGATTGAATCCAGGTAATTTTATTCTTTTATTCAATCCTTTAGATTGGAAAGTAAGCTCTTTCTTGAATTCTTCAAGGTTTAAGTTATATATTGAATAACCCTTGGGATGAGCATTCATGTATTTCTTTTCACTTCGAAATTTATGGTTTTCTGAAGGCAGTTTTTTCCACGAACTTTGTGCAGTGATTAAGGTCACGCTAAAAAGCACTAAAAATAGTGTAATTTTGTTCATTTAAATTTAATTTACATAAGTTTATAATTGTGTTATGAGTAATTACTAAAAAAAATAAGGCACTTGACAAAAATATGAATAAAAATGTTAGTTTGATTGAATTAAATCAAAAAGATTATAAGGAAACTTGGGATTATCAATCTGATTTACTTCAAGGTATCGTTGATACAAAAATTAGAAACAGAAGAGAAAATCTTTCTATAGAAACAAATAATTACTTTCTATTTGTTGAGCATCCTCATGTGTATACCTTAGGTAAAAGTGGCGATATGAGTAATTTATTACTCAATGAAAAACAGCTTGAAGCTAAAGGGATTACTTTTTATAAAATAAATAGAGGAGGAGATATCACTTACCATGGACCAGGCCAAATAGTCGGGTATCCTATTTTAGATTTAGAAAATTTCTTTACAGACATTCATAAGTATCTTCGTTGTTTAGAGGAAGTAATTATTAGAGTTATTGATGATTACGGATTAAAAGGGCTTAGAAGTGAAGGTGAAACAGGAGTTTGGTTGGATGTTGGAACTCCGTTTGCAAGGAAAATTTGTGCGATGGGAATTCGAACTAGTCGCTGGGTAACTATGCATGGTTTTGCTTTGAATGTAAATGCAGATTTAGGTTATTTTGATCATATCATTCCATGCGGTATCAAAGGAAAAGCCGTTACTTCGATGGAAGCTGAACTTGGAAGAAAGTTAGACGTGGAAGAAGTAAAGGGTAAAATATTAAAATACTTCAAAGAAATTTTTGAAGTAGATGAATTCATAAAAAAAGCGAGCTAAAGGCTCGCTTTTTTTACTTATAGAAAATTGATAATTATTTTCTCGCTTTTAAATCAAAAGAAAATTCGATTAAATCGTTGATAGCCTTATCTTTTAGACTTTCAAAAAACTTTCCAGAACCATATTTAACACCAAAATCAGTTCTATCAACATTAAATTTTTCACTCTTTAAAGTAATATCATTTCCATTTTCTGTTAATGTAGCTGGAATTGTAATACTCTTAGTAACATCTTTAATCGTTAAATTACCAGTAATATGTAATTTTCCTTCTTTTACTTCTGAGCTAGCAACAACAAATTTTGCAGTTGGAAATTTTTCAACGTCAAAGAAATCTTTGTTTTTTAGATGGCCTTCTAGGCTTGCCTTCTTTTTTCCTTCTAAATCTAAACAAGAAATTGAATTCATATTAATTACAAATTCACCAGCTTTTAAAACTCCGTTTTCAATATCGAATAATCCCTTTTCTAATCCAATTACTCCGTTATGAGCATCTCCTACTTTTTTATCTCCCTTCCAAGAAATTGAAGATTCTGCTACATTTACGTTATACGAGTTAATAGGATCAGTTACTTTTTCTTCAACTTTTACTTCTTCTTTAGTTTCAACTTTCTTCTCGCTTTTACAAGAAGTTAATGCGATAGCAACAATGGCTAATGATAAGATTAGTTTTTTCATTTTATGTAGATTAAATTAATATAATTTATTTTCCATGGCAAATATATTTAATATCCGTCATGTATGAAAACTATTTTTTGTCTTTTGTGTCAATTATAATTGTCACGGGTCCATCGTTTAGCAATTCTACTTTCATATCCGCTCCAAACTGACCAGTTTGTACTTTTTTACCAACTTGTTTTTCAAATACGGTAACAAATTCTTTATAGAGAGGAATTGCCGTATCTGGTTTGGCTGCTAGAATATAACTTGGTCTATTTCCTTTTTTTGTAGATGCGTGTAATGTAAATTGACTTACAATTATAGCATCACCATTTATATCTAATAAGGATTTGTTCATCACGTTATTCTCGTCATTGAAAATTCTAAGATTTGCGATTTTCTTAGATAACCAATCTATATCTTCTCTGGAATCTTCACTAACAATTCCCAGTAAAATCAATAAACCTGACTGAATATTTGCAACTTTTTCTCCTTCAATGGTTACACTCGCTCCTGTAACTCTTTGTATTACCGCTTTCATTAAATTTTATTTTCCTGATAAAATATCGGTTCTGTAATTCTCTTCTTCTCCTTCTAATATTTGTAAATAGCTTTTGTATCTAGACCAAGATATTTCTTCATTTTCTAGTGCTTCTTTTACCGCACAATATGGCTCCTTTAAATGAATACAGTTATTAAATTTACAGTCTTGTTTTAAAGCAAAAAACTCTGGAAAATAATCTCCTAATTCATCTTTGTCAATATCCACAACACCAAATCCTTTAATTCCAGGAGTATCAATAATTCTAGCATCAAAACTTAAATCGAACATTTCAGCAAATGTAGTTGTATGCTGCCCTTGCTTGTGCTGCTCGGATATTTCCTTAGTTCTTAAATCTAAAGTAGGTTCAATACAGTTTAGTAAAGTAGTTTTTCCGACACCAGAGTGCCCTGAGAACATACTTACTTTATGAGTCATCATATCTTTTATTTCTTCCACATTAGTTCCTTCCGCAGCAGAAACTTCAATACATTTATAGCCAATTGGCTCGTAAATATCTTTGAGATATAAAATTTCAGCTTTTTGTTCAATTTTATAGGTGTCAATTTTATTGAACACAAGAATAACTTCTATAGAATAAGCTTCAGCAGTAACTAAAAAACGATCAATAAAAGTGGTGAATGTTGGTGGATTATCTATAGTAACCAATAAAAATGCTTGATCAATATTTGAAGCAATAATATGTGTTTGTTTGGAAAGATTTACGGATTTACGGACAATGTAATTTTTACGATCAAAAATTTCAGTAATAATTCCTGTTTCTTCATCACTTTTGGTGTCAATTTCAAATTTTACGTGATCACCAACTGCAATAGGATTGGTACTTTTAATACCTTGAATTCGGAATTTTCCTTTAATTCTGCATTTTAAAAACTTACCTTCTTCAGTTTTTACCCAATACCAACTTCCTGTAGATTTATAAACCGTACCTGTCATATAACAAAGATGAGAATAAAAATTGAATCTTCTTCAGAAGTTTAGTTCATTAAATCTTTAATTTTTCCAGGAATACTGCCCCTTTCTGCTATTCTAATTATCCCAAAAATGATATTTACTATTATTCCAGGATCACTAATTAAAGAGGCGATCTTTGCTACTTTTTTATCTCTTTCTTCAATTACTTTTTGTAAATCAGAAGAAGAAGTATTAGCAAGGTGAACAGCAAAATTCCAAGCACCATCTCTAGCAATTTCCATGCTGAAATCAACGAAGAAATTATCAACTTTTTTTGTGAATTTTAAAATTTTTCTTAAGAAAGGCCAAATAGATGCTAAGTCATTTTCAACATCTGTAACTAATGAAGATAAAATTTCATTGATTTTATTAAAATCGTTTTTCAATTTTTCAATTGGTTCTCCTTCCGAAACTTGAGCTGCAGCAATTCCTAAATCAAGGTTTATATGCGCATTCATTCCAATAAGCAAATGTTGTAATACAATTGGCCAGAATTTTTTAGATAACATAAAAGCTTTTAACCATGAAGAGGTCACTGTTTTGTTCTGGGAAAAATCATAGTATGCATCTATATATCTTTTCGCAAAAATAATATCTAGCTTTTCCATTCTTGGTCCATCTTCAAAAACACCATTTTGAATTCCTTCTTTTACTTTAATGGTTACTTTTTGATATAATGCAGCAAAATAGCCTAGTGGACTTTTTTCTTGAATTGAAGTATCGATAATGTCTTGCAGAACAGCAATAACATCATCAATGTTATGAATTGATTTCATAAATGGTTAGTTTGGTTGGATAGTAGAAAAGTACAATATTTTTATAAAGATTAAACAAGTATATTCGCAACTAATTTTTAAAATTTTAATACTATGAAAAAAGTATTATTTATCCTTATTGCTATGATAGCAATTCCTGTAAGCTCTCAACAGTATGATTATAAGGTTGTTACAAGTGTAGAATCAATTATTCCGAGTGGTTTGGGTAGATCACGATTAATTTCTAGCAACGAAGATAGAGATTATAAGCAATTTACTTCTACACGTTCAGATGACAAGAAAAAAGATAAAAGAAACAAATCTGATCGTTCTGAAATCAGGGTTAAAAACTTTGATGAAACTAAATTATTAAACTTCTTTAACTTAGGAGGTATTCGTTTTCAAAATATTGCAGCTAATGATGCTGTAATTACTTCAAAAATTAATGATATGGTAGCAAATGGATGGGAACTTGCCTTTGTAAATAGTGGAGTTGAAAGTTATGGAGGTAAAGGCGATAATAGTGGAATTTTTATTACTCGATTTATTTTCAAGAGATTGAAACAATAAGTTTGTTTGAGTATAAAATTAAAGGACGTTTAAGTATTTCTTAAACGTCCTTTTTTTGCCAGTATGCAAGGTTTAATATTTATTATTGGTTAATAATTTTCTTCTGGTGATTGATACTTTCCTGGTGAATTGCTTTAAATATTCTGAGTACAAATTCTTCACTTAAATTATTTTCTTCACCTTCTAGAATCATTTTGCCTAGAATTTCGTTCCAACGTTTTGTTTGAAGAATCGCAACGTTCTTGTCTTTCTTTAAAGCACCAATCTGATCAGAAATTTTCATACGTTTTCCTAACATTTCAATTAACTGATGATCTACCACATCAATTTGAGTTCTTAATGTATTTAAGGCATTACTATAATCAGCTTCCGTATCCGTTTCTTTTCTGATTTTTAAATCTACCATCATTTGGATTAATGTTTCCGGAGTAATTTGCTGTTTCGCATCACTCCAAGCATTATCAGGATCGTGGTGAGTTTCTACCATTAAACCGTCAAAGTTTAAATCTAAAGCAGTCTGGCAGATATCAAAAATGATGTCTCTACGCCCAGCAATATGAGAAGGATCGCAGATTAATGGTAAATCTGGGAAACGATTCTGTAATTCAATAGGAATTTGCCAATTCGGATTATTTCTGTATCTCGTTTTTTCATACGTTGAAAATCCTCTGTGAATAACTCCTAACTTTTTGATATTTGCAGAGTATAAACGCTCAATAGCACCTAGCCATAAAGCTAAATCTGGATTTACAGGATTTTTAACTAAAACAATCTTATCAGTTCCTTCTAAAGCATCTGCAATTTCTTGAACAATAAATGGACTTACCGTTGTTCTTGCTCCGATCCATAAAATATCAATGTCGTGTTCTAGAGCTAACTTCACATGATCTTTATTGGCAACTTCTGTAGAAGTTAACATTCCGGTTTCTTTCTTGGCTCTTTGTAACCATTTTAATCCAAGTGCACCAACACCTTCAAAATTTCCAGGTCTTGTTCTTGGTTTCCAAATTCCCGCTCTTAATACTGTTGCATCAGTATCTTTCAATTCATGAGCAATTTTTAATACTTGCTCTTCTGTTTCTGCACTACAAGGTCCTGCAATTACTAATGGATGACTTAATTTGAAATCATCTAACCATGTTCTTAATTTTTTGGTATTTTCCATTTTTTGTCTTTTTAAGGAAGCTTTACTTCTTGAATTCCGTTTAAAATTTGTTTGATATGATTGGTGTTTTCCATTTCAGAGTAGATTTCTGAAAAATTATTTTGTTCTAACAGCGTTTTAAAGTTTTGTAAATTTTCAATGTATTCATCTAGGGTTTCTAGAACATTATTTTTGTTTTGTTCAAATATTGGAGTCCACATAGCTGGTGAACTTTTTGCCAAGCGCACTGTTGAAGCGAAACCACTTCCTGCCATATCGAAAATATCACGTTCGTTTTTCTCTTTTTCAATAACTGTTTTCCCTAACATAAAAGAGCTGATGTGAGATAAATGTGATACGTAAGCAATATGTTTATCATGGGATTTAGGATCCATATATCGAATGCGCATTCCTAATTTTGAGAAAATCTCCAAAGCTTTTTCTTGCAATTTGAATGCGGTTTTTTCTACTTCACAAATGATATTAGTTTTTCCTCGATATAAATCTGTTAACGCAGCTTTCGGTCCTGAAAATTCAGTTCCTGCAATAGGATGTGTCGCTAAAAAATTTCTTCTTTTTGGATGATTAGCTATAGCATCACAAACCAATTCTTTTGTAGATCCCACATCTAAAACCAAACAGTTGTCTGGAATATAATTTAATATTTCAGGAATAACATATAAAGAAACATCTACAGGAATAGAAACAATTACAATATCAGCTATTGCTACATCTTGATTTGTTGCTTTTTTTTCAATAATCTCTAAAGACAAAGCTTCTTCTAAATGATCTTCATTTCTGTCTATTCCATAAATGACAGCATTGTTAAATTCTTTTTGAATATCTAGCGCCAAACTTCCGCCGATTAATCCTACACCAACTATAAATACATTCATACTACACCAAATTATCTATCCTTTTAATCGCTGTTTTTATGTCTTCTTCTTTTACGCATAAAGAAAAACGTATATATCCTTCACCTTGACTTCCGAAAATACTTCCAGGAGCAACAAATAGATTGTACTTGTGAAGAAGGTTATCAATATAATCCTCTGATTTTTGGTTAGACGGAATTTTTGTCCAAACAAACATTCCTGAACCATCTTTTTTACAAGTAAGGCCTAATTTTTCTATAAGTTCATGAATTAGTGCTCTTCTGGCCTCATAAATTGAGTTAATACTACTAAACCATTCTTTTGAAAGTTGTAAAGCCGCTATAGCTCCTTTTTGAATTCCGTAAAACATTCCAGAATCCATTTGAGTTTTCACTTTTAAAATTTCATTTAAGAATTCTTGTTTTCCCGATAACATTCCAACTCTCCAACCTGCCATGTTGAAAGATTTACTTAGAGAGTTTAATTCTAATGCTATTTCTTTTGCTCCGTTAACTTGTAAAATACTCGTAGGTTTTTCATTTAATATAAAACTATACGGATTGTCATTTACAACAACAATGTTATGCTTTTTAGCAAACTCAATAATATTTCTGAACGTATTTTCAGAAGCATTTGTTCCTGTTGGCATATGTGGGTAATTAATCCACATTAGTTTTACGTTACTTAAATCCTCTTCCTCTAAAGCTTCAAAATTTGGTTGGTAGTTGTGCTCTTCTACTAAATCATAATATATAGGATTTGCACCTACAAGTTTCGTAACTGAACTGTATGTTGGGTAACCTGGATTAGGAATTAGAACACTGTCCCCTTCATTTAAAATGGCTAATGAAATATGCATAATTCCTTCCTTACTACCCATTAAAGGAAGTATTTCGGTATTAGTATCAAGAGAAACATTGTAGTTCGATTTGTAAAAAGAACTCACAGCTGCTCTAAACTCAGGAATTCCTTGGTAGCTTTGGTATTTATGAGCCCCAGCTTCAGTCATACTTTTCGTAATTGCTGTAATTACTTCGGTTGGTGGAGCTAAATCTGGACTACCAATTCCCATATTTATGATTGGTTTTCCTTCAGCAACTAATCCTCTAACTTCTCTTAACTTTTTAGAGAAGTAGTATTCTTCAACGGTTTGTAAACGGTTTGCAAATTCTATCATGATCTTCCGTTTTTGTATTCTCCTAATATTTTAAAATCTGTAGCCATAATTTCTATAATAGCTTTCGCTTTTTTGTAATCTTCATAAGTGTCAAAAGTCACGTCTACGAAAAATGCATATTTCCATGGTGTTTCGATTTTTGGTAACGATTGAATTTTGGTAAGATTCAATTTACAATCGCTCATTACATTTAAAATGGCAGCTAAACTTCCTCGTTTATGATCTAACTCAAACTTTAATGATGCTTTATTAATCGAATCTATTCCATTTTTTGGTTGAGAAGTTTGAAGAATAACGAAGCGAGTAGCATTATTTTTTATTGTTTGAATTTCATCTTCTAATACTTCAAGTTCGAAAATATCAGCAGCGATTTTAGGTGCAATTGCAGCAACGCCGGATAATTTTTTCTTAGATATTCGTTTTGCAATCTCAGCTGTATCAACATCTTCTACCAATTTTATATGTTTGTATTGTTTGAAGAATTCTTTACACTGCAGTAGTGCCATTGGGTGTGAACAAACTTCTTTTATCTCTGATATATCCTGATTTGGTAACGCCATTAAATGATGATGAATTGGTAAGTAATACTCTCCAGAAATGTGAAGGTTATTCTTGTCGATTAATGCGTAATTCGGAATAATAGAACCAGCAATTGTATTTTCAATTGCCATGATTGCTTGGTTGGATTCATTGTTAATTAAACTATCAACAAGTACATCGAACGATAAACATTCTTTTAGTGAAATGTTTTTATCGAAAAATTGAGTTGCAACAATGTGGTGGTTGCTTCCTTCTATTCCTTGAATGGCTATTTTTTTCATTTTAGATCAAAAAAAAAGCCTCGATGTAATCGAGACTTTATATTTATATTATTTTATTAGCTAGCTAAACATATAACACAAAGTCTCTCCTCTTACTGTAAAAGTAAAAGTAAAAATAGAAACCTTGCCATACGTTTTGTAACATAACTTATTCGTTGTTATTTTGTTGTTGACAAATCTGAAAAATTAATTTCTCTTAACCAAATTTTTTTTATTTTTTTTTCGCTATCGATTTCGTAAGCTATTTATTTAACAAATATGTTAGTCTTGTATAGAATATAACAGGGAAAGATTTTAATTTGATAGAAGTTTTATTTTGGTTTTAAAGAGATATACTTTTTGATAGGAGTTAACTCGGGAGTCTCAATGCGTACTTTTGTGAATAATTTGAATGACTTAAATTTCACATGTTTTTTAAAACTTCGTCTCTTTCTATTGTTTTTATTCATTATGAATTTAATTTCAATCACAGTTTGATGTTGGTTTATTTGATTTGAATCGTTACACATATAATATAGGAAAGGTTGATTGAATTTAATTTTCGTAGTATCTTTAACCAGAAATTAACTATGAAAACATTGAAACAAAATGATTAAAGAATCCTACAAGTGCTCTATTGATAATTTAAATAAACTGGATAAGAGTGTTCCCATTAATTTGGTATTGAGTGGAGGCGGAGAAAAAGGAGTAGCTCATATTTCACTACTAGAGGAATTGGAGAAACGAAATATAAAAATAAATTCAATTTCAGCTTGTAGTGCAGGTTCTTTGGTAGGCTCGATGTATGCTTCGGGTGTTTCAGCAAAAGAGATTTTAACATTTTTTAAAAAGACAGATATATTCCAGTATTCGTGGTTAACCTTTGGTAAAGCTGGAATTTTTAACTCTGATAACTATTCAAAATTGTTGAATGGTAAAATTAAGGATACATTTGAAGAGTTATCGATTCCTTTATATTTATCGACTACTAATTTAAATAAAGGAGTCACTCATTACTTTAGTGAAGGAGACTTAAGAAAGCCAGTTTTAGCATCTTGTGCAGTTCCTGGGTTGTTTAATCCAATTGATATAAACGGTGAATTGTATTCTGATGGAGGTATTTTAGATAATTTTCCGATTACGCCGTTTAAAGGGTCTGAGTATCCAATCATTGGAAGTTACGTGGTGTATCCATCTGTAAAGAAGAATAAAGATTTAAGTTCAACTTATAAAGTATTAGAACACTCTTTTAAGTTGTTATCTCTGTCTTCTGAGGAATATAAATTTTTTAAAACTTTTGCAACGGTGTGCTTTCCGCTTGAAGATTACAGCAGTTTCGATAAAAAAGAAGTGAATAAAATTTATAAAGTAGCAAAGAAATATTTAAATGAAAGATTGAAATAAATTAATTGAGTTTGTTCAATAGTTCTTGTCTTTGACTTTTCTTAAATTTCATTTGTTGTTTGTCCATTAATTCCAAAGTGGATTTAGCTGATTTTTTTTCGTCAAGCAATAAATGAGTGATTGATAGATACCAAAGTGTTTCTTCGGAATAGTCAAAATCAAAGTTTTGTAATTCTTTTAAAATAGACAATGCTTGTTCTTTTTTATCAATACTCAAAAGAGCCATTGCTTTATAAAACTTAATTTCTGGTGTAGTTTCTTTCAGTAAGAGATTATCAAATTTTTCAATTGCTAATTTGTAGTCTTTTTGTTCATAAGCACTAAATGCTTTATAAATGTCATTTTCGGTTTCACTCCTAGTAATAGGAAAGTGTACGTTTGGGTATTCGTCTAAATATGAATCGAAATTATTACCTGAATAAAACAGAAAATAATAACCACTAATAAATACGGTAAGTACAGCAGCGATTTTTAAAAATATGTTTTTTGTTCCTTTTTTGTTTTCTATTGAATTAATTAAATCGCTAACTTCTTTATCTTCGATAATTTGAAATGCTGCATGCATTTTTTTATGCTCATTGAATAAAGCAATAAATTCTTCGTTGTTGCTTTTTAAAGAATCAAATAAAGCTCGTTCATTAACATTCAAATTCTTAGCAAAGTATTTTTGTATTAAATTTTGATAATCACTCATTTTCCTACTAACTCTTTTAGTTTTTTCATACATCTAGATTTATGGCTACTTACAGTATTCGCATCTTTGTAATCAGTCACTTTTAATATCTCTTCAATACTTAAGTTTCTGAGATAAAATAATTGCAAGAGTGTTCTACAAGATTTTGAAATCTTGTTTAAAGCTTTGCTTAATGCAATTTGTTCCATTGTTGGCTCTACACTTTCTATGGAAATACTGTCATAACCATCTTCCTTTTGATCCTTAACAAGTACTATTTTTTTTGATTTTTTAAAGTGATTGTAAATTTTGTTTTTACCAATTCCGAATAAATAAGTTTTAACAGAGCTTTTTTCTAGCACTGTTTTATTGATTGCAAAACTTTTATTGAATGCAATGATGGTGTCATGGTAAATATCTAAAGCATCAGTTTCCGATAAATTGTAGGTAAACGCATACTTTAAAAAATCGTCTCTATAATTTACATAAACTTTCCTTAAAGAATTTTTATTACCATTTCTTAACTCCTCCTGCAGTGCTATGTCCTTTATAGATTTATCCATTAGTATTTAAAAATGTAAAAATATTAACAAAAAATCTTTTTTTTCTCAAAATGTTAAGATTTGAAATAATTGACAAACTAATATATGAATATAAAAGCGAAAATATTTAATAATCATTAACTCTAATAATATGAATTATAAAAAATTACTTCTAATACTATGTTTTCCTCTGGCTCTCTTTTCACAGCATACATTTGTCCCAGATAATGCGTTTGAACAATTTTTGGTAAATCAGGGGTATGATGATGTTCTGGATGACTATGTATTAAGGGATAATATTAAGAATATTACTTTCTTACCAATGAATAATTTGGGAATTCAAGATTTAACTGGACTTGAAGATTTTACAAATTTAGTTGAAATACGACTTAAAGGAAATCCTATTCAGTCTATTGATTTAACTGCAAACACAGAACTCCAATATATAACAATAGGAGACCAATCTTTAACCTCTTTAAACATTGATGGTTTAATGAAGTTAATAAGGATAACAATGCAAGATTCCTCTTTAACTACTCTAGATCTTTCTAATAATTCAAGTATTGAAATATTGAGTTTGAAAGATAATTTAGAATTGACAAATTTAAATATTACGAACGCAACGAATCTAGAGTCTATTAGTTTGACTAATAGTGATAAACTTGAAACTATTGATATTTCTACAAATATTGGTCTTACCGATTTTTACGTATACTATTGTGATAAAATCGATAACCTAGATTTTGCTAATAACACGGTCATTTCAAGTATAATATTATTCGAATTAAATAATATTTCAAACGTATCAATTAAAAATGGGTTGAATAACTATTATTTAGAGAGTTTGTCTAATCCAAATTTAACTTGTATTGAAGTCTCTGATGCGGATTATGTAAATGAAAATTGGTCAAGAACCAAAATTACAGGAGCTCCACGTTTTGATGAATATTTAGTATTCAGGAATGATTGTGATGAAGTATCTAATGGAGAAACAATTACCATAATAGATGAAAGTTTTGAGAGTTATTTAGAAGGTATTAATGTAGGAAATGGAATTATTGGCGATGGATTAGTTTTCACCGAGTTGGTTGCTGAACTTACTGAATTAGATGTAAGTTATCAGTATATTTCAGATTTGTCGGGGATTGAGTATTTTACTTCTTTGACTACATTAAACTGTAGTGGAAACGAATTAACTTCTTTGTCAGTTACTGATCTCAAAGACTTAACCACTTTAGATTGTTCATACAATGATATCACAGTTTTAGATATTACAAAAAACACAAATTTGGTTAATCTAAATTGTAGTGCAAACCAATTGTCAGAATTAAATACTCTATCAAATTCGTTATTAGAATCAATCATTTGTGAGGTAAATAATATAGAATACTTAAATCTTGTAAATAACATAAATTTATCACGATTAATTGCTAATGATAATAGTTTACTTGGAATTTCTCTAAAAAATGGAAATAATACACTCATAACGAATGAGAATTTTTCTGCCTTTGCCAATTCAAATTTAACCTGTGTAGAAGTTGATGATGTTAATTATAGTAACACGAAATGGGCGCAAATAGATATGCAAACTAATTTTAGTGAAAACTGTACTCCAGTAAATGATGATTGCTCCTTTACTGTTCCAATTACTCTTGGTCAGGATACACCAGGGGATACAATAAGTGCTTCAGGAGCTGTTACAAATCCAAATTGTGCAGAAAGTGGAGTAGTTGTTTTTGATGTTTGGTATTCGTTTATAGCTCCAGAATCTGGAAGTATGAATATTACAATTAGCGCAGATTCATTGGTTTCAAAAATTGCCTTATATGCTTCATGTACAGATGCAACTCCATTAAATTGTGATGAAGGAAACTTATCTGTAAATGGATTAACTGCTGGACAAGAATATTATTTACAAGTTTGGTTGGAGTTGTCAACATCAAATAAAGCAAAAAGTGGCTCTGGAAGTTTTGTTTTAAATGCACAAGATACTGCTGTGCTTTCTGTTGATGACTTTATAGATAATCAAGAAGTTACAGTATATCCGAATCCTACTAGTGATCTTTTGAATATTAAAAACTCGACATTTATAAACACAGCTATTTTGTATGATTTAGCTGGTAAAGTTTATTATAAATCGAATAATATTAACAATACAACACACGAATTCTCAATTCAAAATTTACCATCAGGTTTATACCTACTTCAAATTGAAGATGAATTCAAGAATAAAATCAATAAGAAAATTATTAAACAATAATAATGAGAAAATTTATAGCTGCTGTGACATTTCTTTTTTCAGTTAACCTAGGTTTTTCTCAAAAAGTAATATACGATACCAAATCATTTGGTGACTGTGAAGCTATTGAAGCAAATGTAAGTTCACAAAAGTTCTCAATCTATATTGCTCAAAAAGAGCTAAGAGAAGGTTATGGTGGGAGGTACGAATTATCTGGAGGACAACCAATAACAGATAATGTTAATCCTCCAAATAATTTTGTTTTTATGATGGATGTAAATTTTAAAAACGGATTGAAGTTTCCAATAGAGGAGAAAGATAGTGTTTATGTGAGTCTAAGTAATGTAAAGAAAGGCTATGATGATGATATGAATATGAGAAAGCAAATTGAGAGTAAAAATTACAACCGTATTGAAAAAGAGAAACAAAATTTTGAAATAAGTAAAAAGAGTGTGCAAGATCAGATAAAAGAGCTAACAAAAAAGTTCCAAGCGGGTAAAATCTCTACCGATGAATTTGGAGACAAATTAAAAGAATTAAGTGATCCATTATTAAAACAAGTCGAAACAAGTTATTTTGGAAATATTGCCTTCATTGAACCAGAAGAAAAGACAACTTATAGTATCAATTTTGTAAATACTTACGAGCAAATTGAAAGTCAAGCTTTTTCAGGAATTCTTCATATTAAGAAGTTTAATAAAGATGAGTTGGTGGTCTCTTTTAGTGGAAATCATATGGTTAATTGTTTAGCGAAAAGAGCAGCGACTTCACGAGAAGAAGAGGAAAAATGTAAAGCAAATAAATCATGTTTAATGAAAGAGTTTTATGTGTTGCGAGAAGGAAATGTTACAGGGAATATCAATGTGAAATTGAAAAAATTCAACGATTACAGATAACAAAAACTGAATAAAATGAAAATATTTAAAATAACAATTTTAGTAATGAGTTTAACCATTTTAAGCTCATGTTTTGGAGATAAAAAATCAATAATAGGATCTGATTTAGGAGATACTTCTTTTGTGAATAAGAACTTTAAAGGAAATGCTATGAATTTTGCGGACGTGGAAGATGTTTGTGCTTTGTTGAATCAAGAGAAAGTTGCGAGTTTATATAATGTTCCAGCATCTTATATAGTAACTGTTGGAAAAGGAAAGTTTGTACAGAATGAACAGGTTAAAACATGCCTGGTTCGTGTAAAATTAGATGATACAGAGTGGAATTTTTTAACCGGAATGGTAACACTTTTTAAGGAAGTAAAAGCTAGTGAGGACCAAGGTGGAATTTCTGAAGCTGTTGGTCAAGGAGAGAATTGGGAAGAAGCATGGTCTTTAAAAAAGTCAATGTCTAAAACAGGAAAATGGATTCCAAATGTAGGAAAAGCTGCGCTGTATACCTCTGCAAAAAGAAAATTAGAAATAAAGTTTGAGGGGTATTCTTTAGAGATTGTAGCTCCTGGAGCTCCTTTTAATAATAAAGAAAAAGCTAAGAATAGAGATTTTGAAAAGATCACTTTAGCTATGGCAAAAGATTTAGGATTTTTAAAATAATTGTATATGAGAAGTGATGTAAATATATTGATTGTTTTATTAGTTTTTTTGATCTCAATTCAATTAAAGGCACAAGAAATTAATGGAGGTTTATTACTAAATAATAACAAAGAAGTAATGCTAAGTCTAGAGTCCAAATCTGCAGTGGACTTATTCAAGCAATTTAAAGTAGATGCTTATAAAATCGGATTCAATTTTAAAGCAGATGGATTAAAGAAGAATGAGGAAGGGGAGTTTGTTGTGTTTTTTGACTTTATGACGGTGGTGAAGAAAGACGGAAGAACTATAAGAAAAGTGAGAAGACATATTCCAATGCCTTATTTTCCTGGAGAAATGTTTTTACCTGCTGAAGCATTTGATTTTATAGGTGTACTATCAGTAACATCATGGGATGATATGGAGAAAAGGACATTTGTTCCTCAACAAAAATCAGGGATTTTGAAATCAGGAAAATATGAAGTTCAATTGAGTGCAATACCTAGAGATGTGAAAGGTAAAATAGATCCAGTAACCTTTGGTTTTGTAGTTGAGTAATCTAAAATTACATCAAAATCTAAGTTGAGGACATTATAAATCCATCAATGAATTAGAAGTCTGATCGAAGTACTGATATTTATAAGATAGACCATTTAATAAAAAATTGCAATGAAACAAGAAATTCTCATACCATCGGGCGAAACTGAAACCAAAAGTTTAGAATAGCAACGTTTCAAACCAAATATTAGGAGGATAGAATTCGATCGTTTAAGTTAGAAGTAGAAGTAGTAAACAATTAGGTGTTACTTGACTTCTATTTTAGTTTAAAGAGAAAATAGTTAATTGTTGTATGTTTTGAGTAAAAAGCCGCTTTTTAAATGAGCTGCTTTTTGTATTTTTAAGAAGTTGTTTAGTCAGATCAAAGATGAAAAAGTCAATACTAGAATTACCTCTCAAGCTATTCTTTTTATTTGTTATTGGAGTATTGAATGCTGCAGAGTTAGTTCCCAAGGATACAATTGTTAGCCATGCTCAAAAATTACATAATGAAGAAGCGCATCAAAAATTAGTAGACTATGGAGAAAAGGTTCTTAAAACTTTTAAAATTATTTCAACATCTGATAGTCTAGTTTTGGCAAAACTATGTTACTATCAGTCAAAAGGAAACTATTCTTTAGGCCAATATTGGGAGAGTGTAAATAGCTCTACTAAGGGAATTGAAATTTCTCCAAATACAACAGAAGGAATAGAATATAAAGGAAGGTTATTTGCCGATAGAGCTTGGTCAGAGAATTATTTGGCGTTAACAGGAAAAGCTAAAGAAAGTTTAGAAACAGGAATTGACATTCTTATAAATTTACCTGAAAAAGGAATAGGAGCACTTGATTACATCGTGAATTCTTATGTTTTACTATCAAGTGTACATGCCTATTGGGGAGATTTAGAATCTGCGAAGTTGAATTTGAGATTGGCAACAAAAATATATAACCAAAACAAAGAAGCTTTAGATAAATATAAGGTTGATGAAAATGGGAATGGTAATCGATACGAGATTATATTGTTGTATCGTAAGATTTATCTACTCTGTAATTTAGGAAGAAGTAAAAAGGATAGTGTTGAAATTGAAGCAACAATCCGGAAGCTTGAAAAAGCTCATGCCGCAAAAAGTTTTAAAATACAAGAAAGAGTTTACTATAGTACTTCATTGAATCATATTGGAGATTGGTATTTAGGTTATAAACCAGATAGTTTAATTTCAACTTCAGATATAAAAAGAGCGGAGTACTATATTGGTAAATCAATTGACTTAATAGAAAACAAAAAATATCCTGGTAATTATTTTATGTTTAAGTTTAATAAGTGTAAGGCACTAACACTGGCTAATAAAATCGAAGAGGCAGATGTTCTTATATCTCATTTATTAGATTCCGTACCTGATCAAGGATATAAATCTTTTTTTCTTGCGCAAAAAGGTTTAATTAAGGCGAAGGCAAAAAATAGAAAAGAGTCACTCGAAACATTTTATAAAGTGATAGAGTATGTTCATACAGGAGAAGAGAAATTAGCAAAAGATTATAGTAATTTCAGACCGAGTAAAATTTTCGGTCAAACGAATTTGCTTAGCAGAGTAGCTGAGAAACTAGATTTGTATTATGGAGATGATCCAGAGGTTAAAAGAATTGTTTTAAGATTATATCGCTTGTCTTTAATTCAGTTTAAAAATAGTCATAGTAAAGCAAAGTTTAATAAAAAGGAAAATGAGTTATTAAGGAAAATACTCGACGGAATTTTAGTTGCTTCTCAGAAGCAAGGTGCTTATGATCAGAATCTTCTTGCAGAGGTTTTGAATAGTACTGAAAACATAATGAATAAAAGGGCTTGGGAAGAATTTAAACAAAATAGATATACAAGTGCGCTCTCTAATCTTGATTCTATTACTCGTCGGGAGTTGGACTTGAAAACGGCTCTGGTTTTCGCTCAAAAAGAGCATGATTTAAATAAGGTGGATTCTCTACAGCAACAAATTTATAATCATATCGCTTTTACTGAAAAGACCTATCCAAATCTGAGTTTAGTTCGAGATTATAATTTTGATATTTCAAAATTACAACAGCGATTGTCTGATAAAGAAATGATAATCAAGTATTTCTTTCTATCTAATAAACTTGCCATCTTTTCAATAACCAGTAATCAAATAAAATGCTCTTTGATTCCTTGGGATAAAAAGAATAAAGAATTAGTGAATGAGTTTGCTTTTAGAATCAGTGAAAGAAGAACAAGTGAAGATTTATCTCAAGTATTAAGTAAAAAAATACTACCAGAAATTAGTCAAAGGATTAAAAGTTTGATAATTAATCCAGATGGTGAATTATATAAAATTCCATTTGAAGTTTTATATCGTAATAATAAGTTGATTGTTTCTCAATTCAATGTTAATTATTCTTCGAATTTAGGATTTATTGATAACGAAGATTTGACTGAAAAACCTAAGGAAGATATTTATGTGTACGTTCCCGATTACGAAGCCAAGAAGCTTTTACTTGCAACGAGAGGAGAGTTTTCTGATTTGGAAGGCGCGAGAAAGGAAGCTAAAATGATATCGGATTTATTTCCAGCTAAAGTATTTACAGGTTTAAATGTGAGTAAAGAGGTATTTGTGAATACGGCATCAAAAGCTTCATTTTTACATTTGGCAATGCACGCCAAGATTAATGAGAGTTCACCAGGGTTAAGTAGGTTTGTTTTCGGGAAAAACAGTAAGATGGAAGATGATTTGTACTTGGATGAGCTTTACGCATTGAATTTAAAGGCAAATTTAGTCGTTTTAAGTGCCTGTAATACGGCAACAGGTAAAGAAAATGCAGGAAGAGGAATTGAGTCTTTTCAGCGGGCTTTTTCCTTTGCTGGTGTTTCATCTACCGTTGCAAGTTTATGGGAGGTTCCAGATGTTGCAACGAGTAAAATTATGGAAGGATTTTATAAAGAATTAAAAAAAGGATTGCCAAAATCGAAAGCGTTACAAAATGCCAAGCTAAATTATCTGGAGATTCATCAAGATACTAAATTAGCTGATCCTTATTATTGGGCAGGCTTTATTGTTTATGGAAATAATGAAGCTATATCAAATGGATCTCAAACAAATCTTTTTGTTTGGTTAGCAGTAATAGTATTAATTGGATTGGTGGGGTTTCTTGTAAAAAAGAGAGTTAAAGTGTGGTAATTGTTAATGGTTCTTTTTTGCTTTTTAAATTAAACTATGGTTATACTTTTTATGCTCACATTTTTATAACTTTTAATTTACAATAGAATATATTTCCATTTTTAATTTTGTAGCGTAAATAAGTTGAATTAAAATATATTCCCCAATTAAATTAGTAGCTCGTGTTTTAGAGCTGTTTATTCGTTTTTTAAATCAATTTATTGCATTAAATATGAATTGATAGTAAAATTAAAAGGAAATGAAATTGATTAGAAAACATCAAAAAGAAGTAAGATTTTTCATCCAGTTTATTACCATGGGAATTCTATCATTATTAATAGCTTATTTCGCTGGTTAAAATATAGTTTTCTGTTTTAAATCACTTTAACGATACTTAACGATTGTTAACCTGTGTATTTACTTGGGTTTATTGATAGTTTTAAGATTTTATTAGTTGTTAAATAACTTAAGAGAATATTAGTTAGGTTAATAACTGAAAAAGTTAGGAGAGGTATTTATGGGAAGTGAATGCTTCTACTTTTATTTCGCTATGATAACAAAAAGGTATTTAAGTTATATTTTCACTGTAATTGCAGTAAAACATTCCATAGTAATTATTAATCCATAGATTTTCCTAATTCATTAAAGTCCTGTTTTACTAAAGCTTTACTTACATAAAATTGGCGCGAATTAATTCAATTGCTAAATAGCAGTTGAGGTTTTTGTAGAGTGGTAATTGCTTTCCCTATCTTATTTTTTCTTCAACGATTTGATGTATTCTTTTTCTGTAAACAAATCAAAAGAACAAGCAAACGTACCTCCGTGTTTTATTACAACTTCGGTTAGTTCGTCGATTATCTGATGAAGTTCTTTTTCGCTAATTTCGGTTAATCCATTTCTTTGGATAATTCCGTCGATGTAAATTGTGTTTTTCATTGATAGAAATTTTTGATTTGTCCTGTTGTTATGGTTATACAGGATTATAAAGTTCTAATTAGCTTTTAAGAGGGAAATAATGAAGGCTTATTTGAGAATCTTAATGTTTATGCAAAAAAAAGCTCTCAAAAATTTTGAGAGCTTTTGGCGGTCTGGACGGGACTCGAACCCGCGACCCCATGCGTGACAGGCATGTATTCTAACCAGCTGAACTACCAGACCGTTGCGTGTTTGCGGGTGCAAATATAGCATCCTTTTTTGTTTCTACAAACTTTTTTTAAAAAAAATTAAAATTTATTTCTGCTCACCAAATAGGTAGTAAGAATTTTATTGTAGTTATCTCTTACATTTACAGGGACATAATTAATCTTATATTGTAAACATTTATTTTTTAAATTTTCGAAAAAATTACCAATTTCTTTTTGATAAGACTCTTTAATACTATTGGCATATAGGTTTATTTGTTCTCCAGTTTCAACATCTACAAATTTTTTAGGGGTATTTTCAAAATCAAAATTGTATTCTAACTCCCTATCGAAGGTGTGAAATAATATTACTTCATGTTTATTATATTTCAAATGTCTTAAAGCATCAAATAATTCTTCATTATCTCTTGAAGGTTGGAACATATCGGTAAATAAAAAAATCATCGATCTCCTATGGATCTTTTGAGCTATTTCATGTAAATATTGGTAAGTATCTGTAGTTTTGGTTTCTTTTGGTTTTTTTAAAAGTATTTCTAATTGATTTGTTAACATTTTTCTATGACGATCACTTCCTTTTTCTGGAGCGTAATATTCATAGGAGTTAGAATAAATACTTAATCCCACTGCATCTCGCTGTTTCTTTAATAATTCTATCAAACATGCAGCAGCAACCACAGAAAATCCTATTTTGTTTAAATCATTTAGATTTTGTTCTTTCTTAAGAGGATAATGCATCGAAGAAGAGTTGTCAATTATAATATGACATCTAAGATTTGTTTCTTCCTCATATTTCTTAGTGTATAGTTTTTCTGTTTTAGCGAATAACTTCCAATCAATATGTTTTGTATCTTCTCCTTTATTATACAGTTTGTGTTCAGAGAATTCAACTGAAAACCCGTGATAAGGACTTTTATGCATTCCTGTGATAAAACCTTCAACAACTTGTTTTGCTAGAAGGTCTAAATTTTTAATTTCAGAAGATTTTAATTCAGATAGATTTAACGCCATTTACCGAAAATAAAAAAGGTTTGACACTTGTCAAACCTTTTTTATGAAATAATTTTTTATACTAAATTACAAAGCGGCCTCAATTTTATCAGTGTACGCTTTCTTAGGAGCAGCTCCAACTTGCTTAGCAATAACTTCTCCATTTTTGAAAACTAAAACTGTAGGAATGTTTCTCACTCCATATTTAGCTGCGAATTCTTGGTTCGCATCCACATCTACTTTTCCTACTACTGCTTTACCTTCGTATTCTTTGCTAATTTCGTCAATGATTGGACCAACCATTCTACAAGGTCCGCACCATGTTGCCCAGAAATCTACTAAAACAGGCTTATCAGATTTCAATACTGTTTCTTCGAATGTTGTATCTGTAATTTCTAATGCCATTCTTTTGTCTTTAATCGTTAATGCTCACAAATGTACTAATTTATTTTACTTTTCTCAATTCTTAAAAGATTGGTTTTTCTTATCTGTAAATCAATTTTACAAATATGTTGGCTCTGATATTTTTATAGTTAGATAATAATAGTAAATTTGCGGGCAACTTAATGAGGAAAGATTTGGATGATTGCAACCTCGTAAAAAAATGCTAAAGCAGTAATGTTTGGCTTCTTTTGCGACCAACTTTCCACTTACTAATTTTAATATACAAAAGAATATGTCATACTTTTTTACATCAGAGAGTGTATCTGAAGGACATCCAGATAAAGTAGCCGATCAAATTAGTGACGCTCTAATAGATAATTTTTTAGCCTTTGATCCAAATTCAAAAGTAGCGTGCGAAACATTAGTTACAACTGGTCAAGTAGTTTTAGCGGGAGAGGTAAAATCTAACATTTATTTAGATGTTCAAAAAATCGCAAGAAACGTAATTAACAAAATTGGATATACGAAAAGTGAGTATATGTTCGATGGAAATTCTTGTGGTGTATTTTCAGCAATTCACGAACAATCTGATGATATCAATAGAGGAGTTGATAGAGCTAAGAAAGAAGAACAAGGTGCAGGAGATCAAGGAATGATGTTTGGTTATGCAACAAATGAAACAGAAAACTTTATGCCTCTTGCATTAGATTTGTCTCATTTAATTCTAAAAGAATTAGCCGCTATAAGAAGAGAAGGGAAAGATATTAATTATTTACGTCCAGATGCAAAAAGTCAGGTTACTATTGAGTATTCTGATGATAATGTACCGAAAAGGGTAGAGGCAATTGTTGTTTCGACTCAGCATGACGATTTTGCTGATGATGATGAAATGTTGGTTAAAATCAGACAAGACATTAAAGAAATTTTAATGCCTCGTGTTATCGCTAAATTACCTGCTCAAATCCAAACATTGTTTAATGATGATATAAAATATCATATCAATCCAACAGGAAAATTTGTAATTGGTGGACCTCACGGAGATACAGGATTAACTGGTCGTAAAATTATTGTGGACACTTATGGTGGAAAAGGAGCACATGGTGGTGGAGCATTCTCAGGAAAAGATCCAAGTAAAGTAGATAGAAGTGCTGCTTATGCAACACGTCATATAGCGAAAAACTTAGTTGCTGCTGGAGTTGCAGATGAGGTTTTAGTTCAGGTGTCTTATGCTATTGGAGTAGTGGAGCCGATGGGAATTTTTGTGGATACTTATGGAACTGCAAAAGTTGATTTGACTGATGGAGAAATTGCACAAAAGGTGTCTGAAATTTTTGATATGAGACCTCATGCAATTGAGGGTAGATTAAAGTTAAGAACCCCAATGTATAGTGAAACTGCTGCATATGGACATATGGGACGTAAAAATGAAGTGATTTCTAAAACTTTTGAGCAACCAAACGGGGCGTCAAAACAATTAGAAGTTGAATTGTTTACATGGGAGAAATTAGATTACGTCGATAGAGTAAAAAAAGAATTTAGCTTGTAATTTACAGTCAGTTTTAAAGATAAACAAAAAGCGTTTTGTAGAAATACAAGACGCTTTTTTTATTATGTAATATATATGAACTTCAATAAATGTTACATTTTTATAACTTTAAATGTGTAATATTCTCATAATTAGTCTAAGATTCTAAAAATGTTACATGAAACAATTTTGAAGGTTTATTAGAATCGTTATGTTTAATTTTGCATCAGGGATATTCAAATTTAAAGATTAGTAATTATGGGGAAATTATTACTTAACAAAATACTATTAATAGTAAGAAGAGTTTTGGTTGTTTTAGCAGAATCTGGTAAGGGTGCTAGCTATGCTTTAAAACACTAAAAAAAGGAAATAGAAAGTTTAAAAACGCACTACCCTTGGGTAGTGCGTTTTTGCTTTCGAATTTATTTATTTTTCGAATTTATTTATTTTTCGAATTTATTTATTTTTCGAATTTATTTATTTTTCGAATTTATTTATTTTTCGAATTTATTTATTTTTCGAATTTATTTATTTTTCGAATTTATTTATTTTTCGAATTTATTTATTTTTCGAATTTATTTATTTTTCGAATTTATTTATTTTTCGAATTTATTTATTTTTCGAATTTATTTAATCTGAAGAATATATGGCATTCTTGCCTGAATTCCTTCCATATTTTTAAATTGATTAATCTGATTAAATAACTCATAATTCTCAGAACCAATCGTTTCTTTAATGATTTCCTCTTTGTTTACTTTCCCAAAAGGAGAAACGTTCAACATATCCTTAATATCTTTTTTGTAGTTAGGAAAGTTTCTTATTCTATAATCTTTAATTTCTGCATATTGTACAGCTATATCTATAGCATCTTGTAGTCCACCTAATTTATCAACCAAGCCATTTTCTAATGCTTCTTTACCTGACCAAACTCTACCTTGTGCAATAGCATCAACTTTTTCAAAAGTCATTTTTCTTCCTGCGGCAACATGATTTACAAACGTAGTATATATTTGCTCTACGCCTTCTTTAGTTACGTCATAAAATTTCTTATCCATTGGCTCAAATAAACTATAGGCAGCACTTTTGTTGGTTGAAACTTGTTCTGCATTAATTCCCATCTTTTTAGAAAGCTCATAAGCATTAGGTAAAGCACCAAAAACTCCGATTGAACCTGTTATTGTTGTTGGTTCAGCAACAATTAAATCAGCATTACAAGCAATGTAATATCCTCCAGAAGCAGCTAAATTACCCATTGATACAATTAATGGTTTTTTATTTTTAGCAAGTTCTAACTCTCTCCAAATTAATTCTGAAGCTAATGCACTTCCTCCAGGAGAATTTACGCGGAGCACAATTGCTTTGACTTTTTTGTCTTTTACCGCTTTTTTAATTGCTCTATTAATCATTCCTTGTCCAATAACATCTTCGTTACCTTCTCCATATGCTATTTCTCCTTGCGCATAAATAACTGCAATTTTATCTTTCGAAGTTGAAGCAATTCTTCCTTTTCCTGACTTAATGTAATCTTCTAAACTAATCGTATTTGGTTTTGAATCAACTACATTTTTCAATTTTTCATCATACTGATCGCTATAAATAATTCCATCAATTAGATTGTTTTTTAAAGCTAAATCAGCATTTCGTCCTTCTGAATTATCAGCAATTGTATTGAGCTGTTCTACTGAAATATTTCTGCTTTTACTTATATTGTTTGTGAATTCAGACCAAATAGAACTTAGGAAAGAAGTAATTTGTTCTCTATTGGCATCGCTCATTTTGTTCTCTAAAAAAGGTTCTACTGCACTCTTGTATTTCCCATGACGAACAACTTCCATTTTTACACCATATTTATCCTCAAAGTCTTTATAGTATAAAATTTCAGAGGAAAGTCCTGAGAATTCGATTTGTCCTACTGGATTTAAGAAAATACTATCCGCAACAGAACTTAAGTAGTAGTTTTTCTGAGAGTAAACATCATTGTAAGCGTAAATGAATTTACCAGATTCTTTAAATTCTTCTAATTTTTTTCTTATCGCTTGTGTTTGTGCCATTCCAGCTCCAACTGCATTTGTTTTAATGCTAATTCCTTTGATGTTATCATCGAGTTGTGCATTGTCAATTGCATTTAAAATTTCATTCAGGGATAATTTTTCACCAACTAAATTTAAAGCCTGTGCAATCGGACTTGTATCTTTTGGCGCATAATCTTTAATTTGTTTAACTACATTCAATTCCAAAATTGAATTTTGTTTTACAATGACTTCTTCTTCGCCACCAGCAACGACAGCAACCAATAAAAAGAAACAAACTAATATAAATAGACTAATAAAAAAACCTAAGATTGAGGCTAATAGATTACGTAAAAACTTCATTTTTTCTGATTAAAATTCTAGGTCAAATATACGTTTTTAACACGAGTTTACCATTGCAGTCGCATTCTATACTTTTGTTGGGCAAATTCAAAATAATTGAACAACTTATAGTTAACGTCATAACCATAATCAACATTAGGATCATAGAGAATAATATTTTCGTAGATGTTTGGATTAAATCGAGCAGGATTGTTCACTCTTGAGTTCCAAATAGAAACATAAAACCGATTCTTATTTTCGAGAAAAATTTGAGAATGGTAGCCTGGTGGTCGTGCAACGGTAACTAGAAAGTTGTTAAACCCTGGATCAATTATGGTTATTTCATACTCGACACTATCATTTTTAATAACTACCGGCTCTTCTTTCAAGCCGTCTTGTTTGTTTTTTGAAATGGAACTACAAGAGACTAAAAGAATGATAAAAATATTAATCATTAAGTAGTTGATTAAACGAGTCATCTTTATTTTAATTCATACTATAAATATAAAAAAAGATACATCATCAAAATGTATCTTTCTGTTTTAAAACCTGTTAATGTTTTGTTATTTTAATAGATTCGATTGATTGAATAAATTATTTAAAGTGTTTTTAGATCTTTCTTTTCCATCTAACAGCCATTGTAAATATTCATTTTCATTTGGTGTATAACCAACAGGATTGTTTAATACTTGTTTTCCATCTGAACTTAGAAGTACATAGTATGGTTGCGTATTAGTTTTAAAAAAAACTGTTTGAAAATGCGACCATTTATGTCCGTAGTTTTTAAGTGTTCTGGTTCCTCCATTAATACGATTTACCTCAATTTGCTGTTCTTTTGGGAGTTCTTTTTTATCGTCAACATATAAAGAGATTAAAACGTAATCGTTGCGGAGTACGTTATCAATTTTATCGTCAATCCAAACATGCTCTTCCATTTTACGACAGTTTACGCATGCATAACCCGTAAAGTCAAGCATAATTGGTTTATTTACTTGTTTTGCATACGCTAAACCTTGTTTTAAATCCTTAAAACATTGTAAATTATTCGGACAGTCTGCTTTATTGAAAATACTATATCCTGCTGGTGGAGCTAAACCACTTAATAAAGATAGAGAATGATATGTGTTAGTTTCTTTGTTAACTCTGAAACCTGTTGCTAAATAGATAGCAAAAGCCAATGAAACAACCCCTATTAATATTCTTGGTATTCCGATTTTTTGCATTGGAGAGTCATGTGGAAATTTTATCTTTCCGAAAAGGTATAATGCTAAACCAGCGAAAATGATAATCCAAATAATTAGGAACGGTTCAATTTTTAACAAGTTCCAGTGTGCAACTAAATCTGCATTAGATAAGAATTTAAATGCTAGCGCTAGTTCTAAGAAACCTAAAACAACTTTTACGGTTGTCATCCATCCTCCAGATTTTGGTAAAGATTTTAGCATGTTAGGAAACATGGCAAATAAAGTGAAAGGTAAGCCTAAAGCGACACCGAATCCAGCCATTCCTGAAGTTAATTGCCAAGCGCCACCATCAGAAGATAAAGATCCTGCTAATAATGATCCTAATATTGGTCCTGTACATGAAAATGAAACAATTGCTAATGTTAAAGCCATGAAAAAAACTCCAATAATTCCTCCTGAGCTTTCACCTTCAGTTGTTTTGTTTGTCCAGCTGCTAGGTAATGTTAATTCATAGAAACCAAAAAAAGAACCTGCAAAAAACACAAATACAACAAAAAAGATTACATTCAGCCATACGTTGGTTGAGATTTCATTTAAAATATCAGGATTGATTGAATCCAATAAGTGAAAGGGAATACTTAAAATTAAATATACGGCAAGAATAAAGAAACCGTATAGTACAGCTTTCGAAACTCCTGCTCCTTTAGAACTATCTTTTTTGGTAAAGAAACTTACAGTTAAAGGAATCATAGGGAACACACACGGAGTAAGTAATGCTAACAATCCACCTAAAAAACCAAGTCCAAAAATACTAAGTAAAGAAGAAGATTCATTTTTCTTTTTTACGTCAGATGAATTTTCAGTTCCATTTGAATTTTCTTCACTTTCAGGTTCTTGGATTTCATCATTAGAAATCCCGTACAATAAATTATTTGCTTCATTATTACTAAGCTCTGCCTTATCTTTATTCTGTTTTGCAACGTTTGTTGTTCCTGGTGTAAAAATTAGTTCTTCAGTTTTTGGAGGTAAACACTTTGTGTCATCACAAACCATAAACTGAACTTCTGCTTCAACTTTTATGTCACTTTTAAGTAGTTTTATTTTTTGTTTAAAAGTTGCTTTGTAGGCGAAGTATTTAATCTTCATTTTGAAGATTTTATCATCTTCGGTAATTCCTGAGTCCTCTAATGTATTTCCAATTAATTCATAACTTTCGTTCGCTTTAAATGTAAAAATCGTAGGTCTTGGTCCACCCGCAGGTATTTCCTGTCCATAAAGATGCCATCCATTATCAATGGTAGCAGTGGCTACTAAAAAAGCTTCTTCCTGGTTAACTTTTTCAATACTAGTTTTCCAAGAAACAGGATCAAATACTTGAGAATAACCAAGAAAAGTAGATGTTAGTGCTATATACAGAAAGAAAATTTTCTTCATAATAGAATAAGTTTTGTACTATAGTCCGTAAATGTAGTCTTTTTAATACAAATAAGTTTGGGCTCTTTTTATTAAATTCAATTCAAAATTTTATTAATGAAAAAACGCTGTAGTTGGGTAACTGATGATCCTTTATATGTAGCTTATCATGACGAGGAGTGGGGAGTTCCTGTTTATGATGATAAAACGTTGTTTGAGTTTTTAGTATTAGAAACTTTTCAGGCGGGATTAAGTTGGATTACTATTTTGAAGAAGAGAGAGAATTTTAGAAAGGCTTTTGACCAGTTTGATTACAAAGTGATATCAAAATATGATGATGATAAATTTCTAGAATTAATTGAAAATGCTGGGATAATCAGAAATAAATTAAAGATAAAAGCGACAATTTCAAATGCACAAGCTTTTATAAAAATTCAAGAAGAATTCGGGTCATTTTCAAAATATATTTGGAATTATGTAGATGGAAAACCGATAAAAAATTCAATTGTGAATAGTGAGGATGTACCAGCAAAAACTATACTTTCAGATAAAATTTCTAAAGATTTAAAGAAAAAAGGATTCAAGTTTGTTGGTTCAACTGTAATTTACGCGTTCATGCAAGCAACGGGAATGGTTAATGATCACTCTGTTGATTGCTTTCTGCACAGTTGTAATACTAGTTAAAAAAAACCGGAAATCTTCCGGTTTTAATTATTAGTTTTTATTGTAGGTCCATTTTGTAGATTCTTGACCTGCGCCAACGCTTCCAGAAAAATTGGTAACATTATTACCATTGTCTCTTACAACAATATTAAAAGAGGTAGTTCCTCCTGAAAAATTATCTACCCATACTCTGTAGGTTCCTGAAGGTCCTCCATTTGGCCAAGTAATATTCTCTGAGTTACCTCCGCTACAATTTCCTGTACAATCAACATCTAAACTACCACCACTAGAAGAAGCAACATTTGAGTAGCTTATAGTCGTTCCATTTGGATCAGTAACATATAAATCAAGATCCGAACCTCCACTCCAAGTTAAATTGAATCTTGGACTTCCATCTTGTCCAGAAAGACCACAATCAGAAGGGTCAACTAAACCTTGACAAGAAGGCTCATCACAATTCCCGCACATCATAGCTACATCCCTAATATTTGCCCTTGAGATCTGACCGCCTGATGTACTGGCGAATTCATAACATTTTATATCATGACAAATTTTGGATAGGTCATTACAAATTGAGGCAAGCATACCAAAATCAAAACTTCCCGTTCCATTTGTACTTCCTTGAGTGTTAATAGGTACAAAATAAATTGGTCCAGAAGTTCCAAATCTCATTCCAACAGCATTTACGTTTCCATTCGGAGCATTAAATGAAATATTATTTGTCATTGATTGTCCGCCGCTTATTGGAATAGTTGCATTATTATTACTTGTAATAGTAATTGAATCGTCAATTTCCACTTGGCTTGGATCTACAGTAAAAGTACCAGGGGGTAATTGCAAAGCATTATTCATTAAATTTGCTACTTCATCAGGATCAGAAATTCCGTCTCCTACTGGGTCACCATCACTTCCACCGCAATTTAAAATGGAAAGTGAAACTAGCGTTGCTAGACTTAGGCTAATTACTTTTTTCATAATTATAGTATTTGATTATTTAAATTTGAAATCTAATTGAAACTCCTGTGGTAATATCAGAACCTTCTAAAAATTGTTTCGTAACATCAAAACCTATGACAATACTATCAGAAATGAAATAAGATAGAGTTCCTCCTGCTGAAAAGTAAAATTCAGCGTTTTCACTTGCTTCAGATTGAACAGTCAAATATCCCACTCCTGCTGTAGGTGCAATATCCAAACCATCAGCTACTGCAATATCGTATTTAATTAAAGCGTCAAAGGTTAAAGCATAATCAATAACATCTTCAATGGCTTCTACAGGAGCCAAATAAGTTAATTGTGCTATATAACCAAATCCATCAGAACTACCCCCAAGGTCATTATTAACAATAAGTCCTATACCGTAATCATATCCTTCACTGATTGTTGAAAATTGATAAGATAAACCTAAGCTACTTTCAACAGGTGTTGAATTTTGTCCGATTAAATCATTTGTAAACCAAAATGAGATTAAAATAGCGAGTAAAAATTTATTTTTCATTTGTTTGGTGTTTTAATTCAACTTCAAAATTAGAATAAGACATGTTTTTGGTTTTCCCTACAAATAAGTAATTTAGTACCTAATCTTGTTGTTAAGTAAGAATTGAAAAACTTGAGAAGTATGGCAAAAAAGACAAAGGATATAGGTTTTGGATATAAATCTGCCGAAAATGTTAGAGGAATTATTAATAAAAACGGGACAACAAATATTTTGCATTTAAATAGACCATTAAGTATAGATGATTTATATACTTATTTCATTGGTTTAAGCTGGTGGAAGTTTTTCATTATGGTAGTTTTCGGTTATACTTTGATGAATGTTTTTTTCGGAATTATATATGTGATAATTGGAATTGAACAAATCACACCTTCTAAAGGAAATTTAATTCAAGATTTTTTAAATGGTTTCTTTTTTAGTGCACAAACGCTAACAACTGTTGGTTATGGTGGAATCGCCCCTAAAGGAATTACAGCAAATATTATAGCGGCATTCCAAGCGTTAATTGGTTTGATGAGCTTTTCTTTTATAACAGGATTGTTATATGGACGATTTTCAAAACCAAAAGCAGCCATCCGCTTTAGTCATAATTTAATTTTAAGAGATTTCAACGGAGGAAGAGCATTGATGTTAAGATTAATGAATAGTAGAAAAACGTTAATGATTGAGCCAGAAGTTTCGGTAACACTTTCGATGAATCAAGAAGACGAAACAGGACAGTATAAGAGAAGTTTCTATGTGCTAGAATTAGAAAGAAAGAAGATTACATATTTACCTACTATGTGGACAATAGTTCATCGAATTGATGAAAAAAGCCCTTTGTTTAAGCTTTCAAATGAAGAAATAAAAAAATTAAATGCTGGTTTGTATATTTTAGTTCAGTACCACGAGGAGTCATTTGGTCAAAAGGTATATCAAACTTCTTCGTATAAGTTTACTCAAGTGGTTACTGATGTAAAATATACACCGTCTTCAACAATCGATGAAGATGGCTACACTGTTTTAGATCACGAGAAATTAAGTGAGGTTGAACCTCTTTAATCACTTTACTAATAATTTCGATAAAAACAGTAGTGCTATGGTAACAGCAATTCCAATAGCAACATATAAAGCTGAGTTTTGATAATGCTTTTTATTGTTCTTTGCATCCTTCTTATAACTGATTACCATTAGAATAACAAAGGCAACAATAAAAAAACAGGCGAAGATAATTCTTCCAGTAGTAAACATTTTTAGGGCTATAAGTCCGAACATAAATAACATCGTTTTATATTATTGTTTTGATAAACTTCGTATTTTTAACAAAAGTACTAATTTAATGAAAAAAGCAATCGTTTTTGGAGCAACTTCTGGAATTGGAAAGCAACTTACAGAGGTTTTAGTTCAGAATAATTACAAAGTAGCTATAACAGGAAGACGAGCAGAGAAACTAGAAGATTTATCAGTAAAGTTTCCAGAACAAATTATCATAAAACAAAATGATATTCAACAAGTTGACGAAGTAGAAAGAGTTTTTAGGGAAATTGTAGATGAGTTTGAAGAAATAGATTTAGTAGTGCAATCTTCTGGTGTTGGTCATGTAAATTTAGAGTTAGATTGGGATAAAGAGAATGAAACTATTTTAACGAATGTGTTAGGTGTAACTAAGTTGTACGATTTAGCCTTTAGTGTATTCAGGAAACAAGGATTTGGACATTTAGTTGGTATTTCTTCTATTGCTTCCATCCGCGGTAATAGTGGGGCACCTGCATATTTCGCATCCAAAGCTTATCAAAAAGCCTATTTAGAAAGTCTTTATATAAAAACTAAAACTATTACAAATAATAGAGTTTTTATTACAGATATTCGTCCGGGTTTTGTTGATACGGCAATGGCTTTAGGAGATGGGATTTTCTGGATGGTTTCTCTTGAAAAAGCAACAAAGCAAATTTTTAAAGCAATTAAAAAAAAGAAAAGAGTAGCGTATATTTCAAAACGTTGGGCCATTATCGCTTTTATTCTAAAGATTGTTCCAGCTTGGTTGTTGAGAAAAGCAATTTAAATTAAAATAGAATTAAATATTTTTAAATGAAAGAAAAAATAAAAGCAGTTAGAGAGTTTCATGAAGCTTTCGGATTAGGATTAAATGAAAAACCAGTTGTGAATATTGGAGATGATAGAAAGTTACTTCGGTTTAATTTAATGAAAGAAGAGAATGAAGAATATTTTGAAGCTGTGAAGAATAATGATTTAATAGAAACTGCTGATGCTTTAGGAGATATGTTGTATATCTTATGCGGAACCATTATAGAGCATGGAATGCAATATAAAATCGATGAAGTTTTTAATGAAATTCAACGAAGTAATATGAGTAAACTTGGCGAAGATGGAAAGCCGATTTATAGAGAAGACGGTAAAGTGATGAAAGGACCAAGTTATTTCAAACCCAATATTGAAGAAATTTTAGACAGGGAATAGTAAGAGATTACATTCCCTCTTCTTCCTCTAAATCCGTTAAATCTGGTTCAGCAATTTTCTCTAAAGCTGCTTCTAGTTGACTTACACTACTAACCATTTTTTCAATATTACCGTCTTCATCAATGATTAAATGTGTAGGGTATTGACGAACTTCAATTTGGTCTTTCATGTAAGATTCCTGGTCGGCAACAACAGGATACCTAAACTCCTTTTTAGTCAAAAATTGAAGTAGTTTAGAAGATTTGTCTGAAGAAATGCTCAGGAAAATAACATCTTCGTAAGCTTCATATTTATCGTAGAGTTTGTTTAATCTTGAAAACTCACTGATACTTTTCTTAGAGTCAATTTTCCAGCAAGTTAGAATTATAATTTTTTCACTTGTGGAAGAGTTAGAAAAGTTGCTTCCATTGATGTCAGAAAAATTAAATTCAGGTAATTTTGTTCCTTCTTTTACAAAATAAGCATAAGCTAAATCAGCTGCTTCAATAACAGATGCGGAAATCTTTTGATTTTGAATATTTTCGATGTCATAAAGTTGGTACATTTCTGTTCCAGAAAGTAATTTAATCGGGGCAAAACTTCCAGAGGTTAAATCACTTAAAAAATCTCCTTTGTCTATTTCTTCTCCTTGATTATTTAGAGGAACAAAATTTGAAGAAAGATTGACGTTTCTGTTAAAGTATGTCTTCCACTGCGTTAGATCTGCAAAAATAGCCTCAGTATCAGGAAACATATCGGTGTTAACAGAATTTGTATCTGTGACCAAGTCGGACTCATTATAACTGGTTTCTGTATCATTATCTGTAAAGTCAGCATCGGTATCTAAAGTGGTATCGTCTGTAGAAGAATTAACATATAGATTCGAAGTTCCTTCAATTTCTAAATCTAATTCATTGTCATGTTTGTAAAAATTAGTCAATACATAGAAGGAGATGCCAAAGGCAACAGCCATAGTAACAATAGTAATTAGAATGTTTTTCATAATATTTTATCCCGAACCTTTCACAAATATATAAAAAAACATTACAGATGTTAATTTTTAGTTATCAATTACTTAACTGAAACTAAATTTTAACTCTCCATGCGTATGGGTCTTCCGAAACATTGTATTGGATATTCATTAGTTTTTCTTTGAAAAGCCTAGCATAGGTATTCTCCACTTTTGGTAGTTCAAAATCTTCTCCGCCATGACTAAAACCAATAATTGGGTTTACTACTGTTGCAGTACCTGAACCGAAAATTTCTTTTAATTCACCTGTTCTAGCAGCTTCTTTTATTTCTGATACCGAAATTCTTCTGATCTCAACCTCAATTCCATTATCTCTTGCGATTTGAATTAACGATTTTCTTGTAATACCGTCTAAGATTCTGTCGTTATTTGGAGCTGTAAGTAATTTATCACCAACACGGAAGAAAATGTTCATGGTTCCTGCTTCCTCCAAATATTCGTGCGTACTGGCGTCGGTCCAGATAATTTGTTGATATCCTTGTTCGTGTGCTAATTTTGTTGGGTAAAATTGTGCAGCATAATTTCCTGCAGCCTTCGCAAATCCAACTCCACCATCGGCAGCTCTACTGTATTTTTCTGCAAATAAAACTTTGACTTCTCCTGCGTAGTATGCTTGTGCTGGAGATAAAATTATCATGAATTTATATTCTTCGGCAGGTGAAGCGGAAATAGCTGGTTGAGTTGCTACTACAAATGGACGAATGTACATTGAATTTCCTACACCTTTTTTAATCCAATCTTTGTCAATAGTTAAAAGTTCCTTTAATCCAGCAAAAAAATAGTCTTCAGGAAATGCTGGAATGGCCAAACGTTCAGACGATTTGTTGATTCTTTTAAAGTTTTCATCAGGTCTAAATAAGAAAACATCATCATTTTCATCTTTGTACGCTTTCATTCCTTCAAAAACAGCTTGTCCATAATGAAAAACCCTCGCCGAAGGAGATACAGAAATATCACCATAAGGTTTTATGACTGGTGTTTGCCATTTTCCATCTTTATACTCGCATTCAAACATATGATCTGTAAAAACAGTTCCAAAGACTAAATTGTTAAAATCTACAGTATCGATTTTTGTTTGTTCAATTGGAATAATTTGAATGTTAGAAGTGCTCATAGATAAAGATTTGGTTATAATTGCAAAAGTACGAAATAGCAATGAGTTAAACCGTTAAAATTGAAGTTTCAAAGTAGCATAAAGTTGTATCTTTGCAGGGTAAAAATAATTAATCGTCTTAAAATGAAAAACTTAATAATCTTATTTTGTGGTTTGTTCCTAACGTTTTCTTGTAAAACTGAAAAAAAAGAGACTACTGAAACACCTGAAAAGGAAGAAGTTGTTAAACTAGCGTATGCTTCATTTGGAGATAAAATCTCTAAAGAAGGAGCATTAACTAAAGAGGAAGCTTTGGCAAAGTATTCTTCTATGAAACCTGGAGATACTATCGCAGTAAAGTTTGCTTCAGAAATTAATGAAGTATGTTCTAAAAAAGGATGTTGGATGAAAGTTCCTGTATCTGACTCAGAAGAGGTAATGGTTAGATTCAAAGATTACGGATTCTTTATGCCTTTAGATAGCAAAGGAAAAGAAGTAGTTATAGAAGGTAAAGCATTTATCAAAGAAACCTCAGTTGAAGAATTACAACACTACGCAGAGGATGCTGGAAAGTCTAAAGATGAAATCGCTAAAATTACTGAATCAAAGAAAGAATTAGCTTTTGTTGCAAACGGAGTTTTATTAAAGTAAATTGAAAAGAGAAATTATCATAACTTCGGATGGCTCAACAACCATTCATATCCCTGCTTGGAATGAACAATATCATTCCAAGCATGGTGCTATTCAGGAGGCATATCATGTGTTTATAAAACATGGATTAGAACATATAAAGCATGAGAAAATTTCAATTTTAGAAATCGGTTTTGGAACAGGTTTGAATTGTTTTATTACCTACTTAGAATCTAAGAAAGATATTGAATATGTTGGAGTAGAGGCTTATCCAGTTGCTGATGAAGAAATAGAAAAATTAAATTATGTCTCAGAACTAAAGGCAGAGGAGAACGCTGGCGTTTTTACAAAAATACATAACGTTTCTTGGGGAAACACCCATCAAATAGATGGTAAGTTTACTTTAGAAAAGAGAGAGCAGTTTTTCAAAGATATTACTGATTCTGATACTTTTAATCTTATTTATTTCGATGCTTTCGGAGCAAGAGTTCAACCTGAATTATGGACGGAAACTATCTTTAAGAAAATGTTTACCGCGTTAAAGAAAGATGGGGTTTTAGTGACTTATGCTGCAAAAGGAAGCGTGAGAAGAGCTATGGAATCGGTTGGTTTTACTGTTGAAAGATTACCAGGACCACCAGGAAAAAGAGAAATGCTTCGAGCAACCAAAAATTAATCAATAAATATTTTCGTTACATGAAACGATTTGGAAATAGGAAGAAATCAAACCCTAAAAAGGGTTTGTTTTTAGTGATACTTTTAGCAATAGTGCTGTTTCTATTTTTTAATGCAGAAAAACTTATTAGTCGTTTATTTTAAATGGAGCCTTTTAGATTTAAAGAGTTTACTGTTCATCAAGATAAAACAGCAATGAAAATTGGGACTGATGCCGTGTTGTTAGGAGCGTGGTGTTCCGTAGATGAGTATTTGGATAGTGTTTTGGATGTAGGAGCAGGAACAGGAGTCATTGCTTTAATGCTTGCTCAAAGATCGGATGCTATGACTATCGATGCTGTTGAAATTAATGGAGATGCTTACGAACAAACAGTTGAAAATTTTGAGAAGTCAGATTGGGGCGATCGTTTGTTTTGTTACAATGCAACGTTTCAGGAATTTGCTCTAGAATTGAGTGAGGAAGAAGAAACGTATGAGCTAATTATTTCGAACCCTCCTTTTTACACAGACGAATATGAAACAAAAGATACTGCTCGAAATGAAGCTCGATTTACATCTTCCCTAAGTTTTGAAGATTTATTGAAAGGTGTTTCAGCGTTACTTAATGAGAAAGGAACTTTTGCGACAATCATTCCTTATAAAGAAGAAGAAAAGTTTGTGGAATTAGCATTGTCATTAGACTTGTTTTTAAATAGAATTTGTAGGGTTCGTGGAAACGAGAATTCTGAATTAAAGAGAAGTTTATTGGAGTTTTCTTTTGAGAAGAAAGGGTTTATATCTGAAGAATTAATTATAGAAAAAGAAAGACACCAGTATACTGATGCCTATATTGAATTAACAAAAGATTTTTATTTGAAGATGTAATTTTTTAAAGCAACCTTTCAAGTTTAATGGTCGATGTTTTTGGTTGTCCTTTGATACTACTGTAAATTAAGTCTACGGTTCCATTTTTTTGTTTAAGGTAAGCTCTGTAATTTTGAATGTTTCCAGAGGAATCATTATTTACAGATAGCAATTCATCTCCTTTTCTGATCCCTTTTTTATAAGCGTCACTTGTTTTTTCTACTCGATCAATTATTGTTTTATCATCTTCAGTTTTGATTAAGCTAATTCCGCTCATTGGAAAGTCGAATGGTTTCGTGTAATTTTTGTTTGGTTTTAAATAAAGAGTAGAAGTATTATAATCTAGAATAACATTGAATTTGCTGATTACAGCTCCTCCTAAAATCCCCAAATAATTTTCATAACTACTTACTCCATTTTTATCGTGCGCAATATTAATTGGCATTTCAGATAATTGATATCCACCTATGTTCATACTTTTAATTGCAATTTTTTCTGAAGTAGATTCGCCGTGTAAATTTTCTGATTTTGAAATAAGTCTTTTTTTAACTTTATTACCAATTTCATTAGATGCAGCGAAAGGACTATTCATTAACATTGTTAAACCAGCTCCACTATCAAAGAATACTTTACCGGTAAAAGATTCTGAATTTCTTAAGGTAATGTCAATATCAAATTGAGGAATTGGAATACCATTTCCGAATTTAAAAGAAATTGGTTTATAACCATCAGTGCTTAAATCATCAATTTTATTGTAAACTAAAATTTCATGGTTATCATAGTCTATTTGAGTTACATGGTTTTTTAGTAAACTATAACCAATAATTCCATCAAAATTCTTACCTGATCTTCTGATAATTCTTGATAAATCGCTTAATACTAAATGGGTGTTATCTACAGTAATACTGTTGTTTAAACTAAGCTTTTGAGATAAAATAACGTCGTATGATTTGGTTCCACCTGCTCCAGTTGTTTTCTGTTTATAATTTGGTTTTAATCCAAGTTTTTTCGCAATCGAAGAATCAAGTAAATCGGCAGTTGCTCCAGTATCAAAAACAAACACATTTTCTTTAGAATTGTCATTGATTTTTACCTTAACATACATAAGATCATCAACTAATTCAAAAGGAATTTTCGCAATTTGTGCACTAAGATGATAAAATGAGATACATAAAATTAACACCTTTAAAATGTTTTTCATTTTTTGTTATTGTTTGAGTTAACATAAAACAAAACTGGGAAAACGATCAGTAATATTGTTATTTTTCGTTATTCAGTGTTAACGAACGTTAATCTTAATTGGTTGCTCTTGTGTTGAAGTTCAATAGAATCAGTTGTCAGCCACTAATTAAAGTTTGGTAATATGTGTTTAGATAATTCTGTTAATACTTTTTCAACAGGTCGAGTTCTGTATTTTGAATTGATCATACCATCATTTACATAATGATTTTTCATGTATATCTAGTTTTCCTTTTGTTTCAATATATTTTCATGTCTTTAATTTTGCTTAAAGACATGAAAACTTACAATTTGTTACTTTTTTTAAAAAAAAAGTAGGGTGTTTTACACTGTAGTTGTTTTATACCCGTGAAGCCAATCCTCAATACTGAGATTTCTATGGGTAAGGGCATAATAAATTAAAGTAAGATATGCTTCCAAAAAGTTTGATCGAATGGGTTGCCATAATGTTCTGAGGGAAACAACAGCAACCCATTTTTTTATTCAAATAAATAATCTATCCGATAACTCCTTCCGGATTATATCCTAAATAAGGAACATCTTTTTCAACAAAATTAATTCCGTAGTCTTCTAATTCCTTTAAAATAGGTTTATAAACTTCTTTGTTAATTGGAAGTTGAACACCTGGAGTTGTTATTTCTCCATTAAGTATTTTTAAAGTAGCCATTGCGACTGGTAATCCTACTGTTTTTGCCATTGCCGTAAAGGTCTGATCATCTCCTTTAATAATCATACTACTTTCAATTTGGTGTTTTCCCGTCTGGTCTTTATATCCAAATTTATGATGCATTACAATCATATCTTTATCATCCTCCTGTAAAGTCCAAGAATCCATCAAAATTTTCTGAAGAATTTGTGCAGGAGTCGCATTCTTTAATTCAACTCTTTTTTGTCCATTAAAAATATCTAATTCAAGAAACTTTGCCCACATAATATCATCTTGATCAATTTTTAAATAGGATCTAAATTTTAATTCTACTGAATCTGAAGGTGAATAAGCTAAGAAAGAATTTGTAAAATCACGATAACTCATATGTTCTGATCCTTCGATTGTGTAACTGTCATCAGTCATTCCTAATTGAACGAATACATTCCAAGCTCTTGAAAAACCTACTTTTCTCACGGTACCTCGATACATCGTTGGAATAGCTTCTAAACCATAAATACTTCTATACTTTATAGAATCTCTGTTAGCATAAGCTTCGAATTGTCCATTGCCGTTAATAGTTAAAAATTCGGTTCTTCTGAATAATTTGTGATACGGAATGTATTTATAAGATCCTTCTTGAATAAATTTAGAAGCACCACCTTGTCCGGCTAAAACTACATTTCTTGGATTCCAAGTGAACTTATAGTTCCATAAATTAGTGTCGCTTTCAGGAGCAACTAATCCACCACAGAACGATTCGAATAATAACATTTCTCCACCATTTTCACGAATTCTATCAATAATATCCATAGCACTCATGTGGTCGATTCCTGGATCAAGACCAATTTCGTTCATAAAAATCAATCCTTTTGATTTTGCTTCATCGTTAAGCGCTTGCATTTCTTTAGATATATACGAAGCGGTAACCATATGTTTTTCAAACTCTATACAATTCTTAGCGACTTCAATATGTAAATGAGCAGGTAACATTGAAATTACGATGTCCGATTGTTGAATTGCTTTTTTACGTTCTTGTTCATTAAAAACATCTAATTGAATTGCAGAAGCATTTGAATGATTGTTAATCTTTTGTTCTGCATTTTTTACAGAAAGATCACCAATAGTAATATGTAAATTCTCGTTTGAGGATTTGTCAAGTAAATATTTTATTAAGGAAGAGCTTGATCTTCCTGCTCCAATAATCAGTATATTTCTCATCTATTTATGTAGTAAATTTGTTTGTTTTGTAAAGCAAAAACAATTTGCTAAAAGTTTAATATTTAACAAATATAAAAATAATGTATAAAAATTTAACAATAACTACGTTTTTAGGAGTTGTAACAATTATTTTAGGAGCTTTCGGAGCTCATGCACTAAAAGAAAGCTTAACTCCGGAGGCATTAAAAAGTTTTGAAACTGCGGTGAGATATCAAATGTATCATGTAATTGTTCTCCTACTTGTTAATTTTACAGATCATATTTCCTTAAACTTAAAGAATAAATTGACCCTTATTTTCATTTCAGGGGTCGCTCTTTTTTCTGGATCTATTTATTTAATTTATTTGTTGGGAGTGCCAGTTAGCAGTATTTGGTTTGTAACTCCACTGGGAGGACTTATCTTAATAATAGGTTGGATTCTATTATTTTATGAATTCCTCAAAAAATCGATGAAAAAATAAATTCTTAATAAATCATTGGTAATAATAAGCAGTTTAAACAAAAAGATTTATTTTTGTCGAAAATAAAACACAACTAAAAAGATATTAGATGACAAATCTTGAAACGAAAACGATTTCGTTAGAATCATTAGGTATTAAGAGTTCTACGGTTCGTTATCAGTTAACTTCAGAGGAGTTACACGGTTTAACTATTGAAAAAGGACAAGGTAAAGAATCTGCGTTTGGTGCCATTGCAGTGAATACAGGTGAGTTTACAGGAAGGTCTCCTATGGATAGATTCATAGTTAAAGACGAAATCACTAAAGATGAGATTTGGTGGGGAGATATTAACATCCCATTCGATTCTGACAAGTTTGATAAATTATATGATAAAGTAACTGCATATCTTTCTGATAAAAAGGTTTTCGTTAGAGATAGTTATGCATGTGCTGATGAAGATTATAAGTTAAATATTCGAGTTGTAAACGAATATCCATGGAGTAACATGTTTGCATATAATATGTTTTTACGTCCAACAGCTGAAGAATTAAAAGATTTTTCTCCAGAATGGACTGTAATTAATGCACCTGGATTTATGGCAAATGCTGAGGTTGACGGAACTCGTCAACATAACTTTGCAATCTTAAACTTTTCAAGAAAAGTTGCCTTAATTGGTGGAACTGGATACACAGGAGAGATCAAAAAAGGAATTTTCTCAGCATTAAACTTTATCTTACCAGTATACAAGAACACTTTACCAATGCACTGTTCTGCAAATGTTGGTAAAGATGGAGATACAGCAATTTTCTTCGGATTATCAGGAACTGGAAAAACCACATTATCAACCGATCCAAACAGAAGTTTAATTGGAGATGATGAGCATGGATGGACTTCTGAGAACACAGTTTTCAACTTTGAGGGAGGATGTTACGCTAAGGTTATTGATCTATCTAAAGAGAAAGAACCTGAGATTTACGGAGCAATTAAAAAAGGAGCAATCCTAGAGAATGTTGTAATGGATGAGAAAGGAAATGTTGATTTCGCTGATACAACTATTACACAAAACACTCGTGTGAGTTATCCAATTCACCATATTGAAAATATTAGAGTTCCATCTATTGGAAAGAATCCAAAAAATATTTTCTTCTTAACTGCGGATGCATTCGGTGTGTTACCTCCGATTTCAAAATTAACTCCAGGTCAGGCCGCTTATCACTTTATATCTGGATATACAGCTAAGGTTGCAGGAACAGAAGCTGGAGTTACTGAGCCATTACCAAGTTTCTCTGCTTGTTTTGGAGCACCTTTTATGCCATTACACCCAACTCGTTATGCAGAAATGTTAAGCGAGAAAATGAAAGAAACAGGTGTTAATGTTTGGTTGGTTAATACAGGATGGTTCGCTGGTCCTTATGGAGTGGGAAACAGAATGAAATTAAAATATACTCGTGCAATGATTAATGCAGCTCTTACTGGAGGTTTACCAGAAGAGATTACGCACGAAAATTATCACATACACTCAGTATTTGGATTAGCACAACCAAGGAAATGTCCTGGAATTCCATCTGAATTGTTAAGTCAGCGTCAAGCTTGGAATAATGATGAAGGGTATTATGAAACAGCTCATAAATTAGCAGATTCTTTTAGAGCTAACTTTAAGAAGTTTGAAGAATATGCAAATGAAGAGATATTAGCAGGTGGTCCACCGATCATTAAAAAATAATAATTTGAAAGCATCCTTTTAGGATGCTTTTTTTTTGAAAACTGATTATTTTAGCATAAAAGAACTTATATATGACAATACAAGGGAAGATAGTTGATATTATAAATCGAAAGATTTTTAAAGGAGAAGTTGAAGTTGAAAACGGAAAGATAAAATCAATTAGAGAAAGTAATCATACTAATGAAACATATATTTTACCTGGCTTTGTAGATGCTCATATTCATATTGAAAGTTCGATGTTAGTTCCTTCGGAATTTGCTAAAATAGCCGTTACCCATGGAACAATAGCTACAGTTTCTGATCCGCATGAAATAGCAAATGTTTTAGGTGTAGAAGGAGTTAATTTTATGATTACTAATGGGAAGAAAGTTCCATTAAAATTTAATTTTGGAGCTCCTTCATGTGTGCCTGCTACTTATTTTGAAAGTGCTGGAGCAATCATAAATTCTGATGATATTAAAAAGTTGTTGGAGAATCCTGATATTAAGTATTTAGCTGAAATGATGAATTATCCTGGAGTTATTTATCAGGATGAAGAAGTGCTAAAGAAAATAGCTTGGGCGAAGCATTACAATAAACCAGTTGATGGACATGCACCGGGTTTGAGAGGAGAAGATTTAGATAAATACATTTCTGCTGGAATTTACACGGATCATGAATGTTTTACTTACGAAGAAGCTCTAGAGAAACTTCAGAAAGGAATGAAAGTAATTATTCGTGAAGGCAGTGCTGCTAAAAATTTCGATTCGTTAATTGATCTACTTCCTGAATATTTTGATAATATAATGTTTTGTTCTGATGACAAACATCCGGATGATCTATTGGAAGGGCATTTAAATCAACTTTGCGAAAGAGCAGTAGCTAAAGGAATCGATACATTTAAAGTTTTAAAAGCAGCTTGTATAAACCCAGTAAGACATTACAATTTAGATGTTGGATTATTAAATGAAGGTAGTGATGCTGATTTTATTGTTGTAGAAGATTTGAAAAAATTCAAAGTTTTACAAACATACATTAATGGAGAGTTAGTTGCAGATAATGGTGAAACATTCGTGAAATCTGTTGAATTTGAAGTAGTAAATAATTTCAATACGGATGTAAAGAAAAATGCTGATTTTGAATTTCATTCTGCATCAGAAAAGATTCGAGTTATTGAAGCATTAGATGGCGAATTGGTTACTAATGAAGTAGAAACTAATTCATTAATTAAAGATGGAAATTTAGTTTCAGATGTTGATAATGATGTTTTAAAAATGACGGTTGTAAATCGTTATAAAAATGCCGAACCTGCAATCGCATTTATCAAAAATTTTGGCTTGAAGGAAGGAGCAATTGCTAGTTCTGTAGGTCATGATTCACATAATATTATTGCTGTTGGAGTTTCTGATGAAGCAATTTGTAAGGCTGTTAATTTATTAATTGAGAATAAGGGTGGTATTTGTGCCGTAAATGATTTAGAAGAAAAGGTGGTTGCATTACCAGTGGCGGGAATTATGAGTGATCAACCGGCAGAAATTATTGGAAAAGCTTATGCCGAACTGGATGAAATGGCAAAAGGAATGGGAAGTAAATTAAGAGCTCCTTACATGACTTTATCTTTTATGGCATTATTGGTTATTCCAGCATTGAAGTTATCGGATAAAGGACTATTTGATGGAAATTCATTTAAATTTACTTCTGTAGAGGTCAAATAAACAAGAAGTATTTATAAATAAAAAACAGCACATTATATTTATTCAAAGTACAATGTGCTGTTTTGAATAGATTCAAATTACAGTTAGATTATCCGAAGTTCATTTCAATCTATTAAATAGTAGCTAAGTTACCGTGTAATCTTGGATTTAAAATTCCTGCTGTTATTGTATAAATATAACCTTCAGGACCTTTTTGAGCAAAACCAATGATTCCATTGTCACCTTTTTGATAAATTTGATTAACTCTTTTCTCGAAATGTTCAGCAGCCCATCCAATGACATCAGATTCTTTGATAGTGATTGATTTTACTGGATATTCTGGGTTATCTGGACAAGAAATGGTAATTTCAAAACTTGCATCTTTACCTTTTTCAGTTTCTAAGAACCAAGTTGGTGTTTTTGGAGCTTTTGTAGAAGCTCCAGGAGGAATAGGTAAGTGCACATATTCATTTACAGGAGAGGATCCTGCACGTAAAAAACCATTATTTATTTTAGTAATTTTACAATATAAATTTGATCCATCTGTAGCTCCTGAGTCGTTTTGACTTAAAGCTGACAATTGAAAAATATTATTTTTCACAATTGTTGCTTTTTCGTTAAAAATTGATCCTTTTACAGGAACGTTCTCTTCATGTTGTCCTTGGAAAGAAAAACCACCTTCACCACTCCAATCAGCTTTTAAGGCCATATTCGCTTCAAAGGGAAACTCTAATGGAGTTAACTTATCGTCTGAAGGAATATTTCCTTGTAAACTAAGTACTCTTAAAAAACCATTTAAACCAGTTGAGTATACTTTTCCGCTCACCTTACCAGTATATGATTTTTTGTCTGTTCCTACGTTAATTTTTACTGTTCCACTAACGCTATTATCTTCATAGTTAAGTAATAATGAAAAATTAACAACTGTTGCTAAAGGGTTAGGAGCAAACCCCATTGTTCCTTTGTAATATATTGTTTCTAACGCTGTATCTTCTGCGACCATAATTTTATAGTTTAGTTAATTTTCTCCTACTCGTAAGGCTTTTCGGAATCCGCCTCGTTTTTTTACAGTGAGTTCTGCTTCACTATGGTTAGATTAATTTTGATTAGTCTTTATTGATTAGAAGTAACTTTATTTATATACCGAAACACGGCTGGGTTTTTACTTCGTAAATTCAATTTTTACATTATTGAAATAAATGACTAGCTTTTATTTATATCTTAAAGTTATTGTTAATAAGTGTGTTAAGTGTTGAAAATGGAATAAGAATGGATTTCTTTTCCATGAAAAAAGGAAAAAGAAGAATGAAAACTTCACTAGTCATTGCGAGATGCAAAGTGATCTTTGTATTTTAAGTTAAATGTAGATTCTTACTTGAGATTACTTCATTTCACGTTATTTTATTCGTAATGAGGTTTTGTGTTTTCATTACGAGGAAGTATAACGAAGTAATCTATTTTGTAAAATTGGAAATTACGTCATTTATACAAATTACATTTAGATTTTACTTAAGTGTACGGACTTTTTTAATTAAATCTTTATAACGTTCGCTTAATGTAATATGATGATTACCTTGTAAAAGTATGAGGTTATCTGTAGGTACTATTTCAGTAATCTTATCAATATTGGCAATATAGTTTCTATGTGTTCTACAGAAAGAGTTTTCGTCTAATAGTTTTAAAATCTTAGTAAGCGATATTAAAATCACAAACTTTTCATTGGCAGTAATTATATTACAGTATTTCTCTTCAACTTCTATATAAATAATATCCGTCAATAATACTTTTTTCAGTGATTTTCCTTTCTTGATGAACAAGTAATCACTACTAATAACAGTATCTTCTTCATCTGTGATAAACACATCATTTTGATCGTAGAACTTTTCAACAGCCATTTCAATAGCGTATAAAACTTCCAACTCATTAAAAGGTTTCATTAAAAAGCTAAAAGGTTGCGTAAGTTTAGCGCGTTCAAATATTTTACGGTCAGTAGAACTTGTTAAAAACACAAAAGGTTTAGAAGCATCAGGAACAGTATTAATAGTTTCTGCGAATGTAATTCCATCAGGAACGCTATTTAGAAAAATATCAATAATTACAATATCTACTTTCACTTTGTAGTATAAATCGAGAGCCTCTTTAAAAGTTCTGGCAACTCCAGAAATGGTATAATTGTTTTCTTTTAATACCTCAATTAGCTTGTCACTTTCTTGAGGTGTATCTTCAATAATCAAAATATTAACATTATCCATATAAGAATGTTTTTGCTCATTAAAAAACTATCAAATAGCCATTTATCACTGCGGAAAAACGAAATTACATGTAGTTTTTTTGTAGTCTATAATTTTAATAAGACTGCTTCTCCCTTATCCAATACGTTGGGACGGAGTCGCAATGACTATTTATTGCAGTTAACTAATATTGGCTTTAGGTAAAGATACAATCATTTTTGTTCCTTTTCCTACTTCGCTTTCAATATCGAATTTTCCGTTGTTCTTTTTAATCATTGATTTTACTAATTGAATCCCTAAACCAGTTCCAATAATGTCTTCGTGTTCTTTTTTATTCAGTAAAACAGAATCATCTAACAATTTTAATCGAGTAGCATCGCTCATTCCTAATCCTGAATCTTCTACAATTAAATTAGTAAAACCTTCAATAGTATTTGAACTATAAATTTTGATGAATCCGTTGGGTTGAGAAAACTTAATCGCATTATCAATAAGGTTTCTAAGTACAATTTTTAAAGATTCTTGATCAGCCTGAACAAACTCTTTTTTAGAAACTGTATTTTCAAAGTTTAGCTCTTTCTCTAATAATAGAGGTTTATAATTATAAGCAACGTGTTCTGTGATAATAAATAAACGTTGTTTTTCAATACTAAAATATTGTTGTTCGGTTTGCATCAAAGCCCAGTTCAGAAGGTTGTCTAGTAAACCGTAGGCTCCGTTTACAATGGTACTATTTTTATGAAGTAAATTTTCTAATGCTTCTAGGTTTTTGGAAGCCAAATTATCAAGTAAAACTTTGTTACTCGATTTTAAGGCGTTTACAGAAGAACGTAAATCATGACTTACAATGGAGAATAACTTGTCTTTAGTCGTGTTTAATTCATCTAAAGTTTCTTTTTGAGCAGCAATAATTTTATTGGTTTTTACTTTTTCTCTGAAGAAATATGCACCAACTCCTAAAAAGAGCAGTAAACCAATCGCTGAGAATAAAAAGATTCTGCGTTGTGTTTCTTTTAATTTATTTTGAACCTGTAAAAAATCGACTTCTTTTTGTTTCGCTGCAACCGCGAATTCTTTTTCTTTTTGAGCAACTTCATAAATCCTATTTTGATTGTTTAAAGAGTCGATCCAAATTTCCATTTCTTTTCTATATAATAGAGCGTTTTTAAAATCTTTTCTGTTTTCTTCTACTACGGCCATATTTTTCGCAGCAAAATATTTTTTATCAAACACTAAACGTTTCATTTCGTTAGAAATATCTTTTGTGTTTAGGTTCAGTTTTTGTGCAAGTGAATAGGCTCTTTTGAAATATTTAATTGCAGTACTATCTATATATTGTTCGTAATACAAAGAAGCAATATTTCCGTAATATGTAACAAGTTCTAATGTGTCTCTTTCATGAATTTTTTCCTCTAATCCTTTTTTTAAAAATGGTTCAGCTAAGTTAAATTTCTTTAAAAGCACATGACATAGACCTATTATATATGAAGGGGAGCTGCTGGAAATATTTAGGTTTTTATTTAGCTTTGTATTAGTACTTAAACCACTTAAATATTGAATAGTTTGATTGTATTCTTTTTGGTTAAATAAAATTATAGCTAAGTTAAACTTAACATTTTCAGAATATTCAAATTGAGGGGAAATTAATTCAAATTCTTTTTTTCCTTCGGAAGGTAAATTTTTCTTAAAAAAAGAAAAACCTCGGAAGAAGTGGCAATAATCATTAGTGTTTTTATCGTTGTGTTTAGTATTCAGTTGTTTAGATGTGTAAACGAGAGTGGAGTCCCAATTTTTTTTAAAAAAATAATGTGTAGATTTTTCAATAAAACTACCACTAGGTGTTTTTGGTAGCTCTTTTATGATTATTGTATCTGAGAGAAAGCGAGACAGGATTTTGTCGTTATTCACTTGTGTGAATAAAGTAATAGAGCTAAATAAAAAGATGAAAATTAAAAATGGTTTTAGATGAAGCATAAATTGATATATCTAAAACCAAATTTAAAAAAATGTTTTTTACTTAAAAGTTAAGTTGTAAATGGAGGAAAGTTACCCTCCGACTCTGATTTCTGTTCCTCTAGAACCTTCAGGATCTGCGTCCCAATTGATAACTTTTATAGAACTTAGGTTATTTGATAAATTAGGTACTTGAGAAGGAGAAAATTCAATCTCAACAACAAAAGGATAAAAAACATTAGAAGGTGTAAAAGAATCTTGTGATGCAATATAAATTGAAACTTTATCCAAATCCGTTACCAAATAGTTAATATCAAAAGTCATTTGATTGTTAGCTGGAAGATTAGCTTCTGAAACAAAAACCACAGCAGAAAGAACAACCTTTTCACCTGAGCCTGAACCAGTCATTTGAGCAGTTATTGAAGGTGATAAAGGTCTGATAGAGGGTGCCATCAGTTTAATTTTTTGAGAAGGAATAGTACTACTTGTTACGGTTCCGAACTTAGTTCCTGGAGTAAAAAGAATAGTTGCCATAATAATTTAGTTTTAGGTTTAACATTTTAGATTATATATCAAAACAACAAAATAAAAACTATTTTTAAAAGCTTAAGTGTATAAGTGTTGCTTTTTTTGGAATGAGTTTAGAAAAAGCAGTAATAAAAAAGATAGAACTTTTTAAATTCTATCTTTTTATCTCACTTTTTTTCATTTGCAAAGTCGAGTTTCGAAAAAAGTTTATTTCTATAATAATTCATTCAATGTCATTACGAATGCAGTTTACGGAGTGAAGTAATCTGTTTTATCTCGATGTAAGTATTGCTTCAAATCACTTTTTTTCATTCGCAAAGACGAGTTTCGAAAAAAGTTTATTTTACTAATAGTTCCTTCAACGTCATTACGAACGGAGTTTACGGAGTGAAGTAATCTGTTTTATCTCGATATAAGGATTGCTTCTTACGTTTTCACTTCATCGCAATGACAAGTTAGGAAAGAGTTTATTTCTCTAATATTACGTTCAACGTCATTACGAACGCAGTTTACGGAGTGAAGTAATCTGTTTTTTTTTACGATATAAGGATTACTTCAGATCACTTTGTTTCATTCGCAAAGACGAGTTTCGAAAAAAGTTTATTTTACTAATAGTTCGTTCAACGTCATTACGAACGCAGTTTACGGAGTGAAGTAATCTGTTTTATCTCGATGTAAGTATTGCTTCATATCACTTTTTTTCATTCGCAAAGACGAGTTAGGGCAAAGTTTATTTTGCTAATAGTTCGTTCAACGTCATTACGAATGAAGTTTACGGAGTGAAGTAATCTGTTTTATCTAGATATAAGGATTGCTTCTTACGTTTTCACTTCATCGCAATGACAAGTTTTAAAATAATTTTCCTATTAATAATTCTCCCAAAGTCATTACGAGAAGCGAATAGCGACGAAGTAATCTATTTGGTTTTAATTTGTAGATTACTTCTTTCGAAGCTTCGGAATCTCTTTGTTTCATTCGCAAAGACGAGTTTCGAAAAAAGTTTATTTTACTAATAGTTCCTTCAACGTCATTACGAACGCAGTTTACGAGGTGAAGTAATCTGTTTTATCTCGACATAAGGATTGCTTCTTACGTTTTCACTTCATCGCAAAGACGAGTTAGGAAAAAGTTTATTTTGCTAATAGTTCGTTCAACGTCATTACGAACGCAGTTTACGGAGTGAAGTAATCTGTTTTTTTTTACGATATAAGGATTGCTTCTTAAGTTTTCACTTCATCGCAATGACAAGTTTTAAAATAATTTTCTTATTAATAATTCTTTCAAAGTCATTACGAGAAGCGAATAGCGACGAAGTAATCTATTTGGTTTTAATTTGTAGATTGCTTCTTCCGAAGCTTCGGAATCACTTTTTTTCATTCGCAAAGACGAGTTAGTAAAAAGTTTATTTTACTAATAGTTCGTTCAACCTCGTTACGAACGGAGTTTACGAAGTGAAGTAATCTGTTTTTTTTACGATATAAGGATTGCTTCTTACGTTTTCACTTCATCGCAATGACGAGTTAGGAAAAAGTTTATTTTACTAATAGTTCGTTCAACGTCGTTACGAACGGAGTTTACGAAGTGAAGTAATCTGTTTTATCTCGATGTAAGTATTGCTTCATATCACTTTGTTTCGTTCGCAAAGACGAGTTAGGAAAGAGTTTATTTCTCTAATATTCCGCTCAACGTCATTACGAATGCAGTTTACGGAGTGAAGTAATCTGTTTTATCTCGACATAAGTATTACTTCATATCACTTTTTTTCATTCGCAAAGACGAGTTTCGAAAAAAGTTTATTTCTCTAATAGTTCGTTCAACGTCATTACGAACGCAGTTTACGGAGTGAAGTAATCTGTTTTATCTAGATATAAGGATTGCTTCTTACGTTTTCACTTCATCGCAATGACAAGTTTTAAAATAATTTTCCTATTAATAATTCTTTCAAAGTCATTACGAGAAGCGAATAGCGACGAAGTAATCTATTTGGTTTTAATTTGTAGATTGCTTCTTCCGAAGCTTCGGAATCACTTTTTTTCATTCGCAAAGACGAGTTAGGAAAGAGTTTATTTTACTAATAGTTCGTTCAACGTCGTTACGAACGGAGTTTACGAAGTGAAGTAATCTGTTTTATCTCTCGATATAAGGATTGCTTCTTACGTTTTCACTTCATCGCAAAGACGAGTTAGGAAAAAGTTTATTTTGTTAATAGTTCGGTCAACGTCATTACGAACGCAGTTTACGGAGTGAAGTAATCTGCTTTATCTCGACATAAGTATTACTTCATATCACTTTTTTTCATTCGTAAAGACGAGTTTCGAAAAAAGTTTATTTCTCTAATAGTTCGTTCAACGTCATTACGAACGCAGTTTACGGAGTGAAGTAATCTGTTTTATCTCGATATAAGGATTGCTTCTTGCGTTTTCACTTCATCGCAATGACAAGTTTTAAAATAATTTTCCTATTAATAATTCTCTCAAAGTCATTACGAGAAGCGAATAGCGACGAAGTAATCTATTTGGTTTTAATTTGTAGATTACTTCTTCCGAAGCTTCGGAATCACTTTGTTTCATTCGCAATGACAAAACTAACTTAAAATTGTAGTAGTTTTGTGTCAGTACTAAGTACAATAAAATTTGAAGACAGAAAAAATCATATTAGGTATTGATCCCGGAACAACTATCATGGGATTTGGAATTATAAAAGTCATTGGTAAAAAGATGGAATTTGTTCAAATGAATGAATTGATTTTAAAAAAATATGATGATCATTACTTAAAGTTAAAACTCATTTTTGATCGTACTATTGAGTTGATAGATACTTATAAACCTGATGAAATCGCCTTAGAAGCTCCCTTTTTTGGTAAAAACGTACAGTCAATGCTAAAGTTAGGTCGTGCACAAGGAGTGGCTATGGCAGCAGGATTATCAAGGGAAATTCCAGTTACAGAATATGCACCGTTAAAAATTAAAATGGCAATTACAGGAAATGGGAAAGCAAGTAAAGAGCAAGTTGCTATGATGCTCAAATCGTTGTTAAATTTAAAAGAATTACCTAAGAATTTAGATTCCACAGATGGTTTGGCTGCTGCGGTTTGTCATTTTTATAATTCGGGTGCTAAAGTTGGTGGTAAAAATTATACAGGTTGGGCAGCTTTTGTAAAGCAAAATCCTAAAAAAATTAACTAGGTTAATTTTTCAATGATCAATGAAATAATAAACAGTGATCATTTTATAATTATTAAAATTAAAAGCCATGAAACTAAAAAATAACCCACTACAGAATAAGTCTTATGATTTTGCTCTGTCAATTGTGAGGTTGAGTAAAAATTTAATGAAAGTAAATAAGGAGTTTATCCTTTCTAAACAATTATTAAGAAGTGGTACCTCAATTGGAGCTAATGTTGTTGAGGCTAATGGAGCTATTTCAAAAGCTGACTTTTTTTCGAAAATTTCAATTGCTTATAAAGAGTGTTTAGAAACAAAGTATTGGTTGTCTTTATTAAAAGTTAGTGAAGATTTAGAATTAAAAGAGTTTACGAATTTATTTAAGAAAGCTGATGAACTTGATAAAATTTTATTTTCAATTTTAAAAACTACAAGAATTAATAAATTTGATAACTGATAACTGATAACTGATAACTGATAACTGATAACTGATAACTGATAACTGATAACTTATAACTGATAACTGATAACTGATAACTGATAACTGATAACTGCGAATTGTCCGGAATTTATATACACATACCGTTTTGTAAGCAAGCCTGTTATTATTGCGATTTTCATTTTTCTACTTCTTTGAAGAGAAAAGATGATATGATGGAAGCGTTGATTTTAGAACTTGAATTAAGAAAAGATGAATTCAGTAATGAAGAAGTAGCTACAATTTATTTTGGAGGAGGAACACCAAGTGTTTTGTCTTCAGAGGAAATTAAATTGTTGATTGATACTGTGCATCAAAATTATAAAGTAATTCAAGATCCTGAGATTACTCTAGAGGCAAATCCAGACGATTTATCTGAAGAGAACATTATTGAGTTATCAAATTCTCCAGTAAATCGATTAAGTATCGGAATTCAATCGTTTTTTGAAAAAGATTTGAAACTGATGAATCGAGCTCATAATGCAGAAGAAGCAAAAAAATGTTTGTCTGTAGCGACTCGCTACTTTGATAATATTTCTGTCGATTTAATTTACGGTATACCGAATACAACAAATGATGAATGGAGAGAAAATATTGAAACGGCTTTGTCTTTTGGAGTTCCGCATATTTCAAGTTATGCGTTAACTGTAGAACCAAAAACTGCGCTTCAAAGTTTTATTGAAAAAGGAATTATTGATGATGTAAACGATGAGTTAGCACAAGAACAGTTTTTGATTTTAGTTGATGAGCTAGATAAAGCAGGATTTGTCCACTATGAACTTTCTAACTTTGGAAAAGAACATTTCTTTAGTAAAAATAATTCGGCATATTGGCAAGGAAAAAAATACTTAGGTATTGGTCCATCCGCACATTCTTTCAACGGAAAAGAACGCAGTTGGAATATTGCTAATAATGCCATTTATAGTAAGAAAATAAAGGAGAAAGAGTTGCCTTGTGAAATTGAAGAACTATCTGTTACAGATCGTTATAATGAATATGTGATGACGGGTTTACGAACCGTTTGGGGAGTTGATTTTAAAAGGATAGTACAAGAATTCGGAAATCAATATTTGCAGTATTTGATGATGCAGGCAGAGAAATTTATTCTTCAAGATTTATTGTATATTGAAAACGATACGTTGAAAACCACTAGAAAAGGAAAGTTTTTGACTGACGGAATTGCGTCTGATCTATTCATCCTGAACTTGATTCAGGATCCCAAAAAAACATGATTTACCCTGAACTAGATTCAGAATCGTGAGAAAACTAGTCTATAACTTTTCTTCACAAAAGTATTTTTTCAAATTTTAATTTTTAGATTAAGAATTGTAGAATTCAGTTTAAATCACGATTTTGCTAAAAAAAGCTATGAAAAAAGGATACGTTTATATTCTTTCAAATAAGAGAAGAACACTTTTGTATATTGGAGCCACGAAAGATTTAAAAACTAGAATATCATTGCACAGAAAAGGTAAAGGAGCTCATTTTACTAAGAAATATAAAGTACATGATTTATTGTATTTTGAGGAATTTAGAGAATATCAAAAAGCATTTGTTAGAGAGAAACAGCTCAAAAATTGGAGAAAAGAATGGAAATGGAACTTAATAGAAACTAAAAATCCTGAATTAAGCTCATTAAATTTAGATGAGATTTATAAGGATACTGAAACAAGTTCAGTATAAATGATCGCAGAAATAAAACACAACTCAAAAAAATATAAAATTGATTTAAGTAAACCAATTGATATTTCGATTCCGATTGATATTCAAACACAAAATGTAAATGCATGGTATTTAGATGATCCTAAAATATTCCCAGAGCAATTTGATGAGCAAATCATTAGTGTTTCTGAAGGTGCTGCAGTCAATTTTAATAGTATTCAGTTCAATCCACATTCTCATATTACACATACAGAATGTGTTGGCCATATCACCAAAGAAGTACATTCTATAAATAAAAATTTATCCCAGTTTTTCTTTTTTACAGAAGTAATTACAGTTGCTCCAGAATCGAAAGATGGAGATGAGGTGATATCAAAAAAGCAATTGCAACTTGCATTAGGAAATAAAAAAAGAGATGCTATCGTAATTAGAACACTTCCTAATGGAGAAAATAAAAAAGGAAGAAGGTATTCAAATACCAATCCACCATATGTATCGGAAGAAGCTGCAATTTATTTGCGAGAAAAAGGAATAAAACATTTACTTATCGATTTGCCTTCTTTAGATAAAGAAAAAGATAATGGGTTATTATTATCGCATAATGCGTTTTGGAATACGAAAGGTGAAATAAGATTAGATGCTACTATTACTGAATTTATTTATGTTCCAAATACAGTAAAAGATGGAACTTACTTCTTAAACTTGATGATAGCACCATTTGAAAATGATGCTACACCAAGTAAGCCTATATTATATGTATTAGAATAATGTTATTCTATTTTCTTTGATAGTAAGCTACAATACTAGCTTTTGCAATAGTGTTGTTCCCTAAATAATAACCTACAACGGCTGGATTTGTTTCTGCTGTTAATCCTAATTTTTCGGTTTTCAATGCGTAAACTGTAATTATATATTGATGTAATCCATGACCTTTTGGAGGACATGGTCCACCAAAACCTTTTAAGCCATAATCAGTAATACTTTGAATTACTCCTTTAGGAAGTAAATTCAGATTTATGTTTCCTGTATTTTCTTTAAGTTGATTCATGTTAGAAGGAATGTCAAACACTAACCAATGCCACCATCCACTTCCAGTTGGAGCATCAGGATCATACATGGTAATGGCAAAACTTTTTGTTTCTTCAGGAGCATTTTTCCAGGAAAGTTCTGGTGATGTATTTTCTCCGACACAACCAAATCCATTAAATTCTTCTTTTAATGTAGCTTGACCGGATAAGGTTTTGCTTGATAACGTGAATGTCTTTTGACCAAATGAGTTAAGTGACGTTAAAATTAAGAAGCTTGATAGAATGAATAATTTTTTCATGATATTAATATTAGTTACCATGCAAAATTAGAGGCAAACTCCTAAAAAGTTGTGTGTAAAACAGGTCAAAAAGTATTGCTAAAAGCTCAACTTGATTGATACTGTTTTGGTGTCATTCCAAACTTCAGTTTAAATGCTTGAATAAAGTTTGAAAGATTTTCATATCCAATTTCCTCAAAAATATCTGTTGGTCGCACTGATTTGTCTTGCAGAAGAATAGCTGAATGTTCTAATCTTTGTTCTAAAAACCATTTACTAGGCGAAGTCTGAAAGTGTTTTTGAAATTCTCTTTTGAAACTCGATAAACTCATGTTTGACAAAAAAGAGAGTTCTTTCAACGTTAATTTGTTCAGTTTGTTAGTTTCAATTACTTCAATAAAATGATGATTTTCATTATGAAGTTCGTACAGAAGAGAATCAATAAAATCTGAACCATTTACTGTAATGAGGTAGGTGAGTAATTCGTCAAATTTTGATGCCAGTAGAGAGAATTGAAGATCAGAACTTAACTTTGAAATTTCAATTAAACTACTTACAAATGATTTGATAAAAGCGTCATAACTAAATGAAAAGACGGAAGATTTAAGTTCAGGGTTTTTATTAAAAGAGATCTTTTTGTTTTTAATAAAATTTAAAATAGTTTCATTACTAAAAAAGAAAAGAATACTTCTGTAAGTATCACTATCGGAACTTATTATTTTTTCCGTCATCAAGCAACGTCCTTTTTTCATTAAAAGAAAATAATCATTTTGAATCGAGACGTTTTTTTTATTCGAAAACACTTCCTTAGAACCGTTTATCAAAAAACTAAAAGTGTTCTTTTGAAGCGTAACCATCTGCTTCAAACTTTCTTTTGAAGTAGTATAGTCGTAAACCGCGAACAAATCATTTTCTAGCGATAAATCTTCAGGTAAGTTTATTATTTCCATAATTGAAATAGATGACAATGTGAAAGTAATAAAAGAAAATTACTTTAGTCGACTAATTATTTAGTCTAGGATTATCGAAGTATTGTTTAGTTTATAAGAACTTGTGACTTATATTTAAAAGAAGCATCTTAGTTTACATAAGAAGAACTATATTTAACCTATGGAATTATTATTTTTAGGATTGGCATTCGGAGCGGTAGCATCGTATGTTATTTTTTCGAAATTTAATACAGTTCGAACGAGAGGTTTAGCTCAAAGTCAGTCCGTTATTCTTTTAGATAAAATAAAAAAAGTAACAAAGTTAATTACTGTAGAAGGAGAGTTTGCTGAAATATATCATCATGAAGATAAGCAAAATAAGCTCTTAGGATTGGTATCGAGTAAAAAGAAAGCTATCATTTTAATAAATGCGAAAACTCATATTGGTTTTGATTTTAGAAAAATTAAAATGGAAGCTGATACGAAGAATAAAATAATTAAATTATTCAATTTTCCAGAACCAGAAGTGCTTTCTATTGAACCAAATATTCGATTTTATGACATTCAAGATGGTTTTTTAAATAAGTTTTCGTCGGAAGATTTAACGCAGGTAAACCAGGCAGCAAAAGAACATGTATTGCAAAAAATTCCTGAAAGTAACTTAATGCAAGCGGCAAACCATGAAGCATTAGAAGCTATTGCTTTAATGAAAAACTTAATTGAAACTATTGGTTGGGAATTAGACTATTCTTCTTTAGAATTACCCAACGGAAATATTAAGTTACTCGAATAAAATGCACGTAGAACAGTTAAGAGATTATTGTATCGTAAAGAAAGGAGTTACAGAACACTTTCCTTTTGATGAAGTGACTTTAGTGTTTAAAGTGATGGGAAAAATGTTTGCTCTAACTGGTTTAGATAGATGGGAAAAAGGAGAGGAAAAAATCAATTTAAAATGTGATCCTGAGAAGTCAGAGGGGCTAAGAGCTGAATATGATAGTATAAATCCAGGTTTCCATATGAATAAAAAACACTGGAATACAATTACTTTAAATCTAGATGTTCCAGACAGTCTTGTTAAAGAATTAATAGATCATTCTTATGATTTAGTCGTAAAAGGATTGACCAAAAAATTGAAGGAAGAATTAAAGACTCTGTAAAACTGAATTTCTGTATTTCAAAGGTGTGGTTTCTTTTATCGCTAAAAACTTTCTATTAAAATTAGATAAACTATTATACCCGCATTTATAAGCAACTTCCTTAACAGAGATGTCTTTGTTTGAAACCAATAATTTACAAGCATTTTCCACTCGAAGTTCATTCAAAAAAGTAAAATAAGTTTTATTCGTTCGTTTTTTGAAGTATCGACAGAACGCATTTTTGGTCATGTTGGCTTTTTCAGCAATAGCATCTAAACTTATTTCAGATTCAAAGTTATTCATAGTATAACTCATTATCGTTTGCATTCGTTTTCCACTATCATCATTATGCTTTTTCTTCGCAATAAACTTCGCAAGTGGCAGTGTTTCAATTGAGTTTAATTCTCTAATAATCTCAAAAAAACTAATAAAGCGTTCAAGGTTAGAGGCCTTTTGTAATTGTAAAAAAGTCGGAACCAAACTGTCGGAGTTTAGGACTTTAAAACCATTGGAGGCATCTTCAAAGAAATGATTCAATTCTTTAAAATCATCCAACTCGAAAAAATCAGATCCGAATGAATGCTCAGTAAAAAATAACGAGATCATAAACGAATCAGACTTTTCTTCATTTCCATCGCTTTTAAACACATGCGGTAGGTTGCTCCCGATAACAAATACATCATTTTCAGAATATCTATGAATAGTATCACCTACAACTAAAGTACCTTTACCATGTACAATACATGAAATCTGAATTTCTTCATGTTCATGAAAATTACCGTAGAAAGTGGGTGTTTTATCTTCTTGATAAATTAGTCCTAAATTTTTTGGTTTTGGTATTTTAAATGGCAATGCTTTCATGTATTCTTTCAGGTAATTTGAGGATAAATTTAGCTTATATTATTCATTTAATTAATAGTTACATAAAATTTAGATAATTTAGTGTTATTTTGGGATAATAATTACAATTCAATTCTACTGCATTGAGGATACATTTGCTAAAAAAATCTAAGTAATCATCATTAAATAAAGTAATAATGGCAATAGAATGGAAAGGAGTTATGCCAGCCGTAACTACCAAATTTACATCAGAGGATAAACTTGATTTATCAACTTTTGAATTAAATATAAACGCACAGTTAGATGCTGGTGTTCATGGAATTGTACTTGGCGGAACTTTAGGAGAAGCAAGTACATTATCAGATAATGAGAAAAGAGAGTTAACAAGATCGACTGTTCAAATAGTAGATAATAAGATTCCTGTACTGATTAATATTGCTGAGCAAACTACTAAAAATGCGGTTTTAGCTGCTCAAAAGGCAGAAGAAGATGGAGCTAAAGGGTTAATGATGCTTCCACCAATGCGATATAAAGCGGATGGCAGAGAAACTGTTGAATATTTTAAGACTGTAGCCAATAATACTTCTTTACCTATTATGGTATATAATAATCCTGTAGATTATGGAATAGAAGTAACTTTAGATATGTTTGATGAGTTATTGAAGTGTCAAAATATTGAAGCTGTTAAAGAATCAACAAGAGATATTTCAAATATAACTCGTATTAAAAATAAATTTGGAGATCGTTTAAAGATCATGACGGGTGTTGATACTTTAGCTTTAGAGAGCTTATTAATGGGAGCTGATGGTTGGATTGCTGGATTAGTATGTGCATTTCCTAGAGAAACAGTAGCAATCTATGAGTTACAGAAAGCAGGAAGAATTCAAGAAGCACTTGAGATTTATAGATGGTTTTTACCATTGTTAGAGTTAGATATTAATTCTAAATTAGTTCAGAATATAAAACTAGCTGAAGTGGCTACAGAAATCGGAACCGAAAATGTTAGAGCTCCAAGATTACCATTAGTAGGAGAAGAACGAAAGCGTGTTTTATCAATTATTGAAAAAGGTTTGCAAAATAGACCAACACTACCAAATTATAAAAGCTTGTAAAAAATGATTACTGGAAAAAATTATATAGGAAATCAATTATCATCTGAAGGAGATATTACATTTAAAACATTTAATCCAGAATTGAATGTTTCTATAGAAAATAATTTCTCGCAAGCCACTGCAGAAGAAATTGAAAATGCTGTAGCTAAAGCAACTGAAGCATTTGATGTGTATAAACATTTTTCTGGAGCGAAAAAGGCTATTTTTTTAAGAGCTATTGCAGATGAAATTGAGGCTTTGGATGAGAAGTTGATAAATGTGTATTGTTCAGAAACAGGTTTGCCTGCTGGAAGAGCTGCTGGAGAGCGTGGAAGAACTATTTTTCAATTACGTTCTTTTGCCGATTTAGTAGAAGAAGGATCTTGGGTAGAAGCTTCTATAGATACTGGAATTCCTGATAGAACTCCGGCTCCAAAACCAGATTTACGAAAAATGAATATTCCTTTAGGCCCTGTAGTTGTATTTGGAGCAAGTAATTTTCCATTGGCGTATTCAACAGCAGGTGGAGATACAGCCGCAGCTTTAGCAGCAGGTTGTCCAGTAATTGTAAAATCACATCCGATGCATGCAGGAACAGGCGAGCTAATTGCTTCTGCAATTATTAAAGCAGCGGAAAAAACAGGTATGCCTAATGGAGTTTTCTCGAATATCAATGCTAAAGATTATGACTCAGGGCAACAATTAGTGAGTCATCCAAAAGTAAAAGCTGTTGGATTTACAGGAAGTATTAAAGGAGGAAGAGCTTTATTAGATATTGCTGCTAAAAGAGAAGAACCAATTCCAGTTTTTGCTGAAATGGGAAGTGTAAATCCGGTTGTTGTTTTACCAAAAGCATTACAAAATAGAGGACACGAGATAGCAAAAACATATGCTGGATCAATAACGTTAGGAACAGGACAATTTTGTACGAATCCTGGTTTAATTTTAGGAATCGCAGGAGAAGAATTGTCTAGTTTTATTGATGAATTAGGATCAAAAACCAAAGAAATAAATCCTTCTTGTATGTTACATCCCAACATTCATGAAGCTTACGAGAAAGGAAAGCAACAAGTAGTTAATCAAAATGATGTAACTATAGTAGCTAACTTAGACGGAGAGGTTCAAACAAATTATGCTTCACACGGAGTAGCAATGGTTTCAGGAAAAACATTTTTAGAAAATTCAAACTTACATCATGAAGTGTTTGGTCCTTTTTCAATTGTGGTTGCTTGCGAGAACTTGAAAGAACTAGAAGAAATCGTCGCTGGTTTGGAAGGCCAATTAACGGGAACTATCATTTCAGATGATGACGAAATTTCGAATTATTCTGAGTTAGTTGCGAAAATGCAAAACAGAGTAGGACGATTGATTTTTAATGGAGTTCCAACAGGAGTTGAGGTTTGTCCTTCAATGGTTCATGGTGGCCCATACCCAGCTTCAACGGATAGTCGTTTTACCGCAGTTGGAATCAATTCTATCAAACGTTGGGTACGTCCATTTAGCTTTCAAAATTGGCCAAATTCTTTATTACCAGATGAGCTGAAAGATGAAAATCCATTACAGATTACAAGAGTAGTAAACGGAGAAGTCAATAAATCGTAGCAATATGAGATCAGTTTTTACTTGTATTGATGGGCATACGTGTGGAAATCCTGTTCGAGTAGTAAAACATGGCGGTCCAAAATTGGTTGGAAATTCCATGAGTGAAAAACGTCAACACTTTTTAAAAGAATTTGATTGGATTCGTAAAGGTTTAATGTTTGAACCTCGTGGACATGATATGATGAGTGGTTCGATTTTATATCCACCGCAAAATCCTGAAAACGATTTTGGTATTTTATTTATTGAAACTTCGGGCTGTTTACCAATGTGTGGACATGGAACTATAGGAACCATAACAATTGGTATTGAAGAAGGATTAATTCAACCTAAAACACCTGGAATTATTAAAATGGAAGCTCCAGCAGGATTGGTAGAAATAGAGTATCAGCAAACTGGAGAAAAAGTAGATTGGGTTCGCTTAACCAATGTGAAAAGTTATTTAGCTACTGAGAATTTAACGATTGATTGTCCAGAATTAGGAGAGATCAGTTTTGATGTGGCTTACGGTGGAAATTTTTACGCGATTGTAGATCCGCAGAAAAACTTTGCAGGAATCCAAGAATTTACAGCTTCTAAAATAATTCAGTATTCTCAAGAAGTACGAGCTAGAATTAATGAAAAATATCCCAATCAATTTATTCATCCAGAAAATGATACCATTAGAGATGTTTCTCATATGTTATGGACAGGAACACCAATTGATGAAAATTCATCTGGAAGAAATGCGGTGTTTTATGGAGATAAAGCAATAGATAGAAGCCCATGTGGAACAGGAACTTCAGCTAGAATTGCTCAGTTACATGCTAAAGGAAAATTAGCCGTAGGAGAGGAGTTTATTCATGAAAGTTTTATTGGAAGTAAGTTCATAGGAAGAGTCAAAGAAGAAACAACTTTAGCAGGGAAAAAAGCAATTATTCCAAGCATTCAAGGTTGGGCAAAAGTATATGGATACAATACGATAATCATAGACGATGAAGATGACCCATATGCACATGGATTTCAAGTGATATAATATGAGTAAGAAAATAGTAATAATTGGAGGAGGAATAATAGGCTTATGTTCGGCTTATTATTTACAAAAAGAGGCGCACGAAGTCATTATAGTAGATAAATCAGATTTTAGTTCTGGTGCTTCCTATGTAAATGCAGGCTTAATTACACCAAGCCATATTATTTCATTGGCTGCTCCTGGAATCATTACCAAAGGAATCAAATGGATGTTTAATTCTTCTAGTCCGTTTTATGTAAAACCTAGGTTGAACTATGATTTTTTAGAATGGTCTTGGTTGTTTAAAAAATCAGCAACTCATCATAAAGTAACCGATTCCATTCCTGTAATCAGAGATATTAATGTGTTGAGTAGATCTTTATATGAAGAAATAAAAGCTGGGAAAGAGTTTGATTTCTTTCATGAACACAAAGGTTTATTAATGTTGTATAAAACTGATAAAGCTGGAGAAGAAGAATGGAGTGTTGGACAAAAGGCTGTAGAATGTGGTTTAAAAGTAGCTAATTTGTCACAAGAAGAACTGCGGAAATTAGAGCCTTCTGTAGCTTCAGATATTAAAGGAGCAGTTCATTATTTATCTGATGCACATATGACTCCAAACGATTTTATGCAACAAATGAAAACTTATTTGTTGAGTAAAGGAGTTGTTTTTAAATCGGAAACAGAAGTTGTAGGATTCAATGTGAAATCAAATACTATTCAATCGATAACAACTAAAGATGAAGATATTCATTTTGATGAATTGGTAGTTGCTTCAGGTTCTTGGACTCAAAACTTAATGAAAAAATTGAAGATTAATGTTCCAGTTCAAGCAGGAAAAGGATACCGAATAGATGTTCAAAATGAAACTCAAATCACAATACCTTCTATTTTATTAGAAGCGAAAGTAGCAGTAACTCCAATGGATGGGTTTACTCGATTTGCAGGAACCATGGAAATAGGAGGAATCAATCATCAAATTAATTCGAAAAGAGTAGACGCTATTGCCAATGCCGCTTCTGATTATTATTCAAGTCTAAATATTTCCAACAAGGCAAAGCAAAATGCAGCATGTGGATTACGACCTTGTTCGCCAGATGGTTTGCCTTATATTGGACGAGTTTCAGGATATAAAAATCTCATTGTGGCTGCTGGACATGCAATGATGGGATGGAGTTTAGGACCAGCAACAGGAAAACTCATATCAGAAGTAATTTCCAATCAAAAAATAAGTATGAACTTAACTCCTTTTGCCGTAGATAGATTTTCTTAGTTATATTTGTTTAAATGGACAAGAGGGAACTAAGGTCATTATATAAGCAAAAACGTAAGGAATTATCCAACGATGAAGTGATGAAGCTTCAAGAGAAAATCTATGAGAAAATTTTTAAGCATGATTTTTCAGAAGTACAAAATATCCATATTTTTCTTACCATTGAAAAGCAGAAAGAGATTAATACCTATCCAATTATTGCTTTTTTAAGATCAAGAAATAAAAACTTGATAATTAGTAAAAGTGATTTTACTACTTCAACGCTTACTCACTTTTTATTTGAACCAGATACTAAATTGAATGTAAGTAAATATGGAATTCCAGAGCCAGAAAACGCCAAAGAATTCAGTGTAAAAGATATTGATTTGGTGTTTGTTCCGTTGTTAATTTCCGATAAAAGGAATTATAGAGTTGGATATGGAAAAGGTTTTTATGACCGATTTTTAAGTTCTTGCAGGCCTAATGTAAAAACGATAGGTTTAAATTTCTTTGATCCAATTGAAGAAATTTCAGACATAAATGAATTCGATGTTCCACTGGACTTTGTAATTACACCATAAAAAGAAAGAAGCTATGAAAATCTCATAGCTTCTTTCTTTTAGAGTGAAAAAAATAATTCACTTATTCGTTAACTTCTGCTGTTTTCTTTTCAGTTACTTTTTCTTGTTCTTCTTCATCTTTATCTGGAGAAATTTTTCCCCAAACAATAAGTCCAATTACTATAAGGAGAACAAGTTTTCCTCCAATTTTACTCCAAAAAGATAATGGATGCGTCGCTAGTTCTAAATTATAAGTAGATTTTAGTTCAGCAAGTTGTACATCTGTAATCTCATAATAAACTGTTTTGTCTTCGTTAATTAAAACGTACTTTCCTTGGGTATTCCAAGCAGGAACCCAAACAGCGCCATATTCCTCATACAAATATCCTAAGTTCAAATAATCGGAACCTTCTTTTAGGTTTTCATCATTTGGTAAATCTTTTACCAATTCTAACTTTTCGCAAGGAATACAAACTGGAATTCTACCTCTTTTAGCAAAGGTTTCGTTAGTAAATAAAACAGTAAACGTAATAAGTAATACAATTTTTTTCATAGTTATAATTTTTAATAGTTGATTGCAAATAAAATAAATAAAATCAAAACTCACCTAAAATCATTATAAATAATTTACTGAATATGAAAATGATACTAATTAATTAAAGACAAAAAGCGCCTTGACATGTCAAGGCGCTTTTGTTTTTATTGTGTTTAAATAACTTATCCGTTCATAGAAATTAAGAACTCTTCATTATTTATAGAAGTTTTAATTCGCTGTTGGATGAATTCCATTGCTTCAATTGGATTCATATCTGCTAAGTATTTACGTAATACCCACATTCTTTGAACTGTTTTCGGATCTAATAATAAATCATCTCTACGAGTACTAGATTTAATTAAATCAATAGCTGGGTAAATTCTACGGTTTGCAATATTACGCTCTAATTGAAGTTCCATGTTACCAGTTCCTTTGAATTCCTCAAAGATTACTTCGTCCATTTTAGAGCCAGTTTCTGTTAAAGCGGTTGCAATAATGGTTAAAGAACCACCATTTTCAATATTACGAGCTGCACCAAAGAAACGTTTTGGTTTGTGTAATGCATTGGCATCAATACCTCCCGATAATATTTTTCCAGAAGCAGGAGCAACTGTGTTATATGCACGTGCTAAACGAGTAATAGAATCTAAAAGAATTACCACATCGTGTCCACATTCAACTAATCGTTTTGCCTTCTCTAATACAATATTAGCAACACGAACGTGTTTGTCTGCTGGTTCATCAAAAGTAGAAGCAACAACTTCACCACGAACACTGCGTTTCATATCGGTAACTTCTTCAGGACGCTCATCAATTAATAAAACAATTTGATAAACCTCTGGATGATTGGCAGCAATGGCATTGGCAACGTCTTTTAATAACATTGTTTTACCAGTTTTAGGTTGTGCTACTAACATTCCACGTTGTCCCTTACCAATAGGAGAGAATAAATCCATTATTCTTGTAGAAAGAGAACTTCCTTTTTCTGCTAAATTGAATTTTTCATTTGCAAATAATGGAGTTAAGTGTTCAAAAGAAACTCGGTCTCTTACAATATTTGGACTTAATCCATTGATTTTTGATACACGAATTAAAGGGAAATACTTTTCACCTTCTTTTGGAGGACGAACATTTCCTTTTACTGTATCACCAGTTTTTAATCCGAAAAGCTTTATCTGAGATTGAGAGACATAAATATCATCAGGTGATGATAAATAGTTGTAATCAGAAGAACGTAAGAAACCATAACCATCTGGCATCATTTCTAATACACCTTCACTTTCAATAATTCCATCAAACTCATAGTCTGGATCACGGTACTTATTCCCGCTCTTATGTTTTGATCCTTGGTTTTTATTTTGGTGCTTATTGTTGTTATTTCTGTTCTGATTGTTATTTCTATTCTGATTATTGTTTCTGTTAGAATTCTGTTGATTATTATTCTGAGAATTCTTGTGAGATTTATTATCAGATGAGTTATTTTTTGGATTGTTACTTCTATGATTTGAATTGCTGTTTGTATTACTTTCGTTAGAAGTATTCTGAGTTTTTTGCTCAGGTTTAGTTATACTCGCTGTTTTAACTGTATTAGCAGCCTGTTCAACAGATTTAGAAATACGTTTTCTTTTTGGTTTTTCCTTTTTTTGATCAGTGCCATTTGTAGCCTTCGGGGTAGCTGACTTAGTAGCTTGCTTTATAGCAGGCTTTTCTTCAGTTTTACTAGGAGCTTTTTCTTTTGTTATATCCTTATTAGCTTCTGCTTGAGCATCTAATATTTTGTATATAAGGTCTAATTTTTTTAATTGACTGGTTTTCTTTAAACCAATAGTCTTAGCTATTTCCTGTAATTCAACTAATTTTTTTGCTTTTAAATCCGAGATTTCGAACATTAGTGTAATTTTAAATTATAAAGTAAATAAGAAAAAGGGATTGTGTCTAGATCTTTCTTTTAGTAAGACGCTTACTAACATTAAGTAATATTTAATAAACTTTTGTGAGGTCTCCGTCGCAACAAATATAGCCAAATATTTTAATATGCAAAGTTTCTTATTATAAAAAGAAAATGTACATTTGTTTCCCTAATTATTAAACTATGATTCAAAGAATACAATCCTTATATTTATTACTGGCTGGAATTATTTCAGGAGGATTGACTTTTGTGTTTAATATATGGAGTACTGCGAATAGCAAATTATTTATTACGGATTTGTTTAGTGGTAGTTCAATAGGTGAAAAAATAGTTCCAGTGCTATTTTTTGTATCAGCTCTTTTATCAATAATAGCCATATTTTTATTTACGAATAGAAAGTTGCAATTTGTATTAGGGCGTTTAAATATTTTGACAAATCTTTTTTTATTAGGAGTGTTGGTATATTTATCTCTAACATTATCTGGAGAAGCTGCGGTTTCTGAGAAAGGTATTGGGATGTTCTTACCTATTATTATCATCGTGTTGCTAGTTATAGCAAACAAAGCCATTAAAAGGGACGAAGATCTCGTAAAATCAGTAGATAGATTACGATAAACCTAACATCTTAGTATATTTAGTGCGATAAAAACCGAGAATTTTTCTCGGTTTTTTTTATACTATAATTACTTATTTTTGAGTTGTTTAATTTCATGAACCAATACGACCTAATAAATATCTTCTAAGGGTTTTCCCTTAGAGTCTCAAGGTAAACCCTGAGCGCATTTTCAGGGTGTTTGTAATTTGGTAGGAATGTATTAACGTTATAAATTTGTAAGTGTAACAATGAGAGATAAAATCAGAGTTCATATAGCCGATGATCATCAAGTTGTAATTGAAGGAGTTTCGGCGCTAATAAATACTGATGACAGTATAGAAGTTGAAGGTTATTCGTTAACAGGGAAAGATGTTGTAGAATGGTTTAAAAATAACGAGGCCGATGTTTTAATTCTCGATATTAATATGCCAAAGTTAGATGGTATTGGAGTTTTAAAAACATTTAGAAATAGAAGCTTTCAACAAAAAACTATTATACTCTCAGGGTTGAGCGATCCGAAAATAGTTCAAGAAATGATTGCACTAGGTGCAAATGGTTTTATAGAAAAAGGGTCAGCAAGCGAACATATAATACAAGCGATCAAGACGGTACATAGGGGAGAGCAGTATTATAGTGATGAGATAAAAGACAGTTTGTTTGATTTATACATTAATGAAGCAAAAACAGACGAAGCAATTAAGAATAGTGTCTCAGATGAGCCACTAACAGAAAGAGAAGTTGAAGTACTAAAACTAATTACACAAGAATTAAGTACTGCTGAAATAGCAAATAAATTAAATATAACTGTTAAAACAATAGAAACACACAGAAGAAATTTATACAAAAAATTAAAAGTAAAAAATGTAGTAGGTTTGGCAATATACGCTGTAAAAAATAATATAGTTTAATTAACCTCCCTTCAATTTTATATAGAGGTTCCCCGTCCTTATATATGTTCCCCCCCCCCGAACTATATTATAGCAATTGTCAAGCCTTCTTCATTTCAAATTAAAAATTAATCAATCAAACCCTAATCTACCAGTCTCCCGTTAATCTACCCTTTAAATTTATAATTGTAAGAGTTTATTAATCCATTTAAAGTTTTAGTTACCATGAAGAAAAGTTACTTACCTTTTTTAATGATCCTGTCTATCCTAATTTCAGCATGTTCAACAGAAGATAATATGCCAGAAAATAACGACCAATCATTATTAAAATCGTACAAATTAAGCAAAGACGCGAACGGTAGATATTCTATTGATGTTGATTTAGTTGAAGGAGCTTATTCTGAAACATACAAAGACGAGACAACAAATACAAACAATATTTACGCTTACCAAGGCCATGATAATAACAACAGAAAATCTGTTAGTACAAAAGAATTAGCTTTAGACAATAACAGAATTGAAGTAGATGTTTTTGAAAATGACATCCAGAAGAATTCTATCTGGGTTGAGGACGAAAATATTAAAATGGGTAAAGGTCAAATAAGCCCAAACTTTTTACAGTCTTACAGTTTAGAGTATCTTGGAGAAGGTGAATATGTGTTAGATTTTGAAGTTAGAGATGGTATTTCAGTAGCATTTGAGTATAATGTTGAAGAGAATATTTACGAGGTTCATTTAAAAGAGGGATCTTCAAATGGAAAACAGTTTACAAAACTGTATAGTAAATCACCAAGTTTGCCTTTAAGAATAGATTTCGTAAATTACATATTGATTAATTCAGAAGCCAGAAGCGCGAAAGTGGTCGAGCAATACCTTTTAACTAAAAATCCAAGAGTAGGGCAAGAAGGTGGTTTTTAATAAAAGTTAATTCGTGTTGAATAACAAAATTTTAATATTATTCATATTACTAATACGTTTTAAAGCTGAGTGTTTCAACTCGGCTTTTCGTGTTTATAAAAGTGATATTTATCAATCACAAGAAATAAGTGTTAATCAAAGGGATTATGAACTGGCTAAAATTTATTTTGAAGAAGGGAAATATTCTAACGCTTTAAAGAAAGTTCTCCCGTTAGCGGAAAGAGAGTTCATGGATAAAGTATTGGAGTTAAAAGTTAATATTCTTGCAGGTAGAGTTTTGGAAAGACTCGGGGATGCGAGGGAAATTTATGAGCTTGATATTTCAAAAAAATTTAATGAGAACACTTTAAGAGGTTTGTCTTATCTCAAGAAAGCGTTAAAAATTATAAGCGAATTAAAGACACAATTTCAAGATTCCAAGTTTGAATATATAGATTATAACGACTACAAATCTGAAGCTTACCTCGCTTTATCTTCGATTTATCTTTATAAGAAGGACAATGATAGCTCAAGAATTTACTTAGAAAAGTTAATTCAAATTGAAAGTTTTAATAGAAATGTTGATTTAAGAAAAGGAAAGGCATATACCAATTTGGGAAAGGTATTTTATGTACAAAAGAATTTTTCTGAAGCAGAGAAAATGTTTCTAAAATCAGTTGAGTTAAATAAACTATTTAAGAATGATATTTCAACCGCTCTTGCTTTGAATAATTTAGCTTCCATATATATAATAAGAGAAGATTTTGTAAAAGCCAAGAAGTATTATCAAGAAGCTCTTTCTTATATAGAAGATAAAGAGACTAGTAGTGCTAATGAAAGGAAAGAATTGATATTTGATAATTTAGCATGGGCACTATATAATTTAAAAGATTACAAGGCATATGAATACGTAACCAGGTCTTACGATATTCGAGACAGTTTGAAAGAGTTGGCTCAACAAAATAGATATGCAGAAATTCAAGCCATTCATAATGTAGAAATGGCAAGACAGGAAGAACAAATTAAAACTGAAAAGCAAGAACGTAAAACTTGGATAATAGGTGTTACTGGAATCGTAGTCTCGTTATTACTTCTCTACCTTGCAAATCTATATAAATTAAGACAACAAAGTCTAAGTTTAAAACTTTCCAAAAGTCAGTTGCAGCAACAACGTAATTTGGAGCGTTTAAAATCACAAAGTCAGGTTAAAATATTAAATGCAACAATTGATGGTAAAGAAACCGAACGTAAACAAATTGCTGAAATTTTACACGACAATGTAAGTGCTTTATTGTCATCTGCAAATATGCATTTACAAGCAAGTCAAAAACAGTTTAAAGACACTGCAGTACCAATTGAGTTAGCTAAAACTCAAGAGATTATTTTGGAGGCTTCTCAAAAAATTAGAGAGTTGTCCCATAATTTAATGTCGTCGGTATTATTAAAATTTGGTTTAGAATATGCAGTGAAAGATGCCGCAAAAAAGTTTTCTAATTCTAGCATTCGAATTAACACAGCCATTCATAACGTATATCGTTATTCACAAGAATATGAAATCAAAATTTTCAATATCATTCAAGAGTTAATCAATAATATATTAAAGCATAGTGAAGCTAATAATGCATACATTATTATGGAGGAAGAAGATGATGCTTTAAATATTATAGTGAAAGATGATGGGAAAGGGTTCAAAAATAAGTCTGAAGAAGAAAAAGGTGTCGGAATCAATCAGATTAAAGCTAGAATTCACATGATGAATGGAACTTTTTTAATTGAATCTTCAAAAGGACAAGGAACAAAAACAACGATGAATATTCCAGTAATTCGTTCAAAAACTAAAGTGTACTCCGCTTAGCCAACTCAATAATTTCCATATTTTTTATTTCACCAGTATCAAGTTCGAATCTAATCATGGTTCTAATTTTGTGAAATCCGTGTTTTCCAGCCGCACCCGGGTTAATATGAAGCAAATTTAAACTTTTATCAAACTGTATTTTTAAAATATGAGAATGTCCACAAATAAATAGTTGTGGAGGATTAGTTTTAATCATTTCGCGAACTCGCTGATTGTATTTTCCAGGATAACCTCCAATATGTGTAATCCAAACAGGAACGTTTTCAACTACAAAACGATTGTCTAACGGAAATTCCGATCGAGCTTCAGCATCGTCAATATTTCCATAAACACCACGCAAAGGTTTTAAAGCTTTTATAGTGTCAGTCACTTTTAAATCGCCAATATCACCAGCATGCCAAACTTCATCAGCTTGTTTTACAAACTTTAAAATTTGATCATCAATATAACTATGGGTATCCGATAAGAGTAAGATTTTTTTCACATAACGAAAGTACGCAGAATCTTCTTCTTACGATGAACTATTAAACATTTTTTAAGAAATCTTCAAAAGCGATAACCAAATAAAATCCGTAGTTTAGCCTTTTAAATAAAGTCACTTCTTGAGGTATTTTTTAGAACTTTCGTATCACGGTAAAAACTACTATGGTTGGCAAATTCAGCCAGATGTAATTTCGGTACAAGAAAAAATTACAACAGCGCTAAGTACAATTTTAAGAGAAGAAATTACCATTGTAGGTGCAGGAAGAACAGATTCTGGAGTCCATGCCTCACAAATGTATGCTCATTTTGATGTTGATAAAGATTTAGATAACAATTTCACCTATAAATTAAATGCTATTTTACCTGATGATATTGTAATCTACAGAACGATAAAAGTTGCTGATGAAGCACATGCAAGATTTGATGCTATAAGTAGAAGTTATGAATATAAAATATGGATGGGGAGAAATCCATTTTTATTAAATACTACCTGGCAATTAAACTATAAGAGTCTTAACATCGAAGCAATGAATACAGCAGCAAAATTATTGTATGAATACGAAGACTTTGAATGTTTTTCAAAAGTTAAAACAGATGTCCATACATTTAACTGTGAAGTAACTAATGCTGTTTGGAAATTAGAAGGAGAAGAACTTACTTTTTATATATCTGCAAATCGATTTTTACGAAATATGGTAAGAGCCATTGTAGGAACATTATTAGATATTGGATTAGGAAAAAAATCCGTTGAGGATTTTAGAATGATTATAGAAAGTAAGAAACGAAGTAAAGCAGGTGTTTCAGTTCCTGCTAAAGGTTTATTTTTGACTAAAGTTGAATACGATTACATTTAAAACGTGAGTAAAACAAAAAAAGGAAATGCATTTGATATGGAAATTTTTGTGAGACTAATGAGTTTCGCAAAAAAATACCGCACTCAATTCTGGATTGCAGCGTTATCTACTATTTTATTAGCAGGTTTTTCTATCGCAAGTCCAGTTATCCTATACAGAGCAATTGATGATTTTACTGTAACAAAAGACGCAACAAGATTATTGTATTTTACAATTGCTATGTTATCTGTGTTATTGATACAAGTTATATTGCAATTCTCTTTTATTTACTATGCAAACTGGGTGGGGCAACATATTATTAAGGATATTAGAGCTAAAATATTTAGTAATATTCTGCAGTTTAAAATGACATATTTTGATAATAATTCTGTGGGTAAACTTGTTACTAGAGTTGTTTCAGATATCGAAACCATAGCAAACTTCTTTTCACAAGGAGTTTTTATGATTGTAAGTGATATTCTTAAAATGTTAGCCGCGGTTGTGGTAATGTTTGTAATCAATTGGAAATTAGCCATCATTGCTTTAGCAGTTTTACCGATACTTATTTATGCGACCAAACTTTTTCAAATTGCAATTAAAAAGACATTTCAAGATGTGAGAAATCAAGTAGCAAATTTAAACGGTTTTGTTCAAGAGCGCGTTACGGGAATGAAAATTGTTCAATTGTTTAATAGAGAAAAAATAGAGTACAATAACTTTAAGGAAATCAATAATAAACACAAAGAAGCACATGTAAAAACTGTTTGGTATTATTCCATTTTCTTTCCTATTGCAGAAATCATGTCGTCAATTGCTATTGGGTTAATTGTTTGGTATGGAGGTTTACAAGTTTTGGGAAATAAAATGATAACAGTAGGAGCAATTATCAGTTTTATTCAGATGGCTCAAATGTTATTCAGACCGTTACGTCAAATTGCAGATAAGTTTAATCAATTGCAAATGGGAATTGTTTCAGGAGAACGTGTTTTTAAAGTAATTGATACAGAAAGCTCAATTGATAAAAGAGGAACAAAAGATGCAAGAGACCTTAAAGGTGATATTTCATTTAATAATGTTAGGTTTAGTTACGTAAAAGGAGAAGAAATCCTTAAAGGAATAAACTTTGAAGTTAAAAAAGGGGAAACAATAGCTATTGTCGGTTCAACAGGCGCTGGTAAATCAACCATTATTAATTTAATTAGTCGTTTTTATGAAATTGATAGCGGAGTAATTGCTGTTGATGGAATTCCAGTGCAAGAATATGAATTAGCGTCATTAAGAAATCAGGTAGCAGTAGTTTTACAAGATGTATTCTTATTTTCTGATACCATTTTAAATAATATTACTCTTAAAAACGAAAATATAAGTATAGAGCAAGTTCAAGAAGCAGCGAAGCAAATTGGCATTCATGATTTTATTGAGAGTTTACCAAACGGATACAATTATAATGTAAAAGAACGTGGAGCAATGCTTTCTTCAGGACAAAGACAATTAATTGCATTTTTAAGAGCCTATGTAAGTACGCCAAGTATATTAATATTAGATGAGGCTACATCATCTGTAGATACAGAATCTGAACAAATGATTCAATATGCTACTGATAAAATCACAAAAAATAGAACTTCAATTGTTATCGCACATCGATTGGCTACTATTAAACAAGCAGATAAAATTCTGGTAATGGATAAAGGTCATGTTGTGGAGCAAGGTAGTCATAAAGAGTTACTTAAGAAAGAAGGATATTACCGAAATTTATATGAAAAACAATTCAGTACAGAATTAGTATAATTAGCTCTGTTTTATTTGTTTAGTGTATTCAAAATGTTAATTTTGTTACTCAATCACAAAAACTTAAAATACATAAACAATGAAAAAAGTAATTTTATCTGTCTTTGTAGCTGGTTCGTTATTGGCTACTTCTTGTAAGAATGCAAAAGAAACAGAAGAAAAGGTTAATGAAACTACAGAAGCTGTAGTTGAAAAAACTGAGGAGGTAGTAGAGAAGGTAGAGAAAGCTGTTGAAAAAACAGAAGAAGTTGTAAGTGAAGCAGCTAAAAAAACCGAATCCGCTATTGAAGGAATTACAATCCCAGAATTTAAAGATCCTAAGGCTGGAGAATATTTGGCTTCATATGCAGAGTACGCAAAAAAGAAAAAAGAAGCTGGTACAGATGCATTAAAAACTGCTGAATTAGCTAAAACAGGTGCTGATTTAGCGGCAAAAGCTAAAGAGGTAGTTGCTGGTTTAGATGAAGAATCTACTAAAAAGTTTAACTCTGTTTTAGCTGAGATTAAAGCTAAATTGAATACTGAAAAATAATTTTAAGTAATAGATCCTTAAATGATAAGTCCGCTTTTCGGCGGGCTTTTTGCATTTTTAAAACGATGTATGTTAAAAATAAAAAATTTAACGTAACTATTTTATTATTAGGTTTTTATTTGTTATTTTAGTAATGAGAAAAAGATCCATACAAATCAAACAGTATATATGGTTTGATTCTGATAGAAACTGTATTATAAAGTCCCCAAGCTTCATTGAAAATACGGTATAGCATTTAAACTAATTACATTAATAAATCATACAAATAAAAATTTTTGTAGAGTGGTATATTGTGAGCTACCTACTATTAATAATCCCCCAGATGAAACCTAGATTTTATTTATTACGATCTAGGTTTTTTTTAGTGACAAAAAAAATTAGTTTGAAACGTCTTTTTTGATTTTTTCGGAAAGATCTTCGTAATCTTGATACAAGACAAATTCTCCGTCTTTAACATAAGAAATTTCTCCTGTTTCTTCTGAAACAAGTACGCAAACCGCATCTGTTTTTTCTGAAATACCAAATGCCGCTCTGTGGCGAAGTCCAAACCTCGCCGGAATCCTAGGATTATCCGAAACTGGTAAAATCACTCGTGTAGCCACAATAAAATTATCTCTTATAATAGTTGCGCCATCATGCAACGGACTATTCTTGTAAAAAATACTTTGAATAATGGCTTCGTTAACTAAAGCATTCATTGGATCCCCAGTGTTAACTAAGAAATCTAACTTATTGGTTCTTTCAATAACAATTAATGCTCCTGTTTTTGTTGTAGATAGATTTATACAAGATTTTACAATGGTATCAGTATCGGTTTCGGAATTAATTTCTGATTGTAAAAACTTCAATTGATTCAAAAAACCATGTTTTGTAGAGAAATTAGTAGTTCCAATCATTAAAAGAAATTTTCTAATTTCCTGCTGAAACACAATCATAATCGCAATAACTCCACCTGAAATTAGTTTCCCTAAAATACCACTTAACATTTCCATGTTTAAAGCCTCGGTAATTTTCCACATTAAGAAAATTAAAGCAATCCCAATAACAATATTAATGGCTACAGTTCCTTTTACTAGTTTGTAGATGTAATATAATAATAAAGCTACAAGAATAATATCGAGGATATCTAGAAATGAAAAGTCTATAAAATCTAACATGTATTTATAGCGGTTTGCGTAAATGTACTAATAATTTACTTTTTCGCCATAGTACTTTCGATCTCTATGTTTCCAACTAACATTGGATATTTACTTTTAATTACTTCTAGTTTATCAAATGTTTCTTGCTTTCGGTTTTTTTTGTAAGCTGTTTCAAGTTGAGTGAAATTGTAGCCATACATTTTTACTGATAATTGATTGCGTAAATTGTTGTAAGCCAAATGTACTTTATCTAATGCTTTAACATAAGTTTCATAGCTAGCTTCTCTATTAGCTTCAATGGTAATAATAGCTTTTGCTGGATGATCTGATGAGATAATTGATTTTTTTCCGTTACACCAATCACAAGGATTTCCTTTAGAATCTTTTCCAGCTCCATTATCAATAAAATCTTGAGCTAATTGCGATATTTCAGCAATTGTAACTTCATCACCTCCAATTAAAATTTCATTGTTCCGATTAATAGAAATGTCAAATACGTTTCTTTTGTGAGTATCCAGAGCATCTGGATTGTCTTGAGTAATTTTAGTAAAAATACCTTGATCAACATTTAATGTAGTAGTAACAAGGAAAAAAATTAATAATAAAAATGCAATGTCTGCCATAGATCCGGCATTAATTTCTGAAATAGGTTTTCTTTTCATAATACGAAATGTTTAAGTGAATAATTAGTTTACTCCTCTGAATATATTTCAAAGATTTTCCTGATGTTGATTTCAGGAGTAAAGTTTGATTTGCAATTTTGGGTAGTAAAAAATAAATATCAAAAACAATACCGTAATTGAGTTTCTGTATATGTTTGATTTAGAAATTCCGTATAAGATAATACAGTTAAGTACTTTAAAGTTATGCTATTATCGAACCATTTCCGAAATTCTAACTGCTTCTACAGCTTCTTTCACATCATGAACTCTTAAAATTTGAGTCCCATTTTGCAGCGCAATTGTATTTGCTACCGTAGTTGCGTTTAAAGCTTCTTGCGGTGTAATATCTAGAAGCTTATACAGCATAGATTTTCTTGAAACACCAGTTAAAATAGGAACCTCCAAATTCTTAAATAATTTAAGTTGCCCCAGGAGTTCGTAGTTATGTTCGATTGTTTTTCCGAATCCAAATCCTACATCTACAATCACATCGTTAACATGAAGTTTTCGTAATTCAAATAATTGCTTTGCAAAAAAAGAAATTACCTCCGTCACTACATTTTTATAACTTGGATTTTTTTGCATGTTTTGAGGCGTTCCTTGCATATGCATTAAAATATAAGGAACTTGAAGTTTGGCAACAGTTTCAAACATATTATTGTCCATATTTCCTCCAGAAATATCATTAATTAAAGCGGCTCCAGACTCGATAGTTTTTTCAGCAACTTTGCTTCTAAAGGTATCAATTGAGATGATTATTTCAGGAAACTCTTCTATTAATAATGTTACAATAGGTACAATTCTTTTTAATTCTTCATCCTCTGAAATATGTGCTGCTCCTGGTCGCGAAGAATAAGCTCCAATATCGATAAAAGTTGCGCCTTCCAACAACATTTTTTCAACTTGTTGTAAGATGTCGTTTTCATTTTTGTATTTTCCTCCATCATAAAATGAATCTGGAGTGATATTTAAAACTCCCATTACTTTGGGAGTTGATAAATCAATTAAAGTCCCTTTGCAATTAATTGTCATTAATACCTTTTTGTAGGTTATACATATAAATTTCTCTGTAAAAATAATTGAAAAGCTATTTGATTTGCTATTTTTACATAGTTTTTTCTGAATATATATAATGCAAAATACCTCAGAACAGTATGATGCGGTTGTAAATGAATGCCGCAGTTTATTTATTAAAAAAATGTCTGACTATGGAAGTGCTTGGAGAATTTTACGATTACCATCACTTACTGATCAAATTTTTATAAAGGCACAAAGAATTCGTCAATTACAAGAGAATGATATAAGAAAAGTAGACGAAGGAGAGAAATCAGAATTTATTGGTATTATTAACTATTCTATAATGGCGTTAATTCAGTTAGATTTAGGCATAGTGGACCAACCTGATTTGGATACTGAAAAAGCTACAAAATTATATGATAAATACGTGAGTATTACGAAAAAATTAATGGAGAATAAAAACCATGATTATGGTGAGGCTTGGCGAGATATGAGAGTTTCTTCATTAACTGATTTAATCCTACAGAAGTTACTACGAGTAAAACAAATAGAAAATAATAAAGGTAAAACAATTGTTTCTGAAGGAATCGATGCAAACTATCAAGATATGATTAATTATTCTGTATTTGCAATGATTCACTTGAACGACACTTAAAAATCCCTATAATTATGTTATTAAAAGTACTTACACACATTTCAAGAGTTCTTGTTGGATTATTATTCATTTATTCTGGCTTTGTAAAATTGGTTGATCCAATAGGCTCTCAATATAAATTTGAAGAATATTTCAGTGAAGATGTACTCAACCTTGAGTTTTTAATTCCTGTTGCGTTAGGGTTTTCAATTCTTTTAATCGTTACAGAATTGGTTTTAGGGGTAATGCTTTTAGTTGGATTTAAGGCAAAAATTACAGTTTGGAGTCTCTTTGGCTTGAATCTAGTATTCTTATTTTTAACTTGGTATTCATACGCTTATAATAAAGTAACAGATTGTGGTTGTTTTGGAGATGCGATCAAGTTAACACCAAAAGAAACATTCTATAAAAATATTGTTTTTATGGTATTCATAGTTATTTTAATTATTGGCATTCGTTATATCAAACCATTAATTTCTGATAAAATAGCATCTTACAGTACTATAGGATCAGTAGTAGTTTCTTTATTTATAGTTTATCATGTTTTAAATCATTTGCCAATTATTGATTTTAGAGCGTATTCAGTAGGAACAAATATCGCCGAGGGAATGAAATTTCCTGAAAATGGAGATGTTCCACCTATTCACGATTTTGAAATAGGAACGGAAGAAGACGATAAATTAGAAGAGATGTTAGCACAAGATAAAGCAATGCTTATCATGATGACAACGATGAGTAAAGTGAATAAAAAAGGATTAAAGGATATTTCAGAAGTAGCAGCTAAAGCAAATAATAAAGGATATAAAGTTTATGTTTTAACTTCAGATATTATGATGGCCGATGTTATTTATGAGGGTAATACGGAAAAGCTTGATGCATTTAAAAAAGAATATAATTTACCATATGTCTTTGGTAGTTGTGATGAAAAAGCTATAAAGACTGCTATAAGAGCAAACCCAGGAGTCATCACCGTTAATAAAGGATCTATAGTTGGAAAATGGAACTGGACAGATGCTGAAGATGTAGAACTTTAAAATATTGAAATTATACTTTTAAAAAAAGCGAAAAACAGAATATGTTTTTCGCTTTTTTTATGAGCACATTTAAAATGCTAATCCTCTAGGTTTTCTCTTTTAGTTTCAATATTCAGTATGTTTTAAGTACTTTAAAGTACTAGTAGTTAGTATAATTTAAACATTGAAAATCTAAAAATATGATCAGCTACATTTGGTAGTGGTTATACTTTAACTAATTTAGATAGTGTGTTAATCATAATATCAAACAAATATAACTTGGATAAAGCAACAACAGTTGCTCCTTAAGTCAAGAATTTTAAAGGTTTTTCCGATATAATCAAAATTGATAAATAAGAAATGAAATTGATCTTTACAGAATCATTAATAAAAGCTGGAATCCGTTCTGAAAGATCTAGTTCAGAATATGGTAATTCTATTATTACTGAGTTGTATCATAAGTAAGATGAGGAAACAGGTGTTCCAGAGTTTTATTTGGCTTATTTTTAGATGAAAATATTGTCCTTTCCGAAGAAATTTAAAAGGTTTTAATTGCAGCTAATATTTATGTAAAAGTATGATAGTTTGGAAATTTTGGTGATAATATTACGAAGTACATAAGGCAATTAGAAAGTTTTTAGAAGATACGTTTGAAGAGTAACCTTCTCTTTATGAGGTTTATGTGAATGATTTTACAGGGTTAAAATGGTAAGAAATTCAAACAAATATTCATTACTCAATTGAATAATTTTTAAATAGTACAGTAAAACCTTATCAAGAAAGTGAGGTTTTGTTATTTTAGTGGCAAGATGAAGCAATTATTACTTGTATTTATTGGTGGTGGTTTAGGAAGTGTTCTTAGATTCTTACTTGGAAAAATGTTAAACAATGGAGATACAGGTATTCCAATTGGTACTTTTGTCGCCAATATTTTAGGAAGTTTATTGATTGGGTGTATTTTAGGATTCGCAGCCAAAAATGACACTTTAACCCAAAATCAAATGTTATTGCTTGCAACAGGTTTTTGTGGTGGTTTTACTACATTTTCAACTTTTGCTTATGAAAATCATGTGTTTTTAAAGTCGGGTGATTTTCTAATTTTTGCAACATATGCAATTGCTAGTTTCGGTTTAGGTATTCTAGCAGTTTTTTTAGGAATTTTTTTAGTGAAATAAAATAATAATATGGACAAATTAGTACATTTAACTACTGATGAAAATTATGCAATTATTAAAATTGCCAACGGGAAAGTAAATGCAATTTCTCATGAAGTTATTGATGAATTGAATGAATGTTTAGATACTGCGGAGAAAGAGGAACGAGTTGTTATTATTACAGGGCAATCTGGCATATTTTCAGGAGGTTTTGATTTAAAAGTAATGACTAAGTCGCAAGATGCAGCGAAAGAATTGGTAATTAAAGGATCAAAATTATCGTATAGATTATTATCCTTTCCAACACCAGTGATATTAGCCTGTAATGGTCATGCTGTAGCAAAAGGTGCGTTTTTATTGTTATCCGCTGATTATAGAATTGGTACAGCTGGTGAATTTAAAATTGGATTAAATGAAGTTATGATTGGAATGACAATGCATAATGCAGGTGTAGAGATTGCAAGAGGGAAATTAACACCAGTTTATTTTCAAAGAAGTGTGAGTAATGCGGAAATGTATAATCCAGAGGAAGCTGTTACAGCTGGGTTTTTAGATATCGTAGTTCCAGAGGGAAGTTTAATCGGAACAGCAATTAAGGTAGCAGGACTTTTTGGAAAACTTAATAAGAATGCTCATAAAAATACCAAACTAAAGGTTCGTAAGATTTTATTAGAGCGTTTAGCCGAAGCAATTAAAGAAGATAGTGAACAGGAATTATCCTTTAATTCTTAAATAAATACAACCCGCTTTTTGACGGCGGGTTTTATTTATAATTCATCATCCCAGCTTCAATAGGAATATTTAAAAAATTTTCCCTTGGTGTAATTGGACAAGAAAATTTGTCATTATAAACACAGTAAGGATTATAAGCTTTATTAAAATCGATTAATATAGTTCCATCTTTTGTTTCGTCATTCGTAGTAATGTCTACAAACCTACCTCCTTTGTAAGTTGTTTTTCCGTTTGTTTTATCAAAAAAAGGTAAAAAAAGATAGTCTTTAAATCCAGGTAAAGGATTAGGATCTTTATAAATATCTAAACTGAAGTTTTTTTCATCAATTGAAAAATTAACAACTCCATATTTTTTATACTTAGCAATTCTTTCAGTAGTAGTGGGAAAACTAAATATTTTTGAGTCTTTTGTTTTATTCAATTTTGCAACGACTTTGAACTTATTCTTGATAGGAAAGAATGGCAAACCTTTAAAAGTTTTTAAATCTTTTTTAGTTAATGGTGAAGTAGATGCGTCTTTAAATTTAGCATTCATCTCTTTTTGATAATCAGAATTTCCTTGATGTTTTCTCTTGGCTTTAGAAGAACAAGAAAAACAAAATATAATTACTATTAGTGTTATAAAAAACCTTTTCATAGATGTTACATTTATACAATTCATTTCAATTACAAAATTACTATGATTTAAAAAATCATCATAATTTTCATTGCTGATTTTATCAAATCATAATAAACAACCTTAAATTAATATACAACCTATAGAATTTTTCTCTATGTTTGTGTCATAATTAAAAGAAAACATGAAAAACATTTGTACATATAAACAATGGACGTCGGTGGTAAGACCACCTTCTGCTCGGGCTATTTATGTGTAAATGTTATATTGATATAAAAATATACAATTGCTAAGTCCGACTATATAGTCGGACTTTTTTATTTTCTATAAACAACTAAAACCAAACAATTATGAAAAAGTTTTTTAAAAATTATGCAGCGACCTTTGGCGGCCTCTCTAGGGAGGTTTGGTGGTTATCGTTAATTACGTTAATTAACAGAGCAGGAACAATGGTAATTCCATTTTTGTCACTTTATTTAAAAGAAGGATTAGGATATTCTTATTCAGATGTGGGATTAATTATGGTATTTTTCGGATTAGGTTCTGTTGTTGGTTCAAAATTGGGAGGATATTTAACGGATAGAATCGGGTATTTCAAAGTAATGCAATGGAGCTTGTTTTTAACAGGGATTTTATTTGTATTACTTCAATTTGTGAAAACTCTTAATGGTTTTTGTGCTTCTATTTTTGTTTTAATGCTAATAGCAGATACATTTCGACCAGCGATGTTTGTAGCATTGAGCTCATACAGTAAACCTGAAAATAAAACAAGGTCAGTTACATTAATTCGTTTAGCAATCAATTTAGGTTTTTCTGCAGGTCCCGCCGTTGGAGGATTAATCATCACAACATTGGGATATCAAGGATTATTTTGGGTCGATGGAATTACGTGTGTTTTGGCAACTCTATTGCTGATTAATGTCTTAAACCCTACAAAAGCAAGAATTTTGGATGAGATTAAAGTTGAACAACCTGTTTCAGTTTACCAAGATAAACCTTACTGGATATTTCTAGTAGCAATGGCTTTATTTGGAATAGTATTTCTGCAGTATTTTTCAACAATTCCTTTGTATTATAAAGAAGTTCATTATTTAACAGAATTTGAAATCGGATTACTCTTAGGAGCGAATGGATTTATTATATTTTTATTGGAGATGCCTTTGGTAAAATGGTTGGAAGATTCAAAACAAACAAAAATATCTTTAATGCTAATTGGAGGTATTCTCGTAACAATGAGTTTTATTGTTTTGAATATGACCGGCTGGGTTGGGATTTTATTAGTAGGAATGTTTTTTATGACAATTGGGGAAATGATTATGTTCCCTTTCTCGAATGCTTATGCCATGGAAAGTGCAAAAAAAGGAAATCAAGGCCAATATATGTCTTGGTATAGTGTAGCATTTTCTGTAGCACATGTTTTTGGTCATTACTCAGGGATGCATTTAATAGAGGAAGTTGGATTTGATAATACTTGGTATATCATTTTTGGGTTATCACTTTTGAGTGGAGTATTTCTTTGCATTTTAAGAAGTAAAACCACAAATTCACAGGTTTTTATATCTCAAAAAATTGATAATTTTAATTAAATGGTATTGTTATTAACAAGATTATTATTCATCTTTGGAATAGACATAATACAATAAAAAAGAAGTAACATCTTAATAAGAATAGTATTTTTGAATTCGAAATTTATAGGAACGATATGAACATACAAGACGCTCAAAAACAAGTAGACTATTGGATTAAAAATCATGGAGTTCGTTATTTTAACGAATTAACGAACATGGCTCAACTAACAGAAGAAGTAGGAGAAGTAGCAAGAATTATTGCTCGAAGATATGGTGAGCAAAGTGAAAAGGAAAGTGATAAGCAAAAAGACTTAGGTGAAGAATTAGCTGATGTTGTTTTTGTGGTTTTATGTTTGGCAAATCAAACAGGAGTTAACTTGCAAGAGGCTTTTGATAAAAAGTTAGACTTGAAAACTAAAAGAGATCACGATCGTCATCATAACAACGAAAAGTTAAAATAATGGCATTACATCAAAATATAGGAAGGAAATTATTTTGGATAAATACTTTTAAAGTAGGAATTCCATTTTTTATAGTGGTTGTAATTTTCTCACTATTATTTAATAGTGCAAGTGATATTTTCTCAGGAAACTTTGACGTAGTGGCAGAAACACATTTTACAAACAAGAAATGGGTTCGATTTTTTTTAGGGAAAATTGTAATAAGTATTATGTACGGAATGTATACTTCGAATAAAAAAATGAAATAAAAAAAGCGAGTTTTTAAACTCGCTTTTTTTATGATTGTTAGTCCAATTGAATAAAGTTAATTTGACTTTCTTTTACTTTTTGGTTTAATTGTTTTACTTCTGAATTAAAGAGTTGGTATAACTTATTCAATTCAATGTCAATATCTTTTGTGATTTCATTTTTAAATGCAATTGCTTGATCTGTTGGTTTGAAATCACCAATTCGAGTCAATGAATTCAAGTGTCCTAACTTGTTGTTTAGTTTGATAGGGAAATTTAACGGATCCTGATTACTCTTACTTTTTGTTTGGTATAAGTTGTTTTCAACCACAGTCATATCTTTAAGTAGTTTATCCGCAAAGTCAATTAACTCCTCATGCTTCTTTTTATCTTGAATAGACTTCTTTAAGGTTTTAATCTGACCTTTAACTTTCTTCACATTTTTCAATGCTTTATGAATTTCCGTCATTTTTGCATTGATACTATTTATAAAATCAAACTGAGCCTTTAAATCTGCTTCTGAAGATTCTGAATTCGGTTTGTTTTTAATACTGAAATTTTGTGATGTAGATTTTCCATTTACTTCAAGTGCAACACTATAATTACCAGGTAAAGCCATTGGTCCGTTTAATGAAGCCCACCATAAAATCATTCCTTTTACGCGTTCAGCTCCAGAGTACATCATGTCCCAGTAGAATACATTATTTCCTTGTTTTACTTTAAGTTTTTTCTCTTTATCCTTTTTGTTTGGATGTGTACTGAAAACTTGAATTTTATTTTTAGCACTGTCAAAGAAGGAAAGTGAAATAGTGTCTTTTTCTGAATAATTTTTTATAAAGTAATTAATTGGAACTCCACCATAATAATTAGTACCGTTTCTCTTTGATGTTGCTCCATTACCACCACTCATTCTATAACTTTCTTTTGGTTTGTACATAAAAAAGTCTTTATTACTAATAGATGTGTTTAATTGATGAAGCGGTGTTAAATCATCAATAATCCATAATGATCTACCTTGAGTAGCAGCAATTAAGTTGTCTTCTTTTACCGCTAAATCAGTAATAGGAACAATAGGTAAATTCAATTGGAATTTCTGCCAATCTTTTCCATCATTAAAAGAAACATACATTCCTCTTTCTGTACCAGCATATAACAATCCTTTTCTTTTCGGGTCTGCTCTTAAGGCTCTGGTAAAGTCTTCATTTCCGATACCATTTGTAATTTTTTTCCAAGAAGCACCGTAATCTTCGGTTTTATATATGTAAGGTTGATAATCTCCAGTTTTATATTTCGTTCCAACAATGTAAGCTCCTCCTTTTGTAAATGGATCAATTTCAATGCAATTAATCATCATCCATTCAGGCATTTTTTTAGGTGTAATGTTTATCCAGTTTTTACCGCCATCTCTCGTTATATGTACCAAACCATCATCAGATCCTGTATAAATTACACCATCTTCATTAGGGACTTCTGCTATTGCGAAGATTGTCCCATAGTATTCAACTCCTGTATTATCTTTTGTAATTGGTCCTCCTGAAGGACCTAATGTTTTAGGATCATTTCTGGTTAAGTCTGGACTAATAATTTTCCAAGATTGACCTTCGTTAGTAGTGGTATGAACATGATTAGAAGTTGCATATAATTTTTTAGGGTTATTCGGTGAAAATAACACAGGAAAATTCCATTGGAAACGATATTTAAAATCTTCAGCTCCATGTCCCATTGGATCATCTGGCCAAACATTAATGGCTCTTACTGATCCTGTTTTATGATTAACACGAGTTAACAAACCTCCATAACTTCCTCCGTAGGCAATGTCATTATTTAAAGGATCTACTGCGATATGTGCACTTTCTCCTCCTGCCGTACTTTCCCAATCTTGATTTGTAATAAATCTTCCATCGGTTCTATGTGAAATTCTAATCGTCGAATTATCTTGTTGTGCTACGTAAATTCTATATGGGAAATGATTGTCTGTGGTTACACGATAGAATTGAGAAGTTGGTTGATTTAAATAGGTAGACCAATTTTCTCCAGCATCAAAAGAAATTTGTCCTCCACCATCGTCAGCAATTATCATTCTTTGATTGTCTTCAGGAGCAATCCATAAATCATGATGATCTCCATGAGGAGCGTTATAAGTTTTGTAGGTTTTACCTCCATCTGTAGATTTGTGGTAGCGTACATTCATTACATATACAATATTTTCATCTTGAGTATCTGCATAAATACGAGTATAGTACCAAGCTCTTTGACGTAATTTACGTTCACTATTAATGAGTTTCCATGTTTTGCCTGCATCTGTAGATTTATAAACCCCACCTTTTTCATTTTCTATTAAAGCATAGACTATTTCTGAATTTACTGGAGAAACAGCTAAACCTGAAATCCCCCAAGTTCCTTTCGGTAAACCGTCATTTTCAGAAATATTCGTCCAAGTTTCACCTTCATCTGTACTTTTCCAAATTGCAGAACCTTCGCCACCACTAGACAAACTATATGGAGTTCTTCTCACATTCCAAGTTGAAGCATATAAAACTCTTGGATTATTTGGATCGATAATTAAATCGATTGCACCAGCATCTGAATTACTGAATAAAACTCTCTTCCAAGTCTTACCACCATCAATCGTCTTGTAAACACCTCTTTCTTCGGTAGACTTATATAAATCTCCAAGAACAGCAGCAAATGCAACATCTGGATTTTTAGGATGAATTCTTACTCTTGGAATATGTCTAGAATTTGGTAATCCCATATGTTTCCATGTTTTACCAGCATTTTCAGATTTCCAAACACCATCTCCAGAAGAAACATTTCCACGAACTGTTTTTTCTCCCATTCCAACATAAATAATGTTGTTATCCCATTCGCTAACAGCTATCGATCCTACAGATCCACCAAAAAACCCATCAGAAATATTTTGCCAAGTATTACCAGCATCAATTGTTTTCCAAATTCCACCTCCGGTTGTACCCATGTAGAATAAATTTGGCTTTTTAGAAACTCCTGTTACTGCACAACTTCTTCCGCCACGAAATGGACCAATATTTCTCCATTCGATTGCATTAAAATATTCTTCAGAAAATTGGCTATTGTTTTTTTGAGCGTTAACTTTGACATTTACGGCTAGGAGTAAGCATACTCCCCAAAAAAGTAGTTTTTTCATTTAATTTAGTTGATTAAGAAGCTAAAGATAAAATTTTGTTAATGGACTTATTGTTAAAGATTCCTAAAAATCAATTATTTAAAAAAAGTATTGTTGTTTCAGGTTCAAAAAGTGAATCAAATCGATTATTGATTTTGCAGCAATTGTATCCAGAATTAGTCATTGAAAATCTCTCTAATTCTGATGATTCTGTACATATGCAGCATGCCTTAACAGGAGAAGGAGAGGTTGCTGATATCGGTCATGCTGGTACTGCCATGCGATTTTTAACTGCTTTTTTCGCTAGTCAGGAAGGAAAAACTAAAATTTTACAAGGATCGGAAAGAATGCATAATCGTCCTATTAAGATTTTAGTAGATGCGTTAAGAGATTTAGGAGCAGAGATTTCTTACATAGAAAAAGAAGGATATCCACCATTAAAGATTACGGGTAAAAACCTTGAAAAAAATAAAGTTGCTATTCAAGGAAATGTGAGTAGTCAATACATTTCTGCCTTATTATTAATAGCTTCAAGTTTGCCTAATGGTTTAGAGATTGAATTGTTAGGAGAAATCACTTCGATTCCATATATAAAAATGACCTTGAGTTTATTAAGTCAATTGGAAATTGAAAGTAAATTTGAAGGAAATTTGATTAAGGTGAATCCATTAGCAAATATTGAAGGAAAAAAAGTTATTGTTGAAGCTGATTGGAGTTCTGCATCTTACTTTTATTCTTTAGTGGCACTAAGTGAAATTGGTACAGAAATAGAGTTATCATCTTATAAAAAAGAAAGTTTACAAGGAGATAGTTGCTTGGCTGATATTTATAAACATTTTGGTGTTACAACTACTTTTGAAGAGTATGCGATTTTACTGAAAAAAGAGAAGCAAACAAGTACTTCTTTCTTAGAGTTAGATTTAGTGAAGGCACCAGATATTGCACAAACTATTGCAGTTACATGTTTTGCGTTAGGTGTTCCTTGTAAGTTAGTAGGTTTACATACGCTAAAAATCAAAGAAACGGATAGACTAGAAGCATTGAGAGATGAAATAACTAAACTTGGAGGAAATATTACAGTTACTAATGAAGAGTTACACTTAGAGTCTTCATTAGAAATAAATGAAAACATAGCTATAGAGACATACAATGATCATCGAATGGCGATGGCATTTACGCCTTTGGCTTTAAAGGTACCAATTCAAATAAACGATGCTAAGGTAGTTACGAAGTCATATAGAAACTTTTGGGAAGACTTTGAGAATATTGGAATTCCTCAAGAAGTTCTAAAATAAAACATCAAACGCTTGACAAGGCCTATCTTCAAATCGTATATTTGCCGCCACAATAAATATTCAATTAATGAAATTATCTCAATTTAACTTCGAATTACCTAAAGAGTTATTAGCAGAATATCCATCAGAGCATAGAGACGAAGCTCGTTTAATGGTGTTAAATCGTAAAGAACAAACTATTGAACATAAATTGTTCAAAGATTTAATTAACTATTTTGATGAAGGAGACGTAATGATGTTGAATAACACAAAGGTTTTCCCTGCAAGAATGTTTGGTAATAAGGAGAAAACTGGAGCAAGAATTGAAGTTTTTTTATTGAGAGAATTAAATGCAGAACACAGATTATGGGATGTATTAGTTGATCCAGCGCGTAAAATTCGTATCGGAAACAAATTATTTTTTGGAGAAGATGAGAGCTTAGTTGCTGAAGTTATTGATAATACAACTTCAAGAGGAAGAACATTACGTTTTTTATTTGATGGTTCTTATGAAGAGTTCCGTAAAAAGTTAATTGAATTAGGTGAAACTCCTTTACCAAAATACATTAAAAGAGAAGTTGAACCAGAAGACGAAGAGCGTTACCAAACGATTTACGCAAAGCATGAAGGTGCAGTAGCTGCTCCCACAGCTGGATTACACTTTTCGAAACACCTAATGAAGCGTTTAGAAATAAAAGGTGTTGATTTCGCAGAAATGACTTTACACGTTGGTTTAGGTACATTTAATCCAGTTGAGGTAGAAGATTTATCTAAACACAAGATGGATTCGGAGCAAATTATTATTCCTGAAGAAGCTTGTAATATTGTAAACAATGCAATTGAAAAGAAAAGAAGAGTTTGTGCTGTTGGTACAACAGTAATGAGAACTGTAGAATCTTCTGTGTCTGCTAGTCATAGATTAAATGCTTACAATGGTTGGACGAACAAATTTATCTTTCCTCCATACGATTTTAGTATTGCTAATTGTATGGTAACTAACTTTCATACACCGAAATCGACTTTATTAATGATGATTGCTGCATTTGCGGGTTACGATTTTGTAATGGAAGCATACGAAGAAGCTGTAAAAGAGAAGTACAAATTTTACTCTTATGGAGACGCAATGTTAATAATCTAAGAGCTACTAATATAAATTTAATGAGAACTGGAAAGTAATTGCTTTCCAGTTTTTTTATTTTTAGGGATAACAAACAGAAACCAAATGACAGTTGAGAACTATTTACGAAGCTTTCAAGTATTAACTGAAGAAGAAATTCTTAAATTCAGAAGTTTAGCTTCAACTCAAAATTTAAATAAAGGAGATTTTTTTGCAGAAAGTGGAAAGGTAAATCGATTGGTTGGGTTTCTCAATTCTGGGATATTAAGATCTTTTTATATGTCTTCTACAGATGAAGACATCACTTATTGTTTTCGATTCACAGGTGGTTTTTGTTCGGCGTATTCCTCTTTTATAACTGGAAACCCTTCAGTTGAAACTTTACAAGCGATAACTGATGTTGAATTGTTGTGTTGGACTAAAGATCAGTTGGTTCAGTTGGAACAAGAAAGCCCAAATTGGACAATGATTTTAAAATTATTAACTGAATATGAGTATCTTGAGTTGGAAAAAAGAGTTTTTATGCTTCAAAAAGAACCTGCGGAGAAAAAGTATTTAGATTTAATGAAATATCAACCAGAACTCATTAAACAAATTCCTTTAAATTATTTAGCTTCTTATTTAGGAATTACGCAAAGACATTTAAGTAGAATTAGAAAAACTGTTTATTAGACAAATGTCCTTTTGTAAGATTATCATTTGCTGTTACTTTGACATAAAAATAAACAGCGATGAATGTATTAATAATAAATGGACATCCAGATGAAGAAAGTTTTAATAGTGCACTTTCTGAATCCTATTATCAAGGCGCGAAATTATCCAATACTCAAGTTGAAGTAATAAACCTAAGAGATCTTAAATTTAATCCTAGTTTACAATTTGGGTATAGAAAACGAACTGAATTAGAACCTGATTTAAAAGTAGCTGTAGAGCAAATAAAAAATACTGATCATTTAGTGTGGGTTTTCCCAATTTGGTGGGGAGGAATGCCAGCAATTTTAAAAGGCTTTATTGATAGAACTTTTTTACCAGGAATTACATTTGAAATTAAAGAAGGAAAATTTCAACCTAAAAAGTTACTTAAGAGGAAAACAGCAAGATTAATCATTACTTCGGATAGCCCAAGGTGGTATTATAGAGTATTCATCAACAGACCTGTAATTAATCAATTTAAAAAAGCGATTTTGGGTTTTTGCGGGGTTAAACCAACCAAAGTAACCTATATATCAGTAATTAAACATTCAAATATAAAACAAAGAGAAGCTTGGCTTCAAAAGGTGTTTTTACTTGGTAAAAAATTGTTATAGTTAGTAAATTATAGTTTAGATGTTATTTTTGAACTAAGAGGTTTAGTTGATGAGTAAAAATAATCAATAAGGTTTCCATGCTCATCAATTAAATATTTTTGAAAGTTCCATTTAACTTTAGAATCTTTTACGCCATTTAACTTTTTAGAGGTTAACCAAGTGTAAAGAGGATGTTGTTTGTAACCTTTTACCTTTATTTTTTCTGTCAGTAAAAATGTTACTCCAAAATTAATTGAGCAAAACTCTTGTATTTCATCTTCATTTCCAGGTTCTTGACTACCAAATTGATTACAAGGTAATCCGATAACAACTAAGCGATCATTGTAAGTTTCACTTAACTTTTGTAATTCTTCGTACTGTTTTGTAAATCCACATTTCGATGCGACATTAACAAATAGTATTTTTTTGTTTTTAAAATCTGAGAGTGAAATAGGATCGTTTCCAATGTCATTTATTGAAATATCGTAGATTGATGTTTGACTTTTTTTCTTAGCGACTGATGAAAATAGTTTTGCTTTCGGTATAAGTTTCATATTTAAAAAATTTAACAATAAGAGATGAAGTTTACCAATTCTAAATTAACCATTCATTATTGGTTTAAGGCAGTTTAGTTAGTTTTTCTATTTATTTTGAATTATTCTAATTTTTAGTTTTTGTAAAAAGATTTTCGCTTTTGAATCAATACCTTATTTTTGCAGTAATGAAACCCCAGAAGAAAGACATCCGTGCACTAACTAAAGATCAACTGAGAGATTTCTTTGTTGAGAATGGAGATAAGGCATTTCGAGGAAATCAAGTTTATGAATGGTTATGGAGCAAGGCAGCACATTCTTTTGACGATATGACGAACATATCAATATCTACAAGGGAAATGTTAGATGCGAACTTCGTGATTAATCACATTGAAGTTGACGCTATGCAACGTAGTAATGATGGAACAATTAAAAATGCCATTAAATTACACGATGGTAAAATTGTAGAATCGGTTTTAATTCCAACTGAAAAAAGAACAACAGCTTGTGTTTCAAGTCAAGTTGGTTGCAGTTTAGATTGTAAATTTTGTGCTACGGCTCGTTTAAAAAGAATGAGAAACTTAAATGCAGACGAAATTTATGATCAAGTGGTGGCAATTGATAAACAAAGTAGATTATACCATAATCATAAACTAACAAATATCGTTTTTATGGGAATGGGTGAACCTTTAATGAATTATAACAATGTTATCAAAGCAATTGATAAAATTACTTCACCCGAAGGGTTAGGAATGTCTGCAAAAAGAATAACTTTATCTACTTCTGGAGTTCCTAAAATGATTAAGAAAATGGCAGATGATGAAGTTAAATTTAATTTGGCCGTTTCTTTACATTCTGCTATAGACGAAGTAAGAACTTCAATAATGCCATTTAATAAAAATTTTCCTCTAAAAGATTTAAAGGAATCTCTTGAATATTGGTACGAAAAAACGAAAAGAAAAATTACATACGAATATGTAGTTTGGCAGGGAATTAATGATCGCAAAGAAGATATTGATGCATTAGTTCGTTTTTGTAAATATGTTCCTTCTAAGGTGAATTTAATTGAATATAATCCAATTGATGATGGAGAGTTTCAACAAGCTTCTGACAGAGCTTTGAATAGCTATATTTCACATTTAGAAATGAATGATATTGTTGTTAATGTTAGAAGATCTAGGGGAAAAGATATTGATGCCGCTTGTGGTCAACTTGCTAATAAATCATAAATGAATTTATCGAAAACACTTTTCGGACAAACTATTCAATCTATTGGATGGTTAATTTTTATTATTTTTTTAGGTCTGTTTTTAGATAGTAAGTTTTTTGCCGAAAATTATTTTGAGGATGGGCAATGGTTAAATAATACATTGGTAATATTCGTTTACTTTTACTTTTTCATTAAAGGAACTAAACGAGTAAGAGAACAATTAATATATGCCTTAATTATAGGTGTTATAGGTGAATATTTATTTTCATTGGTTTTAGGAATGTATGCTTATAGATTAGGAAATATACCACATTATGTTCCATTTGGTCATGCCGTTATCTTTATAGGTATTTATTTCTTTTCAAGGAAACAAAAAGTGAAGTTTTATAGAAAGCAAATAGAGCTTTTCATTTCGATTTGTATTATCATTTATTCCATTTTATTCTTACTATTTAGAAATGATATCTTCGGTTTTATTTTAACTCTATTGGTGTTTTATTCACTTCGAAAATATCCGAAAGAGCGTCTTTTTTATTTAAGTATGTACTTTATAGTGGCAGTTGTAGAAATTGTTGGAACTTCCTTAGACTGCTGGGTTTGGCCGAGTATCGCTTATGGGAAGTTTGAGTTTCTTCCAAGCGCCAATCCGCCATCTGGAATTTGCTTCTTTTATTATGGATTAGATAGAGGGACTCTTTCTATTTACAAAAGAAGAAATAAAGTAGTTTGGAACAGATTTAAAAAAGTAAGAACAGCTATTGCTTCCGTAAAATAGCTTTCTGAAATACAGTAATTGGATAGCCAAAAACTTCGGGAATCTCTTTTGAAATACCACCAGTTTTAGTTTTGTTTTGAAGTCTTGAAAATAAAATTTCAAAAGCTAAAGTGTTTTCAGAAGTAAAATCCAATCGAGTACTTAAAAAGTTCTCTTGGACTTCAAAAAAACTATGTAATACATTTTCATTGAAGAAAGTAGGCAGAACAATTCCATTATTTTCATCAATTTCAAACAGTCCTTTTTCCTTGTTTTTAACTACAAGAGTGTAATTTCTTACAGCTTTGTTGTAGACTAATTTATAATCAAATTTATTAATAGAATCAGTCGCAAACAAATGAAACTCCATCGGGATTTTTTGTTGCCCATTTTCAGTGGTAATATCTAATTCACCTTTATAAATTCCTAAAAAATCATCAGGGAAAATCTTTTCAATATGTTGGGAATAAGAAAAAGAAACGGATAGTAAAAAAAAGCCAATAATAATACTTTTCATTAGAGTTAAAGATTGCCAACGAAGATAACCAATTTAATTAATTTCTGTACTTTTGAACACTCATCGAGAAAGGAGGCCTTGAATGAAACCTGTTGAAGAAATAAAACTTCCGATAGCAAAAGAAATGGAACTATTTGAATCTAAATTTAAAGATTCAATGCTTTCCAAAGTTCCTTTATTAAATAGAATTACTTATTATATCGTAAGAAGAAAGGGAAAGCAAATGCGACCTATGTTTGTGTTTTTGGTTGCAAAAATGGTTTCTAATGGTGGTTTTGACGAAAGAACTTACAGAGGGGCTTCTGTGGTAGAATTAATTCACACGGCAACTTTAGTTCATGATGATGTTGTAGATGATAGTAATCGTCGTAGAGGTTTTTTTTCAATTAATGCACTTTGGAAAAACAAGATAGCAGTTTTAGTTGGTGATTTTCTTCTATCAAAGGGGTTGTTACTTTCAATTGATAATGAAGATTTCGATTTATTGAAACTGATTTCGATTGCAGTAAGAGAAATGAGCGAGGGAGAGTTATTACAGATTGAGAAAGCAAGAAAATTAGATATAACAGAGGATGTTTATTTTGAAATTATTCGTCAAAAAACAGCCACTTTAATTGCTGCTTGTTGCGCTATAGGTGCTGCATCTGTTGGTGGAAGCAACGATACGGTACAAAAAATGCGAAAGTTTGGAGAGTACATTGGTATTGCTTTTCAAATTAAAGATGACTTGTTTGATTATACCGAGGAAAAAATTGGAAAGCCCACTGGGATTGATATTAAGGAGCAAAAAATGACTTTGCCTTTAATTTATGCTTTAAATAACTGTTCTTATGAAAAAAAGAAATGGTTGATTAATTCGGTAAAAAATCACAACAAAAACAAGAAGCGAGTAAAAGAAGTAATCACTTTTGTAAAAGAAACAGGAGGCTTAGAATATACTATTGAGAAAATGCATAAGTATAAAAATAGAGCGCTTGCAATTTTAGAAAACTACCCAGATTCAGAATACAAAAGATCGCTTCATCAGATGATCGAGTATGTTGTGGAGAGAAAAATTTAATTCTATTCGTCGATTCATATGACCCATTTATCTAATTTTCGTTATGAAAAAGTTAAAAAGAAGAGTAATTGATTATTCGTTTTTTATCTTTGTTTCGATAATGAAAGTTATTTTGGTTAAAATATCATCGATTCTTTTAGCAGTATTATTGCTTTTTTCTACATTTTCTTTTACTGTAGAGAAGCATTATTGTGGTGACTTTTTAGTTGATGTATCATTTTTTGGAGATGCACAAGATTGCGCTGAAGAATTAGGTGAGGAAGATTGTGATAGTCCTCAAGTAATTCAAAAGAAAAAATGTTGTAAAGATGAAGTTGAAAAAATTGAAGGTCAGGATGACTTAAAAAATTCAATTGAAAAATTTGATCTTGAGAAGCAACAGTTTTTAGTTGCTTTTATTCAATCTTACAAGAATTTATTTCTTGCTGAGTCACAACAGAAAAAGGAGAATATACATCATATTCCTCCCAAACTTATTAAAGATTTACAAGTACTTCACGAAGTTTACATCATATGATTTAGAACGTTTTTTAGGCTATTAAGCAAACAAAAAATTTAAAACATAAATCATATTAAATACATGAAATTTAAATTTATCTTTTGTGCCTTATTTTTAGTAGGCGCACAATTGATAGCTCAAGAAACACTCAAAGGAATGATTATGGATAGAACAAATCCAAAAGATAATCTAGGAGTTTTCGGAGCTAACGTTTACTGGTTAAATACCACCATTGGAACCACTACAAATGAAAAAGGTTGGTTCGAAATACCGTATAAGAAAGAGTATAAGAAGTTAGTAATTAGTTTTGTAGGTTATAAAACAGATACCATAGATGTATATAATTTAAAGCCAATATATCATTTTCTTACAGAAGAAAATACACTGGACGAAATCGCAATTAACACGAAGAAACAAGCAACTTCAAGATCTTTCTTACAAACACAAAATGTGTTTACGGTAAATAGTGAAGAATTATTAAAAGCTGCTTGTTGTAATCTTGCTGAAAGTTTCGAAACAAACCCGTCAATTGATGTGAATTTTTCAGATGCTTTAACAGGAACTCGACAAATTCAAATGTTAGGATTAAATAGTCCTTACTTATTAATTGCACAAGAAAATATTCCTATGGTTCGTGGTGCTTCACAGGTTTATGGACTTACTTTTACACCAGGAACTTGGGTAGAAAGCATTCAAATAGGTAAAGGAGCAGGAAGCGTTGTTAATGGTTATGAAAGTATTTCTGGACAAATTAATGCCGAGTTAGTAAAACCGCTGACGGATAAGAAGTTTTTTGTTAATGGTTATGGAAACTTAAATGGTAGATTAGAATTAAATACTCATTATAATCAAAAAATTAGTGATAAATGGTACACAGGTTTATATGTACACGGAGATTTAAGGAGTCAGAAATTTGATAGTAATGGAGATAACTTCCTTGACGCGCCATTGGCTGAGCAAATAAATGTAATGAATCGTTGGCAATATGTAAACAACCAAACGGGCTGGGTTAGTTTTTTAAACTTTCGCTTTTTAGATGATCGTAAACAAACAGGAGAATTAGAATTTAATCCCGATGTAAATATAGGATCCAATACTATTTGGGGAAGTGAAATAAAAACGCAACGAATAGATTTTTCCGGAAAACTTGGTTATGTTTTTCCTGAATTACCTTTCCAAAGCATGGGATTACAGTTGGCATATAGTAATCACGATCAGGAATCGTATTTTGGTTTGAGAGATTACAATATAAAGCATGAAAGTATTTATGCGAATTATATTTTCAATTCTATTATTGGAGATACAAGAAACAAATTTAAAACTGGAATCAGCTTTACATACGACGATTATCAAGAATTAGTAGAATCAACTAATTTTTCAAGAGACGAAAACTCGGTAGGAGTGTTCTTTGAATATGGATATGATAATAGCGATAATTTCAGTTTAACTGCTGGACTTCGTTTGGATCATCATAATTTAATAGGTACGTTTTTAACACCAAGATTACACCTGCGTTATGTGCCTTGGGAAAAAGGAGTATTCAGAACTTCATTTGGAAGAGGAGTAAGAAGCGCCAATATTTTTGCTGAAAATCAGCAATTATTCGCTTCATCTCGTCAGATAAATATTCTTAACAATGGAGGAAATATTTATGGTTTAAATCCAGAAAAAGCATGGAATTATGGAGTGTCTTTTTTACAAGGATTCAGATTATTTGAAAGAAAAGGAGATATAACTTTCGATTTCTATCAAACAAATTTTGAAAACCAAGTTGTTGTAGACTGGGAAAATCCGCAACAAATATCTTTTTATAACTTAGATGGAAGTAGTGTAGCGAACAGTTTTCAGGTAGAAACTAATTATTCTCCATTTGATAATTTTAACGTTAGAACAGCCTACAAGTTTTTTGATGTTAGTACAGACTATAATTCAGGAAATTTAACCAAGCCAATTCAACCACAGCATCGTTTCTTTATGAATGCATCATATGAAACTAATAAGAATGAGAATGGTGGTTTATGGAAGTTTGATAGTACTTATAATTTTATTGGAGAACAGAGACTGCCAAATACATCAACAAATCCAGTGACATTGCAATTGCCAGAATATTCAAATGGATATAATTTATTAAATGCTCAAATTACAAAAGTGTTTTCTGATAAGTTTGAAGTATATATTGGAGGAGAAAACATAACAAATGTAAAACAAGATAATCCTATTTTAGGAAGTGACGATCCATTTGGAGCAAATTTTGATAGTACAATTGTATATGCTCCTATTTTTGGAAGTGCTTATTATGCAGGATTTAGATTTAAAATAGATTAACCCTTAATTTAAAATATTATGAAGAAAATTATCACAATTATTTGTTTAGTGTTGGTAGCATTTGCTGGACAAGCACAAAAAAAGAAGAAAAATGCAAAATACACTTTAGAAGTGGACGGAGTTTGTATGATGTGTAAAAAGCGAATAGAAAAAGCCGCTTTAAATACAAAAGGAGTGAAGTTTGCAAGTTGGAATTTAGAAAATCATCAATTAACAGTTATTATTGATGAGCGTAAAACAAATAAGAAGGCCGTTTGTCAAAGTATGGCTAAAGCAGGTCATGATACTAAAGAAATAAAAGCGACTGACGAAGATTATGGGAAGTTAGATCCGTGTTGTAAATATCGTGATGAAGAAGTAGTGAAAAATCATCACTAAGAATCAAAAACTCCCAACATTTTTTGTTGGGAGTTTTTGTTTAATCAGTTTTTAAAATAACTTTCTGTGATATTAATTTCCCAGAAGAAGTAATACCTTCTATGTAAGTTGTAACATTTCTTTGAATTGAAATTGGAATGGTTATACTAGAAATTGTTTCCGAGCCCAATTCAATTTTAGGTTTCCAAAATATTGCTCCATATTGTTTGAATGTATCATTTGATAGTGAAGGATATTTAGGTGAATAATATTCTTTTTCAGTTGCAAAACCAACCGGCATTTTAATTTTACTAGTAGAAGAATTTTTGCGAACCATCTCTATATTGGAGTAGGTGAAAATAAAAAAAGCATAAGCAGGTTGACCTAGAACAACTTGTATATCGGTTCCATAATGAACACTTTTAACTTGATCTAAATATACTCCCTTTAAGAGCCAAGGTTCACGTATCACATTTCTGCCGTTTAATTCTACTCTTGATATTGGCTTAAATGGTGGCGTTTTTGAAATTATAAATTCTATTAAATCCATTCCAGAGTTAGTTATAGCTTTTTCCATGTCTATTTTTCTGTATACACCAATTTCTGGATCTTCTTTAACGTTTTTATCTTTTATTCCTCGAACTTCAACTTCATTTAAAGTTTCATATTCACCTTTCAAAGGTTTGAAATTAGAGGTTTCAAATTCGTTTACAAAAACTTCGTTTGATACTTGTTCTTTGTTTAACCTGTCTAATAAAGTGCCTCCTGAAAATGATAGAGCAGGAGCAATTCTAGTGATTCTATCGTCTTTGTTCACACCAAACTCAATAGTTGATTTTTTCTTTATAAAGCTATTTTTAAAAGTCCAAGGATTTTCATTGGGTTGAATTGTATGTAATAAGTTATTTTCTTTTGAAAATAAAAGTATAGATTGTTTACTCGAAATTGAGGAATTAAATTTAGCCGTTAAATCGATTCCATTTTCGAAAGGAAAAATTGTTTTAGATGGATTATTAAAAATATTATTCCATTTGTATTTACTCCAACCTTGAGTAAGAAGTAGGAGATCTAGTCTTCTTAGTTTGGAATCCTTTTTTTGATCAAATAATGAGTGTACATCTTCTATTTCACCCTTTATGTAAGGCTTTAGAATAAAAGCGCTCATAATATTATTTTGAGGATTGTATGCTTTTGTTGTTGAAGGAAGAAAGGAAGCGCTTGAGTAGATTACATCTTTGGTAGGATTAGTAAATGTTATCTTTAGTGAATCTGGAGAAGCCTTTTTTACTATAGGTTTGAGTTCATGAAACAATTCCTCAGAATGTAAGTAAGTTAATCTTTCCGTAATAGGTTGGTCTTCTTCATTAAAAACGGTCACAATATTAATTCCAGGAAAAAGCTCTTCTTTTGGAATTGGTAAGAAATAATTTTGTTTTGTGTGATTAAAAGAAAAGTAAAAGTTTCTAAATTTTCTTGTGTTATGAATCATGATACGATAACGCTTTCCATGCAATTCGCGAACAGTGTTTTTATTGCTTATAACATGAAGTGCTACTTTATCTGAATTTTTATTTACAACATTTAATGTGATTCCTTTCGAATCTGGTTTAGGTGTGTAAGCGTTCAATTCTTTCCCGTTGGATAGAAGGATAGAAAAACGATAGATTTCATTTTCTTTTACAAAAAGCCGAACGCTGTTCATGCCTAATTCATTTGTAGTGAATTGTCTTATAACGTTGTCTTGTTGATCTCTAATAATTCCTTTCTCTATTTTGAGTCCTTTGTTATTCTTGTCTTTTATTAGAATTCCAATAGAGTTAATGGCATTTGCAATTAGATGTCCACCTTCAGGAAATAGTTTGTATTCAAAAGCATCTTTTTCATTTTGTACAACTGAATACTTTTTATCGTTTTTAGATATGATCTTTATTTTTTGATAAAAAGCATTGTCTTCATTAAAGTTCTTCATCCATCGCGTAGATGCTTTGATGTGATAATATTGTTCTGTGTAAGTTGAATCCAGTAATACACTTCCATGTCCAAGTCCGTTTTTAATATGGATTAATTGCTGATCTTTTAAGGTGCCGTTTTTATTAAATATTGACACATACAAATTTGAAGTTGTTGGGTGCAACTTTTGAGTGTTTTGCTCTTGTATATAAGCTTTGAACCAAATTTCTTCACCTCGCAAGAAACTAGTTTTATTAAAATGTAAAAATGGAACTTCTCGAGTATTTTCGAAATACTTAACATAGCTACTGTCAATTTTTATCTGTGCAAAAATCGAATAAGGAATTATGAGTGTTCCGAACAGAATAATTAAAATATTTTTTGTCATGTGCATATTTAGTTGTTAGTAGGTGAATAATTATTTTGATAAATTCACTTTCTTCGAAATTAGTTTTCCAGATTCTGTGATTCCTTCTATATAAACGTTTAATTCTTTTTGTGAGTTTAAAGGAACTTTTATGGTTTTATCTGAATTGGCTTTAATAGTTAGAGTTGGTTCCCAAAAAACACAACCATATTTTTGGTAGGTTTCATTGGTAAAAGATGGATAAATAGGATTATAATATTCTTTTTCAGTAGCGAATCCAACAGGTATTTGAATGTTTGAGAAATTTGCCCGTTTATCTAGGTATTCTGTAGGATTTAATCTGTAAATATGAATTTGTTCACCTAGCCTTGACGGATCTCTACCGTAAAATATCTCTTTAACAGTATTTAAATAAATGATTTCTAGCATCCATAGAGATTGCGATATTTCTTGTCCGTCTAAAAATACCCGAACAGCTGGTCGTCCAAATCTTTCACTGAAGTTATCAAAACTTTCACTTTCTACTGGTTGACTTTCTTCATCTCCTCCTTCAGGTGTTGGATTTAATCCTGTAATCTGCATTCCAGTTAAAGAGTTTAATCCACGAGGAACAATAGTCAAGTCTCCTATTTCATTATCTACTACTGCGTAATTTTTAGATCTTAAAAAGTCAACTACTGTTTCACCGGAAGCAACGATAATATTATCCATTTTTACGCTTGTTAGCATTGTTACCCCACCATAAATATTATCTTGATTTTTTGTTTTTCTTCTATTTCTTACAGCAGTGACTTCTACTTCATCTAGTGCTTCAAATTCACTTTTTAATGATTTAAAGTTACTTACTTCTAGTTTTAAGTTTTTATTTGTTGGAAACCGCGAGATGTCAATATTTTCATTTAAAGTGTTACCAGAGTAAGAGATGGCAGGAAAAACTTTGAAATAGTTTCCATTACTACTTAATCCAAGGTTTAGGGTAGAATTTTTTTTGATAAAAGAGTTTTTTAGAACCCATGGAGTTTCTGTTGGAGTAATTATTCGAACAAGATTATTTTCCTTTGAAGTTAAAACAATCGATTGTTTTGAAGTCAAACGTTTGTTTATATTTAAAGTAACGTCAATTCCATTTTCAAAAGTATGATTTGTTTTTGGTGGATTATTAAAAATTGAATTCCAGTTGTATTTACTCCAACCTTGAGTAAGCAGAAGAAGATCTAAATCTCGTTGTTGTCCTTTATACGATTTTCCTAAAAGTTTTACAGCATTTTCGATACGACCTTTTACATAAGGTTTAAGAAGAAATGAAGAAATTATATTGTTTTCAGGTTGATATGCTTCTGTATTTATTGGAAGAAAAGATGCACTCGCAGTAATACTTTCATTAGTTGGATTTGAAAATTTAATTGCTATTGAATCATTCCTTTGTGATTTTATTGAGTTTAATTTTACATCTTGGAATAAATCATCTGATTTAATAAAGAATATACGTTCTAATATAGGTTTATTCTGATCATTAAAAATGGTAATAATATTTATACCTGGATTTACTTCATGTTCTTTTAAAATTAAACCATAATTGATTTGCTTAGCATCTAATGTAAACAAGAAATTTCGGTAACTACGCGTATTATGAACTAAAATTCTAAATTCCTTTCCTGCAAAATCTTTTAATGTTTCTTTATTTGTAATAATGTTTAAACTTACATTTTTTGAGTTGCTATTATTTAGTAAAAGCGAGAACCCTTTATTTTCTGGTTTTGGTAGTACAGCTTTTATTTCTGATCCATTATCTAAAGTAGCATAGAAAGTATAAATATCATTCTCTTTCAGAAACAATCGGATACTATTCATTCCTAAAGAGTTTGTGTTGAAATGACGAATTGTATTTCCGTTTGAATCTTTGATTGTACCTTTTTGAATCTTAACTCCTTTATTCTTATAATCTTTAATTAATAAACCGATATTATTTAAAGTATTAGCAACATAATGACCACCCTCTGGAAATAATTTAAACTCATAAAAATCTTGCTCAAGAGCAGTGGTGTTATCTTTATTTTCAACTTGTTTAATAAGTTTTATTTTTTGGTAGAAAGCATTATCTTCTGTGAAGTTTTTCATCCATTTTGTAGATGCTTTTAAGTAGTATTTACTATCTGTATATGTAGAGTCAAGTAGAAAACTTCCACTTCCAACACCATTAGTAATTTGAATCAGTTTTTGTTTAATTAGCAAGGCTTTATCATTAAATATGGAAACATAAAGATTCGTGGTGGTTGAATGTAACTTATTTGAGTTTTGTTCTTGTATATATGCTTTAAACCAAATTTCTTCACCTTGTAAAAAGCTAGTTTTATTTAAGTGCAGATAAGGTATTTCTCGGGTATTTGAAAAATAATCAATGTAATTTTTATCAATTTCATTTTGAGAGAATAAGAATCCATTTAAGGTAATCAATATTAGTAATAGTAATTTTTTGTTCATAACGTTTTGTTTTTGGTTAGTATATTTTTTTACTTAAAGTGTTAGTTTTTTGAAATTAATATTTATGATTTCATTATCCCTTTAATGCAGACCTGAATGTTATCTTGTAAATGAGCGGGAATTACAATTGTCTTGTTTAAAGATGGTTCAATTTGTAAATCAGATTCCCAAAATACATCTCCATATTTTTTGTAAGTATTATTGGTAAAAAAGGAGTAAAAAGGTTTGTAATATTGTTTCTTCGAGACAAAATCTAAAGATGTTTTTACTTGAGTATATAGTGTTCTTTTATACTCATAACTTGAAGGATATAAAGAGTAAAGGTGTATTTCTTTACTCAGTTTATCAAAATTACGTCCACAGAAAGTTTCGCTTCTAGTATATAAATATAATTGCTCTAAAATTCGATGATTTTGTGAAACATGATATTCATCAAGGAATATTCTGAATGCAGGTCTGCCAAATCGATCAGTTTTTCCAACAGCTTCCATAATTTTTGTTGATTTAGAATCAGATCCATGTAGAGCAATTTTTTGTTTTAAGCTTGTTTTTTCATTGAATAATGTAATATGATTGGTTATTGTTAGATGAGGGTTTTGAGAGTTTAGTTCTTGAATATAATTTTTAAACCCAAATTCTTCTCCTTTTAAGAAGCTAGTTTTGTTTAAATATAAAAAGGGAAATTGACGAGTGTTTTCAAAGTATGTAGTATCTTTTTCATTGTTTATTTCCTCTTCAGGGAATACTGAATAAATACCTAATAATCTAAATAGAAAGGGAAGTTTTTTCATCTATAGTTTTCATGGTCAACTACTTAAAATTAGTAAATAATTGTTGAAAACCTGACTTGAATGAGTAAACGGGTCGTTTCGTTGAGTAAACGATAATTAGTCAAAAAAAAAGCAATCTCAAATGAGATTGCTTTTTTAAATATATTGATTTTTGGATTACATCATACCTGGCATTCCACCACCCATTGGAGGCATTCCACTAGCTGGTGCATCTTCTTTAATATCAACTAATGCACATTCAGTTGTTAAAATCATTCCAGCAACAGAAGCAGCATTTTCTAATGCAACACGTGTTACTTTCTTAGGGTCAATAATCCCAGCTTCAAGCATGTCAACATACTCTTCAGTCTTAGCATCATATCCGAAGTTACTTTCACCTTCTAATACTTTATTGATTACTACAGAACCTTCTCCACCAGCGTTTTCTACGATTGTGCGTAAAGGAGCTTCAATTGCACGATTTACAATTTGAATTCCAGTAGTTTCATCAAGGTTTTCAGTAGTCAATGTTTCTAATACTTTTTTAGCTCTAACTAAAGCAACTCCACCTCCAGCAACAATTCCTTCTTCGACAGCAGCACGAGTAGCATGTAAAGCATCATCAACACGATCTTTCTTTTCTTTCATTTCAACTTCAGAAGCAGCTCCAACGTACAATACAGCAACTCCTCCAGCTAATTTAGCTAAACGCTCTTGTAATTTTTCTCGATCGTAGTCAGAAGTTGTAGTTTCAATTTGAGCTTTAATTTGGTTTACACGAGCTTTAATTTGAGTTTCATCTCCTGCACCATTAACAACAGTAGTATTGTCTTTATCAATGGTTACTGTTTCGGCTGTTCCTAATAAATCTAAAGTTGCATTTTCTAAAGAGAATCCTCTTTCTTCAGAAATTACAGTTCCTCCTGTTAAGATAGCGATGTCTTCTAACATTGCTTTTCTTCTATCTCCAAATCCTGGAGCTTTTACAGCAGCAATTTTTAATCCACCTCTTAATTTATTTACTACTAAAGTAGCTAATGCTTGTCCATCTACATCTTCAGCTATAATTAATAAAGGACGGCCTGATTGTGCAACTGGTTCTAAGATTGGTAAAATCTCTTGTAAGTTAGAAATCTTCTTATCAAATAATAAGATATACGGATTTTCTAATTCAGCGATCATTTTATCAGCATTCGTTACGAAGTAAGGAGATAAATATCCTCTGTCAAATTGCATTCCTTCAACAACATCAACATAAGTATCTGTTCCTTTAGCTTCTTCTACAGTGATAACTCCTTCTTTACCAACTTTACCGAAAGCAGTAGCAATTAAATCACCAATAACAGAATCGTTATTTGCAGAAATAGAAGCAACTTGTTGAATTTTCTCTGAAGAGTCTCCGACTTCTTTAGATTGCTTTGCTAAATCTTCTGTTAAAGCAGTTACAGCTTTATCAATACCTCTTTTTAAATCCATTGGATTTGCTCCCGCAGCAACATTCTTTAATCCTTCTTTTACAATTGCTTGAGCTAAAACAGTTGCAGTTGTTGTTCCGTCTCCAGCTAAATCATTTGTTTTAGAGGCAACTTCTTTTACCATTTGTGCTCCCATGTTTTCTAGAGCATCTTCCAACTCAACTTCTTTTGCTACCGAAACACCATCTTTTGTTACATTAGGAGATCCGAATGATTTTGAAATAATTACGTTACGTCCTTTTGGCCCTAAAGTAACTTTTACAGCGTTTGCTAATGCATCTACACCACGCTTTAGCCCGTCACGAGCTTCTATATCAAATTTAATATCTTTTGCCATTTTGATTCTTTTTTAAAGTTAGTTTGAAATTAAATGATAGCCATGATGTCTGACTCTCTCATCATTAGATAATCTTTTCCTTCAAATTTAAGTTCAGTGCCTGAATATTTACCATATAATACTGTATCGCCAACTTTCACTGTTAAAGGTTCCTCTTTTTTACCAGTACCTATGGCAACAATAGTTCCTTTTTGAGGTTTTTCTTTTGCGTTATCAGGTATTATAATTCCTGATGCTGTAGTAGTTTCAGCTGCAGCTGGTTCTACTAGAACTCTATCTGCTAAAGGTTTGATGTTTAATCCCATTTTATTTAAAAATTTTGATTAATCTGTATTTAAAATTTCAGTTTTCAAAAGGTCAGAAACTATGCCAATACTTTAAAACTGACAATTTTTCTTTGGAAGACATTTCTTTAGAATTTTTACATAAAAAAATGCCAACGTGTCATCGATGGCATTCTGTACATTATATTTTATTAATTACTTTGATTACTGAACAGTATCTTTTGTTGTTGCATCAGGAGTAGTGGTTGCAGCCGGAGCAGTAGTTTCAACTCCTTCTAATGTGTTTTTTAAATCTGGAGCACTGTTTGCATTTCCTCTATCAATTGTAAAGTTAGATAATAAGATTAAAGCAAACATAGCGATAGCTAAAGTCCAAGTAGCTTTATCTAAAAAGCTGTTTGTGTTTTTAACACCACCAATATTTGATCCACCACCACCAAACGTAGAAGATAATCCTCCTCCTTTAGGGTTTTGTACCATAACGATTAATATTAAAAAAATCGCAACAATGATTATTAAAAATAAAATTGGTAAATACATGTCTTTATTATGATTTTTGTAAAATTCTTATCTTCTTAATACGGTCTGCAAAGAAAGTACTTTTTTCTGGATATTTCAAACTTAATATTTCGTATGCTTTTATTGCGTTATCATATTTCTTTTGTTCCAAATAAATTTTAGCTAAAGTTTCTGTCATTAACAGAGGTTCTTTTACTGTTTCAATAGCTTTGCTACTTGGTAAACTGTTCTTGTTAATTCGTGAAATTTTAGGATTATTAGCAATAAATTTATCAATAATGTTGTCTTGAAGTGACTTTTCCTCAATTGGAATAATTTTTTTTATGGTTCCACTTGAAATTTGTAACCATTGATTAAATGAATGTGTTTCGCTCTTAGTGAAAGCTATCGGTTCTCCAATTCCGAGATCTGATTTTGCTCTTTCTAATTCATTTACTGATGAATACTCATTTTTCGTTTCTTTTTTCGCGTCTGATTTTTCATTTTCTTTAAAAAGTTCAGATGTTATAAAGTTGAAAAGAATAGACCTATCTGTGGTATAAGCAGCAGTTAGTTTTAGCTCGTTGTTATATTTGAAACTCTCTTGTTCTTTTAAAGCTTTTAAAAATAGAGCTCGAGCTGATTGAAAGTATGGATACTTGTCAATTACGGCTTTTATTTCTCCTGCATCTTGTTTCTCTATAAAAGAAGGATTGTTTAAGATGTATATGTAGCTATCTTTTACCATTTAGCTACTGAGGCATTAAAAATATCTTGTGTAATTCTGGGTAAAATTTCGTCATAAGCAGCTTCTAATACACTTCCAGCTAATTGTTCTCCTGCATTATAATCATGATAAAATGAGAACTGTTGTTCGAAGTCATCTTCTTCTTTCAAGACATTCGTAAATCGAACATTTACCGATATGGTCAATCTGTTCTGTGCGGCAGTTTGATTAGCTGTTGCTGTAGTAGGTGAGATTCTATATCCAACTATTTCTCCCTCAAAACGTAAGTCACCTCCAGCATTAACTAAGGTTAAGTTAGTTTGTCTTGTGAATAAATCTTGCAGGTCTTGCGTGAATCTTTGGCTTAAAGATGGCTCTACTAAAGGGGCTTGGTTCGGGAAGAAGTTTACTTGAATAGTTTTTGCATTTCCTGTGCTTCCTCCAGTGAATGAATAAGATCCGCATCCTAAGGATATTAACAAAATTAATGACGCAAAAAGTGAGAATTTTTTTTTCATTTTTTAGTTTTAGTAAACAAGTTTACAAAATCTCTTATAAATCGTATTGTTTGATTTTTCTATATAATGTTCTCTCAGAAATACCTAATTCTTTAGCAGCTAGCTTTCTTTTGCCTTTATTTCTTTCGAGTGACTTTCTAATCATTTCAACTTCTTTTTCTTGTAAAGATAAGTTTTCATGTTCTTCTATTGTCTCAATAAAATCATAATTATTGTCTGAGGCAGATTCTGGTATTTGTACAACTTCTATATTACTTTCCGAAACGTCGTCATCATTATAAATACGTTGAATAATACCTCGGTTTTCTTCTTGAACTTCCTGAATATTTCCACTTTGCATTAAGTCTAATGTTAATTTTTTCAGATCATTAATATCACTACGCATATCAAACAAAATCTTATACATAATATCTCTTTCATTTGCAAAATCACTCGAAGAAGAAGAGTTATTCCCAACTAAAACAGGTAAATTATTCGTTGAGTTATTAGGAAGATATTGAGATAATATTTCTGGAGAAATTGTTCTGTTTTCTTCCATAATAGAAACTTGTTCTGCTATATTTTTTAATTGTCGAATATTTCCTGGGAAACGATAATTCAGCAATAAATTACTAGCGCTTTCATCTAGTCTTATAACAGGTATTCTGTTTTTTTGAGCAAAATCTGAAGCAAATTTTCTGAATAATAAATGGATGTCATTTCCGCGATCTCTTAATGGAGGAAGTGAAATTTCTATTGTGCTTAACCTGTAATATAAATCTTCTCTGAATTTACCTTTACTAATTGCTTCTTGCATTTTTACATTGGTTGCAGCAACAATTCGAACATTAGTCTTTTGAACTTGCGAGGATCCAACTTTGATAAATTCGCCATTCTCAAGAACACGAAGCAATCTTACTTGTGTTGTTAGAGGTAGTTCACCAACTTCATCTAAAAAAATAGTTCCTCCATCAGCAACTTCAAAATAACCTTTTCTTGTTTGAGTTGCTCCTGTAAATGCACCTTTTTCGTGACCAAATAATTCACTGTCAATTGTTCCCTCAGGAATGGCTCCACAGTTAACAGCAATATATTTAGCGTGCTTTCTATGGGATAATTGATGAATTATTTTAGGTATATTTTCTTTTCCCACTCCACTTTCACCGGTTACTAAAACAGAAATATCCGTAGGAGCTACTCGAATAGCTTTTTCGATAGCTCTGTTAAGTTGAATATCGTTTCCGATAATTCCGAATCGTTGTTTTACGGCTTGAAGGTTTTCCATTCTTTTTCTTTCTATTTTCAATTAGTTATTATGAGAATACCCAACAGCTGTTCCTTTTAATGTTGTTGAAGTGCAATCTTCAATACGTACATTTACAAAATCGCCTAATTCGTAATTTTCTTTAGGAAAAACTACAACTGTATTCTGAGTATTTCTTCCTTTCCATTCATTTTCACTTTTCTTAGACGTTCCTTCAATCAAAACTTCTTGAATCTTTCCAATATGCTCTTTTGCTCGATATAGGCTATGTCTTTGTTGTAAGTTTATGATTTCTTGTAAACGACGTTTTTTAGTTGCTAAAGGAATATCATCTTCCATTTTCTTCGCGGCTAAAGTTCCTGGTCTTTCAGAATAAGCAAACATAAACCCGAAACTATATTTTACCTTTTCCATTAAATCAAGAGTATCTTTATGATCTTCTTCAGTTTCTCCACAGAAACCAGCAATCATATCTTGACTTAAATTCATTTCAGGAATGATTTTGTAGATATTTTCAACAAGTTCTAAATATTCCTCGCGTGTATGTAAACGATTCATTGCTTTTAACATTTGGTTACTTCCACTCTGAATAGGTAAATGAATGTATTTGCAAATATTATTGTGTTTAGCCATTACATGAATTACATCTAGCGTCATGTCTTGTGGATTCGATGTAGAAAAACGGAAACGCATTTTAGGAAACTCAGTCGCGCACATATCTAAAAGTTGAGCGAAATCAACTGCTGTTGCTTGTGCCATTTCAGAAGCTTTCTTGAAATCTTTTTTCAGTCCACCTCCATACCATAAATAAGAATCAACATTTTGACCTAAAAGAGTTATTTCCTTGAAATTTTGCTTATGCATTGAACGAATTTCTTCGATAATACTTTTAGGATCTCTACTACGTTCTCTACCTCTAGTAAAAGGAACGACGCAAAACGTACACATGTTATCACATCCTCTGGTGATAGAGACAAATGCAGACACGCCATTAGAATTTAATCTTACAGGAGATACATCAGCATAGGTTTCTTCTTTTGATAAAATTACATTTACTGCATCTCTTCCGGCTTCAACTTCTTCTACCAGATTTGGCAAGTCTCTGTATGCGTCTGGCCCAACCACTAAATCAACAATCTTTTCTTCTTCTAAAAATTTTGCTTTTAGTCTTTCCGCCATACAACCTAAAACTCCAACTTTCATTTTTGGATTACGCTTTTTGGCGTGATTATATTTTTGCAGTCTATTACGTACTGTTTGCTCTGCTTTTTCACGAATTGAACAAGTATTGACCAAAACCAAATCTGCTTCTTCAATGTTTCCTGTGGTATTGAAACCTTCTTCTGCGAGAATAGCAGCAACAATTTCACTATCATTCATATTCATTTGGCAACCATAACTTTCAATGAAAAGTTTTTTAGCATTGCCTTCTTTCTGCTCAGTTAACAAAGGTTTACCTTGTATTTTTTCGTCTATTAGTTTTTCTATCTGATTCATGATCTATAAACTCCGTCTAAATGGATGGCAAAGATACAACCAATTTTATGATTATGTGACAAATTGTCATTAAATAATTGTTTGTTGTCAATTAAAATTAGGGTTAATTCTGCTAAAAGAATTTTTAATAAGAAAAATCTATATATTTTTGCAGTTTTAAAGACATTGTATAATGGTGTAAAAACCTAATAAAAAAATATGGCAAAAAATTTAGTAATTGTCGAGTCGCCTGCTAAGGCTAAAACAATTGAAAAGTTTTTAGGAAAAGATTTTCAAGTTGAATCAAGTTTTGGACATATAGCAGATTTACCATCTAAAGAGTTAGGAGTGGATGTTGAAGGAGATTTTAAGCCAAAATATATTGTTTCCTCTGATAAGAAGTCGGTAGTTAAGAAATTAAAGGATTTGGCTAAGAAGGCAGAAATGGTTTGGTTAGCTTCCGATGAAGATCGTGAGGGAGAAGCAATTGCATGGCATTTAGCTGAGCAACTCAAACTAACAAAAGAAAACACGAAACGTATTGTATTTAATTCAATTACAAAAAATGCCATTTTAAGAGCAATTGAAAACCCTAGAACAATTAATTATAATTTAGTTGATGCTCAACAGGCTAGAAGGGTTTTAGATAGAATAGTAGGATACGAACTTTCTCCAGTATTATGGAGAAAAGTAAAAGCAGGATTATCTGCAGGTAGAGTGCAGTCAGTGGCAGTTAGGTTAATTGTGGAGCGTGAAAGAGAAATAGAAAAATTTAAACCTGAAGCTTCCTATAGGGTTGATGCAGAGTTTGTAAATTTAGAAGGAAAGAAGTTTAAGGCCAAAATACCTAAAAACTTCGGAACTAAAGAAGAAGCAAAAGAATTTTTAGATTCTTGTTTAAATGCTGAGTTTTCTGTTTCGGATTTGCAAAAGAAACCAGCTAAAAAATCACCTGCTGCACCTTTTACAACTTCTACATTACAGCAAGAAGCGTCGAGAAAACTTGGTTTCCCTGTAGCAAAAACAATGTTGATGGCTCAGCGTTTATATGAAGCTGGACTTATAACATATATGAGAACTGATAGTGTGAACTTATCTTCTGAAGCAATAAATGCTGCTGCTGCAGAAATAGAAAGTTCGTACGGTAAAGAATATAGTAATCCGAGGAATTTTTCAACTAAAGCAAAAGGAGCTCAAGAAGCGCACGAGGCAATTCGTCCTACAAATATGGCTCAACATACGGTTTCAGTCGATTATGATCAAGATAGATTGTATAGCCTTATTTGGAAAAGAACTTTAGCTTCTCAAATGAGTGATGCTCAGTTAGAAAGAACAAATGTTAAAATTTCTAATGATAAAAACGATAAAGTATTCTCTGCAAATGGAGAGGTAATTACTTTTGAAGGGTTTTTAAAGGTTTACCTTGAAGGAACAGATAATGAAGAGGAAGAGCAAGCAGGAATGTTGCCTAAAATGAAAGTAGGTGAGTCTTTAGAAAATGAATACATAACATCAACTCAAAGATACACACGTCCACCAGCAAGATATTCAGAAGCTGCTTTGGTTAAGCATCTTGAAGAATTAGGAATTGGTAGGCCATCTACTTACGCACCGACAATTTCAACTGTTCAAAGAAGAGGTTATGTAGAGAAAGGAACAGCGGAAGGAGTTGAAAGAAATTATATTCAACTGCAATTGAAAAGTGGAGAGATTTCTGAAAATATTCTAACGGAAAAAGTCGGATCAGATAAAGGGAAAATGATGCCTACTGATATCGGTAACATTGTAAATGACTTTTTGGTGGAGAATTTTGATTCGATTTTAGATTACGGATTTACGGCTAAGGTTGAATCTGACTTTGATGATATTGCGGAAGGTAAAGAAGATTGGACTGCAGTCATTAAAGATTTTTATAAAGACTTTCATCATACGGTAAAAGATGTAGCTGAAAATGCAGAAAGAGCAAGTGGTCAGCGTTTGTTAGGAGTGGATCCGGATTCTGGAAAAAATGTTTATGTACGTCTTGGTAGATTTGGAGCAATGATTCAAATTGGTGAGGCTACAGATGAAGAAAAGCCAAAGTTTGCTAGTTTACAAGGAGATCAAACCATGAGTTCGATTACCTATGAAGAGGCAATGGACTTATTCAAATTACCTAAAACTTTAGGTGATTATGAAGAGAAAGAAGTTGTGGTAGCTAATGGTAGATTTGGTCCATATATTAAATTTGATGGAAAGTATGTTTCCTTAGATAAGAATGAAAATCCAATGTCTGTTGATATGGATAGAGCAATTGAACTTATTGAGGCAAAAAGAAAAGCTGATGCTCCAATTGGTGAGTACGAAGGATTTCCTATTCAAAAAGGTGTTGGTAGATTTGGTCCTTTTATTAAATGGAATTCTATTTTTATCAATGTAAACAAGAAATACGATTTCGATAATTTATCACAGTCAGATTTAGAGGAACTAATTGAAGATAAGAAGAAGAAAGAGCGTGAAAAACTAATTTACAATTGGGAAGATATTGGAGTTAGAGTTGAAAAAGCGCGTTGGGGTAGGTTTAATGTGATTAAAGGAAAGTCGAAAGTAGAATTGCCAAAAACAACCGAGATTGATAAGTTTACTAAGGAAGAAGCAGTTAAGTTGTTTGATGCGAAAAAAACAACTAAAAAGGCTACTAAAAGAACCACAAAAAAGAAATAAATTTATATCTTGCTCTGGTTCAATAATCCCCTAAGTGAATGAATAGTGATTTTTTATCACCCATAGATGAAAAGGTGTTTGCACATACAATTTTGCAGTCTCCAAATTCTATTGGAAGAAATATAGAGATTCATACAGTTCTAAACGGTTTTCCTGATTTGGAGGATGTTTCGGTAGCTATTATTGGTGTAAAGGAAGGTAGGAAATCAATAAATAATAATGGTTGTGGTGAAGACCTTTCAGAAATTCGTAAAAGTTTGTATGAGCTCTTTCCTGGAAATTGGACGCTAAAAATTGCTGACTTAGGTAATATTGAAGAAGGTAATAGAGTGGGAGACACCTATTTTGCTGTATCCCATGTAGTTTCTTCGTTAGTTAAAAAAAATATAACAATAGTTTTAATAGGAGGCAGTCAAGATATTACATATGCAAATTATAGAGCTTATGATGGCTTGGAGCAAACAATTAATCTCTCTGTAATAGATAGTCGTTTTGATTTAGGTACAATTGAAGAAGATTTGAATTCAAAATCATATTTGAGTAAAATCATTATGGAAGAACCAAACAATCTTTTCAACTATAGTAATATAGGATATCAAACATACTTTAATGATCAAGAAGAAATAAATTTACTTCAAAGCCTCTATTTTGATGCCTTTAGATTGGGAGCTGTGCGACCAATTGAACTTATTGAGCCAATTTTAAGAGATTCAGATATTGTAAGTGTTGATATTGGCGCTGTTCGTTCAAGTGATGCTCCTGCAAACAAAAATGCTATTCCAAACGGATTTTATGGTGAAGAGCTTTGTGCAATAGCCAGATATGCGGGTATAAGTGATAAAGTTACCTCATTCGGTATTTATGAGTTTAACGGAAGATATGATAATAATAACCAAACATCTTGTCTAATCGCCCAAACAGTTTGGTATTTCATCGAAGGAGTAAATTTTAGAGCCAAGGATTATCCGTATTCTTGCAAGGAAAGTTATCAAAAGTTCAGTGTTATCCTAGAAGATGATGATCCTATTAACTTTTATAAAAGCGATAAAAGTGGTAGATGGTGGATGGAGATTAATATAATATCAGATAATAAATACAAAAGACATGCGTTAATACCATGTGCATATCAAGATTATGTCCAGGCATTAGAGCAAAAAATTCCTGAAAGATGGTTCAAGGCACAGCAAAAACTAACATAAAAAAAGTTATATTTGCATCCCTTGATAGTAAATGTTGATAAAATAATAATTCATTAATAATAAAGTTACGAACTCTTTAATAAGTTTAAAGCATGAAGAAAGTAGCACTATTTGCCCTAACACTAATTTTTTTCTATAGTTGTGGATCGAGTAATGATAGAGGAGAATTAGTTGGAGTTAAGTCTAAAAGAAAATGGTTCGCCGAAAAGCCTTTCGGTATGGTATATATAAAGGGAGGTTCGTTTACTATGGGTAAACAAGACGAAGATCCTTTAGGGGCAATGAATGCTCCAACAAGAACGGTTACTGTTCAGCCATTTTATATGGATGAAACCGAAATTACAAATAGTGAATACAAGCAATTTGTATTTTGGGTGAGAGATTCTATCGTAAGAACTAAATTAGCTTATCAAGCAGAGTTTGCTTCAGGTGATGAAACAGCTGATGGTGCAAAACCTACTGGAATTCAATTATACGCTTTCGCTTCGAAAGATACTGTTGGTGAATCTCCATATGATAAATATATGAGAGAAAATTATTACGAAATAGGTGAAGGATTAGATTCTATTAAGCCATTAAACTGGGAAGAGGAAATAATTTGGAATAAAGAAGATTTTCCTGATGTCGACTATGTCGAGGTTATGGATTCATTGTTTTTGAATAAAGATGAAGCGTTAAATGGAATTCCAACGTTCAATACTAAATTATTAGAGTACAGGTATTATTGGTTTGATAATGAGGAAGCCGCTAGAACTGGTGGTAATAGAAAGGCTTTCTTAAAAGATAAAGTTTTAAACGTTTATCCTGATACAACTGTTTGGATTAAAGATTTTAATTATTCTTATAATGATCCTATGCACCAAGAATATTTTGCGCACAAGGCATTTGAAGATTATCCAGTAGTGGGTGTTGATTGGTTGCAAGCCAGAGCATTTTGTCACTGGAGAACAAAAACAAAAAATGCTTATCAAAGATCAAAAAAGAATTTAGGATTAGTTCCTTCATTCAGGTTACCAACTGAGGCTGAATGGGAATATGCAGCACGTGGAGGTTTAGATTATGCTAAGTATCCATGGGGAGGTCCAAGTACAACAAGTGATAGAGGTTGTTTCTTAGCAAACTTTAAACCAGTACGTGGAGATTACGCAGCCGATGGAGCCTTATATACGGTAGAAGCGTTATCATACAATCCAAATGGTTTTGGATTGTATAATATGGCAGGTAATGTTGCTGAGTGGACACATACAGCTTATAACCAAATGTCATATTACATGGGATCAACTATGAACCCAAATGTTGAGAATATTAAAAATAGACGTAAAATTGTACGTGGAGGTTCTTGGAAAGATGTAGCTTATTTTTTAGAAGTGGGTTCTCGTGATTGGGAATATGCCGATACTTCAAGAAGTTATATCGGATTCAGAACTGTGCAAGATTACCTTGGAACAAGAAAGAACAATTAACAAGTAATAAATATCCCTAATTAAAAAAACAATTATTATGGCACAATCAAAATCAACTAAGAGATTATTTAACATGGCTTATGGTTTAGGAGCAGCAGTTGTAATCCTAGGTGCATTATTTAAAATCATGCACTTTAAGATTGGACCTTTAACAGGAGGTGTAATGTTAACTATAGGTATGGCAGTGGAGGCTATCGTATTCGCTTTATCTGCATTTGAACCAGTAGAAGATGAGTTAGATTGGACGAAAGTTTATCCAGAATTAGCAGATGGAACATCATCTGGAAGAGGCGGAAAGAAAGAAGCTACTCCAGAAGAAGCCCAATCACTTTTATCTCAAAAGTTAGATAATATTTTAAAAGAGGCAAAATTAGATGCTCAATTAGTATCGAGATTAGGTACTAGTATTAAGGATTTCCAGGGAGCTGTGGAGCCATTAGCTTCTGCATCTGAATCTATTTCTGCAACTAATACTTATAATGAACAGATGTCTAAAGCGGCAGCACAAATGGCTTCTCTAAACACACTATATCAAACTCAAGTAGAGAATGCTTCTAAGCAAGCAGACTTAAATACAGCTATGGTTGAAAATTCTCAACGTTTACAAGAGCAAATGCAATCATTAGCGACTAATTTATCTTCGTTGAACGGAGTATATGGTGGAATGTTATCTGCAATGAGCAGCAAGTAATTTATTATTAACAAAACAAACTAATTGTAAATTATGGCAGGCGGAAAACAATCTCCTAGGCAAAAGATGATTAACCTGATGTATCTTATCTTCATTGCGATGTTAGCAATGAACATGAGTAAGGAGGTATTATCAGCTTTTGGTTTGATGAATGAAAAGTTATCAGTTGCAAATGAAAAAGCAACAGAACAAAATGATAAAGCATATGAAAGTTTAGCAAAAAAGGCTGTTGAACAAGCTAAACAATACGGAGAGGCGAAAGAAAAAACAGATGCTTTAAAAGCTGAGGCAGATGAATTTTACGGATATCTTGAAGATTTGAAGGGAAAGATGACTTCGGATGTAAAAGATAAGAAGGATTATGAAACAATGGATAAGTCCAAGTTTTTGGATGAATATTTCTTTGTAAATGGAACGATTACTCCAAAAGGAAAAGAGTTTGTTTCTAAGATGGATGAATTTAGAAAAACGGCAATAGAAGTTTTAGGAGAAACTGATCTTGCAGGTACTGTTAATGAGCGTTTTAATACAAATCCGGTTACAAACAAAGATAAAATTAAAATTAGCTGGTTAAACTATCACTACGAAGGGTTTCCTTTAATTGCTTCCTTAACAAAATTAACTCAAATTCAGGCGGATGTAAAAGCTACAGAATCTGACGCTTTGTCAACTTTATTAAAAGGAGAATTAGAAAGTGCAGTTTCTATGACTAACTATGATGCAATGGTGGTTTTTGATAAAAATGCCTATTATCCTGGTGAAAAATTATCTGGTAAAATTGTTTTAGGTAAAAATGATCCAAATTTAACAGCAGAAAAAGTAATCATTAACGGTAAAGATTGGCCAGAAGATAAAATTAAAGCTGGACAGGTTATTTTAGATGGTCCTGCTGGATCTGTAGGAGACAGAGATATAAAAGGATCTTTCTTTTTTAAGGAAAACGATTCATTAATTGAAATTCCAATTACAGGAGGTTATTCTGTCATTCCAAGACCTAATGAAGCGGTTATCTCTGCGGATAAAATGAATGCTGTATATCGTGGCTTAGCGAACCCGATGACAATCTCTATGCCAGGCGTTCCTTCAAATAAGGTAAGTGCTTCTGCAACTGGATTAAGAAAAATTAAAGGAGACAGTTATATTATGACTCCTGGAAAAGGAAATGAAGTTACTATTCGTGTAACTGGTAAATTGCCTAGTGGTAAGCCGGTAACATCGAATAAGAAATTTAGAATTAAGGATATCCCACCAGCAGTAGGTGCAGTAAGAGGCCAATACGGAACCGTTTCTATGCCAAAAGGAAGCGTAGGTAATGTTTCGGTTGGAGCTTTATTACCTGATTTTTTATTCGACTTAAAATTAAAAGTATCTAGTTTTAAAATTAAAGTTCCTGGGCAACCTGCGGTTCCAGTAACAGGAACAAGAATGTCTTCTAGAGCTAAAGCAGCTATTGCTAAGGCAAGAAGAGGAGATGTTATTAATATTTTTGATATCAAAGCTACAGTAGTAGGGTCAGGTGCTCCTGTGAAAAGAGTAGTTGGTGTTGGTATCAAAATTACTAACTAAAAAAGTAAATTTAAAAACAATATAGTATGAATTGGAAGCGTTTTTATACGATTATCATGGTTTTGGCCGCGTCTTATGTAGGTACGGCTCAGGCCAATCTATTAAATGCTGGTAAAGTAGAGGAGATCGGTGTTAAAAATCAGAATGAAATTGATGCTGATGATGACAAGCCATTACCTTACGGGTACATTAGTGACAGAGATGTTCTTTGGTCAAAGGTTGTTTGGGAGTTTGTTGATTTAAATCAAAAGATCAACTTACCTTATTATTACCCAATTGATACAACAAATACTTCTAATACAAGACGTTCTTTGTTTGATACTTTAATGAAAGGAATCAAAACGGGTAAAATTACCGAGGTTTATGATGATTCATATTTCACTACAAAAATCGGAATGAAGGAAATTAAGGAGAAAACCTTCAACTTAAGAGAAGTAGATGGAGGTGAAGCTAACGGTGGTTACTCAGATCCTTATTATGTACAATCTCAAGATATCAAGGGATACTTAATAAAAGGTATTTGGTATTTTGACAAGCGCCAAGGAGAATTAAAATACAGAATGTTAGCAATCGCTCCAATGGGGCCTGATGTTCAAGTAATGGGAGTTGAAGAAATTGAGGATAATGACATTTATGAGTTGTTTTGGGTTTTTTTCCCGGATGCAAGAGAGGTTTTACATGCTTCAAAAGTATTCAATCCAAAGAATTCTGCCCTACCAATTTCTTATGATAACTTGTTAAATGCACGTCGTTTTAATGCAACAGTAGTCAAGGAAGAGAACTTGTATGGAGATAGAAAGATTGCTGATTATATTAGAGGTAATTCGTTATTCCAATTATTAGAAGCAGATAGAATTAAAGAAGGTATACGTAACCGTGAAATGGATATGTGGAATTATTAATTCTTCTAGAAATAATTTAAAAGCGCTCTTTTTTGAGCGCTTTTTTTATGCATTATAATTATTTTTGAAGTATGAAAGTTGATTATATAGTAGTAGGTTTAGGATTAGCTGGATTGGCCTTTATTGAGCAATTAGCAAAGAATAACAAATCCTATGTTGTATTTGAGGATAATTCTCAAAACTCTTCAAGTGTGGCAGCAGGAACTTATAATCCAGTTATCTTAAAAAGATTTACGCCAGTTTGGAATGGGCATGAGCAATTAGAATTTGCTATGCCGTTTTACGATCAAATTTCGTGTAAACTTAAGTATGAGTTTGACACTAAATTCAGTACCAAGAAAGTTTTTAATTCAATCGGAGATGAAAATAATTGGTTTGCTGCATTAGATAAACCTATGCTTTCCATATATATGAGTCCTTATATTTCAAAGGAAAGAATTCCTGGAGTAATTGGTAACTTTGGTTTTGGTGAACTTAAAGGAACGGGAAGAATAGATACTAAAGAGTTAATAGAATCCTATAGATCACATCTAAAAACAAAAGGCTTATTAATTGAAAGAAAATTCATATATGAAAATCTTGATCTTTTTGAGGACAGACTTATTTATGATAATTTAGAATCGAAGAGAATAGTTTTTTCTGAAGGTTTCGGATTAAAATTAAATCCATTTTTCAATTATTTACCTTTAAATGGAACAAAAGGTGAAATTATTACTATTCATGCACCTGAGTTGAAAATTGACTTCTTATTAAAATCATCAGTTTTTGTGCTTCCACTTGGAAATGATTTATATAAAGTTGGTGCTACCTTCAATTGGAAAGATAAAACACTTGTTCCAACCGAACAAGGTAGAGAAGAGTTAGTAGAGAAATTAAAAAAGACTATTTCAGTACCGTTTGAAATCGTTCATCAAACTGCGGGTATTCGACCCACAGTTAAAGATAGAAGACCTCTAGTTGGTAAACATCCAAAATATCCATTATTAAGCGTTTTAAATGGATTAGGCACACGTGGAGTTATGATTGCTCCAACCATCGCTCGAAACCTTTTTAATCATTTAGAAAAAGGAGAAGATTTAGATAGAGATATCGACATTAAAAGATTTGAATCTTAACTTTTAATAGAGGAATCTTTCTTTTTTTCGATTTCTTTTCTATAGCTCACAAATATATTTATCCAAATGCTTCTGGATAAACGTAATGTTAAAGGGGTCAATAGAAAAGAGACAACGACAACAGCAATAAAACTTGTTAAAATAGCTTGTCCTAATAAAACTTTAGAAATGATAAAAACAATAACGAAAAGAGCTACTGCTAAAGCATAATTCACATACATGGCTCCAAAGAAGAAAGATGGTTCCATCATATATTTTAACTTACAATGTGGACAATTTTCGTGTAACTCAGTTATTTTATTAAAATTAAACGAGGTTTTATATTTGAAAAATTCTCCTTCGTGACAACGAGGACATTTGTTAAATAGAATGCTGTACAATTTATTTCCTTTACTCAACATATATTCTTTTGTTTTTTATCGTTGAAGATGTTCAGTTTTGTAAGTTTGTACAAATTTCCGAAAAATTAAAAGGATTCGATAGGCAATTGGATAAAATGTGGCTATTAAACAATCGTATTTAACAATTAATTATGCTAAACGTACATAACCTTACGGTGTCTTTTATGGGGACGGATTTGTTCTCAGGTATAACTTTTAAATTAATAAAAGGTGATCGAGTTGGATTGATAGGTAAAAATGGAGCAGGTAAATCTACTTTATTGAAGGTGTTATCTAAAGATATTGAAAGTAGCGGAGGAACTTTAGCATTTGATAAGGATATTAAAATTGGTTTCTTGCGTCAGGATATTGATTTTGTTCAAGGAAGAACAATTTTAGAAGAAGCTTATCAGGCTTTCGAAGAAATTATAGAGATTGAAGGAAAGTTAGAAGTAATCAATCAACATCTGGCGGAAAGAACAGATTATGAAAGCGAAAGTTATAATCAATTAATAATTGATTTGAATGAACATACAGAAAGATATGAGTTATTAGGAGGTTATAACTATCAAGGAGATACAGAGAAAATTCTCCAAGGTTTAGGTTTTCAACGGGAAGATTTTGATAAGCTGACAGATACTTTTTCTGGAGGATGGAGAATGCGTATTGAGTTAGCGAAATTGTTACTTCAAAATAACGATATTCTTTTACTCGATGAGCCTACTAACCACTTGGATATTGAATCGATTATTTGGTTAGAAAATTTCTTGAAGAACTATACAGGAGCTATTGTTTTAGTATCTCACGATAAAATGTTTCTGGATAATGTAACGAATAGAACCATTGAAATTTCTTTAGGTCAGATTTATGATTATAAAAAGCCATACTCTAAATACTTAGAACAACGAGCAGATATAAAGGAAAAGCAACTACAAGCTCAAAAGAATCAGGAGAAGGAGATTAAAAGAACTGAACAACTAATTGAGAAATTTAGAGCAAAGGCAAGTAAAGCTTCGATGGCACAATCCCTAATCAAGAAATTAGATAAAGTTGAAAGAATTGAAGTTGATCAGGATGAAAACGCAGTAATGAACGTTCGATTTGAAATCTCAAAAGAACCAGGAAAAATTATTGCAGAGGCTGAAAAGGTGTCAAAAAGTTATGGAACGAAAGAGGTTTTAAGAGATGTTAATTTAATAATTGAACGAAATGCAAAGGTCGCTTTTGTTGGTCAAAACGGACAAGGTAAATCTACTTTAGCAAAAATGATGGTTGGTGAAATTCCTTTTGAAGGAAATTTAAAGTTAGGTCATAATGTTGAAGTGGGTTATTTCGCGCAAAATCAATCAGAATATTTGCCTCAAGAGAAAACAGTATTAGAAATCGTTGAAGAAGCAGCGAATGATTCGAATAGAGTGCGAGCGAGAGATATGCTAGGAGCATTTTTATTCAGTGGAGATGCTGTTGAAAAGAAGGCGAAAGTACTATCAGGTGGAGAAAGAAATCGATTAGCACTTTGTAAGCTATTAATGACGCCATTTAACGTTTTAATAATGGACGAGCCTACCAATCATTTGGATATCGTATCTAAAAATGTTTTGAAAAAAGCGTTACAAAACTTCAACGGAACATTAATTCTAGTATCTCACGATCGTGAGTTTTTACAAGGATTAGCGAATAAAGTATATGGATTTAAGGATAAAATTATCAAAGAATATTTAGGGGATATCGATTATTTCTTAGAACAACATCAAATTGATAATTTAAGAGAAGCTGAAAAGCGAACTGTTTTAAAAGCGGAAAAAGATACAAGTAAAAAAGAGGCATATAAACTTTCGAAAGAACAGGAAAAAGAGCTTAAAAAATTAAGAAACAGGTCTTCAAAAATTGAAAACTTAATTGCTAATCTTGAGCAGGAAATTGAAAATATAGATTTAGAACTAGCTCAAAATTATGATGAAGTTTCTTCTCAACCTAATTTCTTTGAGGAATATAAAGCCAAGAAAGCGAAGCTAGATGATTTAATGTTTGAATGGGAAGAAGTTGAAGAAAAAATATCAGGTTTTTAAAAAAATAAGATAAACTTACTAGTAATTTACCTAGTAAGTTTTCTATTTTCAACACCCAGTCCCAAAAACTTGGATGTTTCCATAATGTCGTGCAATGGTAAATGGTACCTTTTCCGTGTTAGAATTGGAACCGATTTCAAAGCTAACTTCTCCAGATAATTCAAAATCCTTTTTATTATTGATTATAATTTGTTGTTCATACATAGTTTTTACTTTCATAGTATTTAAAAAGCTTGTTGTATAAGTTTTATGTTCTCTGAAAATTTCCTTGTTTTGATTTGTTGATATAAATGTATTTATAGGAAAAGATATGTTAAAGTTTCTAGTATAATCTTCATGAGTATCTAGCGGTATAAAATCTTCTGTATTGTTCGATTCTATAAAGGTTTTAAGACGATACCTATTATTTTCAACTTGTTGCAGTTCAAACCAAATGGAATATGGTTTTGTTATCATTTCTGATTGATTCATACTTTCATATTTATCAACTGTAGTAATTTTTGCAATCTTTTCTTTCTCCTTTCTTTGACTACATGAGAAAATAAGAAATAACGAAAAGTAGATTAGTAACTTATTCATATTATATTGTTTATGATTCTTTTTTGTTTTGTAAAATTAAGTTCAGGGCTTTTAAAAAGTGTCAAAAAAGTGTAAAACAAGTGTCAATTACTGTAAAATTTATAGAAAAAGTAGGTTATTTGTAATACATATGAATAAATTAGTTGTTAAAGTACTTCTTGGTACGTTGTTTCTTTTTTCTTGTAACTCAAGAGAGTCTGATATTTCAAATAAGGTTAAAGTGTCACTTAGAAATGTTGGACATCAATTATTACTTACTCAGAATGATTCTACTTCGTTAGTTTTACCTGTAAAACAAATTCAGGAACACAAGTATGAACTTTCTTTTGAAAATGGATTACAAATAGAACCAGATAAACTTGCAAGTTTAATAAATCAAAATTTCAAAAAATCTGAACTTCCTTCTAGTTATTTGGTAGAAGTAGAAAACTGTGTAAATAATGAAATTGCTTATAGTTTTGAAATGATATTAAACGAGGAAAATTCCATTATTCCATGTTCAGGACGAAACTTGCCAAATGGTTGCTATATTATTTCGGTTAGTTTTTTGCAAGATCAAAATGAAAGTAGGAGCTTGTTATATTTACTTATTTCATTGCTATTTTCAGTAACTGTTTTTTTCATTGTATTCTACAAAGGAAAATTGAATTCAAAAGTTCTTGAAGAACCCAATGATACTCAAAAGCTAGGAAGTTTTATTTTTTATCCAGAGCAAAATAAATTGGTAAAACAGGCTGTGGAAATTCCATTATCCAAAAAGGAATGTGAATTAGTAGCAATATTTATTGAAAAACCAAATCAGATAATAAAAAGAGAAGAATTAACAAAGAAAGTTTGGGAAGATAATGGTGTTTTCGTTGGAAGAAGCTTGGACACCTATATTTCTAAAATCAGAAAAAAAATAAAAGAAGATACTTCCATTCGATTGGTAAATATTCATGGAGTGGGGTATAAATTAGAAGTTGATTAATAAGGAGAATTGTGAGTATTTCAAATGAGTTCAATTTAAATATTGAAAATCAACAAATCCATTTAACTGAATTACATCAATATGGTGTAGAATTATGGATAAAAAGGGAAGATAAAATTCATCTTCAAATTTCAGGTAATAAGTTTCGTAAATTAAAGTACAATGTAATTGAAGCTCAACATCAAGAGAAAAATACGTTACTAACTTTTGGTGGTGCTTATTCTAACCATATTTTGGCGGTCGCGGCAGCAGGGAGACTAAATACCCTAAGAACAATAGGTGTTATTCGAGGTGATGAGTTAGCTTTTAATTTAGACAAAGTTTTAAAGGAAAATCAAACATTAGCAAAAGCTAAAGAGTTTGGAATGGAGTTTGAATTTGTTGCAAGAGAAACTTATAAAAATAAAACATCTGATAAATTTGTCCGCGAATTAGAAAATAAATATGGAGATTTCTATTTAATTCCAGAAGGAGGAACTAATCAATTGGCTATTAAAGGTTGTGAGGAGATATTAACAGAAGAAGATGAAAAATTCGATTATATTTGCTTGGCTCTTGGAACAGGGGGAACAATTTCAGGGATAATTAATTCAACAAAAGATTATCAGAAAGTATTAGGATTTCCTGCTTTAAAAGGTGATTTTCTGCAAAAGGAAGTAGAGAATTTTACAAATGCAAAGCAAAACTGGAAATTGTATAATGATTATCATTTTGGAGGATATGGAAAGGTTAAGTCTGAATTAATTTGTTTTATTAATGATTTTAAACGAGAAACGAATGTCTTATTAGACCCTATTTATACAGGGAAAATGATGTTTGGTGTAATTGATTTAATCAAGAAGAATAAATTTCCAAAAGGAGCTAAAATTTTAACAATTCATACGGGAGGAATTCAAGGGATTTCGGGAGTCAATAAAAAATTAAGAAGTAAAAACTTAGAGGAAATACAGTTATAAATGAAGTTGAGAATAATAATTTTTAGTGTTTTAGTAGCTTTTTTGTCAAGCTGTGGTTCTAAAAAGCAAGTAGTAACACAACCAAAATCCAAAACGATTGTTGTTACAGCTCCTAAAAAAGAAAAGAAAGTTGTTATTCCGGAAGTAAAACCGAAAGTAACAAAGAACAAGAGAGATAATAGTATTACCAAAACTACGGAAGATTATATTACAAAATTTGCTCCAATTGCCGTGAGAGAAATGCATCGATATAAAATCCCAGCGAGTATTACCTTGGCTCAAGGTATTTTGGAGTCTGGAAGTGGTAGAAGTCCTTTAGCGCTTAGGTCGAATAATCATTTTGGAATTAAATGTCACAAAGGTTGGGACGGTAAAAGTGTAACTCATGATGATGATGAAATTGGAGAGTGTTTTAGAAAGTATGAACATCCGGAAACTTCATATGAAGATCACTCACAATTTTTAACATCAAGAAAAAGATATGCGGGTTTATTCCGACTAAAACTAACAGATTATAAAGGTTGGGCTTATGGATTAAAAAGAGCAGGGTATGCAACGGATAAAAAGTATCCAGTGAAATTGATAGGTTTGATTAAAAAATATAATCTAAATAAATATGATAGAGCAGCTAAATCAAAAGTTGTAAATAAATCAAAGGGTTACAACGAGTCTAACAACAATACAAAAACAAATTTTTATTATAAGGTTGTAAAAGGAGATACTTTATATTCTATTTCCAGAAAGTTTAATACTTCAGTTTCACAACTTAAGAAGTTAAATAAGCTTAGCAATAATCATATAAGTATTGGTCAAGAATTAATATTAAAATAAAAAAAAGAGTAGTTTTCCACTCTTTTTTTAAATTAACTTTCCTTCTTCAATTTTGATTTCTAATTTAACATAGCTAAGAAATCCTTATAATATTGAACTATTCTTCTTTCTTTATACTCAAATCTACTTTGAACTTTTTTAGTAAAAAAACAGGTATGAGTTACTGCTTCTGTCTAGTTAGTAAAATGTGATTTTTAATGAGTAAAGTGGTCTTTATCGTCTTTTTTTTAAGCTGAATTGATAAATCACTATTTTTTTTATTGATTTTTTGGTGATAATTTTACTCTATATTATAATGATTTAGAAAGTTGCAGTACAAGAAATACATATACATTATCTTTTTGTTATCATGCTTAGTTTTTGAAGCACAAACTGAACCCGATTGGTCAATGAATAAACCCTTCGAGTTGGAAGTTAAAGTTTTCGATGAAAATAACAGAAGATATATTGAAGATGCGCAAATAAGTGTAAATTCATTTATAACTTACAAGTCGGATAGTCGCGGAATTTATACCGTTAAAGCAAGATTGCATGATGAATTAGTTGTTAGACATCCAGATTTTAAAACAGTATATCATATAATTAATTCACAACAGTCAATTCAAGTAAGAATAAAAAAAATAGATAAAAAGAAAGAAAGCTTTTTCAAAAATTCTAGTAAAAAAGAAGCTAATTATCTTCAATTTATTGATTCCGCCAAGTTTTATTCAGAGAAGAATATAGATAAAAGTCTTAGTTTTATTGAAGAACTATTGAAGTCCGAGCAATCTAAAAGCAGACATGCTAATACGTATAAAGTTTTAGCGGATATATATGTACACTGGAAACAGTATGATATTGCAATTACTAATTTTAAAACATCACTAAGGATTTATGAAAAGGTAGAAACTAGGTTGCAATTAGCTAAAGCTCAATATTTAGCTAAAGCATATGATGATAGTGAGCAAACCTATATAGAGTTAAAAACAAATGAATTAAGTAATTATGAAAGAGTTCAAGTTTTCCATGGTTTAGCAGATGTATATTATGCTAAAAATGAATTTGATAAAGCCAAAAGTAATTATGAAAAAGGTTTGGAAATTGCAGAGAAACACGGTATTCGAGAAGAAATCCCCGATTTAAATACAGAAATTGCAAATATTTATGCCAGAGAAGGGAATCTTAGCATGGCGAACTCTAGAATAAGTAAAACTTTAGAACAGGTTTCTGAATTAGATGCAGAACCGTCTCTTAAAATACAACAAGAAGTGGCGGATTTCTATAATAAAACAGAGCAGTATGATAATGAAATTCAATTAAGAAAAGAGATTCTTGAAAATGTAGATAAAAGTTCTAGAAATAATTCGAAAAGGAAGAAGCAATACATTAGTACAGATGAAGATAAAATAGATGAATCAAAGGATTCATTAACATCTCAAAAGTTGAATTATAAAATTGGTAATGCATACGTTTTAAAAGAGAATTATGATGAAGCAATTAATTATCTTAAAAAAAGTATAATAGAAGCTAATAGAAAAGAAGATTTTGAGGTAAAGAAACATGCAACTAGAAAGTTGTCAGAGGTCTATGATGCTGTTGGGTCTAAAATGAAGGCGTTAAAAACTTATAAAGACTTTGTGGAAGTAGTAGATGCTTTGTATATAAAGAAAGAGCAAGAGATTTATCAAAGTCAGAGATTAAGTAAAAAAATAGCGGAAAACCAAAGCAGAATTGCTATTTTAATTAAAGAAAAAGAATTAACTGAAAGTAGGTTAAGCTTGGCTTACAAAGAAAATGAATTATCAAATGAAAAAGATATACTGCAACAGGTAATTATTTATTCACTTTTATTGGGCTTGGTTTTGATGAGTTTATTGAGTTATTATTCTTACAGAGCCAATCAAAAGCAAAAGTTAGCTAATAATTTATTAGCATTAAAATCAATGAGATCCCAAATGAATCCACATTTCATTTTTAATGCTCTAAATTCTGTAAATAGTTTTATTGCAGTAAATGATGAAAGAAATGCGAATAGATATTTGTCAGAGTTTTCTGTTTTAATGAGATCTGTTTTAGAAAATTCTGATGAAGATTTTATACCATTTACAAAAGAAATTGAATTGCTTGAGCTTTATGTAAAATTAGAACATAATCGTTTTCAAGATAAATTTGATTATACAATTGATGTAGATTCATCGATTAATTTGGAAGAGTATAAAATTCCGCCAATGCTATTGCAGCCATATATTGAAAATGCTATTTGGCATGGGTTACGGTATAAAAAAGATAAAGGAGTTTTAAAAATCGCTGTTAAACAAGAGGAAAATGATGCTATAAATATAACCATCGAAGATAATGGGATAGGAAGAAAGAAATCGATGGAAATGAAAACGAAAAATCAATTGAAACAAAAGTCGAAAGGTATGAGTACAATTAAAAATAGGATTGCCATTTTAAATGATATGTATCAAGATAAAGTAGCAGTTTTAATTTCTGATTGTTTACCTGACGGTTCGGGAACGAAAGTTGAACTAACACTTAAAAAATAACTTATGAAATTGAAAACAATTATTGTAGAGGACGAGCAAATTAGTAGAGATATATTAAGGAATTATATTGGTAAGTATTGTCCGGATCTTGAATTGGTAGGAGAAGCAAGTAATATCCAGGAAGCCTATGAACTAATTCAACAACATGAACTTGATTTGGTATTTTTAGATGTAGAAATGCCTTTTGGTAACGGTTTTGACTTGTTAGAAAAGGTTGATAATAGAACTTTTGAAACAATATTCGTGACAGCATACGACCATTATGCAATTGAAGCTTTAAACAATCAAGCTACATATTATCTATTAAAACCTATTTCTATTGATGAATTGATTAAATCTGTTGGTCTAGTAAAGGAAATTAAAGACAAGGAAAATCAACTTCAGAATTCAATTCTTCAGCCTAAAACCCCAACAATTACAGGTAAAATAACCATTCCATTACAAGATGGTTTTGAAGTTGTTAATGTTGAAGAGATCGTTTATTGTAAAGCTGATGACAACTATACCGAAATTCACTTAACAAACTCAAAGAAAGTCGTAAGTAAAACACTGAAACATTTTGAGGAAGTTTTAAAGGAATATCCATTTGCAAGGATTCACAAATCTTTCTTAGTGAATATTAATGAAATTACTAAATACAAGAAAGGAAAAGGAGGAAGTGTAGAGTTGACTAGCGGAAAAGAAATATTAGTATCAGCATCAAAAAAAGGAAATTTATTAGCTTTTTTTAAATAAAAATTTATGCCAATCATTAAATCAGTTCGAGGAAAATCACCTCAAATATCAGCAGATTGCTTTATTGCCGAAAACGCAACAATTATAGGAGAAGTAACAATAGGAAAAGAATGTAGTGTTTGGTTTAATGCTGTTATACGAGGTGATGTGCATTTTATTAAAATGGGAGATAAGGTGAATGTACAAGATGGAGCTGTAATACACGCAACCTTCGAGAAATCACCAACTACTATTGGTAATAATGTATCTATTGGACATAATGCGATAGTTCATGGTTGCACAATTCACGATAATGTTTTGGTTGGAATGGGAAGTATCATAATGGATGATTGTATCGTTGAAAGCAACACAATTATAGCAGCTGGAGCTGTGGTTACTAAAAATACTCGAATCGAAAGTGGTAGTATTTATGCAGGAGTTCCTGCTAAAAAAGTTAAAGATATTTCACCAGAGTTGACTTCAGGCGAAGTTAATAGAATAGCAGACAATTATGTAAAATATGCTAGTTGGTTTAAATAGATTATATTTTATCTGATTTAGAGGATGAGATTAATAAAATTGAATTAAAAAATGCAGAACCAGAATGGAAAGGTAACCATATGTTTTTTTAGGGAGTGAGTCCGTACTATCAAAGAGAAAGCTTTCAACGTTTTCAATATGATCCTCTTAAAACGTTTTCAAAAATGTTTGCCAAAGAAAGAGGAAACCTTTTCGGAATTACATTGTCATTAAATTATAGTTATGAAAAAGGGGAAGGCTCTTCCAATAAATTAGCTGCTGAACGTTTTTTTGCAAGAATATCAACAAAATTAAGTAGAGCTTCTACTATTTATAATTTTAGAAGCAGTGTACTTGACGCTACAGGATTTTTAGGGAATGATGTTAATGGTAATCCTATTGAATTTTCACAATCAAATAATGCATTTATTGGAGATTCTTTATACGAATATGGTTTCGGTAGTTCGTTCAACTTCGAAATGTATTATTATCCGTTTAAAATACCACTAGGGTTTTTCGGAAGTTTCACCTACCACCACATAAAGTTCAGCAAAGTTGGTTTACTAGAAAATTTAGAGAGGTTACCGATGAGATTGGGGATGTTATTTAATTTGAAAGGGAAAAAAGATTCAAAACCAATAGTAACAATTCAAGCGTTTGTAGACAGAACAGATCTTAATTTAGAACCAAACGGAGATGATAAAGACTTAAGGTTCGGATTAGGGTTTGGATTACCTATAAATATTAGATAAAGTTTGTTCATGTTTTTCGTTTCAACTATAATGTAAACAAAAAAAATCACTCATTTTTTTCTATTCGAAGGATAAAGCTTTCTAACTTATACTAAGTATCAAAATCTAGTTCTTTTTATGAATTAGATTTGGTGAAAGAGAACAGCAATTTATTAATATATTTCGCTTAAAGTATTAGGATTTAGATAGTTTTTTCGACTAGATAAAATAGCGTAAATATGCTTAATTTGGGTCTTGACTTTTCTATTAATATTATTAGTTGATCTTATAAATTATGCCGCAAAATGTAAATAAGATAAGCTTATATTAAGTGCTATTTGAAGAAAGAAATGATTATAAAATTTGTTTTAAAAGCGACTATTTGGCAATAGAGTTTTAGGTTAATGATAATAGAGAGCTTGTGTAGAAGAGTAAAACCCGATTCAATAAAGAACCGGGTTTATTTCTAGAAACCAATTAAATTACGCAGCAATTATCCTCTGTCATCATCCATTTCTCTTCTGTCGTGTTTCATTTTTCTATGTTTTCCTCTTCTCTTCATTTTATGCTTTTTGCGAGCAGCTACTTTTTCAAAACGTTCATATTGTTTATCATTTAAAATATCTTTCATGTTTGCTTTAAAAGCAATCATTTTATCTAAACGAGCCATTTCTCTCTTATATCGTTCATCAGAACTTAATTTTTTATGTTCTCCTTTTTTTGCCTCTCTATTTTTTCTATGGGAATCTCTATGATTAATTTTCTCTGCTAATAAAGGCCTTATTTTATTTACTTGACGATTAGAAAGATCATAGTTTAAGGTCATTTTTTTTAAGACTAACTCAGTTTCTTGTTCAACTGTAAAATCTTTGTTTTTTTTTCTTTTTTGTGCTGAAACTGTTAATGATAATGTCAGCGCCATTAATGCTAATGCTATTTTTTTCATGTTATATTGTTTAAATATATAGTACAACTTTAAGACAATCGAATTGAGAAAAGGTTTAATCTCTTACAAAAAACTTTTTGAATCTGTATTTTAGCGGTTCAATCAACTATTGAAACTTAATAAGATGATTAAAAGAATTGTATCGTATTTTTTGAAACTTGTTTTAATATTAGCTGCTATTGTTGTTCTGTTCTATTTCTGGGGTTCTAGTGCAACTATGGAAAAAAGTGAATACAAGAAGGTTATTGTTAATAATTATGAAGTTGAAAAGATGAGTGATTCTATTTTTTCAATTGTTACTTATAATATCGGTTATTTAAGTGGAATGACTAACAATACTGCTCAGGATAGACCAAAAGAGTTAGTTGATAGCAATTTAGTTCATGTAAAAAAACTTTTCAAAAAGTTGAATGTCGATTTTATTGCTTTTCAAGAAATTGATTATAATTCGAAGCGTTCTTTTCAAGTAAATCAAGAAGATGAAATATCAAAACTTGGATATAATCATGTGGCTAGAACTGTAAATTGGGATAAAAAATATGTCCCTTTTCCATATTTCCCACCATCTGCACATTTTGGACAAGTAGTGTCGGGACAGTCAATTTTAAGTAAATATGAGATAATTAAGCATGATAGAATTGTTTTAGATAGAGTTGAGAATACTCCCTTTTTCAAAAATGCTTTTTATTTAGATAGATTATTACAGATCACAAAAATTAATGTGAACGGGAAAGAATTAATTTTGATGAATGTTCATTTAGAAGCTTTTGATAAAGAAACTAGAGTGAAACAATTAAAAAATGTGGTGGAAATATTTAAACAATATTCACAATCGAAACCAACTATTTTATTGGGAGATTTTAATAGTGATCCAAACTTTGAAGATCCTGCGATTGCTCAAGTTCTAAACCTTGACAACATTGGAAATGCTGCATTTTTAAAAGATAATTTTGCAAATACTTTTGATGCCGAAAATCCTTATAAAAGACTAGATTATATCTTCTATTCAGAGCAATTTATAGAGTATGTAAATGGAGATGTTCTTGAAGAGTTTGGTCAGGCTTCAGATCATTTGCCAGTACTGATGAAATTCAAGTTCAAATAACTTTTTTTCAAAAAAAAAGGTTAAAAATTTGGATTTTAAATTTTTATAAACAAATATTTGCACTGTAAAGTTCAAACACTTATCGATTTAATGTTATCAAGAAAGGTGGAGGGAATAGACCCTTTGAAACCTTAGCAACCCTTGGTTAAACTGAATTCTTTTCAGTATTTCAAAGAAGGTGCTAAATTCTACCCTAAAAGTTTTGGGATAGATAACAAAGAAGTTTTTCGTATTTCTTACGAAATATAAATTTCTATAAATTCTTAATAACATTTTTCTGTAAGCATCATCGTAAAAGATGTGTTTTGACTTTTGGTTTAATTATTAATTATTTCAAAAAGAAGAAAAATGAGTACACAAAAATTTGAAACTTTAGCATTGCATGCAGGACACGATGTTCAACAAACCTTAGGAACAAGAGCAGTTCCAATTTATCAATCTAGCTCTTATGTATTCAACAATTCAGACCATGCTGCAAATCTATTTTCATTAAAAGAATTAGGATTTATTTATACCCGTCTGAATAATCCAACAAACCAGATATTACAAGATCGCTTAGCTGCTTTAGAAGGTGGTGTGGGAGCAGTAGTATTTGCTTCAGGAACTGCTGCAATTTCAACAGGATTATTAACATTGTTAAAGGCTGGAGATCATATTGTCGCATCGAGTAGCTTGTACGGGGGAACATATAATTTATTAAAAGTTACTTTACCAAGATTAGGAATTACAACCACATTTGTAGATGCATCAAATCCAGAGAACTTTAAGGAAGCTGTTCAGGAAAATACGAGAGCATTCTTTGTTGAATCGTTAGGAAACCCAAAACTTGATGTATTAGATTTAGAGGAAATTGCTGAAGTTTCTAAAGTAGCAAAAGTTCCTTTTATTGTTGATAATACGGTAGCAACACCATCCTTATTAAATCCATTAAAACACGGAGCGAATATTGTAATTCATTCACTTACAAAATATATTGGCGGACAAGGAAACTCTTTGGGAGGAGTAATTATCGATGGAGGAAATTTCGATTGGGATAATGGAAAGTTTCCTGAATTTACAGAACCATCTGCAGGATATCACGGATTACAATACTATGAAACGCTTGGGCAGTTATCATTCACTTTTAAATTAATTCTAGAAGGATTAAGAGATTTCGGAGGAGCGTTAAGTCCAACAAATGCATTCCAAATTATTCAAGGTTTAGAAACACTAGGTGTTCGAATCAAACAGCACAGCGAAAACGCTTTGGCTATAGCAAAATGGTTAGAGCAGCAAGAAGAAGTTGCTTGGGTAAATTATCCTGGATTAGAAAGCAGTCCATATAAAAAATTAGCAGATAAATATTTGCCGAAAGGTCAAAGTGGAATTGTAACCTTTGGTGTAAAAGGAGGATACGAAAGCGCGAAAACAGTGGCAGATAATACGGAGTTATTCTCATTACTTGCCAATATTGGAGACACAAAATCTTTAATTATTCATCCAGCGAGTACAACTCATCAGCAATTAACAGATGAAGAACAAGAAGCTTCTGGAGTTACTAAAGATCTAATTCGATTATCAGTTGGTATTGAAAATCTTGAAGATTTAAAACAAGATTTACAAGAAGCATTTTCGAAAATTCCAAAATCAGTTTTAGCGTAGTACGGTGAAAAACAATTTATCTCATATAAATATTCTTAGTTATGTTACTGAGAGTGGTACTCAGTTCTCTGATATACGATTAAGTTATCAATTGTTTGGAAGAGAATTGGGTACTGCACCAGTAATTCTAGTAAATCATGCGCTAACAGGAAATAGTAATGTTGCTGGAGATTCTGGATGGTGGAAAGATATTATTGGAGTCGATAAAGTTATTGATATCAATTCATATTCTATTCTTTGTTTTAATATTCCAGGAAACGGTTATGACGATTTTTTAATCGACGATTATAAAAGTTTTGTAGCTAGAGATATTGCAAAAATTTTCCTTTTAGGATTAAAAGAGTTAGGAATTGAGCAATTATTTGCTTTAGTTGGTGGGTCACTTGGTGGAGGAATTGCTTGGGAAATGGCAGTTTTACATCCAAATATAACCAAGCATCTAATTCCGATTGCTACAGACTGGAAATCGACAGATTGGTTAATCGCAAATTGTCAAATTCAGGAGTTATTTCTTACAAATTCAAATAATCCAGTACATGACGCTAGAATGCATGCAATGTTGTGTTATCGAACTCCGGAGTCATTTAAACAACGTTTTCATAGAAGTAAAAATGAAGAATCAACTTTATTTAATGTAGAAAGTTGGTTGTTACATCATGGAAAAAAACTACAAGAAAGATATCAGTTAGCTTCTTATAAATTGATGAATCAATTATTGAAAACGATTGATGTTACGGATGTAAATAACGACGAGGATAAACTAGTAAATATCAATGCAGAAATTCACATCATAGGAGTAGATTCTGACTTGTTTTTTACCGCAGAAGAGAATAGAGAAACTTTTAAAGAATTAGCGCAAAATAATGCTAATGTAACGTACAATGAGATTAATTCGGTACACGGACACGATGCGTTTTTAATCGAATACAATCAATTAGAAAACATATTTACACCAATATTTAACAAGAACGAAAAGACTAAAAAAATGAAAGTTTTAAAGTTTGGAGGGAAATCATTATCAAACGAAGGAATATTAAAAGTTATAGATATTATTGAAAGTAAAATTGATAGTGGTGATAATATTACAGTAGTCGTTTCTGCTAGAGGAAACGCTACTAATGAATTAGAATCAATATTAAAAAAAGCTTCTTCAAGTGAAGTATACCAAGAACAATTAGAGGCGTTTAAATTAAGTCAAAGACAAATTACTCCGTTATTAGATTTTAGTGCAGAGTTTAACAAACTAGAGAAGTTGTTAGAAGGAGTTAGCTTGTTGGAAGATTTTAGTACAAAAGTAAAAGATGAAGTATTAGCCCAAGGTGAATTAATTGCTATAAAGACGGTAACTGAATTATTACAACAACGAGGCATAAATGCAAATGCTACCGATGCTCGCTTATTGTTAAAAACAGATGAGAGTTTTGGAAATGCACAACCTATAGAAGGAGTTTCTAAAGAGAATATTGTCAACTATTATAAAAAACATAATGGTACAACGGTAAACGTAGTTTCTGGATTTATAGGTTCTAACTTAAAAAATGAAACAACAACTTTAGGTCGAAATGGTAGTAATTATACAGCATCATTATTGGCAAATTATTTAGACGCAGATGAATTACAAAACTATACACATGTAGATGGAATATTTACTGCGAATCCTGATTTGGTTTCAGATGCAAAGAAAATAGAAGAATTATCATTTTCTGAAGCGAATGAATTAGCAAATTTTGGTGCGAATATTTTACATGCAAAAACCATTATACCGTTAATTGAGAAGAATATCAATTTAAGAATCTTAAATACATTCAATCAAAAAGATGAAGGAACTTTAATAACTGCAAAGTCTTCAGCAAAAGGAATTAAATCAATTTCTATTTTAGATAATGTAGCCTTATTAAATTTTGAAGGAAGAGGTTTGTTAGGAAAAGTTGGTGTTGATGCAAGGATATTTAAATCTTTAGGAAGTCATGATATTAGTGTAAGTATTATTTCTCAAGGATCTTCTGAAAGAGGAATTGGATTGGTAGTAGACAAAGAAAAAGCGGAATTAGCTGTCAAAGCATTGAAGCATGAGTTTGAGTATGATTTACAAACCAAAGATGTAAACCATATTAGTATTGTAAATGATGTGGCAGTAATTTCAATAATCGGTCAAGATTTAAGCGAGTTTCATTTACCATACAATGCGCTAATTCAAAATCAAATAGTTCCTTTATTATTCAACAATACCATTACTGGTAAAAATGTAAGTTTAGTTGTAAAGAAAGAAGAACTTCATAAAGCTGTAAATGTAATACACGGACAAATATTCGGCGTAGCAAAAAAAATAAATATTGCTGTTTTTGGTAAAGGATTAGTTGGAGGAACATTAATTGAGCAAATCATAAAAAGTACTCCTGCAATTTTAGATAGAAGAAAAGTTCAACTGAATATTTTCGCAGTTGCAAATTCTAAAAAGGTATTACTTTCTAAATATGGAATAGATGATAATTGGCAAACGAAATTAAATGAAAGTTCGATTGAAAGTTCTGTAGATGAAGTTATTGATTTTGCAAAAGCTCATCATTTAGAAAATCTAATTGCTGTAGATAATACTGCAAATCAAAATTTTATAGAGAATTATATCCCATTAGTTGAAAACGGGTTCGATTTAGTTTCGTCAAACAAAATAGCCAATACTGTTTCTCATTCTTTTTATAAAAAACTAAGACAAGTATTAGAGAATAACAAGAAAACATATCTCTATGAAACCAATGTTGGCGCTGGATTACCTTTAATCGATACGATTAAATTATTACATGATTCTGGAGAAAATATTACCCGAATTAGAGGTGTGTTCTCGGGTTCTTTAAGTTTTATTTTCAATAAATACTCAGAAGAAAATATACCATTTGATACTGTACTAAAAGAAGCAATAAATAATGGATATACCGAGCCAGATCCTAGAGAAGATTTATGTGGTAATGATGTAGCAAGAAAACTTTTGATTTTAGCGAGAGAACTCGATTTAGAAAACGAATTTGAAGACATCCATATTGAGAATTTAATTCCAGAAGAGTTCAGAGATTCTAGTGCAGTTGAGTTTATTGATAATTGCGACAAACTAAATGATTATTTCAATGAAATTAAACTTAGTCAGGATGAAAATCATGTCTTACGATATATTGGAGATTTACATGGAGATCTTCAACAAACTAAGGGAATTTTAGATGTCAAATTAGTTTCTGTAGCAGAAAATACTCCATTAGGCAGTTTAAAAGGATCGGATGCTATTTTTGAAATATATACAGAATCTTATGGAGACCAACCGATAGTTATTCAAGGTGCAGGAGCAGGAGCAGAAGTAACGGCAAGAGGTGTTTTCGGAGATATTTTAAGATTAACCAAAAAATAATAAAATGAATATTGAATTATCTAACTATAACAAACATTTAGTTTTTGAAGCTAAAAACCAAACCGGTTATTCATTACTAGTTGGACAAACTGTTGATTATACTCAAGTGAATGCCATTCGTCCAATGGAATTGATGTTAGTGAGTTTAGCCAGTTGTAGTAGTATTGATGTTGTAAAGATTTTAAACAAACAAAAGGTTGTTGATTTTGATTATAAAGTCTCTATTGATGCCTCTAGAGTAGAAGATCAAATTCCATCAATATTTAAGGAAATAACAATTACGTATAGTTTTGATGGAGAAATAAGCAGTCATAAAGTAAAAAAAGCAACAAATCTAGCGCTAGAAAAGTATTGTTCAGTAGCAAAAATTATAGAGCAAACTGCTAAAATTAATTATAAGGTAGTTTTAAACAAGGAGGAAATATGAGCCATAATTTCGAAACACAGGCGGTAAGAATTCAAACAGAAAGATCTCAGTTTTCTGAGCATTCGACACCATTATACATTACGTCGAGTTTTATTTTTGATGATGCTGAAGATATGAGAGCTTCTTTTGCAGAGGAAAAGCAGCGTAACCTATATAGTCGATTTTCAAATCCAAATACAACTGAGTTTGTGGATAAAATTGTTGCTATGGAAGGAGCAGAGGCTGGTTATGCTTTCGCAACAGGAATGTCTGCTGTATTTTCAACTTTTGGGGCGTTGCTAAATTCTGGAGATCATATTGTTTCATCTCGCTCTGTGTTTGGATCTACTCATAGTTTGTTTACAAAGTATTTACCAAAATGGAATATTGAAACTAGTTATTTCAAAGTAAATGAGGTGGATAAAGTAGAATCATTGATTCAACCGAATACAAAAATATTATATGCGGAATCACCAACAAATCCTGCTGTTGATATTTTAGATTTAGAGTTATTATCAGCCATTGCTAAAAAGCATAAGTTGTTATTAGTTGTCGATAATTGTTTTGCTACACCATACCTTCAAAATCCTATTAAGTTCGGTGCCGATTTGGTAATTCATTCAGCAACTAAGTTAATTGATGGTCAAGGACGTGTTTTAGGTGGAGTTACAGTTGGAAAGGCTGATTTGGTTAGAGAAATCTATTTGTTTTCTAGAAATACTGGACCTGCAATGTCACCATTCAATGCTTGGGTTCTTTCAAAAAGTTTAGAAACTCTAGCAGTTAGAGCGGACAAACATTGTCAGAATGCATTAAAAGTTGCCCAGTTTTTAGAGAGTCATTCAGAAGTGAATTTTGTAAAATACCCATTTCTGAAATCTCATCCACAATATAAGGTTGCGAAAAAACAAATGCGTTTGGGTGGTAATATTGTTGTATTTGAAATTAAAGGCGGAGTAGAGGCAGGAAGAAGGTTTTTAGATCGTATAAAGTTATGTTCTTTATCGGCTAATTTAGGAGATAGTAGAACAATTGTTACGCATCCTTCATCTACAACCCACAGTAAATTAAGTACAGAAGATCGATTAGAGGTTGGAATTACAGATGGTTTAGTTAGATGTTCTGTTGGGTTGGAATTTGTAGATGATGTAATAAAAGATTTGGATCAAGCTCTGAATAATTAAATAAAAGAAGAAAGTATATATTTGTAATATGCTTTCTAAAAAGACAAAATATGGTATAAAAGCACTTACTTTTATTGCTAGGCAAGAAAAAGGAGTTAAGGTTCAGATAGCTACAATATCTGAAAGTGAAAATATATCACATAAATTTTTAGAAAGTATCTTACTTACCTTAAGAAAATCGGGCGTTTTGGGAGCCAAAAAAGGAAAAGGAGGCGGATATTATTTATTACAAGAAGCTTCCGAAGTTAAAATGACAAAAGTGATTAGAACACTTGAAGGTCCTATTGCGATGGTTCCTTGTGTGAGTCTAAATTTTTATGAAAAGTGTGCTGATTGTCCAGATGAAGACAAATGTTCTGTTCATAAATTAATGATTCAAGTTCGTGATAACACCCTTGATATCCTAAGAAATACAACACTTGCCGATTTAGTATAGATTTTACAAATATTATCATAGTGTTAATTTTTGAACTTTAATTTTGATATTAGATTTAGGAATGTATATTTGTTGAATATTAAAACCTACTAACCCGATAGGGTAAATGTATTTTAATGATATGATTGTAGAACAAGTACTAGAAAGTAAAACGAATTATAATGAAGATAAGGATTCTGAGAAACCTATTAGAAGTATCGTAAAGTCCATTAGCTGGCGTGCTGTAGGAACTTTAGATACGGTGCTGATTTCTTGGATGATTACAGGAAAAATAGATACGGCCTTATCAATAGGAGCGATTGAATTAATAACAAAAATGATATTATACTTTTTTCACGAAAGAGTTTGGAATACCATTAAATGGGGTAAAAGATGAGTTTAGAAAAAATAGATATAGTAGAAATCAATAAACAACTGGAAGGAAAATCTCCAGAGGAAATCATAAAATGGAGTTTGAGTGTTGCTAAAAATCCCGTAATCACTACAAATTTTAGACCTTATGAAAGTGCAATTTTACATCTTGTAGTTTCTCAAAATAAAGATATTCCTGTGGTTTGGTGTGATACAGGTTATAACACGCCTCAAACTTATCAGCATGCTGAGGAACTAATTCATAATTTACAGTTGAATGTTCATTTATATGTTCCAAAGCAAACGAGTGCTCATAGAGATGTCGTGTTGGGATTGCCGACTATTGATGATCCGAATCATGCAATCTTTACTACGCAGGTAAAATTAGAGCCTTTTAAAAGAGCCATGAATGAACATAAACCAGATGTCTGGTTCACAAATTTAAGAAGAGGCCAAACAGCATTTAGAAATAGTATAGATATTGTATCGGTAAGTAAAGATGGAATTATTAAAGTTAGTCCGTTTTACAATTTTTCAGATGAAGAATTGGATGCATATCTTGAAAAGTATAACTTACCAAATGAGTTTAAATATTTCGATCCTACAAAGGTTGAAAACAATAGAGAATGTGGTTTACATATTTAAAAAATACCGTAATGAGTACAAATATATTAAGTGTCGGAGCATTAGAAAGTGAAGCAATATATATTCTTCGAGAAGTAGTAGCACAGTTTGAAAAGCCTGTGTTATTATTTTCAGGGGGAAAAGATAGTATTACCCTAGTAAGATTAGCACAAAAAGCATTCTATCCTGCAAAAATACCTTTTCCATTACTACATATAGATACAGGTCATAATTTCCCTGAAACAATTGAATTTAGGGATAGGTTGGTCAAAGAATTGGGTTTGGAATTAATTGTTCGAAATGTACAGGATAATATCGATGCTGGTAAGGTAAAGGAAGAAACTGGGAAATATTCAAGTAGAAATATTTTACAAACAGAAACTTTATTGGATACGATTGCAGAATTCGGATTCGATGCATGTATTGGAGGTGCAAGAAGAGATGAAGAAAAGGCAAGAGCTAAAGAAAGGATTTTTTCTGTAAGAGATGATTTCGGACAATGGGATGAGAAAAATCAACGGCCAGAATTATTCGACATGTTAAACGGAAGAATTGATTTAGGTCAAAATGTCCGTGTGTTTCCGATTTCCAATTGGACAGAATTAGATGTGTGGATATATATTCAGAAAGAAGCAATTGAAATTCCGTCAATTTATTTCGCTCATAAACGTGAAACATTTGTTCGTGACGGCTTTATTTGGTCAGCAAATGACGAGGTTGTGTATAGAGATGAAGATGAATTAATTGAAGAGCGTACTGTTCGATTTAGAACAGTTGGAGATATGAGCTGCACCGCAGCTGTTATATCAGATGCGAGTAATATTGATAAAGTTGTTGAAGAAATTAGAGCTTCGAAAATTTCGGAAAGAGGTGCAAGAATTGATGATAAAAGGTCGGAAGCCGCAATGGAAAAAAGAAAGCAACAGGGATATTTTTAATAAAAAAAATAATTATAGGAGCGAAAGACTGTAAGGAAAAATATTTTGGGGATTATATTAATAATTACTTACAGTCCCAGCTCGCCTAAAAAAATACAAAATGAATGTACTTAAATTAGCAACAGCAGGTAGTGTAGATGATGGAAAAAGTACTCTGATAGGTAGAATTTTATACGATACAAACTCACTAACCGAAGATAAATTGCAGGCAATAGAAGAAAAAAGTCAACAACGTGGATTTGACTATTTAGACTTTTCTTTGGCCACAGATGGTTTAGTTGCGGAGCGTGAACAAGGAATTACAATTGATGTCGCACATATTTACTTTTCTACACCCAAAACCAGCTTTATTATAGCAGATACTCCTGGTCATATTGAATATACTAGAAATATGGTGACTGGTGCTTCAAACTCGCAAGCATCCATCATTTTAGTAGATGCTAGAAATGGAGTTGTAGAACAAACGTATCGTCATTTCTTTATCAATAATTTATTACAAGTTAAAGAAGTTGTAGTTGCAGTAAATAAAATGGATTTGGTTGATTATTCAGAAGAAAAGTTCAATCAAGTTAAAGGAGAAATTAAATATTTAGCTGAAAAAAGCGATTATAAAATTCAGAGGATTACATTCATTCCCATTTCTGCACTACATGGAGATAATGTTGTCAATTCTTCATCTAATATCGATTGGTACTCTGGTCCAAGTATTTTAGAATACTTGGAAGGTTTAAATCTTGAAGAAAAGGAGAACTACGCTCAAGCTCGTTTTCCAGTTCAATCTGTAATCAGACCAAAAACAGATGAGTTTCATGATTATAGAGGATATGCAGGAAAATTATACGGAGGCAATTTTGCTGTTGGTGATAGAGTAACTGTGTTACCATCAGCCATTGAATCTACTATAAAAAGTATCAATTTTTTTGATCAAGAATTCAATGAAGTAAAGAGTGGAAGTTCGTTTACATTAACTCTTGAGGACGATGTAAATGTGAGTAGAGGAGATATGATCGTAAAATCAGGAGAAATACCTCATATGACAAAGCAGTTAGAGGCAACCATTTGTTGGATGGATAAATCACCATTAAAAGCTTCAGATAAATATTATATCAAGCATGGTGTAAATGATGCTCAAGTAAAGATCATAAGTCTAGACAATATTATAAATACCGATTTTTCAGGAAGGGATGAAAATCCTTCAAAATTATCCATCAATGAAATAGGAAAGGTCCAACTAAAACTAAGTAAACCATTACTCGTTGATAGGTATAAAGAGAATAAATCTAATGGAGCTTTTATTCTTATCGATCCAAAAACTAATAATACATCTGGAGTAGGTTTTATAAACTAATCAAATTATGGCAATTATTATAACAGACGAATGCATCAATTGTGGAGCATGTGAGCCTGAATGCCCAAATACTGCTATTTATGAAGGAGCGGAAGACTGGAAATATAGTCAAGGTACATCTTTGGAAGGAGATATTGAGCTTTTAGATGGAGTGAAGTTAAATGCGGATGACGAACAAGAGCCAATTTCTGATGATTATTATTTCATAGTACCAGATAAATGTACAGAGTGTAAAGGATTTCATGAAGAACCACAGTGTGCAGCTGTTTGTCCAGTTGATTGTTGTGTTCCAGATGATAATCATACTGAAACCGAGGAAGAATTATTAAAAAAGCAACATTTTTTGCATAAATAAAGTAGGAAGTCATGCAAAGTTTTAGAAGTGAAATAGAAAACCCACTTGTAGAAAAAGATATTCTAGAGTTGGAAAGAAAAATACGTCTTTTCAAAGATGGACAAATAGATGAAGAGCGATTTAGAAGTTTACGTTTAGCGCGTGGAGTTTATGGGCAAAGACAATTAGGCGTTCAAATGATTCGTATAAAACTACCTTATGGTAAAGTTACTAGTGAACAGTTACATCGAATTGCAAATGTTTCTGATGAGTTTTCTAGAGGAAGATTACACATCACAACCCGTCAAGATATTCAAATTCATCATGTAAGTTTAGATCGTACCCCTGAATTATGGGCACAGTTAGAAAAAGACGATATCACTTTACGTGAAGCGTGTGGAAATGCAGTACGAAATGTTACAGCATCGGAAACTGCTGGGATTGATGTAAACGAACCTTTTGATGTGACACCTTACGCACATGCTACATTTCAATTTTTCTTAAGAAATCCTATTTGTCAGGAAATGGGAAGAAAATTTAAAATGTCTTTTTCTGCGACAGAAGCAGATACTGCCTTAAGTTTTATGCACGATTTAGGTTTTATTGCAAAATTGAAGAAGATTGGAAATACAGAAGTTAAAGGTTTTAAAGTATTATTAGCAGGAGGTTTGGGTTCTCAACCAAGGCATGCAGACGTAATGTATGAATTCCTAGAAACTGATTTGTTAATTCCAACTATTGAAGGTGTTTTAAGAGTTTTTGATCGTTATGGTGAACGTTCGAAAAGAGCAAAAGCAAGATTAAAGTTTTTAGTTAAAGACTTAGGTTTAGACGGGTTTTTAACGTTGGTTGAAAATGAGAAAAGAGCATTAGAGTATCAAACTTATACAATTGACACTTCAGATTTTGAAACCGAAATCACTTTTAAGTCAGAGGAAGTTCCTTCCGTAACTATTGAAAATGAATCGGAGTATGATGAATGGAAAAAATCAAATGTGATTCCTCAAAAACAAGAAGGACTATTTGCGATTGGTATTAAGGTTCATTTAGGGGATTTTTATACGGATAAAGCTAGACTCCTAGCAGATTTAATTAAGAATTATGCTGCAAATGAATTGCGTTTTACATTACGTCAAAATATTTTAATCCGTCATGTTAGAGAAGAGTTTTTACCTTTCTTTTTTACAGAACTTAAAAAACTAGGATTTGCTGATGCGGGATATGATAGTTTGATTGATATAACAGCGTGTCCTGGAACTGATACCTGTAATTTAGGAATTGCAAGTAGCACAGGAATTGCAGTGGAACTTGAAAGAGTTTTGAAAGCTGAATATCCTCAATATATCAATAATAAAGAAGTCACTATTAAAATTAGCGGTTGTATGAATGCTTGTGGTCAACATAATATGGCGCATATTGGTTTCCAAGGAATGTCAATTAAATCGGGTCCATTGGTAGCTCCAGCATTGCAAATTTTGTTAGGAGGAGGAGTTTTAGGAAATGGTCAAGGTCGATTTTCAGACAAAGTAATTAAAGTTCCAAGTAAAAGAGGACCAAAAGCTTTGAGAATATTGCTAAATGACTTTGAAAATAATTGTACTGAAAATGAAGATTTCTTAGCATACTATGATCGTCAAGGTAAGACTTATTTTTATGACATTTTGAAACATTTATCAAATACGACAAATTTAACTGAAGATGATTTTATCGACTGGGGACATGATAAAAATTATGTAAAGGCAATAGGAGTTGGTGAGTGTGCTGGCGTCGTAATTGATTTGGTAACTACCTTGTTATTTGAAAGTGAGGAGAAATTAGAAAATGCAACAGAAGCTTTTGAGAAGGAGCAATGGTCAGATAGTATTTATTACGCGTATTCAGCGTTTGTTAATACAGCAAAAGCCTTATTAACTTCTGAAGGATTAAAAACCAATACGCATAGTGGTATTATTCAGAGTTTTCAGGAAGAGTTTATCGAGAAAAATAAGATTGTATTATCCGAAAATTTCCCTAGTCTAATTTATCAGATTAATAAAAAAAAGCCGTCTAAAGATTTTGCTTACAATTACTTAAGTCAAGCAAAAGACTTTTGTCAAAAGATAGATATTTTTAGAAAACTAGTGGTAGAAAATTAAAATAGAATGATGATGGTAACACCAAAACTTACAGTTGTAGGAGCAGGTCCTGGAGATGTCGATTTAATAACGTTGAAAGCAATTAAAGCTTTAAAAAATGCAGATGTTGTTTTGTATGATGCTTTAGTTAATATTGATTTACTGGAATATGTGAATCCGAATGCAGAATTAATTTTTGTAGGAAAAAGGAGAGGTTGCTATCGATATCAACAAGAACAAATTAATGAGCTAATTGTAGAGCGTGGTAAATCACATGGTCATGTAGTTCGTTTAAAAGGAGGAGACCCGTTTGTTTTTGGTAGAGGAGCAGAAGAAATGGAATATGCAGCAAAAAATGGATTAGAAGTTGCAATGGTCCCTGGAATTTCTTCATCTCTTGCTGTGCCCGCTTATCAAAATATTCCATTAACAAAAAGAGGAAGTTCAGAAAGTTTTTGGGTAATCACAGGAACTACTAAACAACATAAATTATCAAGTGATGTAATATTGGCGGCGAAATCTAGAGCTACTGTTGTAATTTTAATGGGTATGGGAAAATTATCTGAGATACTAGAGCTTTTTCAGAAAGAAGGTAAACATAATTTACCAGTAGCGATTATTCAAAACGGAACCACTCCAGAAGAAAAAATAGGAATTGGGACCGTTAATACAATTGAAAATGTAGTAAAAGAAAAACAATTAAGTAATCCCGCCATTATTATACTTGGAAAAGTTGTAAAACACCGAAAGGGAATATTAGATATTCAACACAATATTTTAACAGAAACAGCATAATATGAGCGAAGAAAGAAATAATTTGTATCCTGTTTTTTTAAAAGTAGAAAAGCTCGAAATTCTTATTGTTGGAGGTGGTTTTGTAGCAGAGGAAAAACTTACATTTTTATTAAAATCAAGTCCAGCCACAAAAGTAACAATGGTATCTCCAATGTTTAGAGAAGGAACTGTTGAATTAGCTAAAAAAGGAGCAGTTACCTTGATAGAAGATTCTTACAAAACATCTTATTTGAAGGGCAAGCATATGGTAATTGTTACAACAGATAAGCCTGCAGTAAATATTCAGGTATATATGGATTGTAGAGAGCAGCAGAAGTTAGTAAATGTAGCTGATAATCCTCCTTATTGTGATTTTTACATGGGCGGAATTGTAACTAAAGGAAATGTAAAAATAGCAATTTCAACAAATGGAAAATCACCAACAACAGCAAAAAGATTACGTCAGTTTTTTGAAGAAGTAATTCCAGATAAAATTGATGATTTGGTCAAAAATCTAAACGATTATAGAAATATTATCAAAGGAAACTTTGAACAAAAAGTAGAACAATTAAACGAGTTCACAAAGAGCTTAGTAGAAAAGCAAGAGTAATGATTGAAACAGATGTACTTATTATTGGAGCAGGTCCAACAGGTTTATTTACAGTTTTTGAAGCAGGTTTATTAAAATTACATTGTCATTTAATTGACGCATTGCCTCAGCCAGGTGGACAATGTTCGGAGATTTATCCTAAAAAACCAATTTATGACATTCCAGCATATCCAGAGATTTTAGCAGGAGATTTAACTGAGAAATTATTGGAACAAGGAAAACAGTTTCAACCTGGATTTACCTTAGGAGAGCGAGCAGAAACGATTAAAAAACAAGAAGATGGTAGTTTCATTATAACGACGAATAAAGGAACAAAACATAAAGCTCCAGTTGTAGCAATAGCAGGAGGATTAGGAAGTTTTGAACCTCGAAAACCAAAAATTGAGAATTTATCAAAATTCGAAGATTGCGGAGTTGAATATATGATCAAAGAGCCTGAATTATATAGAAATAAAGATGTAGTAATTGCAGGTGGAGGTGATTCGGCTTTGGATTGGTCGATTTTCTTAACTGATGTGGCAAAATCGGTTACCTTAATTCATAGACGAAATGAATTTAGAGGTGCTTTAGATTCTGTAGAAAAAGTTCAAGAACTAAAAAACTTAGGTAAGATTAATTTAATTACTCCAGCTGAGGTGAAAGGAATTCTTGGAGATGATCATGTTACAGGAGTTGTGGTTGAACAAAAAGATAAAGAACCGTTTATTTTAGACACCGATCATTTTATTCCGCTATTCGGTTTGGCACCAAAATTAGGTCCAATAGGAAAGTGGGGATTAGAGATAGAGAAGAATGCTATTAAAGTGGATAATGCATTAGACTATCAAACAAATATTCCTGGAATTTATGCCATTGGAGATGTAAATACGTATCCAGGTAAATTAAAATTAATTTTATGTGGATTCCATGAGGCTACTTTAATGTGTCAAAGTGCATATAAAAGAATTTTTCCAGACAAGAAGTATGTAATGAAATATACAACTGTTGGAGGAGTTCAAGGATTTGATGGGACAAAAAAAGAAGCACCAAAAGCAGTGGTTAAAGCTATTGAGTAATGGAGCAAGATGTTACTATAAAAATTAAAGATCGTGATGGTGTAATTCATGAGGTAGTTGCCCCGACAGATATGGCAATGAATCTAATGGAAGTTGTTCGTTCTTACGAATTAGCTCCAGAAGGAACTATTGGTATTTGTGGTGGAATGGCAATGTGCGCATCTTGTCAATGTTATGTAAATTCTAGTCACGAGTTATCAGAAATGACTGATGATGAAGATGCGATGTTAGCGGAAGCATTTGATGTGCAAGAGAATAGTAGACTTGGTTGTCAAATTCAAATAACATCGGCATTAGAAGGTTTAGAGGTTGAATTAGCACCTGAGAGTTAATACTACTGAATTTATTTCAGTATCTTTTATAATAGATTAAAATAGAGGATAATAAAGTAAAAATGGAATTTAGTAATTACAACTTATCGCTTAAAGAGGATGTAGAACTTTTTACCAAGCAGCTGTTTTATGCTTTGTTCGAGGATGTTTGTCGAGAAAAGGCAAATCATTTAAAAAAACAATTCGTGAAGATTCTAAATGGTTTATCAGTCAAGAAAGCTAATGAAATTTGGATGTACTATCAAACATCGTTTTGTAATATCCGAGAAAAGTTAGATTTAGATGCGAAAGCATTTGAAAGTACTGATCCGGCTTGCAAAAGTTTAGGTGAAGTTTATTTAGCTTATCCTGGGTTTCATGCTATTGCAATTTATAGATTAAGTCATGAGTTATATAAAATTAATGTCCCAATTCTACCAAGAATGATGAGTGAGTATGCTCACAGTCTTACAGGCGTTGATATTCATCCTGGTGCAACAATTGGAAATTCATTCTTTATTGATCATGCAACTGGCGTTGTTATCGGAGAAACAACTGTAATCGAAAATAACGTCAGTATTTATCAAGGAGTAACATTAGGAGGAATTCAAGTTAAAAAAGAATTAGCTGAAGTCAAAAGGCATCCAACAATTGAAAGTAATGTTACTATTTATGCTAACGCAACTATTTTAGGAAATATCACAGTTGGTCGGAATACAGTTATTGGTGCAAACGTTTGCATTACTAAGTCAGTAGGAGCAAATTCAACCGTTATTTATAAATCACAAAACAGTATTTATACTTAAAAAGAAGTATATGATTTCAAAAAATATAACAGATTTTGTAGGGAATACACCTTTAGTTGAAGCTACAAATATTATTAATAAAGAAAATGTTCGTCTGTTTTTCAAATTAGAAGGACATAATCCTGGCGGTAGTGTAAAAGATAGAGCTGCCTATTTTATGATTTCTGAAGCACTAAAAAAGAAGAACATAAAAAAAGGAGACACTCTTGTTGAAGCAACAAGTGGAAACACTGGTATTGCTTTAGCCCTAATGGCAAAAGTTTTAGGTGTGAATATGGTTTTAGTAATGCCAGAACACGCAACAATCGAAAGAGTAAAAACGATGCGTGCTTACGGAGCAGAAGTTATTTTAACTCCAAGTGAAGTTGGAATGGAAGGAGCAATTGATCATGCATTGGAATTAAAATATAAGAAAGGTTATTTCAGATTAAATCAGTTTGATAATTTCGATAATCCAAAAGCACATTACAGTACAACTGGTCCAGAAATATGGAGAGACACTAATGGTAAGGTTACACATTTTGTTTCTGCAATGGGAACAACGGGAACCATTACTGGGGTTTCAGATTATTTGAAGGAACAAAATAAAGATATTCAAATTGTAGGAGTTCAACCTAAAGAAGGTGCTCGTATTCCAGGAATTAGAAAATGGCCGGAGGAATATTTACCGGCAATTTTTAAAAGAGAGAAAATCGATAAAGTTTTAGAAGTAAGTCAAGAAGAAGCTAAGGCAATGACAGTTCGTTTGGCTCGGGAAGAAGGGATTTTCTCAGGAATGAGTAGCGGTGGAGCAACAGCTTCAGCTTTAAAACTTGCTGAAACTATTGATGAAGGTGTAATCGTATCTATTATATGTGATAGAGGAGATCGATATTTATCGTCCGATATTTTTCATTAAAATTTAAGTTTAGGAAAAAAATTCTCATTTTATAATCGTGTTTGAATACGCGAGAATTGATATTGTCGTTGAATTTTAACACTATACCATCTAAATTAATGTAAATGTTAAGTTTATTATTTAAAATAAGTTATTTACATTTGTACATTATTAGTTCATAAACATTATTGTCGTTATTAAGAAAGGTGGAGGGAATAGACCCTGCGAAACCTTAGCAACCCTTTGTTCATGCTGAATTTGTTTCAGTATCGCACAAAGAAGGTGCTAAATTCTACTGTTCACACTGAACTTGTTTCAGTATAACAGAGAGATAACTCAAAAGAATATTACTTCTTCTTTTCCTGATAACACATCATAATATTTTATCAGGAATGTCAAAAATTTATTCAGAAATTCAAAAAAGAATCCTTGTGCTTGATGGCGCAATGGGAACAATGCTTCAAGAATATAACTTCTCAGAAGAAGATTTTCGCGGAGAACGTTTTAAAGATCATCCTTCACCATTAAAAGGAAATAATGATTTATTATCTATAACTCAGCCGGAAGCGATAAAAGAAGTCCATCGTAAATATTTAGAAGTTGGAGCTGATATCATAGAAACTAACACCTTTTCAGGAACCTCTATAGCTATGGAAGATTATTCTTTAGAACATTTAGCATATGAGTTAAATTATGAATCTGCGAAAATTGCCAAAGAGGTCGCAAATGAGTTTACAGTTAAACAACCAAACAAACCAAGATTTGTTGCAGGAGCAATAGGTCCAACAAATAGAACTGCTAGTTTATCTCCAGATGTAAATAAACCAGAATACAGAGCTGTAACTTTTGAAGATTTAAGAAAAGCGTATAAAGAACAGGTCGAAGGTTTAGTTGCTGGTGGAGTAGATATATTACTAGTGGAAACCATATTTGATACTTTGAATGCTAAAGCCGCACTTTTCGCTATCGATGAAGTTAAAGATGAGAGAAATATAGATATACCGATCATGGTTTCTGGAACCATAACAGATGCTAGTGGAAGAACTCTATCTGGTCAAACTGTAGAGGCTTTTTTAATTTCAATGTCACACATTCCATTATTAAGCGTTGGTTTTAATTGTGCATTAGGAGCAGAACAGTTACAACCGTACTTAAAAAGATTGTCAAACAATACCAGTTTTTATACTTCGGCATATCCAAATGCCGGATTACCCAATGCTTTTGGGGAGTACGATCAGTCGCCAGAAGAAATGAAAACATTAATAGAAGATTATCTAAAGGATGGGATTCTAAATATTATTGGAGGTTGTTGTGGAACTACTCCTGAACATATTAAAGGTATTGTAGAAATAGCTGAAAAGTATCAACCAAGACAATTAAAGGTAGCGAATCTATAATATAATAGGACTTTAAAAGGATAAGTAGGTATGAAGAGATATTTAAAATTATCAGGATTAGAACCATTAATCATAACACCTGAAAGTAATTTTATAAATGTCGGAGAAAGAACAAACGTTACAGGATCACGTAGATTTCTTCGTTTAATTAAAGAAGAAAAATATGGAGAGGCACTCGCAGTTGCAAGAGATCAAGTAGAAGGTGGTGCACAGATTTTAGATGTAAATATGGATGAAGGAATGTTAGATGGTGTTCATGCCATGGTAACATTCTTAAATTTAATAGCATCTGAACCAGATATTGCTAGAATTCCAATAATGATCGATAGTTCTAAATGGGAAATTATTGAATCAGGATTGCAAGTTGCGCAAGGAAAATGTGTGGTAAATTCTATTTCTCTAAAAGAAGGTGAAGAAGCTTTTATTCGCCAGGCTAAGTTGATTAAAAGATATGGAGCTGCAACTATTGTTATGGCATTTGATGAGGTTGGACAGGCTGATAATTACGAACGTAGAATAGAAATTTGCGAACGCTCCTATCGAATTTTAGTGGATGTGGTGAAATTTCCCCCAGAGGATATCATTTTCGATCCTAATATTTTCCCTGTGGCAACAGGTATGGAAGAGCATAGAAAGAATGCAATTGATTTCTTTAAAGCTACCAAATGGATTCGAACAAACCTTCCATATGCAAGTGTTTCTGGAGGTGTAAGTAATGTTTCTTTTTCATTTAGAGGAAATAATGTTGTTCGAGAAGCAATGCACTCAGCTTTCTTATATCACGCCATTCAACATGGAATGAATATGGGAATTGTGAATCCTACAATGTTAGAAGTTTATGACGAAATTCCTAAAGATTTATTAGAACATGTCGAAGATGTACTATTAGATAGAAGAGATGACGCCACAGAACGATTATTAGATTTTGCGGAAACTGTAAAAGGAATTAAAAAAGAGGATAGTTCTAAACAATTAGTTTGGAGGGAAAATTCCTTACAAGATCGAATTACCCATAGTTTAGTAAAAGGAATTGATGCCTTTATTGTTGAAGATGTAGAAGAGGCTCGTCAAAGTGTAGAAAGACCAATTGAAGTTATTGAAGGTCATTTAATGTCTGGAATGAACGTCGTTGGAGATTTATTTGGTAGTGGGAAAATGTTCTTGCCTCAGGTAGTAAAATCTGCCCGAGTAATGAAAAGAGCTGTGGCATATTTACAGCCATTCATTGAAGAATCGAAAGATAGTAATGCAAGTTCAGCGGGGAAAATATTAATGGCAACCGTAAAAGGAGATGTTCATGATATTGGTAAAAATATTGTGAGTGTTGTACTTGGGTGTAATAATTATGAGATCGTTGATCTTGGGGTTATGGTTCCGCCAGAAAAAATTATTGAAGTAGCTCAAAAGGAACAAGTTGATGTAATTGGTTTAAGTGGATTAATTACCCCTTCTTTAGATGAAATGGTGTATTTGGCAAATGAAATGGAAAAGAAAGAAATGAATATTCCATTGTTAATTGGAGGTGCAACTACATCTAAAGCACATACAGCTGTTAAAATTGCTCCGAAATACACAAATTCTGTGGTGCATGTAAATGATGCGTCAAGAGCGGTAACGGTAGTAGGAAATTTATTACAGGAGAATAATAAAATCTATAAAGAGGAAATACGTAGTGAGTATGTGAAGTTTAGAGATCAGTTTTTAAATAGAACTAAACAAAAGAATTATGTAACCATTGAGGAAGCAAGAAATAACAAGTTTCAAATTAATTGGGAAGAATCAGAAATTACAAAACCTGATTTTTTAGGGTCTTATGTTATTGAAAACTTGGACTTAAACCTTCTTGTAGATTATATCGATTGGAGTCCATTTTTTAGATCATGGGATTTACATGGAAAATTTCCAGACATACTAACCGATGATGTTGTAGGTAAACAAGCAACTGAATTATATGAAGATGCCAAAGTATTATTAAACCAAGTTATAGAGGAAAAACTATTAAAAGCTAAAGCAGTTTTTGGTTTGTTTGAAGCGAATTCTGTCGAAGATGACATCATTGTAAATGCAGATGGCAAAGAATTTACATTCCTTACGCTTCGTCAGCAATTAAAGAAAAGGGAAGGAGTGCCAAACATTGCGTTGTCTGATTTTATTGCTCCAAAGGATTCAGGAATTCAAGATTATTTAGGAACATTTTGTGTAACAGCTGGTTTCGGAACGGCTGAGCTTGCAGCAGAATATGAGAAGAATAATGATGATTATAACTCTATAATGATTAAAGCAATTGCTGATCGTTTTGCAGAGGCTTTTGCGGAATATCTCCACGAGGAAGTTCGTAAAAAATACTGGGGTTACGCGGCTGCAGAAAACTTATCGAATGAAGAATTAATAAAGGAGAGTTACAAAGGAATTCGTCCTGCTCCTGGTTATCCTGCATGTCCCGATCATTTAGAGAAAAATACGATTTGGGATGTACTAAAGGTTGAAGAAAAAATAGGAGTTCAACTTACTGAAAGTTTAGCAATGTGGCCTGCAGCTAGTGTTTCTGGTTATTATTTCGGAAATGCAGAAGCTAAATATTTTGGACTTGGAAAAATAAAAGAAGATCAATTAAAAGATTATACCGAACGAAGAGGAATTAGTGATGATTTAACCAGAAAATGGTTAAGTCCAATTATTGCCGATTAATGAGTAGCGTGAGCACAAAGACTATAGTATAAAGTTAGAAAGTCGTCAAATTGTTCATGGATTAGATGAACCATATAAATAGATAATAGTAGAAATTAAAGTAGAAGGCTACAATAAAAAGCTAGTCAATAATAAAAGCGTAAAATCGTAAGTGAAAAATTCATATTACCATATTATAACCACGGAAGGTGATGTGTTGGGAATATGAAGTCGATTTTGAAACCATTAAAAATAAAGTTCTTTAAGAAAGATCAAAAAAATGAAAGTTACAGAACACATAGAAAAATCCAATGGAAAAACTAGGTTTTCTTTTGAAATTTTACCTCCATTAAAAGGTCAAAATATAGATTCAATTTTTAATAATATTGATTCTTTAATGGAATTTAATCCCCCTTTTATTGATGTCACATATCATAGAGAAGAGTATGTTTATAAAGAATTGGAAAACGGATTATTACAAAAACAAGTTGTAAAAAAACGACCAGGAACTGTTGGTATTTGTGCTGCAATTCAAAATAAATACAATGTAGATGCAATTCCTCACGTATTGTGTGGTGGATTTACTAAAGAGGATACTGAAAACTTTTTAATCGATTTGGATTTTCTGGGAATTGATAATGTCATGGCACTACGTGGTGATGCCGTTAAAAGTGAAATCTATTTCAAGCCAGAAAAAGAAGGTCACCAATATGCTAGTGATCTAGTAGATCAAATTGAGTGTTTAAATCATGGAAAATACTTAGATGAAGAATTGCAAAATTCGGCACCAACAGATTTTTGTGTAGGAGTTGCAGGTTATCCTGAGAAACACATGGAAGCTCCAAGTTTAGATTCAGATATTCATTTCTTGAAAAAGAAAATTAAAAAAGGAGCGGATTATATTGTAACTCAGATGTTTTTTGACAATCAAAAATATTTTGAATTTGTAGATAAATGTCGTGCGGAAGGAATTACAGTACCAATTATTCCAGGACTGAAACCTATCTCAACAAAAAAGCAATTAAATATGATACCCCATCGCTTTAAAGTTGATCTTCCTGATGATTTAATTATGGCTGTTGTAAATTGTAAAAACAATCAACAAGTGCGCGAAGTAGGTGTGGAATGGTGTATCAACCAAAGTAAAGAATTAATTATTAAAGGTGTTCCGTTTTTACATTATTATTCAATGGGGAAATCAGATAATATTAAAAATATAGCCAAAGAAATTTTCTAAAATTTAAATCGTTGTTTGTAACAATTTGCGATTAGGTTGCACTAATGTTTATAAATATTAACAATAACCATAAGCAAAAATAAAATGAAAATAAACAGCAAATTACTAACAATTCTATTTTTTGTAGTTAGTGTTTCTGTAACAAATGCCCAAAAAATTGTTGGGAGTTGGAAAGGAACGCTAAAAGTACAAGGCATGGAAATGCCACTGATATTTAATATTTCTGAAAAAGATGGTGCTTTTTCGTCTACTATGGATAGTCCTTCTCAAGGAGCAACAGGAATCCCAATGGATGAAACAAAATTTGAAGGAAATACCCTTTCAATGACATTTAAAAAAGCAGGGATTACATATTCAGGAAATTTAGAAGACAACACAATTAAAGGAACTTTTAAACAAGGAGGAATGGAGATTCCATTATCGTTACAAAAAACAGAGAAAACAGTTCCAGGTAATCCGGAGTTGGTTTCATCTGAAGCAGATTTGAATAATTTATCAAGTATAGAGAAAGGAAACTATAAGTATTCTGTAGAAGATTATTTCTCAAATCCAAAGGGAGTTTCATTCCGATTTTCTCCAGATGGTAAATATTTATCTTACAAAGAGAGTGATGAGAATGGAAAGCAGCATGTTTATGTAAAGAATATTCAAACAGGCAAAGCAGAAAGAGTTATTGAGCAAAAAAAGGAATTAATCCGTGGATATGGTTGGTTAAATTCAAACCGTTTATACTATACTATGGATAAAGGAGGGAATGAAAATTACCACATTTATGCCATAAACTTAGACGGAAGTAATGATAAGGATTTAACTCCTTTCGAAGGAGTAAGAGCAAATTTCGAGTCATTATTAAAAGAAGATAAAGATCATATCATTGTTCAGTTAAATAAGAACAATCCTCAAATTTTCGAACCATACAAGCTAAATGTTGTCACTGGTGAAATCAAGCAATTATTCGAAAATAAGGATGCTAGTAATCCAATTTCAGGATATCAATTCGATAAAGATGGTAACTTAAGAGGTTATACTAAGTTGAAAGATGGCGTAAATATGGAGGTGTATTATGAAGATGGAAAAGGAGGATATGAATTATGGAAGCAATTGAATTGGAAAGATAGTTTTGGAGTTATTTCGTTCAACTATGCTACTGATTACCCTCACGATGCTTATGTGTTGAGTAATTTAGAAACTGATAAAGCAGAAATCTTATTATATGATTTAAAGAAGAAAAAAACGATCAAGAAGATTTTCTCAAATGAAAAATATGATGTTGGAGGTCTAGGATTATCTAAAAAGAATAATTATGCGATTGATTATTTATCATATGAAGGAGAGAAAAACATCCTTATTCCAGTAAGTAAGGCTTATAGAAAAATAGATAAAGCTGTAAAGAAAAAGCTTCCAGGAATGCAGTATTACGTTACAGGAAGAACAGATGACGAATCTAAATATATGTTATATATCACTAGTGATAAAGTATACGGAATCTACTATGTTTATGATTTAAAGAAAAACGAATTAAAAGAGATTTATAATACAATGCCACAACTTCGTTCAGAAGATATGGCAGAAATGAGACCAATTACATTCAAAAGTAGAGATGGTGTAACAATTCACGGATATATTACATTACCAAAAGAAGCGTTAAACGGTGAAAAAGTTCCTGTTATTGTTAATCCACATGGTGGTCCACAAGGAATTAGAGATTCTTGGGGATTCAATCCAGAGTCACAATTGTTTGCAAGTAGAGGATATGCTACATTACAGGTGAATTTCAGAATTTCTGGTGGATATGGACGTAAATTTTTAGAGTCTGGATTTAAAGAAATTGGTAGAAAAGCAATGGACGATGTAGAAGACGGATTAAAATACGTTGTTGACAAAGGATGGGTAGACGGAGATAAAGCTGCTATATATGGAGGAAGCCACGGTGGATATGCTGTATTAAGAGGTTTAACAAAAACTCCTGATTTATATGCATGTGGTGTAGATTATGTTGGAGTTTCGAATTTATTTACATTTATGAAAACAATTCCACCATATTGGAAACCTTATTTAAAAATTATCAAAGAAATATGGTATGATGAAGATGTAGCAGAAGAAAAAGAAATAATGAATGAAGTTTCACCTGTATTTCATATTGATAAAATAAAGAAGCCTTTATTTGTAGTTCAAGGAGCGAATGATCCAAGAGTAAATATCGATGAGTCGGATCAAATTGTAGAAGGATTAAGAGCGAAAGGAGTTGACGTTCCGTATATGGTTAGATATGACGAAGGTCATGGATTTGGAAAAGAAGAAAATAGAATTGCTTTATATAAATCGATGATGGGGTTTTATGCGAAACATTTAAAAGAAGCTAATAAAGATAAAGAGCCGATAAAATATTAAATAAACTCTTTTAGCTGTAATTAAAAAGAAACCGAATCTGCTGATTTCGGTTTTTTTGTTTGGTATGATTATGGGATTAAAAATTATGGTTTCTTTATTTCCTAAAAGAAAAAAAGCCCTGAATTATCAGGGCTTCTTAAGTGGTACCTCCAGGAATCGAACCAGGGACACAAGGATTTTCAGTCCTTTGCTCTACCAACTGAGCTAAGGTACCAGCTTGTTAGCGGATGCAAATATATAATAGTTTTTTGAATTGAACCAAATAAAAATGTGAAAAATCTATTATAAATTTGCTAGCCTCATAAATCGAACAAATGAATTTAATAATTGATGTTGGAAATACTCGTGTGAAAGCTGCTCTTTATGAAAAAGATAGCTTAAAAGAGTTAGTTGTTTTTCAGAAAAATGAAATAGTTTCTGAACTGAAAAAAATTTTGAAAAAAAGTAAAATTTCTTCCTCAATCGTATCTTCGGTAGCTACTTTATCAGATGAAAATCTAAAAGAGCTGCATAAATTTTTAAATTTGATGGAGCTTAATTATGAAACAAAAGTTCCTTTTATAAATAGATATAAATCTCCGACTACTTTAGGAGTTGATAGAATTGCTTTAGCAGCATATGCTGCTTTGCAGTATCCAAAAAGGAATGTCTTGGTTATTGATGCAGGTACTTGTATAACTTTTGACTTTATTAATAAGGGAATATATGTAGGAGGAGCTATTTCACCTGGATTAAAAATGAGATATAGATCATTAAATAATTATACTTCGAAATTACCTTTATTAGAGACAAAAGAGCCTGATGATTTTGTTGGCGACAATACGAATAATTGTATTCATTCAGGTGTTGTAAACGGAGTTGTAAATGAAATTGATGGGGTAATAAACCAGTACAAAACTAAATATCAAGATTTAACAGTTGTTTTAACAGGAGGAGACACGAATTTTTTGGCTAAACAATTAAAAAATCACATATTTGCCAATCCAAATTTGGTTTTGGAAGGTTTACACAAAATTTTGATTTATAACAGAGCGGATGATTAAGAGATTTTTAGTTGTAGTTTTAGTAACGATATCGGCATATTTAGGCGCGCAAAGGAATAGTTCTTCACCCTATTCTTTTTTTGGTATCGGAGAAGATGTGAGTAGAACTACAGTTGAACAAGCTTCGATGGGAGGTATAGGTGTAGCAATGAAAGATATTAATCACCTAAACTTTATAAATCCCGCAGCAAATGCTGACCTAATTGTAGCAACTTATGCCTTAGGGGGCGAATTATCATTATTAAATATTCAAAGTAGTATATCCGAAGATTCAGGTAATACAACTAGTTTAAGATATGTAGCTCTTGGATTTCCAATTGGAAAAAATGCTGGTTTTTCTGCAGGGTTACAACCTGTCTCAAATGTAGGTTACGCTCTTTTGAATAGTATTAACGATGCGAATGGAGATTTTCAAGAAGCTACAAGATTCAATGGTAATGGTGGAACATCAAGATTATTCGGAGCATTCGGATTAAATATTTTTAAAAATTTAGCCTTAGGTTTTGAGGCAGGTTTTATTTTTGGATCAATCGATAATGAAATTTCTAATCAAAGAGCAAATGTTAGTCTCTTAACCAGATACGAAAAACAAACACGTGTAAGAGGAGGACAATTTAAGTTAGGAGCACAGTATAAGAGAAAACTAAAAAATGAATTAGAATTAAATGTAGGTTTAGCAGTTCAATTAGAAAATAGGTTAAATATAACTGGTTCTGAAAGATTGTATAGTTATAACTTTTCTTCAATTAATGGTTTAGAAGAACCAAGAGATACTTTGTATGATAGAGGGGTTTCGGGTGAGTTAGTAAATCCTGTGAAAACCATTATGGGGATTGGTATAGGAAAAGAAAATAAGTGGTATGCTGGAGTAGATTATGAATTCCAAGATGCTTTTCAAAATGAAGGAAACATTGTACAAGGATCAACTTATAAATTTGATTCATCAAATAGATTGTCTTTAGGAGGATATTATATCCCTAAAGTGAATTCTATTGGAAGTTACTGGGAAAGAGTTACTTATCGGGCAGGATTACGTTTTCAAAAGACAGGATTATTAGTTGATGGAACAAATTCTGGAACAAATTTTACTTCAATTGATGATTTTGGCATAAATCTTGGTTTCGGTTTACCAATGCCACGACAAATATCAAGTTTAAATCTTGGTTTAGAGTATGGTCAAAAAGGTACCATCGAGAATAATTTAATAAAAGAGAACTACTTTAATATAAGATTAAGCTTATCTTTAAACAGTACAAACTGGTTTAAGAAAAGGCGAATAGACTAATAAAAACTGAAATAATGAAAACAATAACAAAGCATTTCCTTAAAGGTGTATTTTTGTTTGTAGCAGTAGGATTGAATGCTCAGGCAAGTCAAGAGTGTAACATTAAGTATAATTTATTCAAAGGAGATGTTACAACTAAAAAATATGAGCAATCAAAAGAAAATTTGAATTACTTATTAGAGAATTGTTCAAAATTATCAGTTAATATATATAAATACGGTGCGAAAGTAGCAGATCAGACCAAAGATGCTGATTTATATAAAAAGGTGTATGAAGCACGTTTAGTTAATTTCCCAGATAAAGGGGCTGCCAAAGCACACAGTGATTATGCTACTTTTTTAAGTAAGAATAAATTAGCTTCTGAAGATGAGATTTTTAATATTTTAGAGAAAGCTTACAAGGCTTCTCCGAAAGATATGGGAGTGAAAAATATATTCAAATATTTCAAAGGAATTGTTGGCAAGTATAAAGATGCTAATCCACAAAAAGTATTTGATACGTATGATGATGTAATGGAATCTGTTGGGGAGAAACTAGATGATTATAATGTTAAGATTAGTAAATTATTAGTTAAGGATTCATTAGGGACAATTGATTCTAAAGAAAAGAAAAGATTAAAAATTTATTCAATTAATTCTAAAGCTTTAGGTTTAGTAGAAGGTGGTTTGGATGCTGATATCTCTGCAATTGCTACCTGTGAAAGATTAATTCCAATTTACAGTAGAGACTACGAAGCTAACAAAACAAATGGTGTTTGGTTAAAAAGAGCCGTATCAAGAATGTATAATAAAGAGTGTCAAGGTGATCCTTTGTTCGAAAAGTTAGCTAAATCTTATGCTGATGTAACTCAATCGGCTGATGCATTTAATTTTGTTGCGGGTGTATTAGATAATAATGGAGACTCTAAAGGAGCTGTGGCAATGAGAAAAAAGGCTTTCGATTTAGAAACAGATCCACTTAAGAAGGCAAGACTTAAGTTGAGAGCCGCTCAGGGAACAAAAAGTAAATCAAGAGCAAGAGCTTTAGCTTATGAAGCTTTAAAGTACAATCCGAATATGGGTAAAGCATATTTATTTATTGCTAGTTTATATGCAAAGAGTGCTAACTCATGTGGAAATAATGAATTTGAAAAGAGAATGGTGTATGTTGCTGCTTTAAATAAAGCGCAAAGAGCACAAAGAGTTGATCCAGGTAGTGGAGCTGGAAGATATATTAAAAGTTACAAAAGTAACATACCTTCAAAGAAGTTAATCTTTACAACAGGTGTTGCTGCTGGAAGTCCACATAAGATTGGATGTTGGATTGGTGAAACTGTTCGTGTTCCAAAATATTAATGAGCATATCGATTAAACATATTTTAAAGAACATTGCTTTCATTTATTTGATAGCAATGTTTTTTTCTTGTACTAATGATGTGAAAAAGGTACGAGATTTTCTTAAAGATAAAAATTTACCGATTGGAGTTGCGAAGAATACGTATCATGTTTACAAAGATTCTGGTAAAGTAACATCTAAATTGATTACTCCACTGTTAAGAGATTTTTCGAATCGAAATGAACATCCTTACAACGAGTTTCCTGAGGGAATTAAAATCATTACCTTTGAGAATGAAGGACAAGACTCAACAACTATTACAGGAAATTATGCCTTATCTTACGCAAAAACCCAGGTTTCTGAAATAAAAGGAAACGTAGTAGTTTTCAATCATACTGATAGTATTAAGTTGGAAACGAATCAACTGTTCTGGGATCAGCGTGAAAAGTATTTTTTTACGGAAGATGGGTTTAGATTAACAACTCCGAGTAGTACTATCGATGGATTTGGTTTTGAATCAAAACAAGATTTATCGAAGTGGATTTTAAAAGATATAACTGGGGAAGTAGAAACAAAACAAGGAGATTTATAATGAATAAAATTTGGAAATATACACAGTACGGATACATTGCTGTTGCAGTAGTACTTCTTATTGACGCTGTAACAAGGTGGAGTTCGGATAGAAATCAAGCTTATTTAAGTATTGCTTTTGCTGTATTTATGTTGTTAATATTTCTTTTTAAGCGTAACTTTAGAAAAAAAATAGAGCGCCGAAATAATCAATAATGAGTTACGAAATTGTAATTATACTTATTTCTATTCTTTTTTCTGCTTTCTTTTCGGGGATGGAAATTGCTTTCATTTCGTCAAACAGGTTATATTTAGAACTAGAAAAGAAAAAAGGGGATTATATTTCTAAAATCCTAACAAAAATAACAGAGAAATCTTCCAGGTTTATTACAACTATGTTGGTTGGTAATAATATTTCATTAGTAGTATACAGTTACTTTATGGGAGAGTTGTTAATGAATTGGTTTCAAAGTTTTTTACCTACTGATTATACCATAATTCATTATTTATTAATTGATTTACAATTATTAACTCAAACTTTAATATCGACTATATTAATTCTAGTTACTGCTGAATTTCTACCGAAGGCTTTATTTAGAATTTACGCCAATGAAGCTGTGAAAATTTTTGCTGTTCCGGCGTACATATTTTTTGTGTTGTTTTATTTTCTCTCAAGCTTTATTTCAACTATTTCAGATTTTTTCCTTAGAGTATTTTTCAAGACTAAAGGGGATGAAGTACAAACTGAATTTAGTAAGGAAGAATTAGGGAACTATATAACAGAACAACTGGAAACTAATAAGGAAGATGAGGAGGTTGATTCGGAAATTCAAATCTTTCAAAATGCCTTGGTTTTTCATAAAGTAAAAGCTAGAGAAATCATGGTTCCAAGGATAGAAATTGCAGCTGTAGATTTACACGAAACAGTTACGAATCTTAGAAAAGCCTTTATAGAAAGTGGTTTTTCAAAAATTATTGTATATAAAAATTCGTTAGATGATATCATAGGTTATGTGAATTCTTATGAGTTATTCAAGAGACCGCGAACAATAAAATCCATTTTATTGCCTGTTGAAATTGTTCCAGAATCTATGATAATCAATGATGTTTTGAATGTTCTGATGAAAAAAAGGAAAAGTATTGCTTTAGTTGTTGATGAATATGGCGGGACGTCAGGAATAATTACAGTAGAAGATATTGTTGAGGAATTATTTGGAGAGATCGAAGATGAGCATGATAATTTAGAATTACTAGAGGAAAAAGTAAACGACAATGAATTCAATTTTTCCGCGCGTTTAGAAGTTGATTATCTGAATGAAGAATACGGCTTAAATATTCCAAAAGAAGACGCTTATGAAACTTTAGGTGGTTTCATAATCAATCATACTGAAAGTATTCCAGAACAGGATGAAGAGATTCAAGTTGATAACTTTAAAATAAAAATTATCAAAGTTGGATCAACGAAAATCGACTCAATTCACTTAGAAGTTCTTCCGCAAGAAGCCTAATTTTTTCACCATTTGAGACTTCAATTATTTACTGATAGTAAAACTGTCAAAAACATTGCATTATTAAATGCGAAATTGTATTTTCGCACACTGTTAATAAAATAAATGTAGAAATGGCAATTTTATCGAAAATTAGAGAACGCTCTTGGTTATTAATTCTTATCGTAGGTTTAGCATTATTTTCTTTTGTATTAGATCCATCAACGTTATCAGATTTTTTTAATTCTACAAAGATGAACGAGGTAGGTGAGGTGAATGGTGAAACGATCTCTCGTCAGGAATTTGCAGAAGCATTAGACAATTATAAAGCTCAAACAGGAAACCGTGTTAGTGAAATGCAAGCGGCAAAAACAGTTTGGAATAATTTATTACGTCAAAAAATTTATGAAAGCCAATTAGAAGAGGCAGGGATTACTGTTGGAGAGGCTGATATCTTAAATGCATTATACGATACAGAATTTATTAAAAATGATCCAAGGTTTTTAACAACAAATGTTTTCGATAAAGCAAAGTTCAAAGAGTTTTTAGCAACGATTAGTGCTGAGCAAGGAGAAGAATGGAAAAACTGGAGAAATTATATGGCTTCAGTAAAAGCAAATCTTCAAAAAACTACTTATGATAAATTAGTAGCTGCTGGTTTAGGAGCTTCTTTAACAGAAGGTGAAAATGAATATTACACAGATAATACAAAAATTAATGCGAATTTAGTTTTTTTATCTTATACTTCAGTTCCAGATAGTACAATTACAGTTACAAGGTCAGAAATTAAAAATTATATTGATCAGCATCCATCAGAGTATGAAGTTGAGGCTTCGAGAGATATTAGGTACGTAAAGTTTAATATTAATGCTACTCCAGAAGATGAGGCTGAGATCAAAGCAAGTGTTGCTAAATTAATCGAGGATTCTACGAACAAACAAGGAACTGTTGTTCAAGGATTAAAATCTGCTACTAATTACAAATACTTTTTGGAGGAAACAAATTCTGATTTAACTTTAAATGAGTCGGCCCAGTTTAAAGGACAAGTTCCACAAGTAATTGCTGAAGATTTATTTAATGGGAATATTGGAGATGTTTTCGGTCCTTATAAGGATCAAGGATATTATAAGTTATCAAAAATTACAGAAGTTTTAAATGTGCCAGATTCTGTTAAGTCTAGTCATATTTTAGTTCCTTTTGTAGGAGGAATGAGAGCAGATGCTTCGGTAACTAAAACCGAAGAACAAGCTAAGAAAACAGCAGATAGTATTTATGCTTTAGTAAAGAATAATTCGGCTAAGTTCAAAGCTATTGCAGATGAAATTAATACAGATGGTACAAAAGGTAAAGGTGGAGATATTGGTTGGACAACTTATAATGTTGGATTCTCTCAAAGTTTTGATGAAGATTTCGCAAAGTTTATTTTCAATAATAATAAAGGAGATATACAAGTTGTAAAAACTAAGTTTGGATATCATGTCATTAAAATTGATGATCAAAAGAAAGAGCAAAAAGCTTTAAAATTAGCAACATTTGGTCGTAAGATTGAGGCATCTGAAGTAACTGAAAATAATATTTTTCAAGATGCTGAGACTTTTGCTTTAGAACTTTCTAAAGGAACGAGTATCGATGAAGCAGCTAAGCAAAAGGATATAATTACTCTACCAGCAGTAGGTTTAAAGGCTTTGGATGAGAATGTGCCTGGTTTAGGAAATGAAAGAGAAATTATTACTTGGGCGTTCGGAAAAGATGTACAGATTGGGTCTTATAAGCGTTTTGATGTAACTGGAGGTTATGTTGTAGCAACTTTAACTAATGTTACAGAAAAAGGGTTAATGCCAGTGAATAAGGCAATATCTAAGGTTCGTCCTATTTTAGTGAATGAAAAGAAGGCAAAGATATTGGCAGGTAAATTAAACGGAGCTACTTTAGAAGAAATGGCATCTGCGAATAAGCAAACTGTAAGAGCTGTAACATCTGTTAATTTAAAATCACCAACTTTAACAGGAATTGGTTTTGAACCAAAAGTTGTAGGAGCGATGTTAAATGCTCAAGAGAATAAAGTTTACGATCCGATCGAAGGTGATAGAGGAGTTTATGCATTCGTAGTTACAGGAAAAGAGGCACCAACGGCTTTACCAAACTACGATACATACCGTAAGAGACTAGCAAACCAAAGAAAAAATCAATCTTTCAATATGTTTGAGGCAATTAAGAAAGCTTCTGATATCGAAGATGGAGTAAGTTCTTTTTATGGTATTGATCAATAAAGTGAAAACTATAAGATAAATTAAAAGCTGAGTTTAACAACTCGGCTTTTTTATTTTTAATAAGTAAAGATAGATTTGGTTCAAATAAAAAAAAGCAATCTCGTTGAGATTGCTTTTTAAATATATTTTAAAACGTTTTATTATGCGTTTAGTGGTTTCCCATCCCAAGCAGCTTTAGCAGCTTCTTTAACTGCTTCAGAGTATGTTGGGTGACCATGACAGATACGAGCAATATCTTCTGCAGACGCTCTGAATTCCATAGCAACAGCCATTTCCATGATTAAATCAGCTACACGAGCACCTACCATGTGAACTCCTAAAACTTCATCAGTATTTTTATCAGCTAAAACTTTTACAAAGCCATCAATATCACCACTAGCTCTAGATCTTCCTAAAGCCCGCATTGAAAATTTACCTGATTTGTATTCAACGTTAGCAGCTTTTAATTCATCTTCTGTTTTTCCAACAGCAGCAACTTCTGGCCAAGTGTAAATAATTCCAGGAATTAAGTTGTAATCAATATGTGGCTTTTCTCCAGCTAAATATTCAGCAACAACAACTCCTTCTTCTTCAGCTTTATGTGCTAACATTGCACCACGTACAACATCTCCAATTGCATAAATGTTAGAAACGTTAGTTTGTAAATGATCATTTACATCTATTTGTCCTCTTTCAGTAACTTTAACACCAGCTTTATCTAATGCTAAACCTTCAATATATGGTCGACGTCCAACAGCAACTAAGCAATAATCACCAGTAAAAGTTATTTCTTCACCTTTTTTATTTGTTGCTTTTACAATTACTTCATCTCCATTTCTTTCAACAGCAGTAACACCGTGGCTTACATTGAACTTTACACCTTGTTTCTTTAAAACTTTAGTTAATTCCTTAGAAACATCTTTGTCCATTGTAGGTGTAATTGTTGGTGCATATTCTACAACAGAAACATCAGCACCTAAACGTTTGTATACTGATCCTAATTCTAAGCCAATAACTCCTCCACCAATTACAATCAAGTGCTTTGGAACTTCTTTTAGTTTTAAAGCTTCAGTAGAAGTAATAATTCTTTCTTTATCAATTGAGATAAAAGGTAATGTTGAAGGTTTAGAACCTGTAGCGATGATAATATCAGTTCCTTCAATTACTTCTGAACTTCCATCAGTTTTTGTTACCTTAACATGAGTAGCGTCTTCAAAAGAACCTAATCCTTCGTAAACATCAATGTTATTTTTATCCATTAAATATTTGATACCACCAGTTGTAGTTTCTACAACTTTAGCTTTACGATCAATCATTTTTCCAAAATCAAAAGTTGGATTTTCAACTGAAATTCCATGCTCTTCAAAATGGTGAACAGCATCATAATAATGATGAGAAGAATCTAATAAAGCCTTAGATGGAATACATCCAACATTCAAACAGGTACCTCCTAATGTTGAATATTTTTCTATGATGGCAACTTTCTTACCTAGTTGAGACGCTCTTACCGCAGCAATATATCCTCCTGGGCCAGAACCTATAACGATAATATCGTATTTCATGAGATATTTTAATTTTGGATACAAAATTACAATTATTTACCAATAAAAACTCAGTATTACTTATTATTGCTATTTTTAAATGAATAAGTTAACTACTGTATGAAATTATTGAAGAAAATTGGATGGATAGCTTTAGTTTTATTACTGGTTATTCAGTTCATCCCAACGGAAAAAAATAATGGAGAATTAAGTTCTCTAGATACTTTTGTGAGTGAAACAAAACCTACGGATGAAGTTCAAAAAATATTAAAGAATGCCTGTTACGATTGTCATAGTGATCAAACAATCTATCCTTGGTATCATTCTGTAGCTCCTTTAAAGTTTTGGATTAATCATCATGTAGAAGAAGGAAAAGAGCATTTGAATTTTTCAAACTGGGCAGATTATTCTTTAAAAAGAAAAGAGCATAAAATGGAAGAGTTCTGGGAAGAGGTAGAAGAGAAACATATGCCATTAGATTCTTACACATGGACACACTCTGATGCTAAATTATCTAATGAACAGATTGCGAAAGTTGTTAATTGGGCAAAAACTGTTCAAACGAATTATGAAGCTCAAATTCAAAAATAATTGAGTAATAAAGTTCTAATCATAGGATACGTATGGGTTGAACCAAATTCTTCTGCTGCCGGTGGAAGAATGTTACAGCTCATTCATTCTTTTAGAGATAGAAATTATGAAGTAATATTTGCAAGTCCTGCTCAAAAGGGAGACAAAGGAATCAATTTAGTAAAGTTAGGAGTTAAAGAAGTTCAAATTGAATTAAATTCTCCTAGCTTTAATGATTTTATAAAGGAACTTCAGCCGCAAATTGTGATGTTCGATCGCTTTATGATGGAAGAACAATTTGGTTGGAGAGTTACGGAAAACTGTCCAAATGCTCTACGAATATTAGATACTGAAGATCTTCATTTTTTAAGGAAAGTCAGGCATCAGCAATTAAAAAAAGGTGTTGCATTTTCAACAGAGGAATTATTAAGATCAGTTGATACCAAAAGAGAAATTGCTTCAATTTTGCGATGTGATTTAAGTTTGATTATTTCTTCTTTCGAATTAAAATTATTGAAAGAAATATTTAATACAGACGAGTTATTATTAATGCATTTGCCATTTATGTTAGATGGTATTTCAGAGAAAGTTACATCAAATTGGTTGTCATTTTCAGAAAGAGAGCATTTTGTTTTTATTGGTAATTTTTTTCACAAACCTAATATTGATGCAGTTTTAGAGTTACAGAAATTATGGCCAAAAATTAGAAAACAATTGCCAAAAGCGGAAGTTCATATTTATGGAGCTTATGTGAATCAACAAATTCAACAATTACATAAACCAGAGCAAGGTTTTATAGTAAAAGGATTTGCAGAGAGCGCCAATGAGGTTGTTTCAAAAGCTAAAGTGGTTTTAGCACCAATACGATTTGGAGCTGGTATAAAAGGTAAATTAACCGAAGCAATGTACTGTGGTACTCCAAGTGTAACGACAGCTATTGGAGCAGAAGGAATGCATGAAGATTTACCATGGAATGGGTTTATTGCCAAATTAGAGGATGATTTTGTTGATAAAGCGGTAACTCTTTATACTGATAAAAATACTTGGGAAACTGCTCAACAAAACGGAATAACTATAATTAATTCAATTTATGATAAGCAGATTTTAGAATCTAATTTTATGGATAAAATTGATGAGTTAATTTTAAATTTAGAAAAACATAGAACGAAAAACTTCTTAGGATCTTTATTACAACACCAAACACTACAGTCCACAAAATATATGAGTAAGTGGATTGAAGAGAAAAATAAAAAAGAGACCGATTAATTCATCATTGCTACAACTCTTGCCGGAGCAGCCGAAGCACCAACAATTTTCAAAGGAAATACAGCAACCTTAAATCCAGAATAAGGTAATGCATCTAAATTTACTAATTGTTCCATATGCCAATATTCCTTGTCTTGTCCCACTAAATGAGCTTCCCAAAATAACTCTGAGTTATTCGTTTCTTTAGCTTTTTGTAACATGTGAGGAAGTGGTAAATCCCAGCCCCAAGAATCAATTCCCATCACTTTTATTCCTTTATCAATTAACCAAGAAGTAGCTGCGGCACTCATTCCAGTGCCAACTTTATGGAAATCTTTTGTGCCGTTAAATTTATCACGACCAGTTTTAATCAATACAATCATTCCTGATCTAATCTCTAAATTGTTTTCTGAAAGAAACTTTTCAATATCGTTAACCGTGATAGGATCAAAATCAACTTTGTGTTTCATGTCGATAACAATCCCGTCTGCGTAACAAATATCTAACGGAATTTCATCAATTGTTTTTGATTTTTCACCATTTGTTGTAGGAGAATAATGCCAAGGCGCATCGATATGTGTAGTGGAGTGAACTCCCATTTTTTGAATTATATCATCCGCCCATCCATCAAAGTTCTTTGGGAAAAGTTTAAAAGGAAGTCCTAAAAAACGAATTAACCACTTCGCTTTTTTATGAGATTTGTGCTTAATTTTCACTTTCATAAACCAAGGATCGTTTTTGTTATAACGAATTGGTTTAGATAAATCGATGATTTTCATAATGGAGGTTATTTAGATTTTGATGGCTCTAAAATAACTTTTTATTTTATCGGTTGATAATCGGTAGGTAATAAATCGGCAATTTTCTCATACGCCCAATATTGTTCAGTAAAAGTTCCTAAAGGATTAGCGAGTTTTCCAGAAGGGAAGATTTCAATAGGTTTTTCTAGCATTTGAATAATAGACTCTTGTTGGTTTAACCTTTTTCCAAATTTTCTATAATTCAATTCTTCTTTCTCTTTCGTATAAATTACTTCAAGCCAAAAATTAAAATTTAAATATGTTTTACCATTCGTTCTGAACACTAAATCATCATAATTCAAATTATCTTTTAACGGAACTTCTTTAACTTTTTCTCCTTTTTTTAAAATAATTTTTTGCCTTTTAAATTGATTAATTACAAATCCTTCCTCTTGTACATTTGCCATGTATAAACTTCTAAAGAAATGTAATAAAGATCCGTTGTAGGCTTTCAGTCTGTTTTTTATCCAACGTTTTTCTTGCCTTTTTTTACCTTTTAATTTCTCATATCTGGCATAACCGTGAAAAGAAGTCGATCTATGATCAATGGTAAGTTTAACTAAATCGTAATAAACTTTATATCCTAATTTTTTATTTAGAATTTGAATTGGTTTTTTCGCTCGAACAGTTAGTTTTCCTGTTCTTGAATTTAAGTAGTATTGTAAAACATCTGGATTTAAAATTATACAGCCTTTGGCTAAATCTGTGTTTCCAATAAAAGCTTGTTTGAATCTTTTAAAATCTTTGAAATTGTTTTTCGGACTAATATCTAATTCTACTTCATCTAATAGTTCATTATTTTCTTCTAATTGAATTGTCAAATACTCTTTTTCTTCTGAAAGAATTAATTTTTCAACTGTTTTAAATCCTAGAAAATAAACGACCAAAGTATAATTATCAGAAGGAGCTTTTAATTCAAATTCTCCATTTTCATCGGATATTGTACCAATTGTGGTATTGTTTAAAAAAACTGAAGCACCTTCTAAAACTGAATTATTGTGATCTGTAATTTTTCCTTTGATCGTTTTCTGGGCAATCAAAGAATGTGTAACGAGAAAAACTAAAGTGATAATAAATGATTTCATAATGCAAATTTTGAATTTAAAAATAAGCATTTCAGAAATTTAGGAAAAGTTTTCTTTCTAGTTTTATTTTGTAGTTGGCTGATAATCTAGTGGTAACATAGTTGCGAAAGCTTCAAAACCCCAATATTCTTCTTGATAAAAAGAGGAAGGGTCTAATAGAATTCCAGTTGGGTCTATTTGTGATTTTCCTTTTAACAGTACAAGATGAGAAGTTTGTACTTTCAATGGTTGCGATCTACTCTTTCTAAATACTCCTTTGATAAAGTTTTCATCTTCACGTTCTTTTGTATAAACTATAATTAAATAGTCTTTAAAATCGAGAAAAGGAACGTTGTTTTCAAATGAAATCATTTCTTCGTACGGAACATTTCTCTTATACAAGTAATCACGGAATTTTGGAAGTTCTCTAGCTTTCTTTAACGTAACTAAGGCGTTATCTAATTTGGTTTTTGGTTCTGTAATAGATTTTGTGAAATTTACTTTTTTTCCTTGAAGTTGAATTAATTCTCTCGCGAATTGTATGTCTTCTTCAGTTGGTCTTTCTTCATTACGAACTCTTCTGAATTGATTAATTACAAATCCATCTTCTTTGAGTTGTTTGGTTAATAAACTTCGTAGAAAATGCATTTGTGAACCATTATATGCAGTTAGTCTATTTTCCTTCCATTTTTTACGAACCGATTTTCGAAGATTTTTGTATTGAGCATATCCGCTAAAATAAACTTGATGGCTGTCTAAGGTAAAATCAACTAAATCATATGTTATTAAATACCCTAAACCAGAGTGTTTTATCCGCAAAGGTTTTCTTGAAATGGCTGTTAAAGTATTTGTTTTTCTGTCATAATCGAAGTGTAAATCTTTCTCATTTAAAATTTTACATTCATCGGCTAATTTTGAACGACCCAAAAAGGCTTTTTTAAATCTAATTAAATTGTATTTCCAGTCATCGTCGTAGATTGTTTTTACAATTTCTACTTCATTCAGCATTTCATTGTCTTCTGAAAGTTGAATTGACAATGTTTTCGTTTCTTCAGTATTTATTTGTTTTTGATAAGTTTTGTAACCTAAATAAGAAACTACTATGGTATAAGTCCCTTTATTAATTCTTAGTTCGAATTCACCATTTGAGTCAGTCAATGTTCCGATAGTTGTATTGTTAAAATAAACAGAAGCTCCTTCTAAAGGTGCATTTTGAGTGGAAGTTATTTTTCCTTTAATTATTTGTTGAGCGAAAATATTGGTTCCAAGAAGAATGAATATAATTAAAAGTCCCTTTTTCATGTTAAGTTGATTTCCATAAAAATAGGGACTTCCAAAAAATTAGTTTCTTAAAAATGTATTAATTCTCCGTCCTCCGGAATATAGGTTTTGTGAAGTATGTTTTTCTCTTGAAGTATTGAACGCAATTTTTCTCTTGTAGTAGGACAATGATTTACAGCTTCCATATGATTTGCAATCACTTTATTTGGAGCATTTTCAACGAACTTTACAATATCATCTACAGTCATTAATAATGGTTTAAAAATATCGAATTGAGCAGAGCCGGCAGCTACCACACTTATGTCTGGTTTATATTCTCTTAAAACTTTATCTACGTCTACGGTATAAATTGTATCGGAACTTATATACACTGAAGGTTGATTAGGAAGTTGAATGAAAAATCCCATTACATTGCCAGCGGGTTTTGCAACAAATCCATAACCGTGCCTTGCAGGAATTCCTTCGATTGTACCATTTAAAAATGAAGTTTTATTCCAGTATTCTAATTTGTTTACAACATTTAAACCTTTTTTACGAAATGTTTTTTCATCCAATAAACTACAAGTTACTGGTATGTTTGTCGATTTTAAATACTTTTCAGCAGCAATATCCAAATGATCAGGATGATTGTGAGTAATTATACAATGAGTAACCTTTTCCAGAATAGATTTTGTGTTATCTGGAAGTTCCACAGTTGGATTTCTTTTTGATTTAAATCGTATAAATGAGAATGGAGGTAAAGAACCTTTTTTTACCTAACATTGGATCAAGTAAAATCACTTCTGTTTCAGTTTCTATTACTAAAGTTGCATTTCTAATATGTTGAATTTTCATGGGTATTATTTTTTATACAAAGTAAGAGGCTCTATAAATTAATCCCATTGATTCAAATCAAGAAATGCGTTTTCTGATTCTGCTTAAGGTTTCTGGAGTAATATTTAAATAAGAAGCAATATGGTATTGTGGTATTTTTTCTAACCAATGAGTTTTATAAATGAATAATTCTTGATATAATTCATCAGCAGATTTTGTAATTCTGTTATACTCAAATAATTCTTTCTGTTTTAGCAATCTCTGAAAAGATAAATCGATAAAACTTTTACCACATTCATACTTTTCTAAAAGTTTAGTGAATGGTTCTTTCTCGATTGTTAATAATTCAATGTCACTTAAAGCTTCTTGGTTTTTATTTGTAGAACTATTGTTGTTGAAAGAAAATAGATCAGAAATAAATTGTGGTTTTGTATAGAAATTTATGTTTGTTTCTTTTTCAGGAGTTGCATAAAATTCTCTGACAATTCCTGAATTAAGAAAACGTAATTCTTTCTCCGTTGTTTTAGCTTTTAAAAGAATCTCTCCCTTTTTTAAGTATTTCTTTTTGAAAAGCGATAGAAGTTCATCAATTCCATGTTGATTTAAAGGATATTCAGTTTCAAAGAATTTAGAAACTTTATCATACATACAAATGAAATTAAAAAGAGTTGCAAGTAATTTATAAACTTGCAACTCAAATTTATTTTAGGCAGTTAAAAGTCCTGCTCTTTTTAATAAAGCTTCTGGTTTTGGTTCTTGTCCACGGAATCGTTTATACAATTCCATTGGCTTTTCAGTTCCTCCTTTAGACAGCACATGGTCTTTAAATTTAGAGGCAATCTTTTTATTAAATATTCCTTCTTCTTGGAAATATTCAAAAGCATCAGCATCTAAAACTTCCGCCCATTTATATGAATAATAACCAGCTGAATATCCGCCTTGGAAAATGTGAGAAAATGCTGTGCTCATACAATTTTCAGCAACATCTGGATATAATTTCGTGTTGCTAAAAGCTTCCTTTTCGAAATCTTTAACAGAAGTAATATTTTTTGGATTTCCAGAATGCCAACTCATGTCTAATAATCCGAAGCTTAATTGACGTAAGGTTTGCATTCCTTCATGGAAAGTAGCAGATTCTTTAATTTTCTGAATAAACTCCATTGGAATAGTTTCGCCAGTTTCATAATGCTTAGCAAATAACTCTAAAGCTTCTTTTTCGTAACACCAGTTTTCTAAAACCTGACTTGGTAATTCAACAAAATCCCAAGAAACGGATGTCCCTGATAAGCTTTTATAAGTTGTATTAGCTAGCATTCCATGTAACGCATGACCAAATTCATGGAAAAGTGTGGTTACTTCATTAAAAGTTAGTAATGAAGGTTTAGTTGCTGTTGGTTTGGTAAAATTACAAACAATCGAAACTTGCGGACGATCATTTACATCGTTTTTAATTTGTTGTGACTTATAGGAAGTCATCCAAGCTCCATTTCGCTTTCCAGGTCTAGGGTGGAAATCTGCATAAAAATGTGAAACGAAGTTTCCGTTTGCATCGGTAACATTATATGTTTTTACATCTTCATGATATTTGTCGATAGAGTCGATTTCTTCAAAGTTTAAATCGAAAAGTTTATTGGCAATTTCAAAAACACCGTCGATTACATTTTCTAATTTGAAATAAGGTTTTAATGCTTCTTGATCTAGATCGAATAACTCCTTCTTTAATTTTTCAGAGTAATAAGAGCCGTCCCATTTTTCTAATCGATCAATATTATCAAGGTTTTTAGCGTAATTCTCTAAGTTTTCGAATTCACTTTCCGCAGCAGGTTTCGCTTTTTCAAGTAAATCATTTAAAAATGAAAGAACTTTCTCTGGAGTTTCTGCCATTCGTTCTTCTAATACGAAATGAGCGTGGGAATTATAACCTAAAAGATTTGCTCTTTGATAACGAAGTTTTACAATTTGAAGGACAATTTCTTCATTGTTATGATCGTTTTTTTGAAATCCTTTTTTCCCCATAGCAATAGATAATTTTTTTCTTAATTCTCTATTTTCTGCATAGGTCATAAAAGGAATATAGCTAGGATAATCTAATGTGATTAACCATCCATTTTTATCTTTTTGTTGTGCTAATAGTTTAGCAGCTTCTTTTGCTCCGTCTGGTAATCCTTTTAAATCATCTTCATTTGTAAGCAATAATTCGAAGGCGTTCGTGTCAGCTAGTACATTTTCTCCAAATTGAAGCGATAATTTAGAAAGTTCTGCATCTAATTTTCTTAACTCAGATTTTTTGTCATCATCTAAATTTGCTCCATTTCTTGAAAACCCTTTGTATTGTTTTTCAAGTAACATTTCTTGTTCTGGAGTTAATGTCAACGAATCTTTTTGATTATAAACTGCTTTTACTCTCTTAAATAAATCTGCGTTTAAAATCATATCGTTTTTAAACTCACTTAACCAAGGAGAAATATCTTTAGCTATTTTTTGAATTTCTTCATTTGTTTCAGCAGAGTTTAAATTAAAAAAAATAGAAGTGATTCTATCTAGTTTTTCTCCCGTGTCATCTAATGCAACAATAGTGTTTTCAAATGTTGGATCATCAGTATTCACAACAATGTCATTAATTTCTTCTTTGGCAATCGCAATTGCTTTTTCAATTGCATTTTTATAATGTTCCTCTTTAATCGTACCAAAAGGAGGTGTGTCAAATCTTTCTAATAATGGATTTTTAGTCATTTTTATTTGATTTTTAACGAGTAAAACCTCACAAATGAATAATGATCTGTGAGGTTTTATGTTTGTCTTTTACTAAAATACTTATTTCTTTACTCTTTCTGAAGCTTTTTCTACTTTTAATTTAAGCCCTTCTTTGTAGGCGATAATTTTATCTAAAACACACTTATCAGAAGCACCAATAATTTGCGCCGCTAAAATCCCAGCGTTTTTAGCTCCATCTAACGCTACAGTTGCTACAGGAACTCCACCTGGCATTTGTAAAATAGATAAAACAGAATCCCATCCATCAATTGAGTTTCTGCTCTTTACAGGAACTCCAATAACGGGAAGTGGACTCATACTAGCCACCATTCCTGGGAGATGAGCTGCTCCACCAGCACCTGCAATAATAACTTTTATGCCTCTTTTGTGTGCATTTGTTGAATAGTCAAATAATTTTTCAGGTGTTCTATGTGCAGAAACAATATCCACTTCAATTTGAATATCCATACTTTCTAAAACATCAATTGCTTCTTGCATAATTGGAAGATCTGAATCACTTCCCATAATAATTCCTACCATACTATTTTACTTTGCGATAACCTTTACGGTTTCTTTTACTTTTTGTGCTAATTCTCTAGCCTTGTTAATATCTTCATTTACGATGGTGACATGTCCCATCTTTCTAAAAGGTTTCGTGTGAGTTTTTCCATAAATATGCGGAGTAACTCCATCTATTTCTAAGATGTTTTCCATATTCTTATAAAAAACTTCTCCAGTATAACCTTCCGCACCAACTAAATTCACCATAATTCCGGCAACTTTACTCTCGGTATTTCCCAAAGGAAGGTTCAAAATACTACGAACGTGTTGTTCGAATTGGTTAGTGTAACTCGCTTCGATGCTGTAATGACCAGAATTATGAGTTCTTGGAGCAACTTCATTCACTAGAATTTCATCGTTTTCAGTTTGAAACATTTCAACGGCTAATAATCCAATAAAATCAAATTTGTCTGCAACTTTTAAAGCGACTTCCCTCGCCTTTGTTGCTACAGAATTATCAATTCTTGCTGGACAAATAACATATTCTACTTGATTTGCTTCAGGATGAAATTCCATCTCTACAACAGGATATGTTTTTATTTCTCCCTTTCGATTTCTAGCAACGATAACCGCTAACTCATTTTTAAAAGGAACTAGTTTTTCAGCAATACATTCTCCTTCAGGTAATCCTTCAAAGTCTGTGTAGCTTTTGATAACTTTAACTCCATTGCCATCATAACCAAATCTTGCAGATTTCCATACAAAAGGGAATTCTAGAATTCTATTTTCACAAGAATGTTTTAACTCTTCTAAATAAGCATAATGCGCAAAGTCTGCTGTTGGAATATCATGTTGAGTATAAAACTTTTTCTGCTGCGCTTTATTCTGAATAATTCTTAGATTACTTGGTTTTGGATAAATAGGTAACCCTTCTTTTTCTAATTGATCTAATGCATCTATATTTACATTTTCAATTTCAATTGTTAGCAAGTCTACTTGTTTTCCGAAATTATAAACGGTGTCATAATCTAATAAATCACCTTGATGAAATTCATTACAGATTTGCGCACACGGCGCATCCTCAGCTTTGTCTAAAATAACGGTATAAATATCTAGTTTCTGTGTTTCAGTAAGCAACATTCTTCCAAGTTGTCCTCCTCCCAAAACACCTAATCTAAAGTTTGAAGAGAAATAGTGTTTCACTTTAATAATTCAGTTTGTGTTGTTCACACAAAAGTAATAATCTTATTGATGTAGAAGAATTATTTATCGGCTAATTTGCAGTGCGGTACTACTAATTTGTAGTGCGGTATATTCTAAAGCAAAGCATCCTTGACCATCTACAGGCGAACCATTTAGAGAATTATACTCTTTTTGAGAACAAGGACAAATCATTTTCAAACCATCAAATGTCATAGCTGAATTACAATCGCCTTCTGGACATTCCATATCATATGCTTTGAAAGATGAAGTTGTTCTGCGAATAATTAACACTCTTCTTCCTCCCAAATTAATGATTGTGTGCCCACCAGGAACTTGAATATCTATAAATTGTGGATTTGATAAATTTATGGTTTCATTTAAAGTTACTCCGAAAAAACAGTCATTAGTATTAGTGTCATTAGTACAACTAACTAATAGGAAACCAATAAGTACGATTATAATGTTTTTCATTTTAAGAAACCTTTATACATTTTGTGAGAAGGCTAATTTACAAATATTTTGTACATTTGTAGTACTATCTCATTCCTAACGGACTGGGATTTTTGGATTTTATGACCCTAGTTAAATGATGTCATAAATACGTTTTTAAGTTTATAATACTAAGAAACGTGAACAGATCAAATTAATTATTTACATCTAGAAGAAATGAGTCAAGTATCATATTATACAGAAGAAGGATTAAAAAAGCTTAAGGATGAGTTAGCTCATTTGGAGCAGGTTGAAAGACCTAGAGTTTCTCAGGAAATTGCTGATGCGAGAGATAAAGGAGATTTAAGTGAGAATGCAGAATATCACGCAGCCAAAGAAGAGCAATCTTTGTTAGAAACAAAAATAGCAAAGCTCAAAAATGTTGTAGCAAATGCTAGAATTATTGACGAAAGTCAGTTAGATAATTCAAAAATATTAATTCACTCGATAGTGAAGTTGAAAAATGCAACAAATGGAATGGAATTTACCTATACACTAGTTGCTGATAGTGAGAGTGATGTGAGAAATGGTAAACTATCAGTAAACTCACCAATAGGTAAAGGATTATTGGGGAAAACAGTAGGAGATGTCGCTGAAATTCAAGTGCCGAATGGTTTAATGAAATTCGAAATCCTAGAAATTTCAAGATAAAAAAGAATTTAACGCATTGTTTTTACAATGCGTTTTTTATTTACATTTACTTCAAAAAATATAAGTAATGGCAAGTATTTTTACTAAGATTGTTAATGGAGAGATTCCTTCATATAAAGTAGCAGAGAATGATGACTTTTTTGCGTTTTTAGATATAAATCCGAATGCAGCAGGACATACCTTGGTAATACCTAAAAAAGAAGAAAATAAAATCTTTGATTTATCTAAGGAAGAATATGCGGGATTAATGGATTTTAGTTATCGTGTTGCTAAAGCTCTAGAAAAAACCGTTGCTTGCGAGAGAATTGGAATGAGCGTTATTGGCTTAGAAGTGCCTCATGTTCATGTTCATTTAATTCCAATTAGTACCATGGCCGATATGCAGTTTATGAAAAAACAGCAATTATCAAATGAAGAATTTATTGATTTAGCTTCGAGAATTGCTGCAAATTTTATTTAAATGAAAAAGTGGATTAAGTCTGGTCTTGTTTGGGGAATGATAATGTTTATAATAATGACACTTATGTATCCGTATTTTAATGATGAAGAAATAACCACTAAAAAAATATTAATAGGATTTATATTGTGGACCATTGGAGGTGTTTTATTTGGATTAACCTTAAAAAGGAATTACGAGGAGTAATCTAATTTTTATTCAATTGAATTTCAAACGTAGTTCCTTTATTTAATTCAGATTTTTTGACAAAAATTTTTCCTTTATGGTAATCTTCAATTATTCTTTTTGAAAGCGATAAACCTAATCCCCAACCACGTTTTTTAGTAGTAAATCCTGGTTTGAATATTTGTGTAAATTTTGATTTTGGTATTCCTTTACCAGTATCTGAAATTAAGATTATAGTTTGGGAGTCATTTTCTTTAATATTAACTGTAATAGCTCCTTTGCCTTGCATTGCATCAATAGCATTTTTAATTAAATTTTCAATTACCCAGCCGTAAAGTTCTGTATTTAAATTTACAGTAACTTCTTCTTTTGAAGTTTGAAGTGAAAACTCTATTTGTTTTGAACTTCTTGACTTTAGATAGTTGAAAATATTTGAAGTTATGTCAACTATGTTATTTTCCGTTAAATTTGGAGCAGAGCCAATTTTAGAAAACCGATTCGCGATAATACTCAAACGATCAACATCTTTTTCAATTTCGTTAACATACTCTTCGCTTATATTTTCAGATTTTAATATAGTTACCCAGCCCAATAAAGATGATAAAGGAGTTCCGATTTGATGAGCTGTTTCTTTGGCCATTCCAGTCCATAATTTATTCTGATCGGCAATTTTACTTGAATTAAAAAATAAGTAAATTACACCTAGAAATAATCCTAAAATTAAAATTAGGGCAATTGGGTAGTAAGTTAGTTTCTGTAAAAGATCAGAGTCACGATAATAAATAAATTCTTTATTTCCCAAATAATTAATTTCAATCGGACTGTTTTGTCGTTTCATAATGGCCAGTTGTTCCTGCAAATAAAAAGGATCACTTGTTCTTTTTTCGTCTAAATTATGAACTTCTCCAATAGTTCCATTGGTACTGGTAAGAATACAGGGAATATCATTGTTTTCAAGAACCTTTAATTCTAAATTCATATCTGCATCGAGGTTTGGAGTATTACCAACTCTTTCGAGTGCAAATGCAAATTGCTCCATTTTCTCTCTTTCCTCCTGCTTAAACTTTATGAAGAAAGAATAGGTATTCCATAAAATCAAGGAAACAATTACGAAAGAGATTAAAATGATCAATCTTTTTCCAGAAAATAAATATTTAAAAAAGTTCAACATGATTCAAATATAAACTATTCTTAAAGTATAACTTTATTGTTAAATCCATAGTATATTTACAGTAAATAAAATCTAAACAACAACTCATGTTAACAATCGATCCTAAAGAAGTATCAACAGGGAAGTTACATCAATATTTATTAGGTGCAATTGCACCAAGACCTATAGCTTTTGCAAGTACCATTGACAAGGAAGGTAATCCGAATTTATCGCCTTTTAGTTTTTTTAATGTATTCGGAGCAAATCCTCCAATTATGATTTTTTCACCAGCTAGAAGTGTTAGAAATAATACAACCAAACATACTTTAGATAATGCTGAAGTTATAAAAGAGGTGGTTATTAATGTTGTGAATTATGATATTGTTCAGCAAATGTCATTAAGTAGCACTATGTATCCGAAAGGAGTAAATGAGTTTGAAAAATCTGGGTTAACAATGTTACCTTCGGAAATAGTAAAACCGTTTAGAGTAGCAGAGTCTCCTGTTCAATTTGAATGTAAAGTTATTGATATTATTTATACAGGAAAAGAAGGAGGAGCAGGAAATTTAATTATGTGTGAAGTAGTTAAAGTTCATGTGAAAGAAGAGGTTTTAGGAGAAGATGGTTTAATTGATCAACATAAAATTGATTTAGTTGCCAGAGCAGGAGGAAGTTATTATTCTAGAGCAAGAGATGGTTTCTTTGAAATACCAAAACCATTATCAAGTTTAGGAATGGGAGTAGACCAAATTCCAAGTGAAATTAAAAATAGCTCAGTACTAACTGGGAATAATTTGGGTGTTTTAGGAAATGTAGAAGAGTTACCAAATGAAGCCGATGTTAATAACTTTGCTAAAGAACATCCAGAGTTCGTTGGTGTTACAGAAGAAAAAAAACATACATTTGCACAAGAATATTTATTAAAAAATGACGTTGAAAGTGCATGGAAAGTACTTTTAATTAAATAAGAAGATTATGGAAGTTATAGGGAAGATTAAAATTATTAACGAAACACAAACTTTTGGAAGTAACGGTTTTAGAAAGAGAGAGTTAGTGTTAACTACTGATGAGCAGTATCCTCAAATGTTGATGATTGAATTCGTTCAAGATAAGTGTGACTTATTAAACAGTTTCCAAGTAGGGCAAGACGTTAAAATTTCAATCAACTTAAGAGGTAGAGAATGGATTAATCCTGAAGGAAAAGCAATGTATTTTAATTCTATCCAAGGATGGAGAATTGAGAATTTACAACAAGCTTCTGCACCTTCAAATATGCCGCCAGTTGATCAATTTCAACCAGCTCCGGATTTAACAGATAACGAACCAGATGATTTACCATTCTAATTTAGAATGGTAAAAAAAGTACATAAAAAAGAGTACAATGGAAATTGTACTCTTTTTTTATTTTGGAGGCATAGGACCTCTTAAATGTATTATTAATCCGTTAAGGAAGTTACGAAGTATTTGATCGCCGCATTCCATGTATTTCGGATGACCTTCTTTTCTGAAAAAAGCTCCTAGTTCTGCCTTTGAAATTCGAAAATCTACAAGAGCACATATTTCAATAATATCAGTGTCTCTTAATTTATGAGCAACACGTAGTTTCTTTAAAATATCGTTATTTGTTAATGCCATAATGTAAAGATAAAATTCTTGTGGTTTAGTCTACTACTGAGAAAATTGCCCAAGCGTAAATTGCAAAACGTAGAAATCGAAATAAACCAAAAATAAATACATTTCTGGCGGGGTATTTTATCATTCCTGCTGTTAAACAACTGATAGCAAAAGGTAATGGTAATAAAGCTCCTACTAAAATTAAAAAACTCCCCCATTTTTTCGTGTTTTTTAAGTGCTTTGCCATTTTCACCTCTAAATATTCTTTAACAGTGGCTATTCTTAAAGATGCTTGTCCTAAATAATAAGCTAAAATCCCTCCAAGATAAGATAAGGTAGCTAATATCGAAAGGTTTAAAAATGGTTCAGAGGTTTTCTTAGTCCAGGCAATAAAAATTTCTGGTGGAATTAGACCTAAAATAGTTTCAGAAGTGAAAAATGTAACAAAAAGACTAGTTTTAGAGAAAGTCTCAGTCATCTTTTGTAGTCCGTCATTAATATTATAAACGTATTTATTGAATAATATTAAGGCTACTATGACAATAACTAGAGGCAGAAAAGCTTTTTTTAAACTTTCCCATATAAACATATAAAAACCTGTACGTTGGTAATAGTTGTGAAGACGCTTTACGTGCGCCTCTTTATTTTTCTTTTTACTTTTTTTTGTCATTATCGTCGCCATCAAACAATTAATAGACAAAAATAGAGAGGTTTTTAGTATTACGAAAGTTAAATCTTATTATTTTTAGGTGCTAATTAAACAATTATGAAGATTACAAAAATTGTAGAAAATCTTTTTAAAAAATACATTCCATCACCTTTTACTATAGCCATAATTTTGACATTGTTTACAATGTTACTTGCCATTGGATGTACAAAGCCTTCAGAAAAGAATCTAATAGAATATTCCATGGATATTTTAGGTTTTTGGGAGCAAGGTATTTGGAATAATAATTTATTGGTTTTTGCATATCAAATGATGCTTATTTTGGTGTTAGGACATGTACTAGTTTTGAGTAGACCAATGAGTAAATTGATATTGAGATTAACAAAGTATTGTACTAATACAGCAAATAGTGCAATGATTGTTAGTATTACAACAATGGTAGTTGCATTTTTTAATTGGGGATTAGGTTTAATTTTTGGAGCATTATTGGCAAGAAAGGTTGCTGAAGACGCTCAAAGTAGAGGTTTTAAATTAAATTATCCAATTATTGGTGCTGCGGGTTATGTTGGGTTAATGGTTTGGCATGGTGGTATTTCAGGGTCTGCACCGATTAAAATCAATGAAAAAGGACATATAAAATCAATTATGAATGATGTGTCATCGGAAGAGACTGTAGCGAAAATTCCGGAAATAATTAATTACGGACAAACAGTTTTTAGTTGGTGGAATATTTTAATTTTTATCGCAGTATTAATCACGGTTTCTACTACCTTTTATTTCATGGGAAAAAGATCGGAAGCTACTCCTATTAACTTAACAACCTACGATATGGATTCTGAAGAGATTGAGGTAACTGATAAATCAGAAAGATTGGATACGTCGTCTATTCTAGGTTATATCATTGGATCTATAATTTTAATTGCTTTTTTTATTCAATATTTTAATGATTTAACGGCATTAAAGATTACACCAAATTTGATAAACTTTTTCATGTTTGGGTTGGCAATTATTTTACACAAGAATGTGAAGAATTTTACTAATGCAGTAGGCCAATCAATTTCTGATGTTTCAGGGATTTTAATTCAGTTCCCCTTGTACTTTGGCATTATGGGTATTATGAAATCAACAGGAATGGTTGCTTTAATATCAGGTTTTTTCGTATCTATTTCCTCGGCTACAACATTACCAATTTTTACTTTTTTTAGTGCTGGTTTGGTCAATATATTTGTTCCAAGCGGAGGAGGGCAATGGGTTGTTCAAGGACCAGTAGTTGTTGAGTCGGCTTTACAATTAGGAGTTCCTTTGCCAAAAGCCATTATGGCATTGGCTTACGGAGATCAAATAACAAATATGTTACAACCATTTTGGGCATTACCGTTATTAGGAATTACAAAACTTAAAGCGAAAGAAATTCTACCGTATACTTTAATAGCAATGGTAGTAGGAAGTGCAGTATATTTATTAGGCTTACTTATTTTTTAATGTATTATTGGTTAGGTGAAAGTTTGGAGTTTCCTTCGCATGAATTTAGTTCTAAAGAAGGAATAATAGCATTAGGTGGTGATTTGTCTGTAGAAAGATTAATTGAAGCTTATAAAAACGGAATTTTTCCGTGGTTTAATGAAGGAGAACCGATTGTGTGGTATTCTCCAGAAGAACGAATGGTTTTGTTTCCGAATGAAATACGAATCTCAAAATCTATGAGGCAAGTACTTCGTAAAAGTGATTTTGTTATTACGGAAAATAAAGCTTTTAAGGAAGTAATAATAGCTTGCCAACAAATAGAAAGAATTGATCAAGATGGTACTTGGATAACAGATGATATGTTAAATGCATATTTGCATTTACATCAAGTAGGTTTGGCAAAATCTATCGAAGTTTGGTGTAATGATCAATTGGTTGGTGGTTTATATGGTGTAGATTTAAATAATGGAGTATTTTGTGGTGAAAGTATGTTCAGTAAAAAGAGTAATATGAGCAAAGTTGCATTTATACACCTTGCCCAAAAAGGAAATTACAAACTTATTGATTGTCAAGTACACAATAGTCATTTAGAAAGTTTGGGAGCAAGAGAAATTGATCGATCTGAATTTTTGAAATTTTTGAACTCTGTATAAAAAAAGTCTTGTTTAACAAACAAGACTTTTTAGATTGAAATTTTTGAACTGAACTCAAATTATTTATTACTTAGGATCAAGAATTGTATTAATTCGATCAACAGCATCTTGGAAATGATAACGAGTTATCGTGTTTCTTGATGCAGCAATATTTCTTTGAATATCAAGCTTTAATCGTTTTAATTCTCCTCTAACTACGGGTTTAATATCAGATTGATTAATATTTACACCTGTTTGTTTAAAGTAGCCTCCGTTGTTTGTTCCTCTTTGATTTTTAGCTTTATTTAATAAGAAATCCATTCGGTCTAAATATGCTCTTTGCAAATTTCTTTTGTAAGGGTCTACAGATTTATTTGCAGTATATAATTCTTTCCAAACACCACGACGTAAGTCGTTCATCATTTCTAATAAAGTATATGCTTTACGTGAATTTAAGGTTTCATTTTCGACTAAACGAACCATTCTACCTGGCTTTAGAATTCTATTCAAAGTACGAACTTGAAGTGTACGGATTCTTTCTCCAGTTCCTGAAAATTGAGTTTTATCCGAAATGTTCTTATCAATTAACCAGGTTGGAGTGGAAAATAATTCCTTATTGATAAAACGTAATGCATTTTTTTGATGTGTTTTAGAAACAGGAGTATATACTGCTCCTTCTTGCCCAACAGCTTTGTAATGTTCGTAAACACCACCAATATTAGAGCTAACATGTCCCATATATCTGTTGAACTGACCTAATAATTGACCATACATGGTGTTTAATTCTTCATAAGTCTCACCATCTTCAGTTGTCCATTCTTCTAATCTAGGAAGAATTCTTTTTAAGTTTTTAATACCATAAGTACTTGCTTTAATAGCATCATCCCCAATATCTTCAGTCTGTGAGCTAGGATCAATAATGTTGGCAACTTGTTGATGTCCAAATCTGTAAACTGGGTTGCCTGCTCTTTTTGCAATCCATGAATTTAAAATTGGTTTTTCCTCTTTTGCTGTTTTGTCCAAAATTGGTCTGTATCCCCAATTGATTGAGTATTTATCATATGGACCAATATTTGGCATCATCGCGACACCTTTATCTTCTGGCTGAGCAACATAATTAAAACGAGCATAGTCCATGATAGAGGGTGCAGTACTAAATTTTTTAGTAAATGTGGCTGAACGTAAAGAGTCCACAGGATAAGCAACTGAACTTCCCATGTTATGAGGTAAACCTAATGTATGACCAACTTCGTGCGATGATACAAAACGAATTAATCTACCCATAATTTCATCTTTAAATTTGTTAGAACGAGCTTCTGGATTAACGGCGGCTGTTTGAATAAAATACCAATTATGAAGTAAAGTCATAACATTATGGTACCAGTTAATATCAGATTCTAAAATTTCTCCTGATCTTGGATCACTTACATGAGGTCCATTTGCATTTGGAATTGGTGAAGCTAAATATCTTACAACTGAATAACGAACGTCTTCCGGACTCCATTCTGGATCTTCTTCTTTTGTTGGAGGATCTTTCGCTATTATTGCGTTTTTGAATCCAGCTTCCTCAAAAGCAACTTGCCAATCTTCAATTCCTTGTTTAATATACTTACGCCAAACTTTTGGAGTCGCTCTGTCAATATAATATACAATTGGTTTCTTAGGTTCTACTAATTCACCACGCTTGAATTTTTCAATATCTTCATCTTTTACTTCTAATCTCCAACGATCTAAATAGGTTAAAGATTTACTTTTTTGTGCATCTAAACCATAATCTGTTTGAGATCTGGCAAACCAACCTACACGACGATCAAAATATCTACGTTTCATAGGTTTTTCAGGAAGTAAAATCATCGAGTTACTTAACTCAATGGAAATAGATCCAACACTTCTGTTTGAAGGTGGTTGATTTGATAAATATGTTTTTACATGACGGATTTCTATGTTTTTAGGGTAACTGCTAATTCTATCAATGTAAGAACGTTCTTTATCCATACGTGTAACTTTGTACTGTCTTCTTCTGAATTGAGGAAAACCGATGGCCTTTACGTCTTTTGAAAATAATGGAGTTGCGTCAATTACCGTAGCTGTAGAATCTTTACTGAAAGCTTTAATTGGAAAAGAGAATAAAATTGGTTCAAAATTAGAATTCACAACAGCCTCGTGAACAGGTAAAATACTGTCTGCAACAATTGAGTGAGAGACTACACGTAATAATACTTTCTTATGTTTCTTTTCCCATCTTAAAACTTGGGTATTTTGCTTTCCACCACCAAAACCAATGCCAGTTGCAGTTTTAGCAATTCTTGTAACCATCAACATTTCCTTTCCTAGTAGTGTGTCAGGAATTTCAAAAAGATAATTTTGATCTTTAGTATGAACCTTGAAAAGTCCATCATCTGTTTTATATTTTTTAGTAACAACCTTTTCGTAAGGTTGAATAGCTCCTTTTTTAGGTTTTGCTTTTGGAACTTTTGCCGTAACCTCTTTATCTTTTTTGTCATTTTTCTTGTTTCTCTTTCTTCTTTGAGCTTCAATATCTAAAGTCGTTCCAAAGATGAAAAGTAAGGCCAAGAACCTTGTAAGTAATTTTGTATTCATGGTTTTCAAATTGAAAAATTAATCGAAATTAAGAAACCCTATATCAGATAATCTTAATAATATGTTAAAGAGATTTAAGATTTCTTAATAAAAACAGAAAAAAAGATTTCTTTATTTTTAAACATTATAAGAATGAATTAATGAAAAAATATATTGTACTTAATCTTTTCCTGATAGCAATCACCAGTTGTATTGTGAGCCATTCTAAAGATAAAAATGAAAAAGAAGTTGAGATTAAAAAGGAGTCTTTGAAGTATGTTCCAGATTTAAAACCTAATAGGTATAATGTTGCATTTTTGATAATGGACGGAACCTACAATACCGAACTAACCGCTCCTTTTGATATTTTCCAACATACTGTATTTAGAAAAGGGATTAAAGCAATGAACGTTTTTACTGTTGCAGATACAGATGAAACCATAACAACCTTTGAAGGGATAAGAATTCTTCCTGATTTTAATTATAAAAAAGACAGTTTACCCAAGATTGATATTTTAGTTGTTCCTAGTGCAGAACATCATTTAGATTCTGATTTAGATAATCAAGAAATGATTGAATTTGTACAAAAAGTTGATAAAGAAGCTAAATTTATTACATCACATTGTGATGGCGCATTTGTTTTGGCAAAAGCTGGATTATTAAATGGTAAAATATCGACAACTTTTCCTTCAGATATTGATAAAATGAGAGAAACGTTTCCTGATTTAGATATTAGAAAAGACGTTTTATTTGTGCACGATGGTAAGTATATTACTTCCGCTGGAGGAGCAAAATCTTTTGAAGCCGCATTATATTTATGCGAGTATTTATATGGTAGAGAAATTGCACATTCGATTGCGGGAGGTTTAGTAATTGATTGGAAAAACACTAAGGTACCTCATTTAGTTGTAAATAAATAACAGCTCATTTAGAAGAAATGCCGTATTTTTGCACTCTATGAGAATAAGACGATTATCTGATTGGTTACCAACTACAAATAAGGAAGTTAAGTTGAGAGGTTGGGAAGAACTAGATGTAATTTTGTTCAGTGGAGATGCTTATGTTGATCATCCATCGTTTGGCCCTGCAGTGATAGGTCGTATCTTAGAAAGTTACGGCTTACGTGTAGCAATCGTACCGCAGCCAAATGTTAACGATAATTTACAAGATTTTACAAAGTTAGGAACACCTAACTTATTCTTTGCTGTTACTGGTGGATGTATGGATCCAATGGTAAGTAATTATACCGCTAGTAAAAGAAAGAGAGATAAAGATGCCTATACTCCAAATGGAGATATTGGTTTTAGACCAGATTATGCCACATCTGCATATACTAAGATTTTAAAGGAAAAGTTTCCAGATGTTCCTGTATTAATTGGAGGAATTGAAGCTTCTTTGCGAAGAGTAACGCATTATGATTATTGGTCAGATAAACTTTTACCTACTATTTTAGAAACTTCCAAAGCTGATATGTTAGTGTACGGAATGGGGGAACAACCCTTGCGTGAAATTGTAGAATTACTACAAAAAGGAGTTCCGTTTTCAAGTTTAAGAACAATCAAGCAGACTGCTTTTTTGGTTGATAAAGATGAAAAAACACCAAAGAACAAGAATTGGGAAGATGTAGAAATAGCTTCTCATAAAGATTGTTTAGCAGATAAGAAAACTTTTGCTTCTAACTTTAAAATTATTGAGCAAGAATCAAATAAATTAATTGCTCGACGAATTTTTCAGAAAGTAGGGAATAAGCAATTAGTTATCAATCCACCTTATCCAACTATGACGGAAAAAGAGATTGATGCTTCATTCGATTTACCCTACACAAGATTGCCTCATCCTAAGTATAATAAGCGTGGACCAATTCCAGCTTTTGAGATGATTAAATTCTCTATTAATATTCATAGAGGTTGTTTTGGAGGTTGTAGTTTTTGTACGATTTCTGCCCATCAAGGAAAATTCATTGCAAGTAGAAGTCAAGAGTCAGTATTGAAAGAAGTTGATAAGGTTGCTCAAATGGATGATTTTAAAGGGTATTTATCTGATATCGGTGGTCCTTCAGCGAACATGTATAAAATGAAAGGAAAAGTACAATCTATTTGTGATAAGTGTGTTGCTCCGTCTTGTATTTCCCCTGTAATTTGTAGTAATCTTGATACGTCTCATAAACCTTTAACGGAATTATATAAAGCGGTAGACAAGCATCCAAAAGTAAAGAAATCATTTATTGGAAGTGGAATTAGACATGATATGTTGGTTCCTGAATTCAATAAGAATGCCGATCCAGAAGAGCTAGATGCATATACGGAAGAGGTTATGACAAATCACGTTTCTGGACGATTAAAAGTTGCACCAGAACATACTTCTGATCCTGTTTTAAAATTAATGAGAAAACCATCTTTCAAATACTTCCATAAGTTTAAAGATCGTTTTGATAAAATCAATAAAAAGAGTAAGTTAAATTTACAGTTGATTCCATACTTTATTTCGAGTCACCCAGCTTGTGAACCAGAGGACATGGCAAACTTAGCAGCAGAGACAAAAGATATGGGATTCCAGTTAGAACAAGTTCAGGGATTTACACCGACTCCGATGACTGTGGCTACCGTAATTTATTATAGCGGTTACCATCCATATACGTTAAAACCAGTAAAAACAGCTAAAACTCGACAAGAAAAGTTGGATCAACACAAGTTTTTCTTTTGGTACAAAAAGGAAAATAGAAAGTGGATTAAAGATACTTTAGGTAAAGTTGGTAGAAACGATTTGGTTCAAAAATTACTTCCTAATGATAGTTCTTGGAGAAAGAATAAACCAGGAAAAACTAAGAATACATTTGATGATACCGTAACTTCAGTAAAGGAATCACGAAGAAAAAATAAAGGATTTAAGAAGAAACGTAGAAGATAACGTTACATCTAATGAATAAAAAAAGGCACACTTCAAAAGTGCGCCTTTGCCAATTTTATAAGAAGAAGTATTAGTTTAATTCCAATTCGGTAACTAAATCAAATTCGTCATAAATAGCTTTGTCTTTTAAATTATCAAAAAAGCTAGAAGACCCATATTTAATACCAAATTTCGTTCTGTCAACTTTCAATGAAGCAGTAGCTTTGTTTCCGTTGATTGAGATTATAAAGTTTACCTTTTTTGTAATGCCTTTAATAGTAAGGTTAGCGGTAACTTCATAAGCATTATTTCCTGTTGCTTTAACTTTGGTAAAGTTTAATGCAGAGGTTTTATGTTTTTCAACCCCAAAGAAATCAGCAGATTTTAAATGTCCGTCTAAGCCTTTTTTTGCTTTTCCAGATAAGTCGGTTGTATTAATAGTTGTCATGTCTATTGTAATTGAACCTCCTGATAATTTGTTATCGTCAAAATTTAAGTAACCAGACTTAATAGTTACTGTTCCATTGTGAGAACCTGTAACTTTATATGCTTTCCATTCGATTTTACTTTTGCTCGCACTAATTTGTTTAGTTTCTCTTTTAATCGTTGTAAAAGAGAGCGTGAATAAAGAGATGAGTGCTAAACCTAATCCTTTTTTTATTGAATTTCTCATTGTACTAATTTTTGTATTAAAATTTATTCAACAAAATTCATGAAGATTAATGGATTGGAAAATGATCTATTTTATAAAATAATGTTAAACTAGTTTAACTTTTACCTTCTTTGGCAATCTGACTTTTAATTCTACTAAGAAATTCTTTGGTAATTCCTAAATATGAAGCGAGCATATATTGCGGAATTCTATTTTCAATAGTAGGGTAGTTCTCTTTGAAAAATAAATATCTCTCTTTTGCTGTTTTGCTGAAGTTTCTGACGATTCTTTTTTGAGAGGCCACAAGTGCTCGTTCGGTAATTTTTCTGAAGCATCGTTCTAATTTGGGAATAGAAATAAATAGTTCTTCTACATGGGCATGATTTAATTGAATTAACTCGGTCTTTTCAATACACTGGACATTGTAATCGGCTGGAGTTTGTGTAATAAAACTTCCCATATCTGAGGCCCACCAATCTTCAATGGCGAACATTAGTATATGTTCTAAACCATCAGGACTTGCATAAAATTGTTTTACACAACCTTCAACAATAAAGTTAATATGTTTACATACATCACCTTGTTGCACCAAATATTGATCTTTTAAATATCTTCGATAGATAACTTTCTCGCGAATCATTTCTTCCTCTTCACTTGATAGAGAAACAATACGATTAAAATAATCTATAAGAGGTTTACTTTTCATTACATAAAAATAGGTTAGTTACTAATTAATCATTATCGTCCATTCGTAATTCTTTCCACTTGAAATTACCTTTACTTACAATAGATTGGTATTCTTTATGAAGTTTATTAATATACTCTGGATTGTTTTTGTCGCTTTCACTTGCTAATCTAGTCTTTAGATATAATTCTTTAAGATAGTGACGTGTTTCTCCATAGATAACCCAAAGTTCTTTATGGTTATAGAAGCCATCCCAAGCAGCCAATATGGTACTAAGAGCGCTAAAAAATAAAGTAGACATTTTTAATGTTTCTTTCCAAACAGGAAAATCGTCTCCAATAGCAACTAAAAAAGTAATTAACGCGGATGAAATAGCTACGGAAATATAAATATAAAATGATTTTCTTTTGTTTTTCGTACTTTTTTTAGAAGTGTAATTAATCATTTTTTGAATCTCATTCTGTAAGATTTCAAAGTTAGAATTATTCTGAATCATATTATTTGGTTGGTTATTTGGTCTAATCTAATAAAAAAGAAAAGATAAAAGTAAAATTACGTTTTGTAATAGTTGATTTAAAAAAATAAACCTTCTTTTCGAAAAAAGAAGGCTTATAAATATAGGTCTTAGTTGTTTGTTATGTAAATAACTTCATTAGAATAGTTGCTTGTACAATAAATCGGCAACTAATTCAGATGAAGCTGGGTTTTGACCAGTAATTAAATTTCCGTCTTCAATTGCATATGGATGCCAGTCTTCTTTTTTACTATAGTTTCCGCCGTTTTCTTGTAACATGTTTTCTACAAGGAAAGGAACTACATCAGTTAACTGAACGGCATCTTCTTCAGTATTACTAAATCCAGTTACGTTTTTACCATTTACCAAAGGTTTTCCTTCAGTTTTTGTGTTTTTAAAAATAGCAGGTGCGTGACAAACTGCTCCCACCGGTTTATTGTTATTGTAGAAAGATTCAATTAATTTAATTGAGTTTTTATCTTCTGCTAAATCCCATAAAGGTCCGTGTCCCCCAGGATAAAATACTGCATCAAATTCACTTTCTTTTATTTCTGATAATGGAATCGTTTTTGTCATTTTTTCCAATAGTTCAGAATCTTTATAATAACGTTCTGTTGCAGGAGTTTGAAAATCTGGTAATTCACTTTTTGGATCAATTGGAGGCTGACCTCCTTTTGGTGAAGCAATTGTAATATCAATATTTTTGTCAGCTAAAAGATAATATGGACTTGCAAATTCTTCTACCCAAAAACCTGTTTTTTCTCCTGTATTTCCAAGTTCATCATGACTGGTAACTACAAATAATACTTTTTTCATAAGAGATGATTGTTATTTTTTACAAAATTACAATCCAATGTTCTGATGAAAATTGATGTATGGTAATTAATGATCAGATGCAATTTCTTTTCTGATTCTACTTAAACTTTCGGTAGTTATTCCTAAATAAGAAGCAATATGATAATTTTTTATGCTCTTTTCAATAAGTGGATATTTTTTTAAAAATGCTAAATATCTTTCCTTAGCTGAATTTGTTAAGTTAGCAAGAATTCGCTTTTCGTTTCTAACTAAAGCTTTTTCTAATTTTTGACGAAAGAGCGCCTCAATTTTCGGACTGAATTGATAAATAGCTTCAAAATTTTCTTTGTTTATTTTAAATAGTTGAGCGTCTCTTATACATTCGACAAATAAAACCGATTTCTTATCTCCGAAGTAAGCAATGTAATCACTAATCCACCAATGTTTAATCGCAAATTGTAATGTATGTTCCTTGCCATTCTCATCTATGTGATAGGTTCTTAAACAGCCATCATAAACGTAATATTGATGGTCAATTATGTCACCTTGTTTAAAAAGAATGTCATCTTTTTTTACAATTACGGTTTCTATTTTTTGCTGAATAAACTCTTTTTCTTGGTTCGATAAATTGATGCCATGAAAGATTTCATTAAAAGGAATAGAAAGTTTATGTTTAATTTTCAATGGTTTTCAGTTACAAATTTTACATTCTGCTTTTTCTTGTATTTCGCCTACTAATTTACCGTTCTTATTTAATTTAAACCCACAGCAATCCATAAATCCTTGAACAATCATTTGTCGAGCTCGCTTAATTTGAGATTTTACTGTTGGTAGAGGTAGGTTAAGCTGACTCGCAATATCTTGTTGTTTCAAACCTTTTATATCGGCTAAAAACAAAGGAGTTCTGTACTTTTTGGGAAGATTTGTTACAATTCCTCTTAAACAGTCTTTTTCTGTATGAATGTGATCTTCAATTTCTACAGGAATATCGGAGTTGTCAAATGTGATACTTTTCCCTTGAGATTTAAAATGGTCGTAAATCGAATTTCTAGTAATCGTGAAAATCCATGACTTTAATTTTGAAGTATCTTTTAATGTATGGAGTTTATTGTGTATTCTGATAAAAGCATCTTGTAAAATGTCATCAGCAACAACTGCATCTTTGGTTTTACTGATGATAAAACGCTTTAAATCTTTATGGTATGTAGTCCAAACTTCTTGGGTAGTCATCTTAGTAAATTTACAAAAAATGTCGCTTTGAATATATAATGTATTCAGAGCGACATTTATTTAATTAACAATTGCAATTTGTACATGTACAGTTTTCACAAGTACAGTTTTTACAGTCTTCTGTTGAGCAGCTTGTGCAATTGCAAGCACATTGATTTTTATATTCCATGTCTATTATTTTTAAATTCACCTAATAGACTCAGGAATTTTAAAAAAGATGCATTTTATTTCAAGTTTATTTTTGTATTGGTTTTAAAATATCTTCAAAGTATTTTTTCCATTTTCCATCTTTAAGATTTTCACCAAATTCATGAAAGTAACCTTCTTTAGTTAACGTAAATGTTAGTCTTCTTTCTTTACTGAAATACACTCTAAAAACATTGTCTTCAAAATTACTTTTGTACTTATCTCTCAAACCTTTTTTTGAGAATGGATGATAATAGTAACACTGATCTTTTACACTATAACTTATGATCGTATGCAATTCAATCCATGGTGATTTAACATCGAGAATAACTAAACTTCCATTCATTTTATAATCTACATCTTCCGTAACTTCGGTAGATTTTGTTCCTTTTTCTGAAAAAGAAAATGAAGTTCCTTTCCAATTACCTATCATAAAAGATAATTTACTTAAAGCCTCTTTTTCGGTTTGTGCTTGTAAGGAAAAAGCTGTAATTAAAAAGCAAAGAATTAAGCTAAGTTTTAGTTTCATAATTAGTGCACTTTTTCTCCGTTTACGTAAGTCGATATAACTTTTGTATTCGGAACATTTTTAATATCAACTGTCATAATATCTTGATCAAGAATAACGAAATCAGCCATTTTACCAACTTCAATACTTCCTTTTTCATTTTCTTCGAAGTTTGCATAAGCATTCCAGATCGTCATTCCTTTTAAAGTTTCTTCTCGAGTTAATGCGTTTTCCATTTGGTATCCATTTTCTGGATAATTGTTTAAATCTTTTCTAGCAACTGCAGCATAGAAAGTTAAAAACGGACTTACTTTTTCAACAGGATAATCTGTTCCTAAGGCAACCTTTCCATAGGTGTTCAATAATGTCTTAAATGCATATCCACCTTTAATTCTTTCTTTTCCAACTCTATCTTCAGCCCAGTACATATCGGAAGTAGCGTGTGTAGGTTGAATTGAAGGAACTACATTTTTGAATAAATTAAAATCAGCTTTGTCTACAATTTGAGCATGTTCAATTCTCCAGCGTCTATTGGTTTGACCTTTTAAAACATCATGATAGGTTTTTAACATTAAATAATTTGCCGAATCACCAATGGCATGCGTATTCATTTGGTATTCTGAAGCTGCAATTTGTTTTGCAATTTCTCTGTAGCGTTCAGGAGAATATATTAAAGCTCCAAAATGATTGTGTCTGTCACTATATGGTTCTTTCATTGCAGCACCTCTCGAACCCAAGGCTCCATCTCCATAAACTTTAAATGATCGAATATTTAAACGATCTGTTTTAATAATACCTTTTTTGATGTAATAATCTAACTGTGGTTGTGTTGCAGAAACCATTGCGTAGATTTTTATTTTTAATGCTCCAGCTTGTTGTAAACTGTCAATCAATTCAATGTTTTCTTTCTCTAAACCAGCATCAACTACAGTTGTTAAACCATAAGAGAAATTAATTTTTTCCGCTTCTTTTAATGCTTCAATTTGTTCCTTTTTTGATGCAGCAGGAACTTTAACAAAATCCATTGCATTATCAATAAGCACTCCAGTTAGTTTCCCATTTTCGCGTATGAATTCTCCACCTTCTACAGTTGAGTTTTCTGTAATTCCTGAAATGTTAAGAGCTTTTTGATTTACCAACATTGCATGTCCATCAACACGAGTGATTGCAACTGGAGTGTCTGGAAAAAGTTCATCTAATTTTTCTTTAGTTGGAAATTTTTGCACTTCCCAATCATTTTGATCCCATCCACGTCCTGTAATAAAAGGAAGATTCTTTTCTTTTTGAAAAGCTACAATTTTTTCAAGGACTTCATCGTAACTGTTAGTTCCAGTAACATCTACTTTTTGAAGTTGTAAACCAAATCTAAAAAAGTGACAATGCCCGTCGATTAAACCAGGATAAACAGCTTTTTCATCTGCGTCTACAATGTTCGAAGAATTATATTTTTGATCAATTTCTTCATTTGTTCCAACCGCTAAAAACTTCCCATCTTTGATGGCAAAACTTTCTGCTGAAGCAAAGTCGTTATTTACGGTGTAAACTTTAGCGTTTTTTACAATAATATCAGCCTCTTGTTTCTGATTACAAGAGAATATGGTAACACTTAAAAGTGTTAATGTGATTAGTTTTTTCATTTAGGTTAATTCGTTTTGATATAAATACCAAGCCCAAGCAATAAGAAGGAATTGGATTAAAATTCTGATGTATGCGATTTTTTTAGTTTTCATCGCGGGTTTTTCTCTAGTTGCATCCCAAATATGAATGGGTAGAAAAACGAGCATAAGAATAAATATTCCCCAGGCTGAAATGCTTTCATAACCTTTTGTAAAAAGCCCAATTCCTAACACAAGTTCTACAAAACCAGAAATATACGTCACTAGTTTTTTAGGTAAGAAATCGGGGATTATTGGATTGTAAAAATTCGGTTTATAAAAGTGATAAAATCCAGCGAAAATCATCATTATAGCCATTAAAATTTTCAGTCCTAAGAATATGTATTCCATGCTAAATTATTAAGGTTTTACTTTGTCTTCTGTATACAAATATTTATCCATCAAATAGACTAAGCTTGCCATAGAAGCACTACCTAATTCTAGCTCACGTTTATTCACTTTATCAAAAGTATCAATACTCGTATGATGATAATCAAAATAACGCTGACTATCTGGTCTGTATCCAACTAAAGTAATTTCATCATTTTTTAAAGGACTAATGTCAGCACCGCTTCCACCTTTTAATAAATCATGTAATCCGTAAGGAGCTAATAATTTTTTCCAACTCTTTAAAAGTTGTGTGTTGTTTTCATTCGCGTCTATAGAAAAACCTCTAGGTGTATGTCCACCAGCATCACTTTCCAATCCAGCGACATGAATTTCATTGTTTTGTTTCGCTTGTTTAGCATATTCTTTAGCTCCACGAGTTCCGTTTTCCTCGTTCATAAAGAATACAATTCGAATCGTGTTTTTAGGTTTTATATTATTCTTTTTGAATAAGTATGCTACTTCTAAAGATTGAACGACACCTGTTCCATCATCATGAGCACCTTCACCTAAATCCCAAGAATCTAAATGACCACCAACAACAATAATTTTTTCAGGCTCTTCAGTTCCCTTAATTTCTCCAATTACATTATGAGATGGAGCATCTGGTAACGTTTTACAACTCTGCTTGAAATAGAATTTTAAATTAGGGTTGTCTTTTAAATCCTTACTTAAAATTTCGGCAGCTCTTGAACTAATTGCAGCTGCAGGAATGTATTGGTCTTGAGGAATATCTCCATATCCCATTGATCCAGTGTGCGGATAATCATCTATTCCGTTTGTCATAGATCTAACAATGACACCTTTTGCTCCAAATTCACTACAAACTCTTGCTCCAGAAAAACGTTGTCCAACACATCCTCCATAAGCATGAAAAGTATTAATTAAAGTGTTATCGAAAGCTCCATTGAAGAACACAATTTTATCTTTTAATTTATTTCCCATTTCTTTTGCCTCATCCAAGCTTTTTACTTCGATAACCTCGGCAGTTAAACCATTTGAAGGTGTTGCAATTGAAAATCCTAAAGCACAGATTGGAACATTTTTTTGTTTTCCATTTACGATGTAATTAGCTTCTTCTTTTTCTCCACGAACCCAGTGAGGAACCATCACAGGTTGTAGCCAAACAGAATCTAATCCGATATTTTTCATAAGCTTTTCTCCCCAAAGAACAGCTTTTGCGGCTTCTGGAGAACCAGATAAACGGCCTCCAATATTCTGAGTTAAATCGCGTAACCATTCGTATGATTTTCCTTCGGTTAACGCTGAATTAAAAAAGTGTTTAATGTTGGTACTGTCTTTTTTTTCATCAGTACTCAATACAGTTGAATTTACATTATCACTACTGTTTTTAGATTCTTTAGTATTAGAACAACTAAAGTTTACTATTGCAGACAATGATAAAAGAAGTATGGTTTTTTTCATTTTATTGATTGCATTATGAGGTACTAAAATTACGGTTTTATTTTTTCTTGCATTGAGTTTGACTGTATTATAAACACATTAGTTCCTATTGTTGATTTTGAATAATCTTACTTTTATATTTCTTCAGTTCTACAATAACTTTTGGAGCCAACACTACTAATCCAATCATATTTGGAACCATCATTGAAAATACCATAGCATCTGAAAAATCGGTTACTGCATTTAGTGTTGCAGCAGCTCCAACTACAGTAAACAAACAAAATATTATTTTGTAAATATTACCAGTTGCTTTATCTCGACCAAATAAAAATGTCCAAGCCTGATATCCGTAGTACGACCAAGAAATCATGGATGAAAATGCAAACAGAATAACAGCGATGGTTAAAAGATATGGAAACCAGGAAATACTGCTTTCTAGAGCTTTGGAAGTTAATATTGCGCCTTGCTCAAATGAAACAGCATTACCAGGAGTAATTTGTCCTGTTATTATCAAAGCTAGAGCTGTCATAGTACAAACAATTACAGTATCAATAAAAGGTTCTAGCAAAGCAACAAGTCCTTCGCTAGCGGGGTAATTTGTCTTTACAGCTGAGTGGGCAATTGATGATGAACCAATTCCAGCTTCATTTGAGAAAGCTCCTCTTCTAAACCCTTGAATCATAACTCCGATAAATCCGCCAGCAATTCCAGTTTGGTTGAATGCTCCTTCAATAATTTGAGAGAATGCATTCGGAAGTAAATTAAGGTTACTTATTAAAACTGTAATAACGGCAAGGACATAAACTACTACCATAATGGGAACAATTTTATCTGTAACGTTTGCAATTTTTTTGATTCCACCAATGATTACAATTCCAGCAAAAAGGGTCATGATTAATCCGAAAAGCCATCCTTTTCCGTAAATAAAACTTTGCGCTCCTCCAGTAACGTATTCAAACAGTTTAAAAGCTTGATTTACTTGAAACATGTTTCCACCTCCAAAAGATCCTCCAACACACATAATCGCAAAAAGTACAGCCATTATTTTTCCTATTTTTCCAAAACCAATTTCTGCGAAGCCTTTTGTCAAGTAATACATTGGTCCACCATAAACAGTTCCGTTATTGTCTATTTCGCGATACTTAACACCTAATGTACACTCGACAAATTTTGAAGCCATTCCGAGCAACCCGATTATAATCATCCAAAAAGTGGCTCCAGGTCCACCAATAGAAAGCGCAATAGCAACTCCCGCGATATTTCCTAAACCAACAGTCGCAGATAATGCCGCAGTTAAAGCTTGGAAATGAGAAACTTCACCATTACCTTCAACTTTAATTTTTTCTTTAATGTCTTCTTCATTCTGATTTGCTTCTAAAGCGTCATATTTACCTCTGATAATATTTATGGAGGTCATAAAACTGCGAATATTAATTCCGTTGAAATAAATAGTAAAATATAAAGCTCCAAAAGTTAGAATGATTAATACCCAAGGAATTTGAATCGAATCTGTTATTGGTATTTGATAAAGAATTGCATCTGTAAACCATGAAGTAGCATTATGAAAAGATTGATTAATTCGTTCATCTAAAGAATGATTTTGAAGTATAAGTAGTTTCATTTTTGTGTGTATTAAAATTGTTACACAAAAATGTTTTTAAACGGAAAGCGATAAAAGGTTGGCTTATGCTGTTTTTTAATTTAGCCTTGGTTAAGTATATAGTTAATCATGCTGAATCGTAGCAAATTCAAGGAGTTGATTATTTTTTGCGTAGGTAATTAATTGCCCTTTACCATCTGAACCTGATATATTGAGCACTTTTTTTATTTGATAAATATGAGTTTGAAATCCGTCTACACTTATATTCATAGCTTCTGCAATTTCTGTATAGGACTTTTGCTTTCCACAAATTCCTAGGTTAGCCAGTACTTCTTTTTGACGATCGGATAATTCTATTTTGGAAGAAGATTTAAGTTCGTCATGTTTCTTTTTAAGTGAGGTGATTTCCTTTTTTAAGAGCTTTATAGTATTCAGATGACTTTCATTTGCCACGATTAAGGTTTCGTTTTCTGATTCTAATTTATGATGTGCAAAAATACTTTCTTGGAGTTCTGATTGTTTTTCTTCTTTTTCTGCTAATAATTTCCAGCTGTATAGTAGAATTATAAACAACAGAACGAAAAGGAATTTGAATGAAATACTGGTAGTGATGCCTATTGCATTCCATATTTCAATGTTTATCCATTTAGAAGTAATTTCAATAGGAAAAATACGATGTGTTACCGCAACCACAATTAACAGGAATAAGGCAAATGTCGGTAAATACATAAATCGCATTTCACGATTGTTAAAAGCTTTGTTTAATTCTTGTAATAAAGCAAAGGCAACCACTAATGAAATAGGAATATCAATCAACCAAATAACATTGTTGCTTGCATTGCCATTTGTTCTTGTGAAAAAGGAAATTAAGAATACAGAGGCAATCATAACTAAAATTCCACCGAAAATTATAAATACCTCTTTATTCGAAAAGCGTTCTATGATTCTAATTACGATGTTTCTTTCTTCCTTGTGTTGAATTGAAGGAATAGATAAGAGTATGAATAAAGAATTCGCTAGAGAAAAGAAAACTCCAATACTGATAACTGTACTTGATGTTTGAGGGAAATTAAAAACCTGAGTTAATAAAATGTTCAAAGTAGCTCCAATGCCCCATGATAAAATAGCCAAAGCAAACCACATAATTCCTTCAACAGAATTAGATGCATAAATACTTTTTAATTTTTCTTTATGATAAATACGTTGGATTACGAAAAATGCAATCAAACAGACAATAGCGGTTATGAAATTGGAAATATTACTTAGCATACCTCCAAGTTACATTTTTTATTAAAACAATGCGTCAAACTTATAAATAATACCACCCAGTACTTGGATTCCTTGTGCATTGAAATTATTAAAAGTTTGATAATTGCTATTGGTTATATTATTGGCTCTAAGGAAAACAGAGAACAAATCATTAAAATGGTATCCCCCATCTAAATTTAAGTCTATGTACGCATCTAAATCTATTGCACTGGGAGATCCAGAAATATAAGTTGTTCCTTTTCGTGGTCCAACAAAATATAAGTTAGCACTTGCATACCAGTCTTTCTCTTTATAAGTAGCAAAAACATCACTTTTTAATTGAGGTAAATTCCAAGCTTCAGCCTGATTCCTCAAATCAAAATTGTTAAACTCTAAATTCATTCCCAAGTTTAAATGTCTAGAATAATCATAAGTAATTCCTCCTGAGAAGTAAATAGTATTCACATCGTCATACACAATACCAAATGAGTTTCCATAATCATATCCTCTAAAGAATACACCGCTAGGAAAAGAGTTTGTAGTACCATTTGAGTTAGATGGATTAGCAAGGAATAAAGCTTTGTCTTCTTCTTTTTTGAATCCAGCTTTTAGATCATAATTGATATTTCCGCTTAAAATTCCTCTAAAACCACCATAAGCATTGAATGCTTCACTACTTTGAGTAATGTTTAAAGTTGGAGATACATAAGGATTGCGAGAGGTGAAATTTTGATAAGAATTAACCTCTAAATCTCCAGTGATTCCTCCATAAATATTAGCAAATCTTTTGATGATTGGATAGTTGATTTCAATATCTGGATAAGCAAAGAATTTTCCTTCTGTATTTTCTAAATCAAAAGAGTAATAAGCTTTACCGCCTAATTTAATATCAAACTTTTTAAAAGAAAAGGAATAACTCGGATTAATGCCAGCTGTTGCAAAACCGTAGTTTGTTTCAACTAATGGGTCGTTGTAAGTTCTGGTAAATCCACCATTAATAAAGTTAATTGAAGTAGCAAGTTTTAAATCGTCAAGATTTAACCCAAATCTTCCTAAAGGAAATTCGAATAAAGCATCAATATCAGCATGCAGTTCATCAGACTCATATGTATCAGAGAAATAAGCAATAGAACCTTTTATTTCTTGTAAATCTCTGTCCGGAAAATGCACTGCTCCAAAAATATTATAGAATTTATGAGTTTGTGACGGATCAATAGAGTTTACAATTGGATCGATAAAATTGATGTTTTCAGGTAAACCATAGTAATTATATTTATTACGATAAGCCTTAAAACCTGCACTCCAATCATAATAGCGCATTTCTTGCTTTAAAAACAAATCAACACTTGCATTATAATAACTACTATTTAATCTGGTGTTTGCTACAGGTTCTGTTGAGGAAATGAAATTAATTTTTCCACCATATTCATATTCAAACCTACTGTTACTGTGAAAATATCCTTCGACGAAAGGAGTAGTATTATTCCCAAAACCTAAGGCCACGTAATTGTTAAATAATCGTTCTCGATCTCCTATGTCAATTCCTTTCAAAACACCACTTTTTGGAATATATGTTGAAATTACAGGGACTGATTTTATTTTATAGTCTAAAGGTTTTCTTTGAACCTTTTTAGATAATTCAATTACTGGTTTTCTTTTTATTTTAAATGCATCTGTTACTTTAGGAGCGTAAGATGTTACTACTTCTACTACTTCTGTTTTAATCGTATCTTTTGCCTTTTCAGTGTTGGGTTTGGTTTGAGCAAAAACGAAACCATAAGTCAACGTAAATACTGTTGTAACTATAAATCTTTTCATGAATTTTAATTTTGAGAATTGATAGATTCGTTTGTTTTTGCTTCTTTACTTTTTATTTTACTTAATTCGTTTTTAGCTTCTTCAACTAAATCTTTAAACTGAGAGAAGTTTTTTACAATATTATCTAAGATATATGTAGCTTGATAAGCATCTTTCAATTCGTAATAATTTTTAGCCATTACAATGTAGCTTTTTACTCCCCAGTATTTGTAAGTAGAATAATTAGCAATTAAGTTTTGAACTTCCTTATTCGAATCTTCAAAAGCATCTGCTTCATTTAAGAAGAAAGCTTTATAGTATAAAGTTTCTGCTTTCAATTCACCAGTTGCAGTATCATCTAACACGGAATAATATTCTTCTGCGGTAACAAAGTCTCCTGTTTTTATAGCCGATCTAGCAATATAAATTCTAGCGTCCTCAGCTACAATTTGGTCAATTTTCCCGTTCGTTAAAACTTTTTCTGCGTATTGAACAGTTTTTTCATATTCATTTTTGTTGTAGTAACCTTTCATTAAGTTACTTTGAGCAAAAATGACATTTTGACTAACGTTTGCTTCCTTTTCTAGTCTTTCTAACAGAGGAATGGCATCGTTCCATCTTTCTTTTGCTAGATAAATTAAACTTAATTTCGCTAAAGCTTCTTCTGAAAATTCGTTTTTTTCTTGGTTGGTGACGAATTGATAGTTTACAATCGCTTCATCCTTTTTACTATCATTGAATAGCAATTGACCTAAGTAAAAATGAGCCTTCAAAGCATGAATTCCTTTTGGGAAATCTCTTAAATAAGATTGAAATCCAGAAATAGCTCTACTAGTATCGTTTTCTAAATATTTATTCTCCGCGGCTTCATAACTAGTGTTGTCAATATCACTATTACTAACGTTTACAAAGTCAATATTTTTAACCCATTTCGCATATTCATTTACATTACCTTGATCAATATATACATTTCTCGCACTGGAAACTGCTTGTCGTGCTTCTCCTGAGTTTGGGTATTTTGAAACAACTTCCTTGAACCTTTGGAGAGCATTTTTATTGCTGCCTTCATTGTAGAATAATAATCCTTGACGTAATAAAACATTTGGAGTATAACTACTATTTGGATGTTCTTTCAGAATCTTATCATATGTTTTTTGCGCTTGATTCGATTCTCCTTTTGATGCGTAAATACTAGCCAATTCAAATAAGGCGTCATCTTTTAAATTAGAATCAGAAAAGTTTCCAATTAACTCATTAAGCGCTGTTATTTTTCCATTAGAATCTCCGGCTAAACCAGTACTCATTGCTCTTTGATATTGAGCATAATCTGAACCAACTCCACCTTCGTTAATTACTTTTTCATAAGCATTGATGGCTTCAGAATATCTTTTAGAAGCATAATATGAATCTCCTAAACGATTAGAAGCATCATCATTCAAGTCGTTATCATCTATACGTTGATTTAAAAAATCTTGAAAATACTTTGAAGAATTATCGTAATCTTTCATTTTAAAGTAAGTGTAACCAAGATTATAGTTTAAAGTCTTCGCATCTTTGAATTCTAAATTATCGATTGCGGTGAATGCTGATACTGCATTTTTGTAGTTTCCTAACTGGTAATTAGTTTCACCTAACCAATATTTGGCTTTGTTACTAATCGTGTCGTTTTTTGCATCTGTTGCAATTTCAAAACGAGGTAAAGCTTGACTTAATTTTTGTTCATTAAATAATTGAATACCTCTATAAAGAGAAACTTCGTTAGCAATATCACTATTTTTTGCGTTTTTGTTATTATTCAAATAATCGAGTGCACCTTGGTAATCTTGCTGATGTAAGTAAGAAGTAACCAATAAGCTTTCAATTTCTTGTCGATATTCTGAATCAGGATATTTTAAAATAAAAGCTTTTAAAACCTCAGGAACACTTTGGTATGGATTTCCTTCTTCATAACTCAATTTGGCATAGTTTAAATCAGCGTCAGAAGAAATTATCGGATCAAAATCCATTTCACTAGCATTCTTAAAAGCATTTAAAGCTTCATTTTTTTTGTCAACTTTTAAATAGCACACACCTAAGTGATAATAAGCATTTTGGGCAACGGTATTTTTCCCGTTAATGATTTTATTGAATTGACCAATTGCACTTTCATAATCTTCCAATTTGTAGTAAGAAAATCCTAAATAATAGTAATCAGTATTAGTCCATTTTCCGTTTTTACCCTCGTATTGATTTAAATAAGGAACTGCTTGTTCATATTTCTCAAGGTTGAAATAACTTTCGCCTATAATTTTACAAATGTCAGATTTTTGTTTTTCCTCAGCTTTAGGTAAAATCTTCTCACCGATTTGAACTGCTTTTTCAAATTTTCCTCCTTTAAAAGCCATATCCAATAGATAATAATTGGCTTTTGATTTATAAGTTTCGTTATCAGCTAGTTGTGCTAAGTTGTCTTCGGCTTCACCAAAGTTTTGTTGTTTGTAAGAAATAAATCCATAGAAATAACGAGCATCTGTACCATATCGTGGATCACCTAATAGTGGTGCAAAACGAGCTTTTGCATCTTTCAGATAATTTGAAACTAAAAGTGCATATCCCATTTTATAGTTCAGTTCTTTTTGCTCTTCTTTGTTGAGTAGTTTTTCATCAACTCGCTGATACCATTTTAAAGAATGAGAAGCTTTTCTATTGGCAAAATAATAGTTTCCAACGTTTAAAAAAGCTTTTTCTTTTTTACTACTGTAAGGGTGTTTCCGAACAAAATTTAAAACTTGTTCGTCTGCATCTGTCTGATTTAACTTAATTGCACACATTGCATCGTAAAAATCAGAATCTGTTTTAACATTTACTTTAGTTGTATTTTTAGAAACTTCCCTGAAAATTCGCTGAGCACCAGAGTATGCTTTATTATTATATAAAGTAACGGCTCTGTGGTATTGCGCATCAATATTAGTTTGAAATTCAGTTTTTTGAGCCCAAGTATTTGAAATACTTATAAAGGAAAAAAATATGATGAATATATATCTCATACGTTAAATTTATCTTTGTTCGTTGTTCCCAAGAGAAATAACGCTATTTTTTTTATTTTGTTTGATATTTCCGCTTCAAAAATAAAAAAAGTGGTTAAACTGAATAATAAATAATAGATTTGTAAAAATGACATTTTTATGAAGCAACCTATACTGCACCTAGAAAATGCAGATATTTATCAGAGAGACATGTTAGTACTATCGAAAATTAACTTCACTTTACGTAAAGGAGAGTTTTATTATTTGATAGGAAAAACAGGTAGTGGTAAAAGTAGTTTGCTAAAAACCTTATACGGAGATTTAAGATTACAACGAGGTTTAGGAAGTATTGTTGGTTTTGATTTAAAGAAAATGAAAGAGAAGGATATTCCTTTTCTTAGAAGAAAAATTGGAATCGTTTTTCAGGATTTTAAATTACTAAATGATAGAAATGTTTTTGACAATTTAGACTTTGTATTAAAGGCGACGGGTTGGAAAGATAAAGATGAGCGAAAGGATAAAATTTATGAAGTTCTAAATAAAGTAGGAATGAAAGAAAAGTACTACAAAAAGACTTTTGAACTTTCAGGAGGAGAGCAGCAGAGAGTTGCTATTGCTAGAGCTTTATTAAATGATCCAGAATTAATTCTAGCAGATGAGCCAACAGGGAATCTTGACCCAAGAACTTCACTTGAGGTTATGGAGTTGTTAAATGAGATTCATAAAAGTGGAAAAACTATTTTCATGGCGACTCACGATTATCAATTGATTGTTAAATTCAGACAGAAAACTGTAAAGTGTGAAGGAGGTAAATTGTTTGAAGTAGTTCAGCAGCAGCCTAAATCAAAAGTGGTTGAGAAAAAAGTTGAGCCCGAAAAACAAGAAGAAACAACGAAACCTAATGAACCTTCATCATCTGCGGAATCAAATTAAAATTTATAAAACTTGCCAAAAAAGAAACGAGTTTTTGTTGCAGTAACTAATGATATTTCTACTGATCAAAGAGTACATAAAGTTTGTGTCTATTTGGTAAATAAAGGTTTCGAAGTTTTTGTTTACGGTCGAGTTTTGCCGAATACAATTCAAGTAAGTAGAACATATACAATCTACAGAAAAAAGCATTGGTTTAACCATAATTTTATTTTTTATGCTGAGTATAATATTAGGTTATTCTTTCGATTGCTTTTTTATAAAACGGATTATATTTTATCAAACGATTTGGATACGTTGCCAGCTTGTTTTTTTGCTAATAGATTAAAACGAAAATCTGAATTAATTTATGATAGCCATGAATTATTTTCAGAAGGTCCAGAGTTACAAGGTAGAAAATTCGTTAAGACATTTTGGAGGAAATTAGAAGATTATTTTCTTCCAAGAATTAAGAAATCATACACAGTGAGCCAATCTATTGTTGATTATTATAATAAACGGTACAACAATAATATGGGGCTTATAAGAAATATTCCTTTGTTATATAGAACTGTTAAAAAAGAGAAAGTATGTTTTCCAACTAAAAATAAAGTTGTTTTATATCAGGGAGTTTTAAACCCTGGAAGAGGAATAAAGCTGATGATACAAGCCCTACATTTTTTAAAAGATGTTGACTTGGTAATTATAGGTTACGGTAAAGTAGAAGAGGAGTTAAGTAAATTTGTTTCAGAAGAATGTATGGAAAAAAGAGTTCATTTTTTAGGAAGAGTGGCTCATGATATTTTACCAAATTATACTCAAATTGCGGATATTGGAATGGTTTTAGAAGAACCGTTAGGTAAGAGTTTTGAGTTTTCTTTACCGAATAAATTATTCGATTATATACATGCTGAATTACCAATAATTTCTGGTAATTTGATTGAAATTAACAGGATTGTTAATACTTATAAAGTTGGTGTTGCTGTTAACAATTATAGTCCAAAAGAAATAGCAAAAACAATTGAATCTATTCTTTCCGATAAAGAATTGTACAGAAAGATTAAAGAAAATCAACGAAATACTAAGACTGAATTATGTTGGGAGAATGAAGAGAAAAAATTAGACGATTATTTCATAAAATAAAGTAATATAAAACCGAAAGTTACCATAATAGTACCATCATATAATAATCTGAATGCTTTGAAAAATTGTATTCAAAGTATACTATTACAAAGTTATCAGAGTTATGAGGTTGTGATTATAGATGGTGATTCCACTGATGGAACCAAAGAATTTCTTCAAAGCTTAAAACGACCATTTAATTACATCTCAGAAAAAGATTCTGGAATTTATGATGCAATGAATAAAGGGATTAGAAAAGCTAGAGGAGAATGGTTATATTTTTTGGGAACTGATGATGTATTTAGTAATGAATATGTTTTAGAGAAAGTTTTTCAAAAAAGTATTCAGGATGAGCAATTACTTTTCGGAGAGATACAATACCAAAACGGGTTGAAATTTAAATCTAGTTTCTCAAGAAAGTTGTGGTACAAAAACACATTACATCATCAATCAGCTTTTTATAGAAGAAGTTTATTTTCGAAAACTAGATTCGATACTAATTTGAAAATATTAGGAGATTACCAGTTAAATTTAAAGTTATTTAAATCAAAGGTTTCTTTTGAACAACTTTGTGTGGTTGTAGCAATCTGTGGAGAAGAGGGAGTTTCAAAGAATTATAATTGGAATTTATATAAAGAGGAAATTCAATTAAAAGTTGGGTTAGCTCCAATATTAACAAAGCCTTTTTTTTGTGTTTTAGGAATCTTCAAGTTTGTTTTTAGAAAACTTTATAACAATAAACCCGCTTCAAGTTGAAGCGGGAAATTGCTATGAAAAACTATGAAAAAGAAACTTTAAATACGTCTCTTTCCTTAAAGACGAGTAATTTCCAAAAGACTTACACATGTTATGATATTTTTAACATTTTCACAATGATTTTATGAAAGTTTATAAAATTGTAATGTCAAATATCAGGAGTGTTTTATTTAAACAGTTATAAATAGTGTGATTTTTATTCAAGTTTTTTAAGCATCCATACATTACAACTTGAATGACCTGAATCTCCTAATTGTTTATCGATAGTTATAAATCCTGATTCTTCATACATTGAAATAGCTTTTGAAAAATGGGGTAAACTTTCAAGATAAATATGAGTATATCCTAGTTCTTTTGCAGAATCAATACTCCTGAGCATTAATTCTTTTCCGATACCTTTTCCTCTGGCTTTATCTGAAATATAGAATTTTACCAGTTCGCAATAACCCTTATCAAGACCTTCTGTTGGAAAAATCCCACAACATCCAATAGCTTCATTGTTTGCCTCGGCAACCCATAAGACTGAATTTGATTCTTGAAATAGTTCAAAAAGAGTATCTGTTGAGCTATCTGAATATACTGTTCCAGTTCTCGGGGCGTCAAATTCTTCAATAACACCTCGTATCATTTTTGCTAAATAATGATTGTCTTGTTGTTCAACTTTTCTATATAAAATATTCATTATAGGTAAAATTTTAAACTAAGATAAAACCAAAAAAGCAATCTCTAATTTGAGATTGCTTTTTTATATATGTGAAATGAACTTAGGATTAAAACTCTAAGTTCGAATTATTGTTTTTAACTGCTTCTGCAGATGCAGCTAAGTGTTCTTTTTCAGAAGTACTTAAGTTAATTTCAACGATTTTTTCAATACCGTTTCTTCCTAGAACAACAGGAACTCCAATACATAAATCAGATAATCCATATTCACCATCTAATAGAGCAGAACATGGGTAGATTTTCTTTTGATCACAAGCAATTGCTTGAACTAATCCAGAAACAGCAGCTCCAGGAGCATACCAAGCAGAAGTTCCTAATAATCCAGTTAATGTAGCTCCACCAACTTTGGTATCTTGCTTTACTTGCTCTAATCTTTCTTCTGATAAGAATTCAGAAACAGGAACAGAGTTACGAGTAGCTAAACGAGTTAAAGGAACCATTCCTTTATCAGAGTGCCCTCCGATAACCATACCATCAACATCAGAAATTGGAGCTTCTAAAGCTTCAGCTAATCTATATTTGAAACGAGCAGAATCTAAAGCGCCACCCATTCCAATGATTCTATTTTTAGGTAAGCCAGTTGTTTTGTGAACTAAATAAGTCATTGTATCCATTGGGTTTGATACAACTATGATAATTGTGTTTGGAGAGTGCTCAATTAAACTCGCAGAAACTGATTTTACAATTCCAGCATTAATCCCTAATAACTCATCACGAGACATTCCAGGTTTACGAGCAATTCCAGAAGTAATTACACAGATATCAGAACCAGCAGTTTTGCTATAATCTCCAGTTGTTCCAACAATTTTAGTATCGAAACCATTTAAAGATGCAGTTTGCATTAAATCCATTGCCTTACCTTCAGCAAATCCTTCTTTAATGTCAACTAAAACTACTTCTGAAGCGAAATCTTTAATAGCGATGTACTCAGCGCAACTTGCACCTACAGCACCTGCTCCTACAACTGTTACTTTCATTTTATATATATTTTATTGAAAATTATTAATAAGATGCACAAAAGTAGCTATTTGCCTATTCATATAAAAGTAAAAGCACTTGGAAATTTCCAAGTACTTTGGTTTATAACAAGAAATTAAATTTTTATCTAAAACTAAACGCTATTCCGGCATTAAAGGAGCTAAATTCTTGGGCAGAGTAACTTCCAAAAAGTTTAAAGAATCCTAGACTTAAACGAACTCCAATTGTTGCATTAAAGCTCCCCGCATCACTTGAAATTGATAAAGGATTTGAAACTGTTTCTTGAATTCCAGGGCCATATGATAACGTGTAATCTCCTAACATGTTTAAATCTGAGTTTCCACTATTATATCCAACACCTCCATATACATTTATTATTGGAAAGTTCAAAGACGCTAAGGCTTGAAAAGTATACGCATTTAGTTTAAACTCAGCAGAAGCGTTTTGAGTTATTACTCCTACTCCATCGGAAGATGTGTTCCCAATTTCATAATCAGCGTTCATACTGGTGTAAGCAGCAAGAAGAGAAACATGAAGAGGTGTTTTGTCTAGTGGTCCGAACCAATTTGTGATTTCTTTCTTTAAACCAATTCCGAATAATCCTGCTTTAAAGTCATCATTACCAATCTTTGGAACAAATCTTGCTATGGCTTCTAGTTTAAAGGGTAAACCTAAACCAACCTGAACCATTGCAGAGGGAACCATCCCAATAGGTAAATCATCTTTTATTCCAGAAGGCATCTCAAACGTTACAGAAACATTTTGATCGGAAACTGTTCCATTATAAGTTATTTCGGCAGGTGTAATGTTGTTGTCGGCACCAAGGGTTGGTGTAGTAGGTTGGTTAAACGTTGTTACATTTGATAAACCTATATCCGCAAGATTAAAAAATTGTTCTTTTTCAGGGATAATAGAACCACTTGCGCTTATTGTGATATCAAAACCAAATTTCTTATGAACTTTAGCTGTATGGTACCATCCGTTGTTTATGTTGAAAATAAGAGCTTTAGTTCCAGGGTTGACGTATGCGTTAGTAAGTTTACCTGCATCATCTCCCGCTAGTAAAATTGTTTCAAGTTCTTGACTTGAAACATTCAAACTTGAGATTGCAATTATTAGAAGTATCAGTTTTTTCATATTATGTTTTTATTGATGAGTTCAATAAATGTATGAAAATATTAACGAAAAATGAATTTTACAAAGGAGGATTTTAACTAAAAAGCCTCTGTATTTTTACAGAGGCTTTAAGAACTTTATTTAAAAAATTGATTATGCATCGATGTTTGCATATTTCGCATTCTTCTCAATAAACTCTCTACGCGGAGGTACTTCGTCTCCCATTAACATAGAGAAAATTCGGTCTGCTTCAGTCATGTTATCGATGGTAACTTGACGTAATGTTCTAAACTCAGGATTCATAGTTGTATCCCATAATTGTTCAGCATTCATCTCTCCGAGACCTTTATAGCGTTGAATAGTAGCTCCACCGCCCATTTTTTGGTTAATCAAATCACGTTGGTTATCGTCCCAAGCGTATTCTCTTTTTTGTCCTTTTTTAACTAAATAAAGTGGAGGAGTAGCAATATAAATATAACCTTGTTCAACCATCTCTTTCATGTAACGGAAGAAGAATGTTAAGATTAATGTTGCAATATGAGATCCATCTACATCGGCATCACACATAATTACTACTTTGTGATAACGTAATTTAGTTAGGTTTAAAGCTCTTGGATCTTCTTCTGTTCCAATTGTAATTCCCAATGCGGTGAACATGTTTTTGATTTCCTCGTTCTCAAAAACTTTATGTTGCATTGCTTTTTCAACATTTAAGATTTTTCCTCTTAATGGTAAAATAGCTTGAAAATTACGATCTCTTCCTTGTTTTGCAGTTCCACCTGCCGAATCTCCCTCGACTAAGAAAATCTCACATTGTGCAGGATCTGTTTCAGAACAATCAGATAATTTACCAGGTAAACCACCAATACTCATTACAGTTTTACGTTGAACCATTTCTCTTGCTTTACGAGCAGCGTGACGTGCTTGTGCAGCTAAGATTACTTTTTGTACAATAGTTTTTGCATCGTTTGGATTTTCTTCAAGGTAATCCGTTAACATTTCAGAAACTGCTTGTGATACAGCTGAAGTTACTTCTCTGTTTCCTAATTTTGTTTTTGTTTGTCCTTCGAATTGAGGTTCTGCAACTTTTACAGAGACAATAGCCGTTAATCCTTCCCGGAAATCATCTCCAGATATTTCGAACTTTACATTCTTCAATAATCCAGAATTATCCGCGTATTTTTTTAATGTACCTGTTAATCCTCTTCTAAAACCTGATAAATGTGTACCTCCTTCGTGAGTGTTGATATTGTTTACGTATGAATGAAGATTTTCGGCATAAGAATCATTATAAATCATGGCAACTTCAACTGGAATTCCATTTTTTTCTCCTTCCATTGAAATTACATGTTGAATAACAGGCGTACGAGTATTGTCAAGATATCTTACAAATTCAGATAATCCTTCATTACTATGGAAAGTCTCAGAAATGTTATTTCCTTCGTCGTCTTGATTACGCTTGTCAGTTAAAGTAACGGTAATCCCTTTATTCAAATAAGCAAGTTCTCTCATACGAGCAGCTAAGGTGTCGTAATTGTACTCTGTAGTTTGCTGGAAAATAGATTTGTCTGGAGAAAATGTAACTTCAGTTCCAGTGATATCAGTTTCACCAACAGTTTTTACTGGGTATAATGTTTTACCTCTTTCGTATTCTTGTTGCCATATTTTTCCGTCTCTATGAACCGTAGCTTTTAAATGATCCGAAAGTGCATTAACACAAGATACACCAACTCCGTGCAGTCCACCAGATACTTTATAAGAATCTTTATCGAATTTACCTCCAGCTCCAATTTTAGTCATAACAACTTCTAGGGCGGAAACTCCTTCTTTCTTGTGAAGTCCTACGGGAATACCACGGCCATTATCTCTAACAGTTATAGAGTTGTCTTCATTAATGTCTACCGTGATAGTATCACAGTGTCCTGCTAATGCCTCATCAATGGAGTTGTCAACAACTTCATATACTAAGTGATGTAAACCTCTTACACCTACATCTCCAATATACATGGAAGGACGCATTCTTACATGCTCCATTCCTTCTAGCGCCTGAATACTATCGGCAGAATAATTGTGCTTTTTTTCTTCGCTCATGATTTGAGTTTTATGTCTTTTATGTTTTATATCTTTTTAACGGTTATCATTTACACTAGGGAAATGTGTTTAAAATGATAACGGTTCCCCCACAAAAAAATCGCCACTGGAGCGAATTAATAACGGACAAACTTACGATTTTTTATCGATGAAATATAATTTTTAAGCGTTTTTATATGTTATTTATCAACAATTATTTAAAACTTAAAAATGGCTTAAAACGCTTAAAAAGGGTTTTAAATTAAATTCTTTATTAAATTTATAGTGTTGGCTGTTTGTAAAAGTAAGATTTTCCTTTAAATCGTTTTAAAATGGATTTTGGTTAAGCGATAATAATAAATTAATGATTGGTGTTAAAAAGATATTTAACATGTTAAAAATAGATTTTCATTGTTGTTTTATCATTGTTTTTAATATTATTCTAATCTAAGAGTAAGTTTCTCCCGGAATTTTTAGTAGGTATTTTTACATCATCTGTATTACCGAGTTGTAGTAATTCACAAGAATGAAATAATTAATAAGAAAACAGTTTCTTAATATCTAAAAACAAGTAGATAAAATGGAAATTGCTTTCTAATAAAATTGATTTATTGAAAAACCAAGATTTTCAATGTAAAATTACTACATCTTTTAGAACATTGGAAGTCTAGTATGGTCTTATCAAAAGTCCTTAAGCTAATTTCTGATTTGTAGGAACATTGACTTCTTATCAAAATTTATCTCAGATAAAAAGAATGACTATTCAATTATTCTGTTTTCTTTCGCTCCAGAAGAAGACATTAAAACGTAATCCCATATTTAGATTTTAACAAATTTACTGAGATTTTTCTCTAGGTACGAAGTTCCAGAATAGCCAGTTATTATTAAGTGTATAAATGATTTTGAAAGGTTGAAAAGGTAGGTAAAGTTGATGAATTCTTTTTTAATCAAGTCTGCTGATAATTTTCAAGAAATTTAAATTATACTAACGTGTCATTTAGATAATGATGTTTGTGATTATTAATCTCAAGTTGAAATTATTCAAATACCTGAAAAAAAGGTGATAAAATCTGTAAAGATTTAATTTTAGTAATTATTAACGGAGTTTTTTTAAATAGTTGGTATACAAGTTACGATGATTACGTTGATTCTTTTTACAAAATTGAAAAGAATAAGAATTACAAAAATCATAATGAATCAGGCGGTAATTAGAAAGTAAATTTATCTTCATTTTTACGTTATGTCTAACTAGTAGGAAAAGTTGTCTTAAATAAGAGTCTTACATTTTTGTAAACTTTTTCTTAATCATAAAATCCTGCACGAGGCAGGATTTTAACACAACTAAAATTTAAAAATTCTGCATATTAGTATGCATCTTCATGAACCATTTTTATGGCTCTTCCACTAGGTTCATTCTGATTTTTAAAGCTCTCATCCCAAGCAAGTGCTGTTGGTGTGCTACAAGCAATTGATGGCACAGATGGTACAGTTAAAGCTGCCGTTTCACTCGGGAAATGCTCCTCAAATATTGAACGGTAATAATATTCTTCTTTAGCCCTTGGAGTTTGAATTGGGAATCTATGATGAGCACTACGCATCATTTCATCCGTAACTTCAGTTTCCACTAATTCTTTTAACGTATCAATCCAGTTGTAACCAACGCCATCAGAGAATTGCTCTTTTTGTCTCCAAGCAACACTTTCTGGCAGATAACTTTCAAAAGCTTTTCTTAGAACCCATTTTTCCATTCGTTCACCGTTAATCATTTTATCTTCTGGGTTTATGCGCATCGCTACATCCATAAATTCTTTGTCTAAGAAAGGGACTCTTCCTTCGATTCCCCAAGCCATTAAACTTTTGTTGGCTCTTAAACAATCATATTGATATAGTTTGTCTAGTTTACGTACAGTTTCTTTATGGAATTCCTCTGGATCTGGAGCTTTGTGGAAGTATAAATATCCTCCAAAAATTTCATCAGCTCCTTCTCCTGATAAAACCATTTTTATTCCCATTGATTTGATTACTCTTGCCATTAAATACATCGGAGTTGAGGCTCTAATCGTTGTAATGTCGTATGTTTCAAGGTTGTAAATAACATCTCTAATTGCATCTAATCCTTCTTGAATTGTAAATGTGATTTCATGATGAATTGTTCCAATATGGTCTGAAACTTTCTTAGCAGCTGCTAAATCTGGTGAACCTTCTAATCCGATGGAGAACGAGTGTAATTGCGGATACCACGCTTCTTCTTCATCTCCGCTTTCAATTCTTTTTGAGGCATACTTCTTGGCAATTGCAGAAGTGATTGAAGAATCTAACCCTCCCGATAACAAAACACCATAAGGTACATCACTCATTAGTTGTCTGTGAACCGCGGCTTCAAGAGCATCGCGCAATTCATCGATGCTAGTTTGGTTATCTCTTACCGCTTCATGATCCATCCAATCTCTAGAATACCACCGTTGTAATCCGTGTTCTCTAGTGTAATAATGTCCCGGAGGAAAAACTTCAATTTTATTGCAAACCCCTTCTAAAGCTTTTAATTCAGAAGCAACATAGAATGTTCCTTTTTTGTCCCAACCCATGTATAAAGGAATAATTCCCATGTGATCACGAGCAACTAAGTATTCATCAGTTTTAGCGTCATAAACTGCGAAACCAAAAATTCCGTTTAAATCATCTAAAAACTCTTCACCTTTTTCTTGATATAAAGCTAGAATTACTTCGCAGTCAGATTTAGTCTGGAAATCATATTTTCCTTCAAACTGTTCTCTTAATTCTTGATGATTATATATTTCTCCATTTGCAGCTAGTACAAATCTTCTGTCTTTACTAAATAAAGGTTGTTGTCCAGATGTTGGGTCAACTATGGCAAGTCTTTCATGAGCCATAATTGTTTTATCATCACTATAAACTCCACTCCAATCTGGACCTCTATGACGAATTTTTTTCGCCATTTCTAGTAGTTGAGGTCTTAACGACTCAGACTTTTCTTTTAAATCAAACGCACATATAATTCCACACATAATATATAGTAATTTTTAATTTATTTTTGTTTTAATTATGGTTCAAATTACCTGAATATACCTTTATATAAAAACTAAAAAGTTTATTTTAATTTCATATTTAAACTTTTATTGTCATTTTAGTTTTTTATTATAATTTTATAAGTCGATTTGTATGATTTGAATTAATATTTGATATTTTTTGATAATATTTTAGTCGTATTTCATAAGAATATTCTAAATACATTAGACTTAAATGAAACCTCTAAATAGATATATGCTACTTATATCTGTTGTGTTTATATCGTGTGCATCGGGTACTTAAAAAATTGAACTTTCTATTCGATATAATCAAATAGGATATGTTGAAAATAGACCAAAATTGATTTCGGTCGTTTCTAATAATGAGCTTGATAAACTTTCATATGTAACTAAATATGTCTCAGGAAAGGAAATTATGTCTGGAGAAACAGGTAAAGGTTTGTTATGGAAAGATTCTGGAAAGTATGTTCCAATACTTGATTTTAGTTCAATAAATAATGAAGGGAATATGAAATACTTGTAGGAGAGAATAAAATGAGATTTTGAGTACAAAGTAACTCTTATTAGGATTTTGCTGATGCTCTATTTAAATATTATAATTTAAATCGTTGTCCAATTGAATTAGAAGAGAGCACGCTGATCAATCTAATAGACCTGTTAGTTTAAATGATAATGTGGTTAAAATTCATAGTTACTCCGTTAGAAAAGATATAGCAGAAGGAACTGTTACTTCTGCGTTAAAGGTTGGTTTGATGCAGGTGATTAGATTAAGTTGGTCTCAAATAGCAGAATCAATACTCATACTTTAATACATGTTTTTGAGAATTATAATTAGTTTTAGAGCTCTAAATAATATTATATTGCCTGAACCAGGCAACAATTTTCCAGATGTTCTAGATGAAGTTATTTGCAATTTAGACTATAGGATATTGTCTTTACAAAACCTATTTAATCGTGCGGTTTATTTTAAACTTACAGGATTAAAATTTTTAGGAGTGATTATGCCTCATGAAATTAATTTGGAAAGATTCGTGTTCTAAAAAAGCATTTTTGCTGCTTTAAATTTGTCGTTAGCAGATTTAATTGTGTCAATAGTTTTTCTAAGCTTGAAGAAAAAAAAGTAAAAAGTGAAACTGTTGGAAGCACCTTAAAAAGCTTGTAATATTACTAATGATGTTGACCATTTTGATAATGTGTTTGTTGGATTAGATTATTTATTAAGGAAAAAGGGAATGAGAGCCTTTTATTTAACTGAACAGCAAAATAAGTATGAAAAATTTTAGTATAATGCTAGCAAAATCATATTCTGATACTGCGTGGTCCTATACTTCTAGTGAAGGAGCAATCAACTGGAATGCACCATTGGTGAATGTTGTAAATGCACTTCAATATTATCAAACAAAAAATTTTAAATAAATATTTGTTTAGATAAAAATGACTTTATAACTTTGTTGCAAATGAAAACAATACAATTAAATAACTGGTGGTGGAAATCTCATAACTTACGTTAGTGAGACCATCTTGTTATATATAAATAATAACGAAAAAGGCTTATCTCATGATAAGCCTTTTTTTATTGACCAAATTAAAATGAAGCCATTACAATTTAAAACAATTTGTAAACAAAAAATAGCAGATACGGTTACTCCGGTTGGTTTGTATTTGCGTTTGAGAGACAAATATCCGAGTACATTACTGCTAGAGAGTTCAGATTATCACAGTAAAGAAGAAAGTTTCTCTTTCATATGTGTTGAACCTATAGTTTCTTTCAAAGCTGATAAAAATGATTTTACGATTTCTTTGAAAAATAAAGAGGTTGAAAAACAACCAATTGATAGAAATTTCAATGAATTATTTAAAAATTTTACGAGTCGAATCGATTTAGATTGCGATGAGAGACTAAAATCTTTTAATGGATTATATGGTTATACAACATACGATAGTGTTCAGTATTTCGAAACTATTAAATTAACTAATCCAGATGCTCCTTCTGCAATTCCAATGATGCAGTATAGCTTTTACAGATTTATTATTGCAATTAATCATTTTAATGACGAAATGCAGTTGATAGAAAACCTTGAAGTAGGAGAAGAGTCAAGATTAGAAGAGATTGAAACGATAATCGAAGCACAAGCATTCAATACGCAAAAATTTGAAATTCAAGGAGAGGAAACATCTAATGTTACGAGCGAAGATTTTATTGAAAATGTAAAACGAGCAAAGGCGCATTGCAAAAGAGGAGATGTTTTCCAATTGGTATTATCGCGTCAATTTCAACAAAAATATAAAGGAGATGAATTTAATGTATACAGAGCATTGCGTTCTATAAATCCATCACCATATTTATTTTACTTTGACTACGGAAGTTTCAAATTAATGGGGTCTTCTCCAGAAGCTCAAATTAAAATCAACAACGGAAAAGCTATTATCAATCCAATTGCAGGAACTTTCAGAAGAACTGGAGATATGGCCGAAGATATTAAGTTGGGAAAGAAATTATCAGAAGATAAAAAAGAAACAGCAGAGCATGTAATGTTAGTTGATTTGGCTAGAAACGACTTAAGTAAACATGCAGAAAATGTAACTGTTGAAGTATTTAAGGAAGTACAATATTTCAGTCATGTCATTCACTTAGTTTCTACAGTTCAAGGACAATTAATGGGAGATCCAATTAAGATTGTTGGAGATACTTTTCCGGCAGGAACGTTAAGCGGAGCTCCAAAATATAAGGCAATGCAGTTAATTGATAAATATGAAAATCAATCTCGCGGATTTTATGGAGGAGCTGTTGGAATTATGGGATTGAACGGAGATGTTAACTTGGCAATTGGTATTCGATCTTTTGTAAGTAAAAATAATGTCCTTTACTATCAAGCAGGAGCGGGAATTGTAATTCATTCAGATGAAGAAAAAGAGTTGCAAGAAGTTAATAACAAACTAGCAGCATTAAAGAAGGCGTTAACCTTAGCTGAAAAAATTTAAAACAGTCTAGAGAAGTTAGTATTCAGTAATTAGAAGAAATGATTCGAACTTAATATTAATAGCTCAGTACTCAATACTAGAAAAAAACATGAAAATATTAATCTTAGATAATTACGATTCGTTTACCTATAATTTGGTTCACATGGTGGAGAAAATTACGGACAAGTATCCAGATGTATATAGAAATGACGAAATCACAGTTGAAGAAGTTGGAGATTATGATTTAATTATGTTGTCTCCTGGACCAGGAATTCCTGATGAAGCTGGAATCTTAAAAGAGGTCATCAAAACCTATGCAGGAAAGAAGCCAATTTTTGGTGTGTGTTTAGGATTACAAGCAATCACAGAAGTATTCGGTGGAACTATAATAAATATGAACGAAGTTTTTCATGGTGTGGCTACAGATATGAAGGTTACCAAACCAGAAGCGGTAATTTTCAAGGATATTCCTGAAGTTTTTCCAGCGGCACGTTATCATTCTTGGATTGCTTCTAATGAAGATTTACCTGCAGATTTGGAGGTGACGGCAATTGATGAAGATGGAGGAATTATGGCAATCCGTCATACAAAACATCAAATTAGCGCTGTGCAATTTCATCCAGAAAGTATTCTAACAGAAGTGGGAGAGCAATTAGTTCGCAATTTTATTAATTCAGTTTCTAAAAATTAAAATGTCATTACGAACGAAGTGAAGTAATCTTTTGAAAGAGATTGCCTCGTTTAAACTCGCAATGACCAGCTTATAGTATGAAAGATATTTTAAACGATTTGTATCAGCACAAACGATTAACAAAAAGTGAAGCAAAACAGATTTTAATTGATATTGCTAAAGAACAATATAATGATGCGCATTTAGCTTCTTTCTTAACTGTATTTATGATGCGTCCGATAACTGCTGAAGAATTAGCAGGATTTAGAGAGGCATTATTAGAATTGGCAATTAAAGTTGATTTATCTGAGTTCAATACCATTGATATAGTTGGAACAGGAGGAGATGGAAAAGACACGTTTAATATTTCTACTTTAACTTCATTTGTAGTTGCAGGAACTGGACAAAAAGTGGCTAAACATGGAAATTATTCTGTTTCATCAAAGTCGGGTTCTTCTGATATGTTAGAGAGTTTTGGGTATGAGTTCACAAATGATGAATCGGTGCTAAAAGGACAGCTAGAAAAAGCAAATATTTGTTTTTTACATGCTCCGAAATTTCATCCAGCAATGAAGGCAGTAGGTCCAATTCGTAAGGCTTTAAAATTAAAGACATTTTTCAATATGTTGGGGCCTTTGGTAAATCCAAGTTTCGCTCAAAATCAATTGTTGGGTACATTTAATTTAGAAGTAGCTAGATTATACAATTATATCTTACAAGAAGAAGGAACAAATTACGGAATTGTTCATGCTTTAGATGGATATGATGAAATCTCATTAACTGGAGGATTTAAATTATTTACAAAGCAAGGTGAGCAATTAATAACTCCAGAAGATTTAGGAATTCAACGTGTTGAACAATCAGATATTTACGGAGGAAATTCTGTAGAAGAAGCAGCAAAAATTTTCAAAACAATTTTAAATGGTGAAGGTACAGAAGCGCAAAATAGTGTTGTGCTTACAAATGCTGCCTTTGCATTAACAATAATAGACTCAAATAAAGACTTTTCAGCTGCTTTTGAAGAAGCAAAATCTTCATTATTCGGAGGGAAAGCAAAAGAGTGTTTACAAAAATTAGTGAGTTAAATAAACTATTGTCATTACGAGGAAGAATGACGAAGTAATCTCAATAAAAAGATTGCTTCACTTTATTCGCAATGACGTAATTATTAGATGAAATGACAATTTTAGAAAAAATTATAAATTTTAAAAAGCAGGAAATAGCTAAAATAAAGTCTGAAGTTCCTGTTAAAAAATTAGTAGAAAGTCCAAAGTTTAAAAGAACTCCAATTTCTTTAAAAGCTTCGTTAACAGAAGAAGGTTCTACAGGAATTATTGCAGAATTTAAAAGGCAATCTCCTTCGAAAGGAATTATCAACGATCAGGTCTCTGTTAATGAAGTAACAAACGGATATTTAGATGCAAATGTTGCAGCGCAGTCAATCTTAACGGATACTTCTTTCTTCGGAGGAACAATGGCAGATTTAATGGAGGCAAGAACTGTTAATAATATCAAGCCAATTTTGCGCAAAGATTTCGTTGTTGATGGTTTTCAAATTGTAGAAGCGAAGGCTATTGGAGCAGATGTGATTTTGTTAATTGCAGCTTGTTTAACTGCAGAAGAAATTAAGAATTATGGACAATTAGCTAACGATCTTGGGTTAGAGGTTTTATATGAAGTTCATAACCAACAAGATTTAGATAAAATTTCTGATTTAGATAATAAGATTATAGGAATCAATAATCGTGATTTAAAAACTTTTAAAGTTGATTTAGAACATTCTATCAATTTGGCGAACCAAATACCAAGTTCGGCGATCAAAGTTTCTGAAAGCGGAATTAGCAATCCAAGAATTGTTACAGGATTAAAAGAGTACGGTTTTCAAGGGTTTTTAATCGGAGAAAACTTTATGAAAGAAGAAAATCCGGGAGAAGCTTGTTTAGACTTTATAAATCAAATCAGATAATAATACAATAGTTTGAGAATAGAGAATTATAAAATAGCTGATTGGGAGGTTCTAGAAACAGGTGTTTTCTTAGATGAAAATGAAGGTTGGATCTTAATAAAATCTATTCCTAGTGACTATCAACTGGATGGGTTTAAATTACTGAATAAGAATCATATTGTAGAAATATCAAAAGTTGAAAACTCTAGCGTAATCCAAAAGGTGATAGAATTAAAAGAAATTAAAGTTCAAAATCCAAATGACTTTAAATTTGATAATACTATTGAAATTTTAAAAAGGTTAGAAGCAAAATACGGTTGTTTTGAGTTTCAAGATGAAGTTGAGGAAGAATTATTTTATGGGACATTAGGGGAATATGATGATAAAAGTTTTTCAATAGATTTTATAAAATCAGATGGGACTATAGATTTAGATTTCGATGAAGTTTTCGAAATGAAAGATATACGTACTATTTCTTTTGAATCTAACTATTTTAATTCAATAAGTCTATTGTATAATCACTGTAAAAAGAACAGGAAATGAAGCTAAAAGTTTGTGGTATGAAATACGTAGATAATATTCGGCAAGTTGCTGAATTAAAACCTGATTATTTAGGTTTTATTTTCTACGAAAGGTCCAAAAGAAACTTTGAAGGTATTATACCTGAAATTCCTAAAGGAATAAAAAAAACAGGTGTATTTGTAAATGAATATTTGGAAATTTTAGTTTCACTTGCTGAAGAGTATGAGTTAGAAGCTTTACAATTGCATGGGGATGAATCCGTAGCCTATATTCAAGAAATAAAAAAGCATTTACCAAAAGTTGAAATCATTAAAGTTTTTGGAATTAAAGACACTTTTGATTTTTCAATTCTTGAAGCATACGAATCAGTAGCTGATTATTTCTTGTTTGATACTAAAGGAAAAGAAAGAGGAGGAAATGGAGTGGTATTTGATTGGACAGTGTTGAAAAATTATCCTTCAACCAAGCCATTTTTTCTAAGTGGAGGAATTGGTTTAGAAGAAGTAACTGCTGTAAAAGAAATAAGTAAAACTAATTTGCCAATTTATGCCATTGACGTAAACAGTAAATTTGAAACAGAACCAGGTTTAAAATCTATAAAAAAACTTAAAAAGTTTAAAAATGAAATATAATCCAGACAAAAACGGTTATTACGGAGAGTTTGGGGGAGCGTTTATTCCAGAATTATTATATCCAAACGTAAAAGAACTAGAAGACAATTATATTAAAATTATAGAGTCTGAATCTTTCCAAAAGGAATACAAAGCTTTATTGAAAGATTATGTTGGACGTCCAAGTCCGTTGTATTATGCAAATCGCTTATCTGAAAAATATGGAGCTCATATTTACTTAAAGCGTGAAGATTTAAATCATACAGGTGCACACAAGGTAAACAATACAATTGGTCAAATCTTAATTGCAAAGCGTTTAGGAAAGACTCAAATTATTGCAGAAACAGGAGCAGGTCAACATGGTGTTGCTACAGCCACAGTTTGTGCTTTAATGGATGTAGAATGTATCGTTTTCATGGGAGAAAAAGACATCGAACGTCAGGCTCCAAATGTTGCTCGTATGAAAATGTTAGGTGCAAAAATTGTTCCTGCTACAAGTGGAAGTAAAACCTTAAAAGATGCAACAAACGAAGCAATTCGTTATTGGATTCAAAACCCAGAAACTTTTTATTTAATTGGTTCTGTTGTTGGTCCGCATCCACATCCAGATATGGTAGCTCGTTTACAAGCAATTATTTCAGAGGAAATAAAATGGCAACTAAAGGAGAAAACTGGAAAAGAAAATCCTGATACCATTATTGCTTGTGTTGGTGGTGGAAGTAATGCAGCCGGAGCTTTTTATCATTATTTAGAAGATGAAGAAGTAGAGTTAATTGCTGTTGAAGCTGCCGGTTTAGGTGTTGATTCTGGAGAAAGTGCTGCAACATCTCAATTAGGAGAAGTAGGTGTAATTCATGGAAGTAAAACTATTTTAATGCAAGATGAATATGGACAAATTGTTGAGCCATATTCAATTTCTGCTGGATTAGATTATCCTGGAGTTGGACCTTTACATGCATTTTTGTTTGATTCTAAAAGAGCAACGTTCATGAATGCTACAGATAAAGAAGCATTACAGTCGGCTTTCGAATTAACTAGATTAGAAGGGATTATTCCAGCTTTAGAAACTGCTCATGCCTTTGCAGTACTTCCAAAGTTGAAATTACAGTCAGATCAAGTTATAGTGATTAACTTATCAGGTAGAGGAGACAAAGATTTACAAACTTATGTAAAGCATTTAGAAGAATAACTATTATTTTATGTTATCATTTTTTAAACCAATACCAATCTATATTCTTTTCTATATAGACAAAATAAAAGTATATAGACTAGATAATGGATTGTTTATTGAAAGAAATGCAGTTATTCCATTTTCAAATTCGAAAATATTATTTGCAAATTTTACAGAAGGGGAACGTTTTTTAAGCTCATTAATTAGTGAATTAGTTCCAAGATTAGGAAGTTTTTTTTCACGTTCTTTAATTGTTTTAGCACATCAAATAGAAATGATAAATGAAGGATTGTCGCAAGTAGAAGAAAGAGCTTTAATTGATGCAATTCGACACAGCTCAGCAGTAGATGTTTTTGTCATAGAAGGAGGGAATGAATTAACGAAAGATCAAGCTTTACAAAAACTTAAAATGTATCAAGAAACAAAACAATGAATTCAATTCAACAAATATTTCAAAAGAAAGATAAAAACCTTTTATCTATATTTTTTACAGCTGGGTTTCCAGATTTAAATGGAACGGAAAGAATTATTTCGCAATTAGGTAGTAACGGAGTTGATTTTATCGAAGTTGGTTTACCTTATTCAGATCCTTTGGCGGATGGACCAACAATTCAGCATAGTAGTTCTGTAGCATTAAAAAATGGAATGAATTTAGATGTTGTTTTCGAACAACTTCAAGCTTTAAAAGATATTAATACAACACCATTAGTTTTAATGGGATATGTAAACCAAATTATCAAATACGGAGAAGATGCTTTTTGTCAAAAAGTAATTGATTGTGGCGTTGATACTGTGATTATTCCTGATTTACCAATGGTTGAATATGAAACACATTATAAAGCTTTATTCGCGAAGTACGGAATTACGAATGTGTTCTTAATCACACCAAAAACTCCAGATGAGAGAATTCGTAAAATAGATGAGTTAACAGAAGGTTTCATTTACATGGTAGCTTCTTCATCAATTACAGGAGCAAAAGGTGAAATTTCTCAACAGCAAATTGATTATTTCGAAAGAATTAAATCAATGAACTTAAAAAGTAAGTTAATTATTGGATTTGGTATTTCTGATAATGCAACTTTTACAAAAGCTTGTGAATATGGAAATGGAGCGATTATCGGATCTGCTTTTATTAAGAGTTTAGACAAAGATGGAGTGGAGGGAACAGCAGGCTTTATTAAAAGTATAAAAGGAGAATAATTTTAGGAATTTTATAAATAAAAGCCTCACTAAATTAATTTAATGAGGCTTTTGTATAATTTTCTTATTTTCATTTGACTTCTTCTGAATTGGTAAATTCTTTAAATAAATAGATACTCCCGTGGTTTACGTGCCCGTAAGTTATTTTTTTAAAAAAAGTTCTTGCAAATTTTACAATAGAACTCTTTGAATGTTACTCATTACTTTGAATTTAACAACGAGGAAAATCAGCTTGTACTTTTCAGTATAAATAATAATAGAATTACTTTTTTTTTCCCTTTTTGATAGGAACATGTTTTATAATCGTGAATTTAAATATTCATTTTTGTTTGTACAACTAATTTACGGTAAACTGTCATTTTTACACTTGAAATTATACAAAGTTTTAACTAGACTTTATAACATTTTAATGTCAGTTTTCACGAACTTAAAAGACAAAGAAGTAAGCATAAGTTTTGGAAATTTAATTGGAATTTACATTGAAAAAATATATCACATTATCTAATATAATTTTTGTTCTAGCTATAGCATTATTATTATATAAGCCAAGCAAGGTTTGGTTAATAAGGCAAGTGGCATTTAGTCCTTCAATAGAGAAGGTCGAAAAAAGTGCTCGTGTATTTAATTATAATTGGCAATTAAAAGGATTAAATACAAATGATATTAACTTTACAGAATTCAAGGGAAAGGTAGTATTCTTAAATTTCTGGGCTACTTGGTGTCCGCCATGTATAGCAGAATTACCTTCAGTTCAAAAGTTTTATAATGATTACCAAGATAAAGTTGCATTTATTTTTATTACATCTGAGGATTCAGAAGCTATCATAAAGTTTTTTAAAGAAAACGAGTACGAATTTCCTGTATATCAATCAAACAGTATATTAAATGAATTACCTCCTGTAAATTCGATACCAAGAACATTTGTATTAGATAAAGAAGGTAATATAAGAATTGATAAATCTGGTGCAGCAAATTGGAGGAGTAAAAGTTTTTTAGATTTTATAGATGAAGTGTTAGTTGATTGATTTTTTTGTTAAAAAATCCCTAAAAAAAATATTTCTCCTCAGTAAAGTTTTAAATTCGTCTTAAAATCAACCAAATAATGAAATTTAAAGGTATACTTCTTTTAGTAGTAGGTCTTATTTTAAATAAGTCTATTGCCCAAAATTTAATTCGTAACCCACAAATAAGTCCCGATGCAAGTACAATAGCTTTTAGTTATTATGGAGACATTTGGGTTTATAATGTCAACTCAAAATTATCCAAAAGACTAACAATAAATAAAGGTTACGACAGTAATCCAATTTGGAATTTAAATGGTACTAAACTTGCTTTTGCTTCGAATAGAAAAGGAAATACAAATGTTTTTACAACGACACTTCAAGGTGGAATTCCAAAACAATTAACGTATTATCCAACATCAAATACACCAACAGATTGGACAAAGGCAGGAGACGTTGTTTTTACAACAAAAAGAGTCTATGCAGGGCCAGAATGGGATCAACAAATTTATGAAGTAAACGAAAATGGAGGAACTCCTGAACGTTTCTTAACTGCTTATGGATCTGATGCAGTCATTGCACCAAACGGTCTAGTCGCTTATGTAAAAGGCGCATGTAGAGTTGCTAGAGAAGATTACAGTGGTTCTGCGCAAAGAGATATTTGGATTTTCAATCCAAAAACAAAAAATTACATTCAAATTACAACGAGTAATAAAAATGATCATAATCCAGCTTGGGATTCTAACAATAATTTATACTATTTAGGAGCTGAAAGTGGACGATATAATATCTACAAGCAAAAAGTTTCTGCGGATGGAAACACAAGTGGAAATCCAGAACAATTAACCAGTTTAAAAGTGGATGGTGTTCGTTCGTTTTCTGTAAGTAAAAGTGGTGCAATTGTGTACACTAGCGGAATTGAAACATTTTTATTAAAAGATGGAAAAACAACTAAACTATCTATTGATGTAATCTCTGATAATCTTTTTGCAGAAGAGAGTGTTTCTACTATGAGAAATGGAGCAAATGACTTTGCAATTTCTCCAAATGGTAAGAAAATAGCCTTGAACATCGCAGGAGAGATGTTTGTGAAACATAACGATAAAGAAAAGAAACATGCTAACAATGTAACTAAAGACTATCATAGAGATAATGGTGCAGGTTGGTTAGATGATAAAACAGCAATATACTTATCTGATAAAGATGGAAGTTTCCAGATTTATAGCGTTCGTTCAGCAGATGATAAAGTTGGATTAGAAAGATCATTAAAATTAGAGCACAATAAGTTAACAAAAGAAAAAGAAGATGTAGCTTATTTTGTTGTATCTCCTGATAGAAAGAAGATTGCTTACGGTGTTGGTAGAGGTAAATTAATTGTAGCTGATATCAAAGATGGTAAAATAGAAAATAGAGAAGTTTTTATTGATAGTTGGACAGATGCAAGTGGTTTATCTTGGAGTCCAGATAGTGAATACATCGCATACTCATTAGAAGATTTGAATTTTGATAGCGAAATATTTATTCATTCCGTAAAAGATAAATCGAAGCAGATGAATGTTAGTATGCATCCAAGAAGTGATACAAGTCCTGTATGGAGTCAAGATGGTAAAAAATTAGCTTTCTTATCTAATAGGAGTGGTTTAAATTACGATGTTTGGATGGTTTGGTTACAAAAAGAAGATTGGGAAAAAACAAAAACAGATAGAGATCAGGGTGATTATTATATAGCTGAAGAACCTAAAAAAGACAAAAAAGAAGGAAAGGATGCTAAGAAGAAGGATAAGAAGCCAGCAAAGAAAAAGATAACTGTTACTATAGATGAGGACAGATTATATGAAAGATTAGTTCAAGTAACATCATTATCAGATAATGAATACAGTATGGCGTTTAGTGCTGATAGCAAAAATATTTATTTCTCTGCAACAGATCCTTCTACAAAAAGAAGAAATTTATATAAAGTAAAGTGGGATGGAACTGCCCCAAAAATAGTGAAAGGAGCTTCAGGTTTCTTTAATTTATCTTTTCAAAACGGGAAATTATACTTTACCTCTAGAGGGGTTTTAAAAGAACTGAATACAAAATCTGATAAAATAACTTCATTACCTCATACTGCAATTGTAAAGAAAAATGTTCTGAAAGAAAGAGAACAAATATTTGATGAAGGAATTCGTGCGTTAACTGCAGGGTTTTATGATCCAAATTTCCATGGATACGATTGGAAATCACTAGTAAAAAAATACAAGCCTTGGGTTTTAGCTGCCACTACGCATGAAGATTATACTTACATGTTTAATTTGTTATTAGGTCAGCTAAATGCAAGTCACATGGGGTATAGAGGTTTTGCTCCAAGAAATGAAAGTGAGAAAATTGGTTTACTCGGTTTAGAGGTTAAAAATGTAAGTAATGGAGTTAAAGTTGAATACGTACTTTCTAATTCAGTTGCTGATAAAATTAAAAGTAAATTAAACGTTGGAGATGTAATTACTTCTGTTAACGGAACAAAAATTGATTCGAAAACAAATTTCTATAGCTTACTAAAGAATACAATTAATAATGAGATTTTATTGACTTTAGCCTCTGGGAAAGAAGTCGTGTTACGTCCGCAAAGAACTTTAAACACTTTACAGTATGAAGAGTGGATTGAATCAAGAAAAAAGCTTGTAGAAAAATATTCAAACGGACAATTAGGTTATATCCATATTAGAGGAATGAGTATGCCGAGTTTTGAGCGTTTTGAAAGAGAATTAAAAGCAAGCGGTTACGGTAAAAAAGGTATTGTAATTGACGTAAGATATAATGGTGGAGGTTGGACAACGGACAGATTAATGGCTGTGTTAAATGTAAAACAGCACGCCTATACAATTCCAAGAGGAGCTGCAAAATCTTTAAAAGATCATAAAAAGTTTACAGGAAATTACCCATTCAATGAAAGAGCAATTTTATCGGTAAACACAAAACCTGTAGTTGCGTTATGTAATGAGAATAGTTATTCAAATGCAGAAATATTTTCACATGCATTTAAAAATTTAGGTCTCGGTAAGTTAGTAGGACAACCAACTTTTGGTGCTGTAATTTCTACAGGAGGACAAAGTTTACAAAACGGATATATTCGCATGCCGTTCAGAGCTTGGTTTGTAAAAGCTTCAGGGAAAAATATGGAGAATGAGGCGCCAGCTGTTCCAGATTATTTAATCAAAAATGCTCCAGGATGGAAAGAAAGAGGAGAAGATGCTCAATTGAAAAAAGCAGTAGAAGTATTATTACAAGATATAAACTAATTCTGTTTCAATATATTTCTAGAGATATAAAGCTTCGGATTTTCCGAGGCTTTTTTATTTCCCAACAAGTAAATGTTAAATTAATTGCTTATCTTTTTTTGTCCAAAATGTTAATAATAATTTATTTAAGAATTTACTCCTAAATATAATAGAAGTTTTAAGCTCCCAATTTATTTAAAAGTTATTGTCATAAACTTTGTAGTTTTTACATAAAATAAACTTAAAACAATAGTGTATGAATTCATGTTTTCACGTGTCACTTCCTTGTAAAAACATCGAAGAGACAATTAATTATTACAAAAATCAATTAGAGTCAGTAATCGGAAGAAAAACTAAGAATTGGGTAGATATTAATTTATTCGGGCATCAATTAACTTTTGTTCTTACTGAAAATTTTGATTTTCAGTTTCCCTTTTATTCATTAGATGATGAAGAGTTACCATCTTTTCACTTTGGAGTAATATTAGAAAGTGATGAATGGGAAAACACTTATGATAGAATTAACAGTCAATGGATGTTTGATACCGTGGTGAAAAAAACATTTTTTGAAGACAAAAATGGAGAGCAAAATACCTTTATAGTTCAAGATCCAAACGGGTATTACATAGAGTTTAAAACTTTTAGAAGAAAAGACGAGATGTTCATATAAATTTTAAACAATTAGTGTAGTCATACCATTTATGCAACATTTTTTTTATGGTACTTTTGCTAAATGAATTTAATTAGCGAGAAGGAATTGTTGCAGAAGTTAAAATCGAATTTTGGTTACGACAGTTTTCGATTACAGCAGCAAAAGATTGTTGAGAATATTTTAACCAAAAAGGACACCTTGGTAATTATGCCAACTGGTGGAGGAAAGTCGATTTGTTTTCAACTTCCAGCGCTATGTTTTGATGGAATTACATTGGTTATTTCTCCATTAATTGCCTTAATGAAAGATCAGGTTGATAGCCTAAAAGCTAATGGAATTTCTGCGACCTATTTTAATAGTAGCCAGTCTAGTGAAGAACAACAAAGTGTTTTTGATGCCGTAGTAAATAAGAAAGTAAAACTACTTTATGTTGCTCCTGAAAGTCTTCCTTTCTTGCAAAATATCTTAAATCAGAATTATATAAGTTGTATTGCAATTGATGAGGCGCACTGTATTTCTTCTTGGGGTCATGATTTTAGACCTTCGTATAAACAATTAGCTTTCTTGAAAAAATCTTTACCAGAAGTTCCAGTTGTTGCTTTAACCGCAACTGCCGATAAAGCTACTCAGGAAGATATTTTAGAGCAATTGGCAATTCCACATGCTACACGTTTTGTAAGTTCTTTTAATAGAGAGAACATCGCCTTAGAAGTTCGTCCGGCAAATGATAGAGTTACTCAAATTGTGAAGTTCATTCATGGTAGAACTAATGAATCAGGAATTATATATTGTTTAAGTAGAAAAGCTACTGAACAATTAGCAAGTAAACTGAATCAAAGCGGAATTAAAGCAAAAGCATATCATGCGGGATTATCTTTTGAGGAAAGATCATCTATTCAAGAGGATTTTATTAAAGATGATGTTCCAATAATTTGTGCAACAATTGCCTTCGGAATGGGAATTGATAAATCAAATGTTCGTTGGGTAATTCACTATAACATGCCGAAGAATATTGAAGGATATTATCAAGAAATCGGTAGAGCAGGAAGAGATGGGTTGGCTTCGCATGCATTGTTATTTCATAGTTATGCCGATGTAATTCAATTACGACAATTTATTGCAAATACAGGAAATAAAGAGGTACAAGAGGCGAAATTAGAACGAATGAAACAGTTTTCAGAAGCAACTGTTTGTCGCAGAAGAATTTTACTAAGTTACTTTGGAGAATTAATTGAAGAGGATTGTGGAAATTGTGATGTGTGTAAAAATCCACCTCAATTTTTTGATGGAACTTTAATCGCTCAAAAGGCATTGTCGGCAATTTTTCGATTAAAAGGAAAAGAAGCTATGGGAACTGTAATAGATGTTTTACGTGGAGCTCAAAATGCGACTGTATTAGATAAAAAATACAATACACTAAAGACATATGGTGTAGGAAAAGATATTTCTTGGAGAGATTGGCAGCATTATATGATTCAATTGGTAAATCAAGGTTTGTGTCAAATAGCTTTTCATTTAAATAACACGATTCAATTAACTGAGTTTTCAGAAAAAGTATTATTTAAAGGAGAAAAAGTTAGATTAACTGTACCTACGGTTCCTAAAAAAGAAACTCCTGCTCAAAAGAAAGAACAAAAGAAAAAATCAACTGTAAAAGATACATTGTTTGAACGTTTACGAAAACTTCGTTATCAAATAGCACAAGAAGAAGATATTGCAGCTTACTTGGTATTTAGTGATGCAACTTTACGTGAATTAGAAACCCAAAGACCACAAACAGATGAAGAATTTTTAGCAATAAGTGGAGTAGGGCAGCGTAAATTAGAAGTGTACGGAGCTGAATTTATGGAAGAAATTAAATCCTTCATTAAAGAGAAAAAGAAAGGGAAAAAAGACACGACGTTGGAAACGTATAAGTTGTATTTAGAGGACTTTTCAATTGAGGAAATTGCAATTCGACGTGGATTAAAAGAACAAACTATATTTTCACATTTAGCAAAATTGTATTTAGAAGGTAAAGATGTAAATCTTGATAAATTCATTGATGTGAATACTTTAAAGCTAATTCAAAATGCTAAAAAAGTGTTGAATAACGAAACAGCTTTGAAGCCGTACTTTGAGTTTTTACGTGAGGAAGTTTCTTACAAACAGATAAGAATAGGTTTAACTATTCTACAGAAAAAGTCAATTTAAAAAAGAAGCGTCATTACGAACATAGTAAGTGAATCTTTTCGATCACAAATAATCATCTTTTAGATTACTTCAAAATGAAAATTTTTCGTAATGACGTTCTTTATATTACTCTTTTAAATTCTCCATTTCAATAATTAAATCATCAAGCTTTGAGAAAAGTGTTCCGTATAACATTCTTGTTGAAATTGTATAAACCACTGTACAAGTAATTGAAGTACAAACTGCTATTAAAGCTCCGATTCCTAAAACTTGTAAAACAGAAGTGTCTTTAGAAATATAACTTGCTAAAAAACGATCTTCTTTTAAGAAAAAAGTTAGTGCGAAAATTGACATGATAGCTAATGGTAAACCAAAAATGAACAGCTTTTTCGTTGATCGAGTAATAGAACTGATAATTCTTCTATAACTTTTTAAATAGTTTAAGTTATCCGATTTTATATCAATAGTTTCAAACTTTTTTAATAATCGAGTATTGAAAAGATAAAGAGCAAGAATAAGGAATGTTCCATATAATCCAATAATAGTTTCAGATAATAGAATTCCTCCAATTGTTACAATTCCAGCCATAGGTAACAACCCTTTGTTATCAAATTGATAGGTTCTTTTAATTTTGTTAATAATCGACTTCGATTTTTGATTGTATAAGTCGTTTATTTTAGGAGCAATTAATGATTCTTCACTAATAAAGGCTTCGTTCCATATTTTTTCAATTGATTTTTCCATCTAGTAATTCTTTTAATAGTTTTTTAATTCTGTTAATTCTAACTGCAATATTGTTAGCGCTAGTTCCAATAACAGCAGCAATTTCTTTGTAAGGATTTTCTTCTAAATGTAATAGAATAATGGCTCTGTCAACTTCTGATAGCTTTTTAATAGCATCATAAAGTAGATTTAAATGTTCGTTTTCAAAGGCTTTGTTGTTTTCGGAAAGTTCATGCGAAAATGATACTTTTCTATGTTGTCTTTGATGTTTCTTACTAAGAGTTAAACAAACATTTAGAGTGATTCTATAAATCCAAGTAGACCATTTCGATTTTTGTTGAAATGCATCTTTTGTTTTCCAAATTTGCAAGCAAGCTTCTTGATAAAAATCTTCAAAGTCCTCTTGTGAATCTGTATATGCGCGACAAATCTTTAATATTATCCCGGCATGTGGAAGTATAGAGGTTGTATAAAAATCGTTACTCAAAATTTAATATTTACTTAATTAGTAAACTGAGAATTTGAAATATTACAGGAAATATAAATTTTTTAAATTATTTTATTTTCAATAATTTTTGAAAGTTTAGAATTAAGTTTTATATTTGTGTCATGAAATTAGAAGACGCAAAAATAAAATACATTCATACTTGGGGTAGTTTAGCTACAAACTGGGGGATTAATAAAACAATGGCGCAAGTGCATGCTTTATTATTGGCTTCATCTAAACCTTTGTCTGCAGATGAAATTATGGAAGCGTTAAAAATTTCAAGAGGTAACGTGAACATGAATGTGCGTGCATTAATTGATTGGGGAATTGTTCGCAAAGAATTGGTTGCTGGGGAGCGAAAAGAATTCTTCGTTGCTGATAAAGATATTTGGGAACTTTTTAAGCAAGTAACCAAAGAACGCAAAAAAAGAGAGATTGAGCCAGTTTTGAAAATTCTAGATGAATTGAAGAGTGAAGTAGAGGAAGACTCAGAAGAAGCTAAAACTTTCAAAAAGTTAATGAATGATTTATCAACTGTTACGAATACAGTAAATGGTATTTTGGATAAAGCAATCAAGGCTGATGAGCATTGGCTGTTATCGAATTTTACTAGAATGATAAAAAAGTAAAAAAATTTACAACTAAACTTTCAATAATTTCTGAAACTATGAAAATTATAAACAGAATAATAGTAACCCCATTTATTTTAGTATTACTTATTGGAATATTTGAACGTGACTGGCTTGTCTTAGCTGCATTAATAGCGATTCCATTAGGGATTTTGCAAGTTTTATTTTGTTTGAGGATCTTAATAGGTTGGAAAATGATAAATGAAAAAACTAAGATTTTTGAAATAAGCTACTTCATCTTAGTGGTAGGATATTTTTTGTTTTTGAATTATTCAACAGCAACAAGTTGGAATGGTAAAAGCATCAATCAAAATATAGTTTACAGTTTACCAATTCTTCTAGCCTTAAGTGTAACATATATTTTAGAAAAAAACCTTAGCCATGAAAACATTGAATAATCACACAATATTATACGACGAGGATTGTCCTTTATGTAATGCGTACACAAGCACTTTTATCAACACTAAAATGCTTGATAACGAAGGAAGAAAACCTTACTGTAAAATTTCTAATCATGAACGAGAGTTTGTTGATATTGAACGAGCTGCGAATGAAATTGCTTTAGTTGATAATGAAAAGAATAGGGTAATTTATGGAATTGATAGTCTGCTCAGAATTATTGGATTTTCATTTCCTGTGATTGATAAGATAGGAAATTTTGCTCCTGTAAATTATCTTCTAAGAAAGTTATATTCTTTCATCTCTTATAATAGGAAAGTTATTATGCCTTCTGAGAAAAAAGATGATAATAATCTGCAATGTTCTCCAAGTTTCAACATCAAATATCGCTTGCTATTCATTGTCTTTGGTCTGTTAATTACGGTCGTAACACTTTTTCAATTTTCTGAATTGATTGAATTTTTACCAAGTTCAAATTATAAAAGAGAGATTGTATTGGCTGCAGGGATGGTAGTTTCTCAGTTGTTATTTCTTGGAAATAAAGATTATCAAACTCAAATAAATTATGTAGGTAATATAATCACTGTTTCATTATTTGGTTGCATTGGTTTATTCCAGTTAATGCTTTTAAATGAAGTCTTTCCACTATCACAAACTCTTATCATGCTTGGTTTTACAGGAACCCTAGCTTTAATGTTTTTCGAACATAAAAGAAGAATTCAACTTTTACAATTACCAAGCTATTTGAGTTGGACTTGGATTGGTTATCGAGTAGTGGTTTTGCCAATAATTCTAATAGTATAAATTATGTATTTAGCTACGTATATAACTTATGTTTTATTATCTGGATTTGTAATTATCTATGTTGGTAATGCCTGTTATCAAAATGGAAAGATTTATATAATAAACTTCTTCTCAAATGATATGAATTTTGCAACAGGAATTAATAAAATTCTTCGAACAGCATATTAGTTAATGAATCTAGGGATTGTCATTTTTACCTTAAATTCAATGAATAACATTGAAACAATCCTTCAATTAATAGAAGAGATAGCAAGCAGACTTAGTTTTATTTTACTATTAATAGGATTATTACATGGAATCAATTTATTCACGATTTATATATCACACACATATTTTAAAAACAAGTAATTATGGAAACTACTTTAGTACTTATAGCTTATGCAATTTATTTACCAATAAGTATTGGATTAACAACTTTTGTATCTCAGCATTTATTTAAAAATAGTAAAATTTTTATGCTCGATATTTTCAATCAAAAACAAGAAATAGCTTTTGCTACTAACAAACTATTTAAAATTGGATTTTATCTCTTAAATATTGGTTTTGCACTAAGAATAATTAAGATTTATAATCTAGCTAATTATAAGAGTTTGGTTGAGGTTTTAAGTGCAAAGGTGGGTGGTTTTTCTATTTATTTAGGAATTGTAATGATTTTATTCATCATTTTCTTTTTAAAAGGAAGAAAAGCTAGTAAAGAAGCTAATGTAAGAGTACAAAATTAATTAAGAGAAAATGAAAATAGTCATCGCTGGAGGAACTGGATATTTGGGAAAGTTGCTTACCGAATTTTATACACAAGAAAAAGAAAATCAAGTTTACATTTTAACACGAACTCAAAAGTTGAATTATAAAAATGTAAACTATATATACTGGAATGGAAAATCAAAAGGAAGTTGGACTCAATTCCTTGAAAAAGCAGATGTTTTAATCAACCTTACAGGGAAATCTGTGAATTGCCGATATAACAACAAAAACAAAGCTGCTATTTATAATAGTAGATTAGAAAGTACGGCTGTTTTATGTGAAGTAGTTCAGAGTTTGAATGTACCACCAACAGTATTTATCCAGTCTTCTTCAGCTACTATTTATAAGCATTCAGAAGAAAAATACATGACAGAGAAAGATGGTGAAATTGGAATTGATTTTTCTATGGATGTATGTAAAAAGTGGGAACAGTTGTTTAATAGTTATGAATTTAAGAATACACGAAAGATTATTACAAGAACTTCTATAGTTTTAGGAAGGAATGGTGGAGCGTTTCCCTTGATGAAAAGAATGACCAAGCTTGGATTAGGAGGTAAACAAGGTAACGGTAAGCAGTTTATTAGCTGGATTTCAGAACAAGACTATATAAATGCAATTAATTATTTAATTGATAAACCATCTGGTGTTTATAATATATGTGCGCCAAATCCGATTAGAAATTGCAGTTTTCAGAAAGAATTAAGAAAAAAGTTGCGAATAAAAGTAGGGATAAATGCTCCAAAGCTGTTATTAAATATAGGTGCGAAGATTATCGGAACGGAAACAGAATTGTTATTGAAAAGTAGAAAAGTTTATCCCCAAAATCTTTTAGATTTAGGTTTCGAGTTTGGTACTACAAAGTTTAATGATTTAAAAATTTAGCTTATGCCAATAATTATTTTATTTACAAAAATTAAAGCAAGAAAAGAATTAGTATTTAACTTATCACGAAGCATTGATTTGCATAAAATTTCTGCAGAAAAAACAGACGAAAAAGCTATTGCTGGAAAAAAAACAGGATTAATAGAATTGGATGAAACGGTTACATGGAGAGCGAAACATTTAGGTGTTTATCAAAATTTCACATCTAAAGTTACAGGTTGTCGTCCAAGTGAATATTTTGCAGATAAAATGGTTTCTGGAGCTTTTAAAAGTTTCAAACATGAACATTATTTCTCTCAAGAGAATAATACAACAACACTAGTTGATGTTATGGAGTTTGTAAGTCCGCTTGGTTTTTTAGGAAAACTTGCTGATTTCTTATTTTTAAAAAGATATATGAAACAATTTTTGTTAGAAAGAAACAATACCATCAAATTATATGCCGAGTCGGATAGATGGAAAGAAATTATATAAGTTCATAGTTAGATGCTACATGAGATAATATATGTAGTTTCTAAATAGTTAGTTTAGTTAAAGTGAAAAGGCTGTTTATTTCTAAAACAGCCTTTTAATTTTTAAATAGTATCCTTTTATATCATTAATATTAGAATGTTTTTATTTCAATAACACCATTCGCACCACGAGAACCATATTTCGAAGCATCTGGCCCTTTCAATACAACAACAGATTTAATAGTTGTAGGAACAATGTTTCCAAGTTCAACCTCGTCAACCGGGGTGTTATTTAAAACAAACAATGGTGTTGTACTTCCGTTTACAGAATTGTAACCTCTAATATTAATAGCATTATCCATTGTCACGTTTACACCAGGCACTTGTCCTCTCAAGTAATCATAAAAATCTCTGAATTGAATAGCTCCAATATTTTTTGAAGTCGGACTTCTATTGATCCCTAAGTCATTATTATCTGCTATAACAATTTCAACTTTAGAATTTCCATTATAAGCTATTTTACTTAATCCAACTTTAGGAGAAAATGCGCTTATTTCTTTCGGGGTATTTTTAAATTTTGCTTTGAAAACACCTTTAGAGTTTGTCCATCTTTTTAATCTCACATTATCAAATAAAATTACAGCACCAGGAACTGGTTTATTTTTTGCATCTTTTACAATAATCGTAACCTTTTTTTCAGATTGTGCAGTAACTTTAACATTAAAAGGAAATAAAAATAGACCTAATAAGAATAACAAAATGTAACTCTTCTTCATACTTACGGGTTTAAAATTTCACATTAAATATAAGGCTTTTGCAAATAATTCATATGGAATGTGACTCTTGATGAATGAAAACTAATATATTTTAACATTTATAAATGCAATTTTAACATTTTAATAAAAGTTTGTAAGATCTTGATAAGATAAAAACCTACACTTTTAAGCATAGGTTTTTTTAATATGTTTGAGTCGTAAGGTTAGTTATGTTTAACTTAAAATGACGCGTTAAGTTTATATTTTTTAATATATGCTTTTAGAGCAAAACCTACCATAAAACCTAATACAATACCTGCAACTATACCTGATACAATACCTACTGGAAGATTTCCAGTTAATGTTCCAAAATTCACTCCTAATGAAGCTCCTAAGCCTGTGGCAAAGATTAAACTAAAGATAAAATAATTGTTACTCATTTTTTTATGTGCTTTTATAAGTAAGAAGATAAACTACCTATTTTGTTACAATTGTTTAGGTGTTTTTTGTGTGTTTTTACTTACGAAAAATTAATGAAAGTTCAGGATTGATAGGCCTTTCAATTATCTTGAAAACTTAAAGTTAAAAAATGTTAAATAGTGTCTTTGAACAAAAATGATGCTCAAGAATGTGTGATTTTTAGAAGCTACTTTAATCTCCGAAATAAAAAAAGCCTCTCAAAAATGAGAGGCTTAAATCTATAAAGTTTTTCAAAGAAAATTACATATTTCTTCTATATTGTCCTCCAACTTCAAATAAAGCGGAAGTAATTTGTCCTAACGAACATACTTTTGAAGCTTCCATTAATTTTTCGAAAATATTCTCATTTTGAACGGCAGCAGTCTGAATCTTTGATAATTCTTCAGAAACTTTAGTGCTATTAGCTTCATTTAAGTTTTCTTTTGTTTTGATTTGGAATAGCTTTTCTTCTTCTGTTGCACGAATTACTTCTTGCGGAGTAACCGTTGGAGACCCTTTAGAACTTAAGAAAGTGTTTACACCAATAATTGGGAATTCACCTGTGTGTTTTAAAGTTTCATAATACAAGCTTTCTTCTTGTATTTTAGAACGCTGATACATAGTTTCCATTGCTCCTAAAACACCACCACGTTCAGTTATTCTATCGAATTCAGTTAATACTGCTTCTTCAACTAAATCAGTTAATTCCTCGATAATAAAAGAACCTTGAATTGGATTCTCATTTTTAGCTAATCCTAATTCCTTATTAATAATTAATTGAATTGCCATGGCTCTACGAACACTTTCTTCTGTTGGCGTTGTAATCGCTTCATCGTAAGCATTTGTATGTAAAGAATTACAGTTGTCATAAATCGCATATAATGCTTGTAATGTTGTTCTAATATCATTGAAATCAATTTCCTGTGCGTGTAAAGAACGTCCAGAGGTTTGAATGTGATATTTCAACATTTGTGCACGTGAATTTGCTCCGTATTTAAATTTCAAAGCTTTAGACCATATTTTACGAGCAACACGTCCAATTACTGCATATTCTGGATCAATACCATTAGAGAAAAAGAACGATAAGTTTGGTCCAAACTTATTAATATCCATTCCTCGTGATAAATAGTATTCTACATAGGTAAATCCATTAGCTAAAGTCAATGCTAACTGAGTAATAGGATTTGCCCCAGCTTCTGCAATATGATAACCAGAAATCGATACTGAGTAGAAGTTACGTACGTTCTTCTCAATAAAATATTCTTGAACATCTCCCATTAAACGTAAAGCAAATTCTGTAGAGAAAATACAAGTATTTTGAGCTTGATCTTCTTTCAAAATATCAGCTTGAACTGTACCTCTTACCTGAGATAATGTATTGGCTTTAATTTCAGCATACACATCAGTTGGTAAAACTTGATCTCCAGTAATACCTAATAGTAACAACCCTAATCCATCATTTCCCTCTGGTAAATCTCCATTGTATTTAGGTCTGTCAATTCCTTTATTATCGTATAATTCCTTAAGTTTGGATTCAACTTTTGTCTCTAAACTATGTTCTTTAATATATTTCTCACAGTTTTGATCAATAGCAGCATTCATAAAGAATCCTAAAAGCATTGGCGCTGGTCCATTGATTGTCATCGATACAGAAGTCATAGCATGACTTAAATCGAATCCAGAATATAATTTCTTCGCATCATCTAAACAACAAATAGAAACTCCAGCATTGCCAATTTTTCCATAAATATCTGGTCTGTGTCCTGGATCATTTCCATAAAGTGTAACAGAATCAAATGCAGTAGATAAACGTTTTGCAGGCATTCCTAAACTAACGTAATGGAATCGTCTGTTTGTACGTTCTGGTCCACCTTCACCGGCAAACATTCTAGTTGGATCTTCTCCAGTTCTTTTGAAAGGATATAATCCTGAAGTATATGGGAATTCTCCAGGAACATTTTCCTGTAAATTCCAGCGTAATAAATCTCCCCAAGCTTGATATTTTGGTAAAGCTACCTTTGGAATATCAGAGTGAGAAAGTGATTTCGTATGTGTTTCAATTTTAATTTCCTTATCTCTAACTTTAAACGAGTAGATAGGATCTTTATATTTTTGAACTTTAGTTGCCCAGTTTAAAATGATTTCCCAGTTGTATGGGTCCAGGTTCATTTTTACACGATCGAACTCAGCAATTAATAATTTTAAAAAGTCGCTATTATCTTCTGTTTTTTGAAGAGAAGTTTCTTCAATTCCAGATTTGTCTAAACCTACAGTACCTTCAGAAACACTTTCAATGGTTTTGAAGATTCCGTATAATTTTTGAGCTACTTTTTCCTGCTCAGTAGCTTTCTTGTCGTAAGCTCTGTTGTTCTCAGCAATCTCAGATAAATAGCGAGTTCTTGCAGGAGGAATTACAAATATCTTTTCAGACATTTCTTTTGTAATTTCAAAAGTAGATTTTAAATCAGCTCCTGTTTTCTCAACAACTTTATCCATAATCGCTTTATATAACGAGTTCATTCCTGGATCGTTGAATTGAGAAGCTATAGTTCCAAAAACTGGCATTTCATCCATTGGAATATCCCAAAGATTGTTATTACGCATGTATTGTTTCTTCACATCACGTAACGCATCTAAAGCACCTCTTTTATCAAATTTGTTGATAGCAACTAAATCAGCAAAATCAAGCATGTCGATTTTCTCTAACTGAGTTGCAGCTCCAAATTCCGGAGTCATCACATATAAAGAAGCATCTGAATGTTCGATGATTTCGGTATCAGATTGACCAATACCTGAAGTTTCTAAAATAATTAAATCAAATTCTGCGGCTTTTAAAACTTCAACGGCCTCATTTACATATTTAGATAAAGCTAAATTCGATTGGCGTGTCGCTAAAGATCGCATATATACGCGTTCATTATTAATAGCGTTCATACGAATTCTATCTCCTAATAAAGCTCCACCTGTTTTTCTTTTAGATGGATCAACAGAAATCAATCCAATTGTTTTATCTGGAAAATCAATTAAAAAACGACGAACTAATTCGTCTACTAAACTAGATTTTCCTGCTCCACCTGTTCCTGTAATTCCTAAAACTGGTGTTTTTGAAGTTTCATTTTTCTTGTGGATAAGATCCATTGTTTCCTTAGAAACTTCTGGAAAGTTTTCAGCAGATGAAATCACACGAGCAATGCTACCTATTTCTTTATCTGCCAAATGGTTTACTTCTCCGTTTAAAACATCTCCAATCGCAAAATCAGATCGTTGAACAAGGTCGTTAATCATTCCTTGTAATCCCATTTCACGTCCATCATCAGGAGAGTAAATTCGAGTAATTCCGTAATCCATTAATTCTTTAATTTCTTCTGGAAGAATTACTCCACCGCCACCACCAAAAATCTTGATATGACCTGCACCTTTTTCTTGCAGTAAATCATACATATATTTAAAGTACTCGTTGTGTCCACCTTGATAAGAAGTCATTGCAATTGCATTTGCATCTTCTTGAATAGCACAATTCACTACTTCTTCTACACTTCTATCATGACCTAAATGTATAACTTCAACTCCTGTAGACTGTATAATTCTACGCATAATATTTATCGCAGCATCATGTCCATCAAATAAAGACGCAGCAGTTACAATTCGTACCTTATGTTTAGGTTTGTAGGGTGCTATTTGTTCCATTCGTAAATTTAGTTGTTTAAATGAGCTGCAATTTACGGATTTCTTAAAAAATAGAACAAATTCTTAGGGATTATAAGTAGTTAAAGAAACGATATAATTTTCTCGATTTTAAATAGTTCAAATTCGACTCATTTTGATAAGCTTCTCTTTCAAAACTGAGGTTCATATACGCTAAATGACCATTTCGAAATTTTATAAGTTTTATAATCCACTCAAGTAGATAGATAAGATAGAAGAAAACTACGAAAAGCTCTCTCTGCTGTCTTAAATGAATTTTCTCATGATTAACCAAAATCTCATTTTCTTTTAATTCTTTGTTTTTCAAAAAAATAAAAGGATATAACGTGATTCCTTCATAACCTTTCGGAACAATATATTTCGATATAAAAATCAAATTGAGTTTATTGAGTTGAAGTCAAATATACAAAGTCTATTTTCAGTTTTCTTTAGGATTCTAACGTAAAGAAATCATCAAGTAAAAGTTAGTATTTATTGGGGTAAGAATATAAAAATGTTAAAAAAATTATCATTGAGTTAATTGTTATGCATGCATAATAAAATGAAGTTTTAACAATTAGATTCGCGAAAAAATATACCAAAAATCAACCCCGAAATCATGAAAAAAAACAAACTCAAAGTATTATGTTTTGTTGTCTTGTTAACTGGAGTATTCGCGCTTCAAGCTCAAAAACAAACTGTAGTTACCAAAATTGGAAGAAAAAATACTGCTGGTATAGAAAATTATTTCAATGCTGCTTTAGCTCCATTTTACCACGGAGTGGCTTCAGGTGATCCTTTAAAAGATGCAGTTATTATTTGGACACGCGTTACTACGAATCAAACGGATGTTAATGTTACTTGGAAAGTGGCAACAAATACATCGATGACAAATGTTGTTCAACAAGGAATGGTAGGTACTGACGAAAGAAAGGACTATACAGTAAAAGTAGATGTAAGAAGTTTGCAACCAAATACTACCTATTATTTTCAGTTCGAAGCTTTAGGAAAGAAATCTGAAATAGGAAAAACAAGAACTTCTCCAACTGGAAATGTAAGTAATGTTCGTTTTGGAGTTGTATCATGTTCTAACTACCAAAACGGATATTTTAATGCGTATGAAGAATTAGCAGATAGAACAGATATAGATGCTGTCATTCATTTAGGAGATTATATTTATGAATATGAAACTGGCGGATATGGATATAGCGATGAGGTTGGAAGAAGACACTTACCTAATAATGAGATTGTAACTTTAAGCGACTATCGAGTTCGTTATTCTTATTACAGATTGGATCCGATGCTAAGAAAATTACACCAACAACATCCGTTTATTTTAATTTGGGATGATCACGAATTTTCAAATGACGCAAATAAATTCGGAGCAGAAAATCATGATCCATCAACCGAGGGAAGTTGGGAAGTTCGAAAAAATAATGCCTACAAAGCTTATTTTGAATGGATGCCGGTTCGTGCAAATTCAATTCAGGAATATAGATTATATAGAGACTTTTCTTATGGAGATTTAGCTGACTTATTAATGTTAGATACACGAATTGAAGGAAGAGATGAAACGGTTTCGACTAGTCAAAAGTTGACCAAAAACGTTAAGAAAGACCTGCAGTTAAAAGTTAAAAGCTTAGTTGAAAGTAAATCGTTACAATCAATTGAAGATTTTGAGAAAGTTATCGAGGAAATTGCTCCATATTTTATTCAAGAAGGAAAGTTAACAGGAGAAGAATTAAGATATGTAATTCAAAAGTTTGCCCAAGTTGCATATAATTATAAAAATGTTGGAAGTAGGAATTTATCTTCTAAAATAGATCAATCAAAATTAAAAGATCTTCTAGTAAAAGCTACAACTGTTGAGAAGAAATTAGCAGGAAAAGTAACTTACGAGTCAATATTGGGTCAAGCACAATTCAATTGGTTGTTAAGTAAACTATCGACTTCATCAGCGACTTGGAAAATTATTGGAAATCAGGTTATGATGATGAATTATAGTGGAGTTCCAACAAGTGATGCTTGGGATGGATATGAAGAAGAGCGTGAACGTTTGTATAAACATATTTCTAATAACAACATTAATAATGTAGTTGTTTTAACAGGTGATATTCATAGTACGTTCGCCGGCGATTTAAAATACGGACGTGAGTGTATTGGTTCTGAATTTGTTGTACCAAGTGTTACTTCTCAAAATTTAGATGCTTTTGGAGTAATTGCAACCGGACTAGCTGAGTTTTACACCAAACTTTTAAATCGTCATATGAAAGAAGTAGATTTAGATGCGCACGGATATTTTGTGTTAGATGTAAAGGAAGAAAGGGTACAGGCGGATTGGTTTTATATTCGTGATGTAAAAGTTCCAAACTCAGGAGAGTTTTATCATAAAGGATACTATGTGAATAAAAACGGATGTGGAATTAGAGCAACAAATACACCTGCAAATGCGACTTCAAGATACGGAGAACAAGCAGAAACAATTAATAATTCTAAAGATCTTATAGATGAAAGAGTAATTATAATGGGAGTTTATCCAAACCCAATGCAAACTTCAGGAAATGTTCACTATTTATTACAAAATCCAACAGAATTATCTATTGTTATTTTTAACAGTAACGGAAAAAAAGTGAAAGATGTGCTAATTAATAAAAAGCAAGACACAGGAATCTACAATGTAAATTTTGATGTGGAATCATTAGCAGCGGGAAATTACTTTTTAAAGGTAAAGTCTGGAAATAAAACTATAACAAAACAATTTATTGTGAAGTAATATCAAAAAGTTTAACTAAAAAGAAAAAGCATCCCTATTTGTGATGCTTTTTTATTTTCAAGAGAAATTTTATTTAAAAACGATACTATTCCAAACACTTATAGATTCCTTTGGAATTATGTAAAAAGATTCATTTTCGAAACAATAAAAGAAATTACCATATCTGCTGGCTCTAATTTTAAATCTCTTTTTATCACCATTTGTTAGTATGATTTCATTAAACCCTTTCCATAAAAACTTCTCTTTAGTGATTTTGGAAAGTTTAATTATCTCTATTATTCTCTCTTTAGAGGCTTCTGAAACCTTTTCTTTTACATTAAGTTGAATTATTTCAATGGAATTAACATCCTTCCAGTCTATTTTTTTAGAGCAGGAAAGAATAAAGAGAAGTAATAGTAATACTATTTTTTTCATTGTTAAATATGATAGTTCTATATTTGTAAAGTAAACAAATTTGGATTTTTAATATTTTCTAGTGTACAGTACTTTTTCTTTTAAATAGTCAGTTTTGTTTTCATCATCAATTTGAAATTTAGGTTTCAAACTATTTTGTCAGCCTAAGAATTGTTTGTATAATCTAACATGTAAATGAGGACCTGAACTCCATCCAGTATTTACAGTTAAATCTATTACTTGCCCTTTAGTAACTTTGTCCCCAACTTTAACTGAAGCACCTTTTTCTTTTAGATGTATTTCCTTTAGATGTAGGTATCCTGCAAGAGTATCATCATCATGATAAACTAGAACGATATTATTGTACTTAAGACACTCTTTTTGATTACAGTTTTTAGTGTTATAATCTATGACTTTTACAACAACTCCCTCGCTTAATGCTGTAACTTTAGTGCCTACAGGCATAGAAAAATCTATTGAGTTCTCATTTATGCCATAATGAGTACTTTTATTGTTATATCCTTGTGAAACTTTGAAAGATACTCCATTTTCAAAGTGTAAGTGGTATGGGTAGTCAAAGTCATAAGATTTATTGTTATTGTTACCATAGTTAGTTCCATACCTAAAATTAAATTGATAAGGTTTACTATGAATTTTAACTTTGAGTGTAGTCAATAATTGTCTTTTTTTACTGGGCTCCAAGACATATACTTTGTTTTCTTTATTTAAATTACGCATGTTTAATAAATCAAATTCAATAAACACACTCATAGAGCAAAATTCATAATTATAAGCGTATATGTTAAAACCGTTGTTAATTCTTTCGGTATACAATTTTAATTTATCATTCGCATAACAATTATAAGATGATACAATAAGTAAGTGGAAAATCATTTTTTTCATTTTTTGAAAATATTAAAACCAGCCTTAAGCTGGTTTTCTTGAATTAATTATCTAATTCTTGACTAAATTCAATAGATAAAATATTATTTGACGTTTTATTATAGTTTATTAAAAGTCCCATATTAATAGGGGAGTCGATTTTATAATTGATGAAATACTCATTTTCATAATAACTTTTGGAGGAATCCGCTAAAATATCTATTGATTTATCAACAGATACGTTTTTTCCTTTAAATTGTATGTCAATCTCGCTACTGATAACTTTAATATAGTTTAAATAAAATATTGAATCCGTATCATTACTTTTAGCAAATACAAACTTCAATCCATCTGTTTGATAAATTAATATAAAACCTTCTAATGAACTTTCGATAGTTCTAATTAATCCGTTACCAAATAAAGAAATCATTTTGCTGTTATCACCAGAGGTAGCTTCAATATCTTCTATGGTTTTTCCTTGAATTAATAATTGGTTAGTTAAAATATTTTCTTCCAAATAATTAGTTTTAATTTGCCCAAATCCAATTTGAGTTATTAGTAAAAGTGTAAAAATTATTTTATTTTTCATTGTTAATTTAATTTAATTACAGTCAGCAGTAATTACTCCTGTTGTGGTATTTATATTTCCTTTAATGTATTGATCTGGATTTACTGTAATTCCATTTTCTTTAATTTTAATATGAACATGGCAAGGTACAGTCCCTTTCTTTATTTCATTTTTCAAATTACCAGAGTCACCTTGATAACCGATAATATCACCAGCTTTCACATCTCCAGAAACTCTATTTTCGTTTTTCATATGAAAGTAATAGCTAAGTATAGTCTTCCCGTTAATATTAGATTCTAATTTTACGTAAAATCCAGCAGCTTCATTATTACTTCCTGCCTTTGTTGCTTTTCCATCAAACATAGCATAAATAGGATCTCCTTTTTGAGTAACAATATCTATGCCTCGATGCCATTTAGGAAATAGTTTCCTTTTTCCCTTAGCATCTTTTATATACTTACCGTCTTCTCCCTTTTTCCATTTTTTTCTGTAAGAATTCCCATATAATCCGCCTCCTATACCAGAAACTGCTTGTTTAGCGACTTGCATATTTCCTTTCACAGGGTTTCCTTTAAAACAATCACTACATGGTTTATTTTGGTCAAAGTTACCATTTGTAGAGTTATTTCCTTTAGGACAGTCAATATATTCAATTCTGTAATAATTTAATTTAGTCCCGTTTGATAAAGTTCGGACTACAGGAGTTGTACTTAACACATTCACGTTGCTTCCTTTAGGTATTTTACCATTCCCGCAATCAGTTTCTTTGATTATGTTCCATGTATCATCTCTGAAGTTGTCAGATTTTAAAGTCACGTTATTACCTAAGATAGGTTTGTTTTTAGTAAAATTCGCGTCATGAAGTAAACCTTGTCTTGTAATGCAATTAGTTTGATTGTTGCAGTTTGGAGCGCAGTCCATGATGCAAAACCCTTCCTGATCTTCTATCATACCATCGGGGCATTCACAGTCTTTAGTTATGGCGTTATAGATTTTTCCGCCTTTACAGATAGATTCACATTCGCCTGTTACGGGATTTTTAATGTAACCTTCGCCACATTTTCCATCTTTATCCGGAGTAATAGGGCTAGTTACTAATGTTTCTCCGTCGTTACTTCCTCCATTTGATGTAGATCCAGAATCGTTTGAGGAACTTCCTCCGCCTCCTGTTGTTGGTCCTGGATCGGCTGGGTCTGTTGAACCATTACTAGGCCCGCTTGGAGGATCGTAAGTTCCAGTTTCACAATGAGAAAAATCAATAATATATCCAATAAAATCACTACCACTACAGTATGAACCGTCATGCTGAAGAGCAGGTCCATGTCCATCTGCATTACCCCAGGCATCACATTGTTTATATTCAGGAATCCAAACTCCCTCACATGGGTTAGAAGTATCAATTCCACCTCCTCCATCATCAGGTGATGCCCAATCAAAGACATCTCCTCGAGAAGCTAATGATAATTCATCTAAATCAAGTTTTTCTTCTGGTATTTCAAATGAGTACGAACGACTATTTTCTTGTTCTGCTTTATTTTTAGTGTTAAAATATGCAATTAAGTGATAAGTATACGTGTTGTTATATTTCTTTACTAATAAATTTTCGTAGTCGGTGTCTTTAAATAAATTTCTTTCTAATTCAAAAGTCCAAGTAATTGTGTTGTTACTTTCAATTCTTATAACTTCATTTTGAACAATGGAAAGTTTAATTTTCTTATTTGAGTTAGTTTCTCCCTTTGAGAATTGTTTTTTTAAAATTAATTTATTCGAATGTTTTTCTAGGAAAGAGAGCTTTTCAGAAAACTCGTTGTCATTAACAAGTTCATTATATTTTATTTTTTCAAAAGGTTTTTTGTATTCTTCATGACTTGCATGTGGGTTTGTTGTTGTTACTTCATAATCTTCCTTTTCACAATTCTATAGCGAAATGGATACCCCTAAGGCTAAGACAATTTTGAGTAGGTTCGTGGAACCTTTTAATTTAAATTTCATGCGCAATTTATTTTTATTTACCCTTCTGTTAGGAAAATTGAAAAACGTTACCCAACTTTTTGAAATAAATTTCGAATAAATTGGAAAGAACTTAATTAGAGAGAAAATAGAATAGTGTTAATCAACGATCGTAAAACAGGATTTCTATTATGTTCGTCCCAAACAACTGACAATGTTGTATGTTGATTGATGTTATCTAATTCAATAAAATGAACATTCATATCATATCCTAATTGTAAAGATTTCGGAACAATAGATAATCCAAAACCGTTTTCTACTAATTTATATATAGAAGCTGCATGTATTGTATTGTGGGAGACAATAGGAGCAAATCCACTTTCGGTAAAAATTTGTATCACTTTTTCATAGTAAGAAGGACTGTAAGAAGGATCAAAGAGAATGAAAGATTCATTTTTTAATTCTTGTAAACCTTTAAAATTTTTAGAATTGATTTTATGTTTTTTGGGTAAAACCAAACAAAAGTTTTCTTTTAGAATAGGTTGAATAGTCAATCCTCTCGGCACAGTATCGAGTCTCACAAAACCAATGTCTATTTTTTGATGTAATAAATTATCAATTTGTTTTTGGTTGTCCATTTCCGTTAAACCAAACTGAACATTAGGGTGTTTTTCTTTGAATTTTACCAAGACATTTGGAATGATTTCTTGCATAGCAGATCCTACATATCCAAATTCTAATTTTCCTTGTTTTCCATTATGAATAAGCTTTGCATGACTAATGATATTATCTAAATTTTTCAAATTCCGTGTAATTTCAGACTTTAAATACCTTCCGGAAGGAGTTAAAACAACCTTTCTGTTATGCCGTTCAAATAATTGAATACCTAAATCACCTTCCATTTGTTTAATCTGTCTACTTAATCCAGGTTGAGATATAAATAATCGATCAGCTGCTTTTCTGAAGTGTAATTCTTCAGCTACAGCCAAAAAGTATTTAAGATGTCTTAACTCTAATTGATAACTCATAATTATTAAATATTGACAAAAATGATATTATTAAGCATCAAAAATAAAAGTAATTTTGTATAAAACGAAGTAGATACATGTTTAAATACGGAATAGATCACCTAACAGTAGATAAAGTTTTAGCTATTGCAAATGGTAATTTGAAAGCAGAAATTACTGATGAAGCTAAAAAGAAAGTGAATGAGTGCAGAAAAAAGGTTGAAACCATGGCAAATTCTAACGCTGCGGTTTATGGAATAAATACAGGATTCGGACCCTTATGTGATGTACAAATTACACCAGAAGAAACAAGTAAACTTCAAGAGAATTTATTGATAACACATGCTGTAGGTGTGGGTGAGCCTATTGATAAGTTATTATCCAAAATCATGATGATTTGTAAAGTACATGCTTTGTGTCAAGGGTTTTCAGGTGTACGTTTAGAAATGATCAATCGTATTATTTATTTCATAGAAAATAACATGTTACCCGTAGTTCCAGAACAAGGATCTGTTGGTGCTTCTGGAGATTTAGCTCCGTTATCACATTTGTTTTTACCATTGTTAGGAGAAGGAGAATTTTGGGTTGAGGATGAGATTTTACCTGCAAAACAAGTTTTAACGAATCATAATTTAGAACCTTTAACCTTAATGGCTAAAGAAGGGTTAGGATTAATTAATGGAACTCAGTTCATTTTATCTCATGCAATTATTGGGTTAAAGAAGATGGAGTATCTTTTAGATTTAGCTGATGTTGCAGGAACAATGAGTTTAGAAGGCTTCCAAGGAAGTGCTTCACCGTTTAGAGCAGAGCTTCATACTATTCGTCCTTTTGAAGGAAATATAAAAGTAGCTGAACGAATTCGCATGTTATTAAAAGATTCTCAAAATGTTGAAAACCATTTAGAATGTGATCGTGTGCAAGATCCGTATTCGATTCGTTGTATGCCTCAGGTTCATGGTGCATCAAGAAATGCATTCAATCATTTGAATGATTTAGCTGAAATAGAAATGAATTCGGTTACAGATAATCCAATTGTACTAAGTGAAACAGAAGCAATTTCTGGAGGAAACTTTCATGGGCAGCCTTTAGCAATGGTTTTAGATTATGCTTCTATTGCTGCTGCTGAATTGGGGAATATTTCCGATAGAAGAAGTTATTTGTTACTGGAAGGAAAATACGGTTTACCAAGATTGTTAACTGAAGCGGGCGGTTTAAACTCTGGATTTATGATTCCTCAATATACCACGGCAGCTTTAGTAACAGAGAACAAATCTCTTTGTTTTCCACCTTCAGCAGATAGTGTTCCAACTTCATTAGGACAAGAAGATCATGTTTCAATGGGAAGTATTTCAGGAAGGAAGTTTAACCAAATTTTAGGTAATCTGGAGAAAATATTAGCTATAGAATTAATGTATGCTGCACAAGCAATGGAATTTAGAAGACCAAATATATTTTCAGAAATAATAGAAAATAATTTCAAATTAATTAGGAGTAAAGTTGCTAAGTTAGAGGAGGATCGAGTGTTAAAAGATGATATTAGCGCAATGATCAGTTTAGTACGAAAAAAAGAATTTATTGTAGCATAAAAAGTAAGTATATCATGACATTTAAAGAACAGATTAAACAAGGAATACCAAGTGTTTTACCATCAAAAAAAGAGTATGATATAACAATTAATCATGCTCCAAAAAGAAAAGAAATACTTACAAAAGAAGAAAAGCAATTAGCATTAAGAAATGCCTTACGCTATTTCGATAAAAAACATCACGAAGAATTATTACCAGAGTTTTCTGAAGAGCTAGAAAAATATGGTAGAATATATATGTATCGATTCCGTCCTGATTATAAAATGAAAGCAAGAGGAATTGAAGAGTATCCAGGAAAATCTACGCAAGCAAAATCTATTATGCTGATGATTCAGAATAACTTAGATTACGCAGTTGCACAACATCCTCATGAGTTAATTACTTACGGTGGTAATGGTGGAGTTTTCCAAAATTGGGCTCAGTATCTATTAACAATGCAATACTTATCAGAAATGACAGATGAGCAAACATTAGTTATGTATTCTGGTCACCCAATGGGATTATTTCCGTCGAATAAAAATGCTCCAAGAGTTGTAGTTACCAATGGAATGATGATTCCTAATTATTCTCAACCAGATGATTGGGAAAAGTTTAATGCATTAGGTGTTACTCAATACGGACAAATGACAGCGGGAAGTTACATGTACATTGGTCCGCAAGGAATTGTTCATGGAACAACAATTACAGTTTTAAACGGATTTAGAAAAATTGGTAAATCACCAAAAGGAAATGTATTTGTTACAGCTGGTTTAGGAGGAATGAGTGGAGCACAACCTAAAGCGGGAAATATAGCTGGGTGTATTACGGTTTGTGCAGAAGTAAATGAAAAAGCTGTTCATACTCGTCATTCTCAAGGATGGGTTGATGAAGTGATTTCTGATGCAGATATTTTAGTTGAAAGAGTTCTAAAAGCTAAAGAAAATAAAGAAGTAGTTTCCATCGCTTATTTAGGAAATGTTGTAGAGGTTTGGGAAAAGTTTGATGAGGCGAATGTTTATGTTGATTTAGGTTCAGATCAAACTTCTTTACATAATCCGTGGGCAGGTGGTTATTATCCAGTTGGATTATCATTAGAGCAAGCTAATGATTTGATGGCAAATAATCCAGAAGAGTTCAGAGTTAAAGTTCAAGAATCTCTCCGTAGACAAGCAGAAGCAATTAATAAACATACAGCAAAGGGAACTTATTTCTTTGATTACGGAAATGCCTTTTTATTAGAATCTAGTAGAGCAGGAGCTAAGGTTATGAATGAAAATCCAACATTAGGTAGAGAGTTTAAATATCCGAGTTATGTCCAAGATATTATGGGACCAATGTGTTTCGATTATGGATTTGGTCCATTCCGTTGGGTTTGTGCTTCAGGAAAACCCGAAGATTTAGCAAAAACGGATCAAATTGCATGTGAAGTTCTAGAGGAAATCATGAAAGATTCTCCAAGAGAAATTCAGCAGCAAATGGCTGATAATATTCAATGGATTAAAGGTGCACAAGAAAATAAATTGGTTGTAGGTTCTCAAGCGAGAATTCTATACGCTGATGCAGAGGGAAGAATTAAAATAGCTAAAGCATTTAATAAAGCAATCAAAAGAGGAAAAATTGGTCCAGTTGTGTTAGGAAGAGATCACCATGATGTTTCGGGAACAGATTCACCATATAGAGAAACTTCTAACATTTATGACGGTTCTAGGTTTACCGCTGATATGGCTATCCATAACGTAATTGGAGATAGTTTTAGAGGTGCGACTTGGGTCTCAATTCACAACGGTGGTGGAGTAGGCTGGGGAGAAGTGGTTAATGGTGGATTTGGCATGCTTCTTGATGGTTCTAAAGAGGCGTCAAAACGTTTAAAATCGATGCTTTTTTGGGATGTAAATAACGGAATCGCAAGAAGAAGTTGGGCTCGAAACGAAGAAGCTGTTTTTGCAATTAAACGTGCTATGCAGGCAGAAAAAAAACTTAAAGTTACTTTGCCTAACTTAGTTGACGATTTTTTGTTTAACAACATTTAAAACTCAATGATCATGAAGTATCTAAGAATTTTACCTTTTTTTTTATTATTAATTACTTCTTGTAGCTCTGTTAAGGTAGCAACAGATTATGATACAAAAGCTGATTTTTCCAGTTATAAAACATTTGCCTTTTATAAACCTGGTATTGATAAAGCTCCTATTTCAGATTTAGATAAAAAGAGAATTATGAGAGCAATCGAGGCAGAATTATTAGCTAAAGGAATGCAAAAATCATCTACTCCAGATGTGTTAGTGAGTCTTTTTACTAAATCTAGAGAAAGAATTAATGTAACTGATAACAGTGCGAGTTGGGGCTGGGGCTTTGGCTGGGGATGGAATCCTTGGATGTGGGGAGGAGCAGGTAGTTTGAATGTAAATCAGTATACCGAAGGAACCCTGTTTATTGATATTATTGATGCAGGTAAAAAAGAATTAATCTGGCAAGGAATTGGTTCTGGAGCTTTAGCTTTTAAAAACATGGAAAAGCGAGATGCGAGAATTAAGGAGTTTGTTAAAGAAATACTAGAGAAATATCCTCCAGGTTCGGATGAAAAATAAATATATTTAATGGAATATTTAAAATAATAAACGCAAGATGTAAATCTTGCGTTTATTATGAGATTAAATGTAAACTTTACTTACGTTTAATGCTGATATATTTTGATGACACTAACCGTATTTCCAATATAATTTGAAACGAATGCGTATTTCCCATCTGGACTTATTGAAATAGATCCAGGAGCTTGCCCTACATTAATTGTAATTGGATGTAGTTTGTTCGATTGAAGATCAATTATATTTACAGTTCCTTGTCCAGCAGTTAAGCCAGTTAAATTTGGAGTATTACTGCTGTATAAAGTGTTATAGTTAGAAACGAGTCCAAACCTTCCGTCTTTAGATAGAGCAAGTCCTGAAGGCTGAATTCCTCCTGTAGGAATTTCTGTTACACTATTATCTTCAAGATTTAGAACACTTACTGTAGTGCCATATGGTTCAAAATTATTACTTCCAAAGTTTGTGACATATGCGTTTTTTCCTTCAGTATCAATTTGAATTGAAAAAGGTCCAAAGAATCCTTTGACTTCATTTATAATCGTATGTGTACTGGTTGATATTTTTGTAACTGTTCCTGTACCTGGATTTCCTGTAACGTAATTAGCAACATAAACATTCTCACCATCGGGTGTAATGGCTATTGCCGCGGGAGCTGCGGGAGATTCACCATGAGGGTGTAGTTGTATTTCTTTAAAAATATTTTCTTGTTCTAAATTTACTACAGTCACCGTATTTCCTTTACCAGAAGGTCTCTTAGGAATAGCTCCATAATTAATGACATAACCGATTTTTTTGTGAGGATGAATCACCATTGCTGAAGGTCCATTAAAACCATCAATTATACTATTTACTTCATTTGTTTCAGTATCTATCACACTAATTGTTGTGCCATTTGAGTTTGCTACATAAAGCTTGCTCTCATCCTTAGATAATGTAAGTCCAAAAGGTTGATTAAAAGAACTATCTGTTATGGTTTTTAAGGGCATAAATGTATTTCCGTCAATTAGTGTTACAGAGTCACTACCTTTAATTGAATAATTATTACTATTTGCAACATATAAATGTTTAGATTTTGATTTCATAACCATAGCGGCTGGACTAACACCAACATTTGTTGTTGCTATTACACTTCCATCTAATTTAAGTTCAGTCTGAGTTATTTTATTTGTATTCATTTTATTAAGTTTAGTTGTCCTACTTCTTATAACTTTTAATTATTGTTCAAATTAGAATAAATAAAGCACTGATTTATAAAAAATAGAATGAGTGATTATATTTTTAGCACAAGTATTAAATTTTAAGGAATGAAATAGCATATTAATTGATGAAATGTAGTTTTATTAGGATGGTATGCCATAAGTTTTTACTTTTAGCACATTTTTTGATATTTGTATTATGAAGAAATTATTGATGCCTACACCAGATGAATATTATGTAAATGAACAAGGCTACAGAGTGTTTAAAGAAGAGTATCATTTGAGAAGAGGTTATTGCTGTAAAAGCGGATGTAAACATTGTCCGTATAGTTATGATAAAAAAACAGATAGTTTTAAAAAGGTGTGATTTATTTTAAAATACTGTATCTTCGATAAAAATATTTATATATGGGTAAAAGAATTATACTACTGATTGTTGCACTTCAATTTATTGCTTGTTCTGAATTGCAAAAGATTGCAAGTCAGCTACCTCAAAGTAGTGCATTAACTGATAGTCAAATTGGAGCTGGTTTGCGTGAAGCATTAGATAACGGAATTTCACATCAGGTTACTAAGTTAACTGCAAAAGATGGCTTTTATAAAAATGAACTAGTTAAAATTTTACTTCCTAGTGAATTACAAGTAGTTGATAAAGGTCTACGAAAAATTGGCTTAGGTAGTCTAGCCGATGAAGGAATTAAAGCTTTAAATAGAGCTGCAGAAGATGCTGTTAAAACTGCAACACCGATATTCGTGAATGCCGTAAAGGAAATTACATTTGACGATGCCAAGAATATACTATTAGGAAGTGATAATGCAGCAACTGGTTATTTGAAAGGGAAAACAAATTCGGCTCTATATTCAAAATTCAATCCTGTAATCAAAAACTCATTTAGTAAAGTTGGTGCTGATGATATTTGGAGTAATTTAATCACAAAATATAACAACATTCCTTTTGTGAAAAGAGTAAATCCAGATTTAACAGATTATGTCACAAAAGAAGCACTAGAGGGTGTGTTTACTATGATTGCCGTTGAAGAAAAAGGAATTAGAAACAAAATAGGCTTACGTAATAGTGATTTATTAAAAAAGGTTTTCGCTTTACAGGATAACAGGTAGTGTTAAATATTTGAATTACAGATTATTATTGTTATATTTAATCTTAAATTCTAATTAACAAATGTTACGTGTAAATCAATTAAACAGATATAAGAAGCACTTGGAAGAGCGTTATTACATACTTGTAGAGAGATCTCAGAATTACAAGTATGTTGATGAAGCAAAAAGTGACATGGCTTCGTACAAAGCGATGAAAATTCTTGAAAAAATTAACCGAGTAAATTACTTAGATAATTCTTTGGTGTAATTTTTTAAAATAGTCAAATGATTTAAGTATTCTGCTGCCGTGCCATGAGAATAATTCCCCGTCAACAAAAATAGTTTTTGCGTGATGTGTGCTCCTTCCGATCTCGAAAGCATGTTCATCTTTAAAAGGATACGGCTCTGATGATAAGAATACCAAGTCAGGATCACCTTCAAGTCGAATCTTTTTAAGTTCCACTACTGGATATCTTTCCTTGCTTTTATAAATGTTGATAAACTTATTAAGTTCTAGTATATGATCAATAAAAGTATTATTGGCTGCTACCATCCATGGTTCTCTCCAAATAAAGTAAGCTACTTTTTTCGGTTTTAAATTCTTGGTAAATTGTTTGAAGTCTGCTAATCTGAAATTTAGTTTTTGAACGATGTTTTTAGCTTCAGTTCTGCATCCTAAGAGAGCACCATATTCTTCAATTAATTTGATGAAATCAGTAAGATTATATATTTCCGAAACATGCACCTCCGCAATCTCTTGGCACATTTCTACAATTTCTTTTGTGTTTTCTTCTTTGTTACATAAAATGATGTCTGGCTTCAGCTCTTTAATTTTTGCAATTTTTATATTTTTGGTTCCACCAACAATAGTTTTAGTTTGTTTAAAATGGAAAGGATGTACACAGAACTTTGTAATTCCCAGAATTTTATCTTCTAACCCCAAATCGTATAATAATTCTGTTTGACTTGGAACTAATGATACAATTCTTTTGAAAGTTTTTCCTTTTGAAGCTATATTAGTTTCGATAATCTTAATTTTTAAATTTTACTACTTAACTTTCGTTGATTTTATTGGGATAACCTCTCCAGAAAAATCCAGTTTTGTTATTTTACCAAACAATTTCTTTACTCGATGTTACTTCCCAATACCCAAAATCACCTTCAGTGATAATCGTGTTTCCATTTTCAGTTCTCTGTGCACCAGAAACTTTAGATGATAATAATTCTCCGTTTGTATATGACCATACTATTGTTGGTGCAGTGTTAAAGTCAAAAGGAGATGGGAATTCTAATTCATACATGGTCGATTTTTCGTCTTTACTTCCGATATTGAATATCAACAAGTTTTCGGTTTCTGATAAACTGTCGTTAATAATGCAGCAATTGTGATTATTAAAGAATAATTGATTCTGTGAAAAAGGTTGTATTCGTTTGATCTATAATTTACAATAAATTTAAAATTTGCTCCATTTGTTTCTGAAGCTCTCTAGCTTTTTTAGCTGATTTATTAGCGAAATTCTTATTGTTTCCAGCGTAGATGATTCCTCTGGAAGAGTTTATCAATAATCCGATATTTGCTGTCATTCCGTATTTACAAACATCTTGTAAATTTCCTCCCTGAGCACCAACTCCAGGAACAAGTAAAAAGCTATCTGGGATTATTTGTCTTATATCTTCAAGATATTCAGCTTTTGTTGCACCAACTACATACATTAAATTAGAAGCGTTTTTCCATGTTTTAGAAACTTCTAGTACTTTTTTATAAACCTCTTGGTCGTTGATTTTTTGTATTTGAAAATCAAAGGCTCCTTGGTTAGATGTGAGTGCTAGTAAAATTGTGTGTTTATTTTCAAAAGCTAAAAAAGGTTCTACTGAATCTTTTCCCATGTAAGGGGCAACAGTTACTGAATCAAAAGACAAATCTTCAAAGAAAGCTTTGGCATACATCGTTGAAGTATTTCCTATATCTCCACGTTTCGCATCCGCAATGGTAAAGATTTCAGGATGTTTTATATTAATGTAGTTTATTGTTTTTTCTAATGCTTTCCATCCTTTAATTCCATAAGCTTCGTAAAAAGCGGTATTAGGTTTATATGCTACACAAAGATGATGAGTAGCATCAATTATTTCTTTGTTAAACGCAAAAATAGGATCTTCTTCCTCTAATAAATGCGTTGGAATTTTAGTTAAATCCACATCTAATCCAATACATAAAAAAGACTTTTTTCTTTTAATTTCCGCTACTAGTTGTTGTGTTGTCATTGTATACTGATGATAAGTTAGGCAAAAGTAAATATTTTAAACTTTCTAGTATATTTGTTTTAGATGTTTCGATATATATTCAGTAAAGTTTTATACGGTTTTTTAACCCTTTTTGGGGTTATTACTGTTATTTTCTTTTTATTTAACGTTTTGCCTGGTGATCCAGCACGAATGTTAATGGGACAAAGAGAGGATAGCAAGCAATTAGAGATTATAAGAAAGAAGTATGGATTTGATCAGTCAATATCCACTCAATATTTTTATTACCTAAATGATATTTCTCCGATTTCTTTTCATAGTAAAAGCAGTGAAAATTACACTTCATTTGATTCTGGAAAGTATTCAGGACTTTCTTTGTTTACTATCGGGAATACAGAAATCGCCTTAAAATATCCTTATTTAAGAGATTCTTTTCAGAAAAATGGAAAGAGCGTAAGTGATGTAATTAAAGAAACCTTACCTAATACGGCAGTTCTCGCAATTGTTTCAATAACAATAGCACTTATCATCGGAATTATCCTAGGAGTTTTTTCGGCTTTATTTAAAGATTCTTGGTTTGATAAAATTATAGCAATTATTAGTACTTTAGGAATGAGTGTTCCTTCATTTTTCTCAGCTATTTTATTTGCCTGGTTTTTTGGTTTTTTATTACATGAATTTACTGGATTGGAAATGACGGGAAGTTTATATGAAGTGGATGACTTCGGTGAAGGATCCTACATTAAATGGAAAAATTTGATTTTACCTGCTTTGGTGTTAGGAATTCGTCCTTTAGCAGTAGTGGTTCAATTAATGAGAAATTCGTTATTAGAAACTTTAAGTCAAGATTATATTAGGACAGCTAAAGCTAAAGGTTTAAATAACTATCAAGTGATTAAGAACCATGCTTTGAAAAATTCATTAAATCCAGTGGTAACAGCAATATCAGGTTGGTTTGCTTCTATGTTAGCAGGTGCTGTTTTTGTAGAATATATTTTTAATTGGAATGGATTGGGGAAGGAAATTGTAAATGCATTAAACACATTAGACTTACCAGTTATTATGGGAAGTGTTCTTGTTGTAGCAATACTTTTTATAACGATTAATATCTTAGTAGACGTTATATATAGTTGGTTAGACCCAAGAGTAAAGTTGAATTAAAATGAAAGGAATAATATTTTTTGTGGTAATTGTTTTAATGATCACGAGCTGTGCATCTTTAAAGAAACAACAATTTACAAATGAAGCGTTAACAGAAAAACTAGTAACACTCGATCGAGATTCTGTTTCATTACAAGGTATTCTCGATAAGAATAGAGGAAAGCAACTCTTTGTGCAAATTTTTGCAAGCTATTGTCCGGTAAGTCAAGATAGTTTCGATGATGTTTTAAAATTTCAAAAAGAAAATCCAGAAAAAGAATATATTTTTCTTTCTGTAGATCATTCTTATTATGATTGGAAAAGAGGATTAGAATATGTGAAACCAAAAGGTCAGTTTTATTATATTCCGGAAAAAGGAGACGGAGCTCTAGGAAGGTTTTTAAAATTAAAAAGTATTCCGCGATTTTTAAAAATTAATGAAGATGGTAAAATAGAGGTTTATAAAACTTCTAAGGTATCAGAGATACTTAAATAATCTATCGCTTTTAGTTTTAGAATTTATTGTTTTCATATCCGGTTGCCTAACGAGAAAAGAAATCAAATTTTCAGAAAAAGTGTTAAATGATAAAGTGCTTAGTTTAAATGGAGATAGATTTACGTTTCAAAAAGTTGGAGAAAAGCATAACGGAAAGATAATTATGATTGATGTTTGGGTAACTTTGTATGGACATTATTTTTTTAAAACTATTCCTAACTATAAAGAAATTACAAACTCAACATCAAGAGATGTTGTTATTATTTACATCTATTGAGGATAATATTGATGATTTAAAAGCAGGTATTCAAAAATATAATATTGAAGGAAAGTATTATTTATTATCTGAAAAATGGGATACAGATTTCATTTAATTTCTTCGACTATCTTAGATACAAGGAGATTGAATAGTTAAAGAAAGTGGGGAATTAAAGTTTTTAATGAAACGTAACCTAATAGCGTTGATGTTCTTTAAGCTTTGAAATAAATTATTAAAGAATAATATTACGTTTTCGTAAAAAAATAAGAGCATTTGTTTTTGTGTTCCGTATTATAAATTAGTTTTGTTAGGTAATAAATACAACTAATTATAATTCATCATAACTATATCAAAATGAGAAAAAAGATTGTAGCAGGTAACTGGAAAATGAATAATAACATTAATGAAACTAAGGAATTAATTCAAGGTTTAAAAAATGAAATGGAAGCAGTAACTTTAAATAATGCAAGAGTTATAATCGCTCCTTCTTTTATCAATTTACAACAAGCAGTTAGTGAAACTAATGATTCAGTAATTGAGGTTTCTGCTCAAAATTTACATCAGGCTAAAAGTGGTGCCTACACGGGAGAGGTTTCGGCAGATATGTTGTCTTCAGTAGGTGTTAAAACTGTTATTATAGGTCATTCAGAAAGGAGAGCATATTTTAATGAGACTGACGATATTTTATCGGAAAAAGTAAATGCAGCAATCGAAAATGATTTTGAAATTATTTTTTGTTTTGGTGAGCAATTAGAAGATAGAGAAACAAATAATCATTTTAAAGTTGTCGAATCACAATTAAAAAATGTACTTTTTAGCTTACCTTCGAGCGCGTTTAGCAAGGTGGTTTTAGCATATGAGCCAGTTTGGGCAATTGGAACAGGAAAAACAGCATCTGCTGATCAAGCACAAGAGATGCATCAATTTATTAGAGGGTTATTTGTGGAAGCTTACAGTCAAGAGTTAGCAGATAGTATTTCTATTTTATATGGAGGTAGTGTGAAACCAGGAAATGCTGAAGAAATCTTTTCAAAGCCTGATGTTGATGGTGGACTAATTGGAGGAGCATCATTAAAAGCGAAAGATTTTTCGGATATAGTAAAATCAATTTAATTGGATAATATTTATATAGAATACACTTTTAAGGTTGCTCCAAAAGAGCCTGCAACAGAAATTTTAATTGCAGAACTTGGTATTGTCGGTTTTGAGAGTTTTGTGGAAAATGATAATGGTTTTGTAGCTTTTATTCAGCAGCAAGATTGGAGAGAAAATTTATTAGATGATATTTTTATTCTTAAATCTGATGAGTTTAAAATCTCATTTACTCATAAAGAAATCGCACAAGAAAATTGGAATGAAGAATGGGAGAAAAACTTTACACCAATTCAAGTAGATGGTAAAGTAAGTATTCGTGCTCCTTTTCACGAGAATCCTAATTTACCATACGACATAGTAATAGAACCAAAAATGAGTTTTGGTACTGGTCATCATGAAACAACACATATGATGGTTCAACATTTGTTGGAGTTAAATGTTGAAAACAAAAAAGTACTAGATATGGGTTGTGGAACTGGAATTTTAGCAATTTTTGCTGAAATGAAAGGTGCAAAACCTATTGATGCTATTGATATTGATAACTGGTGTTATTTAAACTCTTTAGAAAATGTTGAGCGAAATAACTGTAAAAGTATAAGTGTTTATGAAGGGGATGCTTCTTTGTTAGTAAATAAAAAATATGATATTGTAATTGCTAACATTAATAGAAATATTCTTTTAACAGATTTAAAGACTTATGTAAATTGTTTAAATGAAAAAGGAATAGTACTTTTAAGTGGATTTTATGAGGAGGATATTCCAATCATAGATGCGGAAGCTAGAAAATATGATTTAACTTTAGATACCGTAATTAAGAGAAATAATTGGGTTGCAGTTAAATATTTAAAATAAATAATGAAGATGAGTACAATTGAGAAAATTCAAGAAGAGTTAGATGTTCTTGTACAGGAAACAAGAGAACATGAGATAATTTTGTACAACGATGATGTAAATACATTTGATTTTGTAATTGATAGTTTAGTAAATGTTTGTGATCATACTTTAGAACAAGCAGAGCAATGTACTATCCTTGTTCATTATAAAGGTAAATGTGCTGTAAAAACAGGAGAATATAAAGAGTTAGAACCTAGGTGTACTAAATTACTTGAACTAGGTCTATCGGCAGAAATTGTATAATAAATGGAAAATGTACTTAGGTATTATGAGTTTTCAGATTTTTTTCAAGATAAATCTGGTGCTTTTAAAGGTTGTGAAATCTCTTATACAGAATTGAATTCGGAGCATTTTCTAATTTTTACAAAAAAAAATGAAACTTATGATTTGTATGTTTCAAAGTATTCTTCAGAAAAAGAAATAGGTCTAAAGCTACCGGAAATATTGGAGTTGTTAATGGAAGACTACGATAAATCAATTCCAGAACATCGAGTTATTTTAAGGAAATACTTGTACTAAATTGAAAAAGATCAGAAATATGATCTTTTTTTTGATCTATATGTTATCTTTTAGATAATGCTGTTTCTTAAAGCGTAAGAACAAATCCAAGGTAATTCAAAAATGTTTATAGAGCATAGAAATAGGATGGAGGAATTATGAACTCCTGCTTAATAATTTATGAATTAGAGATCTTTAGTAAAAATAGTAGCAATTAGTTATCTACGATAAGTGTCGTTGGATCAGGAGATATGTCTAATAAATTGAGCTTTTTTTTATAATATCAAATATTCATTCTACCAGTCAGTATTTAAAAAATCCTAAAAATTTACTGTTTTAGTCACTATAATTTAATTGAAATAGTTTTTGGATAAGTATTTGATTTTAATATTAGGTTCGATAAAAAGACTCCAGAAAAAACCTGAGTTCTTTTAAATAAAACTACTTGTTAATTTTTGGCTGTAAAGTTTAAAATTAAGCCGATCTGTTTAGTTTTATTTAAATGTCTAGTTTTTTAGTAGGTTATTTACTTTAATGATTTAATTTTTAGTTTATTAAGTGTTAAAAAAAACAATTTAATGTGTAAAAGTTAACTTTTAAGATGATTTTGTGAAATTATAACGAAGTGTTAAAATGATGAATAAAATGTTATATTTTCGTTAAAAATTTTTTATAAACCATTAAAACTAAATTTAAAAATGAAAAAAATGAAATTCTCCAGAATTGCATTATTACTAGTTGGGGCTAGTTTTTTCGCATGTCAAACAGAAAACAATGAACAACCAACTGAAACGGTAGAGAGCGAAGTATCTCCCGAGATTGTAGCTAAACTAGCCAACTTTGATGTTAACGTTAATAACGTTAAAAAAGTAGATTTTTTATTACCTGATGGAAATACGATTCCAATGATTCAAATGGAGGAAGATATCCATATGTCTGAAGATCAAGTAATGGGGTTACCAAATCTTCAAGGTGTAACAGGAAGAAACTATCATACAAATAGCTTAGTTGCGCAAAACACTGTAATCAATATCATTGGTTACACTGGTGGTGGTGGTTTCGGTCTTTCAAATAAAGCACAAACTGCTTTACAATGGGCTGTAAACAACTATAATAGATTAAACTTATCTATTAGATTTAATTTAACGTACGGAACAAATTACCAACCACAAGACATGGTGGTTTACAACAATCCTAACCAAAATAGTTCAGGAGGTTCTGCAGGTTTCCCTTCAGGTGGGGCACCATTTAAATTTGTACAAATTTACGGTTTGGAAGGTTTTAATACCAACGTTAATGAGCATGTTATTACTCACGAGATCGGACACTCTGTAGGATTCCGTCACACTGATTATTTCTCTAGACAAAGTTGTGGACAAAACGTAAATGAAGGTTCAGCAGGAGTTGGAGCCAATCCAATCCCAGGTACTCCTTCAGGATACGATCCAACGTCTATAATGTTAGCTTGTTTTAGTGCGAGTACTAATGGAGAGTTCAACAATAATGATGTAACAGCATTAAATTATCTATACTAATAGTTTTTATAGTATAATTGAACCCGGGGAATTTTCCTCGGGTTTTTTAGTAGAACACAGTTTGAGAGTAATCAAGTATTCTCAAATTAGCATCATATAGTTTTATGTTAATCTGTGGATAATTAATATCGTTATACTCGTTTTTCAAAGCGAGATCGATATTCTCAGGATATACAGGCTTTTCCTTATCCTTATATGACAAGAAATATTTTCCTTTTCTCAAAATCAGTTGAGCCATGTCAGAAGCTAATTCATTTTTATTTTCATCAACTAATTGAATTTCGATATATTCAATTTTACCAACTTCGAAGATATCAATATTAATTTTGTATGTACTTTCTGTTTTCTCAACCGTAGAGTAAAACAAAGAACCTTCTCTGTTTTGCGATATTCCCATTAAACTAATAAATAGAAAAATCAGAATTAATATATTTTTTTTCATTTTAGAAGATTTAAGTTCTTGTTAAACTAAATGCAAGTTAATAAATACTCATTATATGACTGAGTCTATTCGTGTTAATTGATCATTTCGAAGCTGATAGAAAAAAGATAAATTAAAACAAAAAAACTCTACATATGAAATGTAGAGTTTCAGATTTAATTGGTTGACTTTTAATTAGTCTTCTAAAAAGGGATTATATATTATTGAACAGCTTTAAGTGCATCGATATTACCATAACCAAAGCTTGAATTTCTATTAGGATAAAATTCACCAGCTCTTTTCATTTTGTCTAATACTTGAGATCTTGACCAGTTCGGGTTTTTAGACCATACTAAAGCAGCGATTCCTGCAGTTGTTGCAGTTGCAACAGAAGATCCTCCGACGTAATTTGCCGCACCGTCATTAGAACTTAAAACTGGTACATTCTTTCCAGATCCACTGCGCTCCATCTCGATAGTAAAATCTATTTTTGAACCAGAATGACAATTTTCACATCGTTTGTACTGACCTTCAATTATACCTGTAACAGCTACTGTTTCATCCATGCTTGCTGGAAAAATAACGCCATACCAGTTGGTTATTGAAGTAGAAGTTCCTCCAGCTGCGAATATTAATTTTCCTCTGTTGTAAGCATATCTAATAGCATCTCTAACCCTTGAGCTACTAAAAGGAGAACCAATAGACATTGATACTATTTTGATGTCGCTTCTATTTCCAATAGCAGTTAATGCTTCCGCAACACCTCTTTTTTCGTGATAATCATCAATTAGTACATTTTGAACAGAACGATATGAAACTAAATTTGCATTATATGCTACACCGACTGGTAAGTTGTCATTGTTTCTAGGCGCTGTTGCAGCAGAAGCCATACTTGTTCCATGTCCACATTTATCGTTAACACCGTCATAATTGTTTGACCACGCCCACCAAGAGTCCACGAACGTTCCATATTTCTGTAAAGTTCTTCCAGAAGAATATCCATCATTAAAGTATTGGTTCATCCATCTCTGATTTGGAGATAGTCCAGTATCAATAACAGCTACTGTAATTCCGTTTCCAGTACTGTAGTCCCAAGCTGCTGGGATGTTGTGGATATCAAAGTTCCATGGCACTCTGGCTCCAGGAGCAACTGTACGATAATCGGCAGAATTTAAAGATTGTGAACTAAAGCCACAGCCAAATCCTTCACCTGATCTCGTGTTTTCATTTTCCAACTTATAGGTTGCAGGTTCTAAATATCGAACTCTTTCATCGTTTAAAAGAGCTTCAATAGTTTCTTTATTTTCAACTTTAATATCAAAAATATTTAAAGTAGCATCAACATATAACTCATCCTTTCCTTTGGTTGTAGTTGTTTTTTCTATACTTTTTACTAAGGAAATTAAATTGTCTTTAATAGCATCCGATTTAGGTCCTTTTTGAAATTCATTTTTAGAATCACCATACCCAATCGTAAGCATATTATCACCATGTTTAACTGCACTCCAAATAGTGAGGGCATCTGTTTCCATCCAGAAAAAATCTCCTTTTAAATCAATAGATTCTTGAATTTTCGCATTAATTTCTTCTTTTGTTAGTAATTCTGATTGTTCGTAGGTGTTCTCTTGTGGATTTTCCTCGTTTTTAGAACAAGAAACCATAGCCATAGCAATGGCTAAACTAAATACTAGTTTTTTCATTTTGAAGGGTTTTTTAAGTTTTGCGGTAGCGAATATATTAAAAAATTAACTTAAATTTAAATAAATAGTTAATTTTATATCTATTTAATTGATTATATTATAAAATTATTCTTAAAATCCCTTAAAATTATGCCTTTTGTGTGCTGATCTAGTAGGACTTTTAACGAATCTTACATTTTTAACAATTATAAATGATTTTCTTGTCAATATGTAATTTTTTTGATCTTTGAAATAGGAATATATGAATACGCTATGTAATTTGTCTACTTTATCCGTGTTGGAGTATCTTTACCATTTACAATTGAAGATATGCCAATTGCAACAGCTTTTATAGCTTCTGTTAATGCATTTATATTGCATGTTTCGGGCTCATCTGTTACTTTATGATAATCAGGATCAAGATCAATTGATGTTGTAGAAAAAGTATGCGCAGGAATTCCTAAGCGAGCGAATAAAGCATTATCTGATCTGAAAAATAAACTATAATTTTTATAGGGGTCTGGGTAAAGTTTATATCCTGATCCTTCGAGGTTTTGTTGAATAAGTTGTCCAAAGTTGGATTTTTCAAATCCTGTAAGCCAAGCTGTTCTAGGACCAAATTTAGCTTCCTTACCAATCATTTCTAAATTTATTCCTGCAACAAAGTTAGAAGCGTCAATGTCTTTTACAAAATATTTAGATCCAATTAAACCAATTTCTTCCGCAGTAAAGCAAATAAAAATTATACTTCTTTCATTATTATTTCTGGTTTTAAAAAACTCTGCGAGCGCGATAACACCAGTTACGCCAGAGGCATCATCATTTGCTCCGTTGTAAATTCTATCCTTACCTTCTTTTTTCATTTTCAAATGATCGTAGTGTGCAGAAATAATTACATATTCGTTTTTTTTACTTCTTCCTTCCAAAACTCCGATTATATTGAACATTTTAACTTTATCATATTCAAAATTTTGTCGGTAAGAAGTTAAGTTGTTGTAAAAGTTTAATCCTATTTTTCCAAATTCATTTTCGATGTACTGAGCCGCTTTTTCAATGCCAGGAGTCCCTGTAGCTCTTCCTTCCATCTCATCTGAAGCAAGAGTATACAAATGTTTTTTAATTTTTGTATGATCAAATGAAGTAATTAAAGTTTGTTCCTTTTCTTTTACTGTTTCTATCGAATCAGGTTTGTTATCTTTTTTACAAGATAAGGCAATAACCAAGAAAGCCAGTAGAATGCATATTTTTTTCATGTCTGAACTACTTTTAGTTTAGATTGAGATAATATTATTTTGTAATTTTACTGAAATTTTACTCATGAATTTAGCTAATATTCCTAATATAAAACATACAAATTCAAATAACTTTTTCTTGTTGGCTGGACCTTGCGCAATTGAAGGAGAAGAAATGGCATTACGCATAGCTGAAAAGGTTATTGAAATTACTGACAAATTGGAAATTCCTTATGTATTTAAAGGAAGTTTCAAAAAAGCTAATAGAAGTAGAATTGATAGCTTTACAGGAATAGGAAATGAAAAAGCCTTAAAAATTTTAAGAAAAGTGTCCGAAACTTTTAATGTACCTACTATTACGGATATTCATGAAGTAAATGATGCTACTTTGGCTGCTGAATATGTTGATGTTCTTCAAATACCAGCATTTTTAGTTCGTCAAACGGATTTGGTTGTAGCTGCTGCAAATACGGGTAAAGTTGTTAATTTAAAAAAAGGACAATTTATGAGTCCTGAAGCAATGCAGCATGCCGTAAAAAAGGTTAAGGATTCTGGAAATGATAATGTTTGGATAACTGAGAGAGGTACTATGTTCGGATATCAAGATATGTTAGTCGATTTTCGAGGGATCCCTACAATGAGAAGTTATGCGCCTACTGTTTTAGATGTAACACATTCTTTACAACAACCCAACCAAAGTTCAGGAGTAACAGGAGGAAGACCAGATATGATCGAAACAATAGCTCGAGCAGGTGTTGTAAATAATATAGATGGATTATTTATGGAAACTCACTTTGATCCAGCAAATGCAAAATCTGATGGTGCAAATATGTTACACCTGGATCATCTAGAAAAAGTTTTAACTAATTTGGTAGCTATTAGAAAAGTAGTGAATACTTTATAATGGATTTTGATTTTTCAATTACTTCTTTAAAACCCTTGTCGAAGTTGGTTAAAAACCATGGCTTGTCCACATGGAAAGAAGTTGTGGATTACACGAAGCATCTATCTTACGGAAGAAATACAAATAGAACAGACTTTTCTCTTGTAATAAAAGAAGGAAAAGGAAGTTGTAGTTCAAAACATGCTTTTTTGAAAGCTTTAGCTAAAGAAAACTCTATTGATGAGGTTGAGTTAATTTTGGCTATTTATAAAATGAATTCTACTAATACAAAAGTTGGAACTATCATAAATGATAATGGTTTAGCCTATATTCCTGAAGCGCATTGCTATCTGAAAGTAAAAGTTGAGAGACTTGATATTACCGCTTCAGATTCGAACTTTACGAAGTTACAAAAGGCAATTATAGAAGAACAAACTATAACTTCTGAACAAGTTGCTGATTTTAAAATCCAATATCATAAACAATTTATAAAAAACTGGATTTTAGAAACTGAAATTGGATTTTCTTTCGAAACTATTTGGCAAATTCGAGAGGCGTGTATTGCTTTTCTTTCTGTGTAAAGTTTAAAAATTTAAATAGTAATAGGGTGGTTTTGATACTTTTTTATAGATTCTTTTACTTCATCAAAATTTAGAACAGAATTACTTTTAATATGAAACGTAACTATTGTATTTTTCTTCGGCATCTCTAAATTATAAATTATAAATAACTGATTTTAAGGTGTTAATTATCTAGTTTGCTACTAGTGTTAATAATAAATCCGAGTTGATTTAGTTTTTTTTAACTAACCATGAAGAAAAATATAAACTTTTATTCATCTACACTTTTGTGCTTGTCATCGATAAAAAATTGATTGTCATCAATTAGTTGATATTTTGATGAACGATTAGTTGCCAATTACAGCTATGTTTCGGAGAAGTACCGTATTGGGGATATTTACAGGTGCTTCTCCTTTTTGATTTAATTATTTAAATCGTATAAATATTGGTTCGTCGAAATAATAACTAGGCGTATATATAGCTCTGTTTTCTGAAAACTGATACCAAGGTGAGTTGTTTGTATCTTCGAAATTTTTTAATAAACAAACATTTTGAGCAGGTGTATTTCCTTGAGCGAGCAAAAACATTTTTTCGTTTTTTTCATTGATAACTTCATCAACTATAATTTCAATATGACCAGGAAATCCAGGTTGTACCAACATATCACCAATTTGTAGATTTGCTGCCTTAATTTTTGGTAATTCATTATAAAGAGAAGCTGTACCTGCATAAGTATAAATTAAATTCAAGTATTTATAAAAGTTACTTTTCGAGTTATTTGGGTTAGCCGTTTTGTGAAACGTTACTTTATTTCCATTTATTTTAGGTCGATAACCAGCAGCATATTCTTTCCAAGAGCAATAGTGACCTGAGGTGAAATTGAAACCAATTTTATCTTTTTGTTTATTCTCCCATAAGTATTCTGCTCTTATTCGCATTAATGCATCGGCACATTGTTGTAAACCATTCTTTGGAACAGGTACTTCTAAAATTGCATCATGCCAATGCTGCGCAAAATATTCAGAGCCATCATAATTTATGATAGGAGATCCATGTTTTTTGAGTTTATAATTCCTTAAATATTCCTGAAATGATCCCTTTTTATAATTTACACGTTTAAATCCTTTTGGTACTCGAACTCTTGTACAAATAGAATCGCGAGAGATATTTATATGATCAGTTTTGGAAATAGTGTTTTGAACAATTCCTTTCAAGTGGTTAGTAATTTGTTTTCCTTTTGAATTGGTCCTCACTAAAACTATTGCTAGTACTAGAGTAAAAATTAAAATTATGATTCTTTTCATAGCTGTAAATTTTTGTAACTCCTTTTAATATATCGTTAAAAGGAACCTTCAGTATAAGTAAACGTTGTAATATGATTTATTATTATATGTATTGAACAATACCGACTTAGTAAAAAAAACACCTATCATTATAAGAATGATAGATGTTTTGTTAGGTTTTTTTCTCTCTATTATTCTGAACGTAAAGATTTTACTGGGTTTGATTTTGCTGCTTGAATTGTTTTGATACAAATAACCAATAAAGCGAAGACAATCATGATTAATCCACTTATTAAAAATGTAATAAATCCTATATCAGTTCGGTACGAAAAATTTTGTAGCCAGCTATGAATTCCATACCACGCAATAGGAGATGCCAAAACAAATGCAATACTTACTAAAAGTAAAAACTCTTTACACAATAATGTGTTTATTTGAATTATTGAAGCTCCCAAAACCTTTCGTATACCAATTTCCTTAACTCGTCTGTTTGTTGTGTAAATAACAAGTCCCCATAAACCTAGACAACTAATTAAAATTGATAAACCAGTAGACCAGCTTAGTAATCTAGAAATTTTATTTTCCTTATCATAAAATTTTGTCACCGTTTCATCCATAAATTCAATACGAAAATCTTCAATCTCTGTGTACACTTCGTTGTAAACTTCTTTTATTTTATCTATAGTTTTTTTAAATTCTCTTGAAGAATTGGGATAAAAAGAAGCATGGATAGCCATATATCTGCTGTGTTGAGGACGATACCAATCACCTGTCAAAGCCAAAGGATTAATATCTGATCGAAGAGATTGTTGATGAAAATCCTCCATTACACCAACAATTGGGGTTTTAGTGCCACTAAAATCTAAAAACTTTCCTATTGCCTCATCGGGAGTTTTAAAGCCAAAAGTTTTTCGAGCAGTTTCATTTATAACTAATTCTCGAAGAGTATCATTTTTATAAACTTTACCAGCTAGTAATTTTAATTCAAAAAGTTCCGCATAATTTGTATCACCAAAAATGAATTGAATATCAGATTGTATTTTTTTCTCTCCATCAGTGTAAGTTGATGTAGAGGTATTAAGGCTATTAGATGCAGGAGGAAAACCACCTAAACTTAGATGATTTATTTGTGGTATAGCCTTTAGTTTTTGCAAAAACAACTGCTTTTTCTCCAATTCACTTTCACTGCGAGGACTGTAAATAGAAGCAACAGCATCAGTTTTAAACCCCATATCTTTATTCAGTAAAAAGTTAATTTGCTTACCTACGAGTAAGGTTGCTATGATAAAGATTTGAGCAATCGTGAATTGAAATATAGTTAAGAACTTTCGTAGTAATGCTTTTTTCTCTCCTGATCCTAAATTATTCTTTAATACAGAGATGACATTAAATTTTGATATTACTAAAGCAGGATAAAACCCTGATAGAAATGTAACTATTATGAGTAATAAAACTACACCAAAAATAATTTTTGGATTTCCTAATAGAGAGAACGTTAGACCTTCTTGGACGAAATCTGAAAAAATATTGATTAACCATTTTGACAATACAATTGAAAGTAAACCAGAAATTAATACTAATAATAAAGTTTCTCCCATGAATTGAGTAATAAGTTGTTTTCGAGAGCTTCCTAAGGCTTTACGTATTCCGATTTCTTTTGCTCGCTGCGTTGCTTGTGCCGTATTTAAATTGATGAAATTTATACATCCTAATAATAATAGAAAAATGGCAACTAGTCCTAAGTTTCTTAATAATGGTTTGCTAGGTTGACTTATTTCCCAATTATAAATTCCGTAGTTTGAATTAAAATGGATATCGCTTAATGGCTGTAGCACAAATTTTCTTGTTTGTTTATGTTTACGTGAATCCTCATCCAAGTGAGTGTCTGCTAAATTGTCAAATTCTTTCTGAATTTTATTTATATTTTGGTTTGAGATTACCTTTATTATTAATTGAGAGTTAGAGCTTGTAGCATTCCAGTTTTTATTTAAAAAATCATCTCTTAATCTTGTGCTTAAAATCGTTGGTCTTGATATAAATTCTTGAAAATAGAAGTCTGTTCTCCCTTTAAGATTTTCAACAATTCCAATTACTTTTACATTTATAGAGTCGTTGTAAATTAGTGTTTTCCCAATCATATCATTTGGAGTTAATTTTGGGAAGTACTGCTGTGCTCTTTTATGAGTTAATATTACTTCATTTGGATTTTTAAGAATGTTATTTTTATTTCCAGCGAGAAAGTTATAGTCAAATATTTCAAAGTATTCTCCTGTTGAAAAAATAACTTTACTAGGCCATTTCTTAACTATATTTTCTTCTTTATTTTCTACTATTGAAGGACGTTCTATGGTAAATCCATTTATAATTTCCAAGTTGGAGTTTTCTTTAATAGCTTCTTCTAGAGCCAGAGTAATACCTGAGTTATAAAACTTTCCATTTGGACTATTAAAGTTAGTAACCACTCGGTAAATACGATCACTATCTCTATGAAAATTATCAAAAGTATAATCATAATATATCATTAAGCCGATAATAAAAGAGGCGCTCAAACCTATGGTAAGTCCGATAATATTTATTAAAGAAAATACCTTATGTTTTATTATATTTCTACATGCTATTTTTAAATAATTTTTCAGCATAATTCAAGGCTTTTTTTAAAGGGTTAATAGTTAAGCTAATATGTTTTCAGTAACTTTTTGCCCGTCTAACATTCTAATTATTCTGTGACTGTATTTGGCATCGTGTTCACTGTGAGTCACCATAATTACCGTCGTTCCAGATTCATTTAAATCAATCAATAAATCCATTACTTCGTTTCCGTTACTACTATCTAGGTTTCCAGTTGGTTCATCTGCTAAGATTAATTTTGGATTATTCACAACTGCTCTGGCAACAGCTACGCGTTGTTGCTGTCCTCCAGATAATTGTTGAGGAAGATGATTTCTTCTATGCATTATTTGCATTTTCTTTAAAACTTCTTCAACTCGCTTTTTCCGTTCTTTAGATTTAACACCAGTGTAAATTAAAGGAAGCTCTACGTTTTCAAAAACGGTTAGTTCATCAATTAAGTTAAAACTCTGAAAAACAAAACCAATATTGTGCTTTCTTAAATTTGCGCGTTTACGTTCGTTATAATTAGAAACCTCTGTTCCATTAAATAAAAAGCTTCCTCCATCAGGATCATCTAATAGGCCGAGTATATTGAGTAATGTTGATTTTCCGCATCCAGAAGGTCCCATTATCGCAACAAATTCTCCTTCTTTTACTTCAAATGAAAGTTTATTTAAAGCAATCGTTTGTACTTCTTCGGTTCTGTAAAATTTTTGTAATTCTTTAATCTGTATCATAATCTTTTTATTGTAATATCAATTCTTCTATATCTTTAAAATTATTGTATGTCGAAGTTATAACTTGATCTCCAGCGGATAAACCGTCTAAAACTTCGTAAAATTGTTTATTTTGGCTTCCTACTATGGTATTTACTTTATATGCATGTTTTCCATCTTTACTTATTTTAAAAATCCAGTTCCCATTTGTTTGCTGATAAAAACTGCCTTTAGGGATAAGTAAAGCTTGCTTTTGGGCACTTAAAGCTATTGTAATCTGTAAGTTTTGTCCTCTTCGTATTCCTGTTGGAACTTCTTCTTCAAACTTCATGTCCACTTGAAACTTTCCATTATTAACTTGTGTATATACTTTCTTAATGATTAAAGTATATGTTTTGTTTTGAAGAGATAATGTCCCGGTTTGTCCTAGATAGATTCTTGAAATATAATGTTCATCCATAGAAATTCTAACTTTATAATCTGTAGTTACATCTACTTGACCTAATCTTGTTCCTTTGTTTATAGATTGACCGATTTCTGTGTCAAAAGAGGTCAATTGTCCATCAATAGGGGCTCGAACAACTAAATCTCCTACTTTTTTCCGCATTAATTCTAAAGCATTTTGTGTTCTTTGATAAGAACTTTTTGCTTTGTCTATTTCTAATTTTGAAGCAATTGAGTCTTCTGATAAAACTTGTTTGGCTAGCTTTAATCGCTCTTTCTGATAATTATAATTGTTTTGTGAAGATTCAAAATCTTGACGAGAAATGACACCTTTTTCGAACAGTTTTTTACTAAGCTTGTATTTTCGGGTAGCTTCAATTTGACTGCTTTCAACGTCTGTAAATCTATTTTTTCTGTTTATGGTGTTTTGACGTGCGGCATTTTGAGAAATTTGCATTTGAGTTAATAAATTGTATACCGAGGTTTCTTGGTTTATTAAGTTCAATTCTAGATCAGTATTTGACAGCTTTAAGATAGGTTGCCCTTTTTTGAGTTCTTCACCATCCTCGGCGTATTTTTCAATAACATTTCCTCCTTCCAACGCATCAAGGAAAATGGTAGTTATGGGTAAAACAATACCATTTACAGGAATGTTTTCTTGGAATACATCTTCAGTAATAGTACTTATTGAAATACGTTCCTTTTTAACATTTAATTTCTTTTTCCCAGATGGCAATGTTAAAACATATATAGTTAATACTAGAAATAGAAAAACTCCTATCATTGTAGCTAATTGCTGGTTTGAAAATCTTTTCTTTTGAATTTGAATATCCATTGTATTAATTTTTACGTTTCGTTATATCATATAGAATATAATGCCAAAATTTTAAAGCATTGGTTTTTAGTTTTTTAGATAATTTTTGAAAAACAAAACTGTGCGGTTTTGATACACTTTATGTTCATAAGTGTACACTTTTTATAAGGTTTAAATTTTTATTTTTTCAATCTTTAAAAGATTATCTTAAAGTTGTAATATTGTAGTAATGGTATTAAAAAAGGCTTCCGTTTTAGTAATCGATGATGATGCAGATGTACTCACAGCAATTCGACTTCTTTTAAAATCTTTGGTGAATTTAATTGTGGTTGAAAAGAGCCCAAGTAATATTATGTACCAAATTGAAAAGCATAAATATGATGTTGTTGTGCTCGATATGAATTTTAATGGTGTAGTAAATACTGGAAATGAAGGTATTTATTGGCTTCGAAAAATTAAAGAATTACAACCTGGAACTGCTGTTATTTTAATGACAGCTTATGCTGATATTGATCTGGCTATAAAAGGTTTAAAAGAAGGAGCTTCTGATTTTTTAATGAAACCATGGAAGAATGATAAATTACTGGAGGCAATAAATACCATTTTAGAAAAGAAGAAAAAAGAAAATAGCAAATCAAATAATTTTAAAGCAGGAAGCACAAAAATCATTGGGAATAGTGAGGTTATGCAAGATGTTTTTACGAAAATAAGGAAAGTTGCACCTACCGACGCGAATGTTTTAATTCTTGGTGAAAATGGAACAGGTAAGGATTTAATTGCTCGTTCTTTACATGAAAATTCTCACAGAAAAGATAAACCTTTTATCAAAGTTGATGTTGGATCATTGACATCAACATTATTTGAAAGTGAACTATTTGGATATAAAAAAGGGGCTTTTACGGGAGCAAATGAAGATCGTGAAGGGCGATTTGAAGTTGCTGATGGAGGAACATTGTTTTTGGATGAAATAGGGAATATTTCTTTGGAACAACAAGTAAAATTACTCACTGTTTTACAAAACAGATTAATAACTCCATTAGGCTCAAATAAAGAAGTTCCAATCGATATTAGATTAATTTGTGCCACAAATTTAACACCTACCGATCTTGCAGATGAGAGTAATTTTCGAAAAGATCTAATTTACAGAATAAATACTATTGATATTATCGTACCTCCTTTACGAAATAGAGGTGCCGATATAACAGCACTGTCAAAATACTTTGTAGCTCATTATGCCGAGAAATATAATAAAAGTACGTTTGTTTTTGATCCTGGATTTATTAAAAAGCTTAAAAGTCATCATTTCTCTGGAAATGTAAGAGAATTACAGTATGTTTTAGAGAGAGCTGTAATAATGACTGATGGATCTGTATTAAATAAAGAGGATTTAGTATTTTCTTCAATTGAATTACCGGTTCCTTCCTCGAATAGTAATTATGACAATTTGAACTTAGAAGAAGTAGAGAAGAAGACCATACTTACTGTATTAGAAAAACACAAAGGAAATATTTCCAAATCAGCAAAAGAATTAGGTATTACAAGAGCTGCATTATACAGAAGGTTAGCGAAATATGATTTATAAAGGTTTCATTTTTCAATTAATAATGCGAGTTATGCTTATGGTTAGCGTAATCCTCGGGATAATTTATTGGTTTTATCGAGGAGAAGTTTCATTTAGTTTATTCACTTTTCTTGCATTTTTAGTAATTTTTTACAATACTTATTTTTTCATACAAAGAAGATTTTTAATCATTGAAGATTTCTTTACTTCTATAAAGTATCGTGATTTTTCGAGAGGATTTTCAGAGACGGTTAAAGCAAAAGATATTCGATTTTTATACCAAGGATTTAATCAGGTCCATCAAACTATTAAAGAAATTAATTCACAAAATCATACCCAGTATTTATATCTACAGAAAATATTGGAAATGGTTGATATTGGAATTATTGCATATGATTTAGAAACAGGAAAGGTATTATGGAGCAATGATTCCTTTCAAAAAATTCTTGATGTGCCTTCCTTTAAAAATGTAAGTTTCATAGAAAGGAGAAAACCTGAATTATTTAATTTAATATTTGAAACCTTCCATAGAGCCGGAGAATCTGTTTCTATAACTTTAAATAATGAAAAGATAAAAGCGTTAGTTTCAGATACTATTTTTGAAGTAGATAATGATACGTTTAAGTTGTTAGTGATTCAAAATATCGACAATACTTTGAGTAAAAATGAATCAGAGTCATGGAAGAGATTACTCAGCGTAATGACCCATGAAATAATGAATTCAATAACACCAATTGCATCGTTAGCCAATACGCTCGAGAGAAACTTAAAAGAACTTATTTCTGAAAATATTAATACTACTGAACTATCGGACTTGAATGCAGGTATAAAAACAATTAAGAATAGAAGTGAAGGTTTATTAAAGTTTGCAAAAACATATAGAAGTTTGAATAAAGTAACTAGTTTGAACTTACAAAGAATCAAAGTTTCTGAACTTTTTACGAATATTCAATTATTAATGAAGCCTTCAATAAAGGCTAAAGGAATCCAAATCGATTTTGTTAATACAAATCATAGATTAGCTTTTGAAATTGATGTTCATTTGATAGAACAAGTCTTAATCAATTTATTATTAAATGCAGTTGATGCTTGTAAAGAGAAAGAGAATCCAAAAATTAAAGTGGAAGCAATAGAAAGTATAACTCGAAATATCCTAATTAAAGTAGCGGATAACGGTATCGGAATTCCTGAAGATATACAAGAAAATATTTTTGTACCGTTTTTTACAAGTAAAGAATCAGGAAGTGGAATTGGTTTGAGTTTATGTAAACAAATAATGCTATTGCATAAAGGAAAAATTCAGGTGAAAAGTATGTTAGAAGAAGGAACTGTTTTTACTTTATCATTTTAAATGTTGGTTAAATAATTCTTTCGAAAGGTATAGTTATTGATAAGTTAAGCATATGAGATTATTTACTATTATTTTTTTTTCAATTTTAGTTGCTAATGCCCAAGATTTTTCTAGTATAAATTCTAAAATTAAAACATATCCAGGTTTAATTACCGCTGATAAATTAGCACAAAATATAAAACAAGATTTTAAGGATAAGGAAGAGCAAGTAAAAGCAATTTACAGTTGGTTAACCGCAAATATTCGTTACGATTTAGAGGAGTTTTATAATCCGAATAGAGAAACTAAAGTTAGTTTTAGCTATCAAACTTTAGAGGAAAGAGATAGAAAATTAAAAGCTATCAAAGATGAAATGGTCAATGAAACATTATCTACAAGAAAAGCGGTTTGTGAAGGGTATGCACAAACATTTTCTAAAGTTTGCACACTATTAGATATTGAAAATGAAGTGATAGAAGGTTACATTAGAAGTTCATCAAATAGAATCGGGAGACCGTTGCGAAGTCCAAATCATTCTTGGAATGCTGTTAAATTAAATGGTAAATGGATTTATATTGATGCGACTTGGGGAGCTGGTTCTGAGTATAACGGAAGATGGATTCGTAAATTCAATTCTTACTATTATAATATTCCAAAAGAGAAATACTTTAAAACACACTTACCAGAAAAGTCAATTTGGAAATTAAGAGTTGGAAGAATTGATAAAGAAGAATTTTACAACCAGCCCGTTTACAGTCATACGTTTTTAAAATCTAATGTAGAACTATCATCGCCAAGTTCTGGTATTTTGAATCGGAAACGTAATGGAAGTGTTACTGTGGAATTGCAAAATGCCACAGATAAGGAAATTTTGGTTGGGTTTTTAGGTTCAACAAGAGCAGTGAAACCAAACACAACCAATAAAGGAGGAAATACAATTGTATCAATAATGCCTCCTCCAGGAGCAAAAGCTCTATTTCTGTTGATTGACAGGGAAGTAGCTATTGAATTTTTAATACAATAACAAAAAAACCTCTTGAAAAATCAAGAGGTTTTTTTTGGTTATTATTTTGATAAAAACTCTTCTTTACTTAATACTTTAGTAGGTTTTTTATCTTCTTTTTTTCTACGATTTTCAAATTTTGAAATTACTTTTTTATTGATTTTTTCAAAATCTTCTTGTGCTTTTGTCAAACGAGCTTTTAATACTCCTTGATTTTCTATTTGAGATAAAGATGGTTTTTCAAATTGATTTGCAACTTCAGAATATAAATCAGAAAGCTTTTCTCGAAGTTCTGGTTCAGCTTCGCCAACATAGTTATCTCCTGTAGTTACTACTAATGTTTCTTTTAACGGTTGTAATGCCTCAATTACTTTTGTTGCTACTTTTTTAAATTTTTTATCATCTTTCAAACGGTTGGCAGACTTTATATATGAATCAACTTTATGCACTAAATAAGCCAAGCTTTCCATGTCGTCGTATAATTCCATGGTAGTTCTTCTTTGTGCTTTTCTATCGCTGTCACTTATAAGAGATTTAGAATCATTTTGAACTTCAATGGTATTTATATATTCTTTTTTACCTTTCTTAAGTACAACTTTATATGTACCAGCTGTAACTCTTGGAGCAGTAAATCCTCCACGAGTGAAGTTTTTACCTGCCGCAACCTTTGGATTTTTCTGTCTGAAACCCCAACTGACTACATTAATTCCTTTCGCTTTTCCTGGAGTTAACGTAATTAATTCATTATTATCCTCATCTTTAATAGTTAGTGTCATTTTACCAAACGTATGACGTTTTTTCAAATAATAAATAATTTTAGCAGCAGAATTTGGATTGTTTCCAACAAATTGTAATTCTGTACTTCCTCCACCAAAACCACCTTGTTCTTTTATAATTCCAGGTTTAGATTTAAAGAAATGAACATTCTTTGATAACATTTCTTGATTTACTTCGCGCAACGGAGAAATATCATCAATAATAATCACACCACGTCCATGTGTTCCTAAAACTAAATCGTTTGTTTGTTTTTGTAAATCGATAAAGTGAACTGCAGTTGCCGGCATTTTATTAGTAAATCTCGACCAGTTTTTTCCACCATCAATAGTAATGAATAAACCAAATTCTGTTCCCAAGAAAAGTAAATCTTCATTCACATAATCTTCTTGAATGTTTCTTGCAAAACCAATAATATCATCGGTAACTATTGATTTCCAAGTTTTACCAAAGTCAGTAGTTTTGTATACATACGTATTCATATCTCCTGAAGTATGTCCGTCGAAAACAGCGTATGCCGTTCCTTTATTATGAGAGCTTGCTTCAATATGATATACCCATGTGTTTTTAGGTAAACCAGAAATATTAGCAACCGTATTTTCCCAAGTTTTTCCTCCGTTTTGAGTTACTTGAACATTTCCATCATCTGTTCCTACCCAAATCACCTTTTCATCTAAAGGAGATTCAGCTATTGTAAATATAGTAGTATGTGTTTCAGCACCAGATTTGTCAACAGAAATACCTCCAGATTCTTTATCTTGTTTAGTAGGGTCGTTAGTTGTTAGATCAGGAGAAATTTTCTTCCAGTTATCTCCCATATCTTCACTTACATGCAAAAATTGACTTCCCATGTAAAAACGATCAGGTTGATGTGTACTTACAGCCATAGGAGCGTTCCAGTTAAATCGTAAATCTGCTTCTCCTTTAATAGGTAATGGCTGAATAGTTTTATTGTAATTTTTATCTACATCATATCTCCAAACTTGTTGCGCACCTTGCATCTCAGAATAGATAATGTTTTTAGTTGGATGTTTTAACACTCTAAAGCCATCACCAACTCCAACACGTTTCCAATCTCTTGCTTCAATTCCTCCTGGAGAAGAAGAAGGTCCGTACCATGAACCGTTATCTTGTAGTCCACCGTAAATATTATATGGTTCTTGATTATCTACACTTATATGATAAAATTGAGAAAGCGGAAGATTATCAACCATATCCATTGTAGCACCTCCATCCCAGCTTCTGTAAACACCACCATCTGTTCCTACAAACATGGCATCCGGATTTTTAATATCAAATGCGATATCATGGATGTCGGCATGCATTTCTCCTAAATTCTTAAAAGTTTTTCCTCCATCTCTCGAGATAGAGCCGAACAATCCACCTTTCGCTAAAATATCTGGATTTGTTGGATGAACAACTAATCTGGAAAAGTAGAAAGGACGAACTACCAAACCAAAATCACTGTTTAAAAGTTTCCAGTTTTTTCCCGCGTCATCAGAGCGATATAATCCTTTATTTTCTTTACTCTCAACAACCGCAAAAATTAACTCTGGTTTGGAAGGAGCAATGGCAATGGCAAAACGACCTAAATCTCCTTGCGGAAAACCATTATGTATTTTGTTCCAAGTTTTTCCCGCATCAGTTGATTTATATAAAGCACTTCCTGGACCACCAGAATTGAATCCCCAACCTGTTCTTCGGAACTCCCACATTGAAGCATAAAGAATATTTGGATTGGTAGGATCCATGATTAAATCACTAGCCCCAGTTTTCTCGTTTGTATATAAAATCTTATCCCAAGTTTTACCACCATCAGTGGTTTTGTAAACACCTCTTTCTTCACTATCGTTCCATAGTGCTCCTAAAACCGCAACATAAACTTCATTAGAATTATTCGGATTAATCTTAATACTACTGATACGTTCCGATTTTTCAAAACCGATCTTTTTCCAGTTTGCACCTCCATCTTTAGATTTATATAAACCATCACCTAAAGAAACGCTATTCCTTGTCCAAATTTCACCAGTTCCAACCCAAATTGTATTATCTGGGTCACTAGGATCAACTGCGATACTACCAATAGACTGTGCATAATCATCAAAGATTGGTACAAATGAAGCACCAGCGTTTTCAGATTTCCATACACCACCACCAGCAGATCCAGCATAAATAATTTTTGAATTTGTAGGATGATTTTCTAGGTCGATAATACGACCACTCATTAAAGCAGGACCTATTTCTCTTGCTTCTAAATTTCCGAAAAGTTCTTTTCCTTTAAGAACAATATCTTGTGCATTTACACTTGCAGTTACTGTAATGAAACCACAGGCTAAAACTTGAATTAGCTTATTCATAATGAAAGTAGGTACAGTGTTATTCGTGGAATAACACTGTACGAAAATTAAGTTAAGTTAGTATAAGTATTGTTTGATTTATTTTTTAGTTGGTAAGGCAAAAGAGGCAGCGTCCACTTCCGGATTCAATTTAATTTCTTTGAATTCCATTGTTTGAAATTGGCTTCCAATACTAAACGGAAAATAAAGACCATCTACTTCTTGGTAATCACTTAAAGTTGACTTTACAGTTTGTCCTTTCATCGGGCCTTGATTTACCTGTGATTCAGTTACGATTGGAACAAAGTTTTCAGTGTCAAAATAGTAGTTTGTAATATTTGGAGTTAATTCACCATTAATTAAAACAGGTTTTTTAGTCAATTTGATTTTAAAAGTTTCAGTTCCGTCAATTGTTTCTTTTCCGATTAATTCTACAGTATATCCTTTTTCTTTGTAGTTTAAAAATGGATCAGGGAATTGTTCTAATTCATTTTTTAAGTTTTGTGTAGCTTCATTATCGCTTTTTTCAGCGTCCATTGTCATTTGGTTTCTTTGCCATGAGGTTTTTCCATCAAAAGCAGACCAAACCATTTTATTTCCTTGTAATTCAATTGAAACTAATTGTTTTCCATCTTTAGTAGATAACATTTCAAAAGGAATTTCCATCCCTTGCATTTTCATGTTACCAATCATTTGAACACCTTTTAATTGTTCTAATTTTTCTTTCCCACCTATATTTTCAATATAATTATTGATAATTTCTTCTGCAGTTTGCGCATAGGCAGATAAGGAAAATAGTAAAGTAAAGACAATAAGTAAAGATTTAAGATTTTTCATTTTTTTGATTATTTTAATGATAGTATATTTTAGTTAGAAGACTTAAAATACAAAATGTTACAGATTAAGCTAATTTTTTTATTTAAAAATTTTGTGTGTAAAGTTATAAAATCGTTTATTGATAGTTATGAAATCGGCTACTAATTGTGATGAAGAAAATTATGTTTTTAGTATTGTTTACAGGTTGTATTTCTGCGTATTCTCAAGATGAATTGTGGATAAAGGAGAAAGTTAGAACCTACAAAACGATAAGCAGTTCTCAGGACCTTTTTGAAAAAATAAAACGGAATTTTAAAACGGACCTCACTAGAGTTAAAGCTATTTACTGTTGGATAACGTTGCATATGAAATATCGTATCACTACTAGTTCTTTTGTATTTGAACCAGAACAGATTGTATATTTTGATCAGGAAGATTTAGACAGGAAAATAGTTGCTAAAAATGATAGATTGGTAGAAAAGGCAATTAAAGATAGAGGAGGTGTCTGTGAGCATATGGCTTTGACATTAAAAAAGCTTTGTGATTATTTTGAAATTGAAAATGAACTTATAAAGGGATACGTTCGAAATAAGCCCGAAGAAATTGGTATTAGACCAAAGTTTAAAAACCATATTTGGAATGCTGTTAAATTTAACGGTAAATGGATGTTGATAGATGCAACCTATGGTATTGATTATGATGGTTATTTAGACAGAGCAGAATGTGATTTTAGTTATTTTAATATTCAGCCAGCTCAAATGAGATTAACACATTATCCGAGCGAACCAAAATGGATTGATTTTTTAGAACAATCTAATATTAATAAATTTAGTGCATTACCTATGTTTTGGGATGGTTTTATAAAGGCAAAAGCAGAGTTGATAACTCCAAGTGACGGGAAGTTAAGTAGCGTTAAACGAAAGAAATTTATCACATTTAAAAACTTAAATGAAAATTTAAAAATTACTTACAAGTTCGATGATGAAAGTTTTACTAAAGAACCTAGAGTGAAAAGATCGGGAACTTATACAAATGTGATTATCAACACTTCGAAAGAAGGAATTTTGACTTTGTATTTTAATAATAAATCAGCTTTAGCTTTTAAGGTAGAGGATTAAAAGCCTTATTTTTTCCAAAATCCTTTAACTTTATTTTTATTTGCCTCGGTCAAAATATAAACTAGAATTTCCGCATTAATATCTTCTAAGCAAAAGAATCGTAACGATTTTACAACTTTTCTTCCTTCAGAAATTAAGAGATTATTGTATTTTTCAAATTGATGATCTCCATAAAAACCAACATCCACATATCCTTTTTTCTTTGACGGATTTAAATAACAAAAAGGATTTCCTTCTAAAACATAAAAAGGGATTTTCCATTTAAATTGTAATGTCACCTCAGGAAAACTTTGTTCAATTATTAACTGTAGGTGCAGCAATATTGATTTGAAAGGTTCTTCCTGATTTAAAATATATTCTTCAGCTGGTTTCATCTTTTAAAAATAGGAGTTTATTCAAAATAAAATGTGCGTTGAGAAACTCTAAATTAAAATTAACAGTTTTTTATTAGGTAGAATCCTAATAAATTTTTTACTTTGCTTTTCAAAGTACTTTACTATGAGTTCAGAAGACTATTTAAAAGACATCACGGAAATTAAGAATTTAATGAATAAATCTACACGATTTATTTCATTAAGCGGATTATCAGGAATTTTAGCTGGAACATTTGCTTTAATTGGAGCTGCATACGCTTATTGGTTAGTTACCAGTAGTGAGAGGGGATATTTAATTTTAGATGGTAAAATTTTTAATCTTGTGATGTTGGACATGGTACTAGTTTTCATATTAAGTGTTGGAACGGCCATTTTTTTAACAACTGTAAAGGCAAAAAAGAATAATGAGAAAATTTGGGATGCTACGACAAAACGATTGCTCATTAGCTTTTTAGTTCCTTTAATTGCTGGTGGAATTTATACATTTATTATTTTACAGCAACAACGCTATGGGCAAACAGGAGCTTTAATGTTACTTTTTTATGGATTAGCGTTAGTGAATGCTTCTAAATATACATTGGGCTACGTAAAGTATTTAGGATATACAGAAATTGTATTAGGTTTGCTCTGTGCATATTCTCCTGGATTAGGATTTTGGTTTTGGGTAATTGGCTTTGGAGTTATGCATATTGTTTACGGAATTTTAATGTATTTTAAATACGAAAGAAAGTAGAGGTTAGGACCATTGTGAAGAATATTCTTAATAACATAAATAAAGCGTTTGATCATCGAATCCGATTAGGTATCATGTCTATTTTGGTCGTGAACGAGTACGCAGATTTTAAAACATTAAAAGAACTATTGGGAGTTACAGATGGAAATTTAGCAAGTCATTCGAAAGCTTTAGAAAAAGTTGGTTTTATAATCGTAGAGAAACAATTCATTGGAAGAAAACCAAATACTAAGTATGTAGCAACGAAATTAGGAAAAGAGGAATTTAAAAAGCATGTTGAAGCTTTGGAAAAATTGATAAAAGGAAAGTAAAATTTTTTTAAAAACAAACTTTGAAAAACAAAGTTCTTTTAAAATTGGGAAGATTGCTTAAACCGCCCAATCAGCAATGGTTGGGTGGAATCTAAAAAATTGAATAATAGATAAATACCAATAAGATGGAAAAAGTTCATGAACAAACTGGAAAATTCGGGAGATGGATAAGAAATTCAATTTCTGCGAGAATGCTAATGATAGGTTTTTTAATTCTGATATTATTAATACCGCTTTCGTACGTTAAGGACATTATTCACGAACGACAATACAATCAAAAGGCAATGATTAGCGAAATAAATAAAAAGTGGGGAGGGGAAGTTATGCTATACGGCCCCATGTTAAAGGTTCCTTATAAAACATATTCTGTAAAAAGAATTTACAATCAGAATACAAAAACATATCAAGAGGAAACCATTGAGAATATTCATAACGCGTATTTTTTTCCGAATAAATTATCGGTAAATGCAACAGTGAATCCACAACCAAAGAAAAGAGGAATTTATGAAACCGCAGTATACGGTAGTGAAATTCATATTGATGGTAATTTTACTCGTCCTGATTTCAGCGAAAAAGATATTGAGGATAAAGATATTATCTGGGAGAAATCAAAATTGATTATTGAAACGTCAAACTTAAAAGGAGTTAGTAGTTTGGTAGAGATACATCTTAATAAAAATAATTATGCTTTTGAATCAAAATATGATCATTCAAGTTCAAATTCAAATGATAATTATCACGAATTAGATAAACATTCATATGAATATTTAACATTACACAAATTAGAAAGTAAATCAATTAAGAAAACAGATTTACCAATTGAAAATTCTGTAAGTTTTTCTTTAAAAATGAATGTGAATGGAAGCAAACAAATTCGCTTTATTCCTGTAGGAAAAGAAACAGATGTAAATATTAAATCGAATTGGAAAACTGCAAATTTTTTAGGTGAATACTTACCTTATAATCCAGATAAAATTAAAGAAGATGGTTTCGATGCTAAATGGAAGGTTTTAGATATAAACAGGCCATTTCCTCAACAATCGTTTAATGGAATTCCTAATTTAAAAAAATATGCCTTTGGTGTTAATTTTATGATTCCTGTAGATCAATATCAAAAAAGTGAACGATCAGCGAAATATGGGTTTTTAGTTATTTCCCTTACATTTTTAGTTTTCTTTTTAATACAAACGATGAGTAAAATTTCAATTCATCCATTTCAATATTTAATGATTGGAATAGCATTAACCATGTTTTATACCTTATTAATTTCAATATCAGAGCATAGTAATTTTTTAAATGCGTACCTTATTGCAGGAATATCTGTTGTCGCTTTAATAACATTATATTCTAAATCAATATTAAAGAACCTTAAATTCCCTATGTTTATTGGAATTAGTTTAACAGCTTTGTATACCTTTATTTTTATTATAATTCAGTTAGAAAGTTATGCTTTATTAGTAGGAAGTGTTGGGTTATATTTAATCTTGGCTTCTGTAATGTATGCTTCTAGAAAAATTGATTGGCAAAACGGATAAAACTTAATTGTTATGCTTATAAAACCAATTACAAATTTGCAGAGAACTGTTTTATTACTAGTTGTATTCTCAGCTTTTCTTCCACTACTAAGAGTACAGTTAACACAGTCATTGAATTATACGTTTTTACTATGGAATATGTTTTTAGCCGTTATTCCACTTATGTTTGCCGAATATGCAAAACGACTTGATATTACAAAGACAAAAAAGTCTCACTTGATTATTTTAATATTTGCATGGTTGTTTTTTTTACCAAATGCTCCATATATAATTACAGATTTTATTCATTTTAAACCTGAAAGCAAAATGGCTTGGTTTGATTTATTTATGTTGTTTGTAAACGCATCAACAGGAACTTTATTAGGTTTATTTTCAATCGTTAGTTTTTATAATATTATCTGTGTTAAGTGGAATAAAAAAGTTGCGAAAAACTTTTCCATAATGGTTTTCTTCTTATGTGGCTATGGAATTTATTTAGGTCGATTTCTTCGATTTAATAGCTGGGATGTTCTGTTTTCTCCGCTAGATTTAGTGAAAAAAAGTATTCTTAGTTTTCAAGAGTCAACCACCTGGTATGTCACTTTTGGGTTTGCATTCTTACTTTGGATTTTATTTTCAGTTATAAAAAGAAGTGAAATAAATATATAGATTTAAAAAAACATCTCGAATTTCGAGATGTTTTTTATTTTGACTTAATTTTTCTAAGAATACTTTCTAAACCATTGAGCTGTAGTTCGTACACTAAAGCCATCATTTTTCCTAATTTTCCAGCCGGAAAGCCTTTGTTCTTATACCAAACTAAATAATACTCTGGAATATCAACTAAATAGGTCCCTTTATATTTTCCGAAAGGCATTTTCATATGAGCTGTTTCAATCAAGAATTTTTTATCAGTATCCATTATTTGTATTTATTCAAAAGTCCAAAATCAAACAGCGTCCAAAAGCTAGCTTTCAATCCACTTCGCTTAAATCCTGTATTTACCCATGTATTACAAGTTTTAAATGGAGAATAAGAGCCATTTGCTTCAAACAATTGCGAATTAGGATACATTTTTTGTTTAATTCTTATTTTAGAACTGTGTTTAATTTTGAAGGTATCAAAGATATAATTATTCAATTTTTCAAGTTGATTACTATTTACAGGAACTTCCGTCCATTTAGGGTTATAAGATTTTTTCGGATTTACCTCAATTAAGGTGGGATTATCACAAAATAATGCACCCAATGCATACTTCATTTTGAAATCTTTCCAAGTCGGTGTATTTAAATAGAAATTTACATCTCCCCATCCAAATCTAACGAATTTTGTATCTATTTTAAGTTGTAAATCTTTCTTTATTTTATCGGATAAATATTCTTTAGGAATGATTACGCTTAAATGAATTCCATTTGAATCAATGTAAATGTGTTGACTTGACTTTTCCTGTATTTTATTTACGGTAATGTAACTAAGCAGAATAGAAACGCCGATATATGCAATGATACTTAATAAAAAGTAATAAGTATATTGTATTGTTTTTTTAATGAAGCGCATACGAATCGTTGCCTTCTATATAATCTTGTAAATATTGATATCTTTCTGTTAACTCTCCGTTATTAGTAGTCATCTTGGCGCGTGCTAAAATCCCGTCCTTGTCATTGTTGTAAAAAGCAGGAATTACATGCTCAAGGAACATGTCGCCAAACCCTTCACTAGCATCTTTAGGTAACTCACAAGGTAAATTATCAACAGCCATTACTACAATTGCGTTGTCATCTTTATAATCAACTTCAGATTCAGATTGTGCATCGTAACCATAAATAGGATCAGCAATAGTTGAAGCTCTTAAGGTAGTGGCAACCGGTCCATCAACATCACAAGAAATATCGGCAACATATTTAATATTGAAATCTTTTGACTTTACATCTTCTCTAGTATATAAATACGGAGCACCATCACCGTAAAAATGGCCTGCAATAAAGAAATCAGTTTCTTTAGCATAGGGCATAAAGTTACTTTCATATCCTGTAGGATCTTTGTAGAATTCATGCTTGTCTCCAACTTTACCATCTTTCCGCTTTGCATATTCCATTACATCAACTAAACAATAAACAGGTTCAGTAAATTTCGAAGTAAGATATAAAGCATCACTTACTTGTTTTATTTTTAAGTGATCAAGTATTTCTTGAGCTCCTTTAGCTACTTTTCCAGTTCCAGAAAGTAATATCTTTATGTTTGGAAGTTTAATTTTATCAAGCTCTATTTTTACAGCATCTAAGTCTGCTAAAGTCTCCACTTTAGGTAAAGAAAAAGTTCCTTCTTTTAAACCGATAGCTCTAATTCCATTATATGCACCGACTAATCCAGCATATCGACCAAAGCCAATTAAACGAGCACCATTCGTTTTTATGATTGTTTCATGATCATACATTTCAATGTTATGAGCTAACATTTCTTGTAGTAACTTTCGATTATAAGGTTGCTTTTTAATAGTGTGGCTAAAAAAGAAATATTTTTTATTTGGAATTAATTTATCAACAGGAACTTCTTTTACACCTATCAAAACATCACAATCAGAAACATCATTTGTTATTTCGAAACCAGCAGATGTATACTCTTCATCTTTAAATACTCGTATGTTTGAACTTTCTACTACAATTTCTGCATTAGGAAATTTAGCTTTGAATTCTTTTAATTTTTCAGGAGAAAATACGACTCTTTTATCTGGTGGATTTTTACGTTCCTTTATAATTCCAAACTTCATGGTTGATTGTATAAAATTTAACAAAAAAGGTGTTATTTGTTGTAAATTACAACTTTTTATTTACAAAAGTACACGATTTTAACCTACTTTACAAGTAGTATTTTGGTGTTTAACAAACCAAGAAAATTATAAAGAATAGTGTTTGAAGAATCAAGTTTTAAAGTAAAATAAAAACAACTCTAAATTAATTTAGAGTTGTTTCATCATCCTTTATTGAAAAATTTATAACTGTTACATAACAGCAACTTTTCCTTTACATACGCAATAACCAAGTGAGTAGTCATAAACTCTTTCTTGCCCTCTTCTACAAGCAGTTGGGTATGGTCCCCAGTTAGCGCTATTTTTGCACCAGTAAGGAGAGCCAGGTCCGCCACCATTTATTTGTTTCAAAGTTTGTTTTTCTAAAATTGTCCCGATTTTTGAAATTGGCTTCATCATGATATTTAATATTTATATAAATTGATTTTTTATAGGCTTGAGCAAGAGTGAATCGATGAATTATTAATGAAATTCTTCTCTGAACTTTTCACCAAATATTTAATGAATCCTTGAGAAATCGAAGTAAATAGGGTTTTCATTTGTAAAATATGGAGGTATTTTTTCAAAAAAATGACTATGTTTTTAGGTTGTAAATCGTTGTTTTACAGTTTGTTTTATTGTTTTTTTTGTGTGTTTGTATTACTTTGTAAAATCTCACTAAAAAAAATCTAATTTTAGTTAATCAAAAACAAATAATCATGCGAAGATCAATTATGGAGGATTTAAAAAGGTTTGAATTATCAAAAAAATCACAGCATAAAATTTATGCAATGGGAGGTAAACTTGACGGTGGAGTAAACACTGATGGAGACGAAGATTGTTTCCCGACACAAAATAAACCGCCTAAGAAAAGAAATACGGCAGCATGCCTATAAGCATCGCTAATTAATTAAGTTTTTCCAACTCCGTTTCTATTTTATCGATAAATTGAAACGGAGTTATCCCTGTGTACTTTTTAAAAATTCTGGTGAAGGATTTGGCATTTTTATATCCGCCAATTTCACCAATCGCTTGTGTTGTATAAGCTCTAACCGTTTTATCGGTTTTTAGTTTCTCAACTATGTATTTTATTTTTAAATCGTTAGAATATTCACTGAAGGTCATTTTTTTATGTTCCCGTATAATTTTTGAGAGGTAGGTGGTGTTTGTTCCGATTTTCTTGGCAGTTGTATACAAGTTGAATTCTTCTTTCAAAAAGAATAATTTTTTTTCAATTTTTATTAATCCTTCAATAACCTCAGCATGATGCTCATCTTTAATCACTAATTTTTGGTTATTGGTTTCTTTTTCAATTTCTTTCGGAATATCTAATAATTGTCTTAATCTACTTTTTGCATTTCTTTTTTCTTTAACATTTTTGTAAATAATAATTGTACTTGTTACAATTATTGCGATTAAAAGAATCAATGATACAATAATCATATTTTTATTTTCCGAATTTACTTTTTCAAGACTATCAATTTTCTTTTTCAATTGGTAGGTTTCATCTGCACTAAAGATTTTTTCATACTCTAATTGCTGTTCTTTTGTTGCTTGCTCCAAAATTTTTTGATGTTTAGTGAAGTAATACGAAGCAGAATCTTTATTGTTTTGTTGAACATAAATTTCACTTAAATACTTGTGTGCATTTACATAATTCGGGTCGAGTAAAGTATCTTGTTTAATTCGTAAAACTTCTTGGAAGGCATCTTTAGATTTATGTAAATTATTCATTTCTAAATAATTTACTCCTGTGTTGTAGAAAGCATTATATAAATCTGCTTGCGCATTGATTTCCGAAAAATATTCAATACTCTTTTGAAAGAAAGGTTCTGCTTGAGCATATTCTTTTTTTAAGGAATATGCAGTTGCGAGATTTCGATAAACTTGACCATATTTAAATTTTGAGAGTTTAAGATCTTTATCTGAGAGAATTTTATTCAGACAATGAATGGAAGAGTCTCCATATTGCAAATTCTTGTTATTATCTTGTAATAAAGAGTTGTAAATAGCGCTTGTGTTAAGAAGTGTCTGAAACTTTCGGGAATTGTATTTTTTTCCTAGTCTTACTTTATTGTTTTCTACTATTTTGTATGTTGTGATTATTTGGTTTAAAGCGTTATCTAGTTGTCTTATGCCTTGATAAACCAATGCAACATTACCTTTAATTTTTACAATTCGTTCGACATCATTAATTATAAGAGCATAGTTTTCTGCTTTCAAATAATTATCTAAAGCAGCTTTCATTTGTCCTCGTCGTTTGTATGTATTTCCTAAAAGAATATGAATATCAAATAACATTGAGTAATTCTTGTTGTTCTCTTGAATTTTAGGAAGATATTTATGAATACTATCATTATTCGCTTCAAAATTAAAAGAGTATTTATCGCGTGTTTTTAAATACAAAGAAGCTGCGTAAGCGAATGTTTTAAATGAATGGTTATCTACACTTTGTAATTGCCTCATTAAGGATAAGGTGCTATCCGTTCCAATATTTTTGTTTTGGTAGAATTTTAATTTTAACTCTTGGAGTTTATTAATATCTTTTGAGTGATTCCGTTGAGCGAAAGACTGAATTGCGAAAAGAGTGGCTAAAGTAAGGAAGTAACGGCAGGCGCGCATAAATTAAAAATAGTTAGCGATGGGTTTAAATATATAAAAAAACCAACGGTTTTAATAAATCAGTATTAAAATCAATCAAATCTTAGTATAAAATCTAAAACTAGTTTTTATATTTGTGGTCCGACTTTTAAGATGAGTAAAGTCAAATTGACGCTTAGTTTTATTTGGTATACATTTTGAAATTCATACAAATATCTTTGACATATTGGGGACGACTGGTTTTGACAGCAAGGCTAGTGAAATTGTAAGCATACCGAGGACTGAAATGATGCTCGTTAAACTTATTTCAACAATTTAAATGGCGAAAATAATTACGCTTTAGCTGCTTAATAATCTGAATTATAGTAAGATTCAAGCCTAGGCGCACGAGGTGCGCAAGCTAAATGTCCAAGGAAAGCCCTGGTTTACGGCGTTTCATTTCTGGGCATCATAAAAGTAAACATAGAAAATCTAGTACTTCGATAGGTTTTCGAAACTAAAGAAGATAAGCTAAAAGTGGATCGTTTTTAGTCAGCTTTTGGTCGAAAATTAAATAAAAACTAAGTATGTAGAAAGCTTTTGAGCTACTTGTTTGGACCCGAGTTCGATTCTCGGCGTCTCCACAATTTAAAACCCTGTAAAACAATTTTTTACAGGGTTTTTTAAAAAAAGTGTGTCAAATACGTGTCAACTAATTGTTTAAGTTTTTACAACAGTTTAAAACTGGTGTAAAAAAAATGGACAAAAGTCAAAAACAAAAAATCAAGTATTTGTAGATTATATTCCTGCAGAATTGAGGGAAAATAAAACATGGGAAGTCATTTACTACATTAAAAATCCCATAACAAATAAATTTATCCGTAAAAGAAATAGGGTTAAACCTTTAAAATCGATTATCCAACGCAGAAAGCTAGGTAAGAGAATGGTTTCTGAAATTAATAAGAGGCTAGAAACAAATTCCTTATCCTTTTTTTAGAGAAGTGGTGTTAAAGAATTTACTTCATTATATGATGTCACTAACTTGTTTTTAAATCAAATTGATATAGAATTTTATGATAAAAATTTAAGTGAAGCTACTAAAGAAACCTATCATTCAAAAATCAAAAAAATAAAGGAATATTTAGAGTATAAACAGATGAAAAATATTACCTGTTCTCAAATAACTAATGAATTTGTAATAAAATTTTTAGATTATTTGAGATACACAAAAAAGTTAGGCAGCAGAACAAGAGACAATTATTATACCTTTATAGTTACTCTTACCAAATGGATGATTGATAAAAAATATTTGTTAGAAAATCCGTGTGAAGGGATTAAAAAAATACATCGTAAAAAAAATGACAAACAAACTATTCCTAAAGAAATTAAGGAAGAATTTTTCACTTATTACCAAGAAACAAATCCAAATTATTTTGTTTAATGTAAGTGTTGTTACTATTGTTTGGTGAGAAGAACAGAGTTATCTAAGATCAAAGTTAAAGATGTTTATTTGAATACTAACACATTATGGATATCTGCTGAATACTCAAAAAACAATAAATCCGATTTTGTAACCATACCACCAAAACTAAGAGTATTGTTAGAAGATCACATAAAAAATGCAAACAAAGATTATTATTTATTTTCTAATTCAAATTACGCTCCAGGTAGAGAAAGATTTAAACCTAAAAAGGCAAGCAGTAATTGGGCTAGAATGAGGAAAAAACTCAATATCGACTCATCAATAAAATGGTACTACCTTAAAGATACTGGAATAGTTGACTTAATTAAAGCAGGAGTTCCTTTAAATTCAGTTAGAGATCAAGCTAGGCATCATTCTATTTCACAAACTAATGACTATATACCGAGAAACATGAAAAAAGCTGACAGTAATATAACTTTAGCAAATCTAAATTTTTAGATATAGATTTTCTTAAATACAATTATCAACCAGTTTATAAAAATATTTGTACTTTCTATACTCTTTTATAGTTTTAATATATTAAAACCCTGATTTACAGTGTTTAGTATTGAGTGTTTTTCCTGAGTACTGTAGTTTTTTATCCAATAAATTTATACTCTGGGGGAAGGGGATTTTGTACTTAAAGCAATAAAACTCACTTTTGCTACAATTTTGAGCTATCATTGCTACAAATTATAACGAACTTTGCAATATGTATTCAAAGTATTTCTCCAACGTAGTTAAAAGTCAAGGTGTGCCGCACTTAAATGCTGATCAATTTGTTCGCTATCAGAACATAATAGCATTAGAGTATTTTATAAATTTTACTAAGAAGATAGGAGTGTCGCACTCTTTATTTGGTCACGTTACTAAAGCTGAAAAGAACTTGGAAAGGCTTACTAAAAAATTATAAGCTTGCAGAACGGTTATCGTTGTAGTGTTTTGTCATACTATTTATCAACTTTCTTAAAATAATATTCTGTAATTAATCATAATAGAATAATACTGATTAGAAGGACTACTCTGTATTCCTAAACGAAAAGTATCAAAAGTGAAATCAATACTTAATCGTGATTTCTTTCCAGCCTTTAATATTCCACTGTTAAATTCAGTACCATAAGAAAATATGAAGGTTGGAGAAGTCTGAAGAACATCATTTTCTGAAATATTCTTTCCCTCAATTTTAATAACCTCACTACTGTTTTCATAATTCAATCTTTTTCTAACATTTAGAAGATAGGATGCTTGTATTCCAACACTAAAGAAAGTATTAAGATCCTTTATGGTTTTCACGTATCTAGAATATCTATATTCCAAAGACAAGTAATTAAATCTGTCAAAAGAAGTTTTGGTTGAATATCCAGACGGAGTATTTATATCTACTATTCCTTTTATACCATTACTATATGAACGATAGTTTAACATAATATCGGAAAAAGCCTTTTTACTTTTTGATATAATACTTACCCCCCCACCATAACTGTAGGCATAGCCCATGGTACTATCAAATGTTTTATTATTGGTATTGGAAAATGCTTCTTTGTGATTAAAAGATATTCCTTGGGATGTCCCTATAATTAGAGAGAGCCGTTTATCATTTGCATTATTATCCTGTGAAAAAATATAAAGATTACTTAAAACAAATATTATTAATATGTTGTATTTCATTTTATTGCTTTTGAAAATTATCTTACCAATTGAATATCTCCAAATAAATCCAAGATCAGTTGGTAACCTGCTGGATCTTGAGTTTGCATTTCGGCGCGGGTTGAGGGTTTATATTCCTCCTCGTTGGAGCCAAGTCCTAAAAAACAATTCATGATTTCAGCAAAGTATTCATCATCAAAATCGGCCTCTGGGAAGTCATCTCCATTTGGGTTGTATAAACCTTTACTGATAGCATCATCATTTGCTTTTTGTAATTTATTTTGATAATTAAATAAGGTTGGTGCTATACCATAATTATGAACCAAATGTAAAATTTCTTCGTAAGATCCATCTCCCTCAATAGAGCCTAAACTTTCAGTTGCATACAAATCTTGTACATTATACCCTGCTTTTTGTACTTTATCTATATTATCATTATATTGTTCTTCTGTGTCAAAAAACACCAATGCCGAGCGTTTGTTGGTCATTGAATTGGCTATAATTTCTTTATGCTGAATTTTGTAGACTGCGCCTTCCTTAGTGAGATATTGAACTAGTATCTCACGAGCATAATTCATTTGGTCATCAGTAACTCCTGATGTGCCAAAAATTTCTATTCTTCCACCGTTTGGTGCTGTGGTGTAAATATATTTCGTAAACACTTCTCCAATTACGCCACTAACGTTGTGGGTCCCAATTTCAATGACTCCTGACCCTGAAAGCTCTCCTAAATCAGAATACAAATCTTCTTTGTCACAAGCAGTTAAAGCCAATACTAAAAATAAAACAATAATCCTTTTCATCTTTTAAGGTAATTTTGAATGAGCAAAAAACGCATCATATTTGTATAATTAATGTTACGGAAACAAAGTTACATTGTTTTTGTATTATACAAGTTATAATAATTACGAAATGGATTCGGCTGTAGACGAATCTGCCGTAATTGCGGTTATACAGTGATATAATTAGTTTTTACTTATCAAAGTATTTGTAACGTCTTACAATTTGTTTTGTATTTGAAGCGATACCATTTAAATCAGGAAATATAGTTCCTTCATGTATATTATGAACGTACAGCCACTTCATTACAAATTTTGCTAAACTGCGTTCAAAATCGTCTCTCTTTAATGACAAGGAGTGCTGATTATCTGATTCAAAACCCTGAACGTGAACCAATCTCATAGCCTCATTATTTACTCTGTCCGAATTATTCAAGTACTCCATTTTCATCAACTAATTTTTCCTTTTTAGTTATCAACTGATCTACAAAATCATAAAAGGATAAACCTTTGTCATTTGAACTATTATTTCCAGTTAAAACTTCTTTTACATAAGCTAATGTAATATTTCTATCATCCAAAGATTTGGTAATAAGATCAGCTAATACACATTTTTTTTTAATTAACTGTTTTCTCTTATAATTTTGAGGAAGCTCTTTTCCAAAATCCTATTCTTCCTTCATGAAATTCATCTTCAAAGAAAATCGAAGTCTTTTTCTATTTTGCAAATGACAAATAACAGGATAACCATTATTTTTTTTGGTGTTCTCGGGTATCTACTACATAAATTCTTCCTTCCGTTTATCAATTTTTTTTACACATAAAATTTTCCCATATTTTGCCCGCTTTTTTTGGAACAACACAGCGAAACACACCTAAATATATGCAAGTTAATTCCTTGTAACATCTCATTTAAAGTCATAAAAACAAAATCAAAGGAGAAGTAAAACCCATGTAAATAAATGTGTTATCAACAAAAAAGCCTTACTAAAACTAGTAAGGCTTATTGTGATCGCGACAGAATTCGAACCTGTGACCGTCTGCTTAGAAGGCAAGAGTGTTTTTGTTTTAAAACATTATTTATCAAATAGTTAGTAAGTCAATTCTAAAAAATTTCACGGAAATTTCACACATAAAAAAAAAATTAAATAATTATGAACTATTGAAATAATTGAGTTTCCTTATCGATTATTAAAACAACGATTGTTGTTCCGGGTAAAAAAAAGGTTGAATTCCTTCAGTATTATTTATAGGATGACCACTACTCTTTCTTACTGGGTAATCAACGAACTTTTTACTAGTAAAGCTATTTAGTAATTCCGTTATATCACTTGTATTTAAATCATTCGATAACCAATTTGATTCATCCTCCTGATTTAATATTAGAGGCATTCTAAAAGTACCTTGCTTTTTCTTATTGTGTATCTCTGTAAAATAAGGATTAGCTTCTCTAGTTATAATTGTAGTAGTGTATAAACCATCATCCAGTTCTGTATATACTCCTGCCAATGCAAACAAACCATGATCATGATGTTTTATATAATGAGGATAACTTATATCTGATTTGTAATGTGGTTCAAATATTCCATCTGCTAGAATTATGCAGGGTTGACTCTTTATAAAATTTATAGCTCTATTTTGATTGTTAAGAATTTTATCTACTCTGGCATTATAGGTTCGATATTGACTTAAATATTCTTGCCTCTTATCAATAGTTATATTTTCCGGAAGTAATCCCCAATATGCTGGGTTAATAATTTCATTTTCGTTTTGCTTTATAATATACAAATAATCAGTAGAATAACCAGATCTTGCGTAGTATGACTGATAAATTTCTGGTGCAATAAAACTCGCCTTAAATCTTTTTTCGTTTTCTTCTGCTGATTTTGTATTTGACTTAGTAAAACACATAGTAATGATAATAGCTGTAAAGTTACTATTTAGTTTGAATTTGGAAAGACTTATTAACATGCTACAAAACCAAGCTATAATTGCTACAAATTATAAAGAACTTTGTAAAATGTATTCAAAGTATTTCTCCAACGTAGTTAAAAGTCAAGGTGTGCCGCACTTAAATGCTGATCAATTTGTTCGCTATCAGAACATAATAGCATTAGAGTATTTTATAAATTTTACTAAGAAGATAGGAGTGTCGCACTCCTTATTTGGTCATGTTTCTAAAGCTGAAAAGAACTTGGAAAGACTTACTAAAAAACTATCTCCTGAAGAATTATTACAGGAGATGATTGAATTGTCTTATTAACATAGTTTCTATTCAGACGTAATTAATTATACGCTTTGTTAGCTACTGTTTTTATTGTTTTAATCGTTCCAAATAAAACTCCAGAGTCCCAATCTAATTTATAGTAATAAGCTTGATTCAAATTTTCAATATCTTTAGAGGAAAAAATCACGAAATAGTCGAAATATTCTTTTATTTCTATGTTATTCCACTCAACTAAATTGTTTTTGATGTAAACTCCTTTTGAAGTGATCTTAGTTTTTAGGATTCTAAACTCCATGTGAGATTTATATTTTTCTAAATTATCTAGACATTTTTTTTCAGAATAGTTTTTCCACAAAACGTCGAGAATCTCATTTTGTTTTTTAGCGAATTCAATTTTTTTAAATCCATAATAACAGGAAGAATTTAATTTAATTATGCGATTGTCAAGAGTCTTTAATTCAATTATATATTCTCTACCAAAAGTAAAGTATAATCCAGTAATCCATTTCAATCCGAAACGATAAGATTTAATCTGACTGTATTCAATAAAAACTATATTCTCTACAAAGAATGTTGAGTTGTCAAATTCTATTCCTTTTTCAGTGAATCGAAGTATCCTTTCTCTTCTGTCAGATAATCCTCTTTTTATAAAAGTTTCTAATATTATTTTATTCAAGGGATTTAATTGATTTCAAATTGTAGCTAACGTAATTGTGTATGAAAAGTTGCGATGATTTTAGCGGCAATTTTTCATTCATTTTCATGATTTAAAAGTAAATATAATTTTTGATTTATAGAGAAAGAAGCAATTTTTTATACACGCTGTTAACTAATGTTGGAGAACACTAGCCAAAATTCAAAGCCTTTAGAAAATTTTAAACTGAAAGCAAACGATACAGAATGCAACTCCAAACGGTTTCAAACAAGAACAATTGTCAGCCAATAAAAGATAAATAGTTACAAGCCTTACTTGCATTTAGTTTGCGTATTTTAAGATTTGTATAAAGCCTTTTTTTAGAAAAAGAACGGATCAGAACGTTCAGCGAGAATTGGCTAAAAATACGATGAGGTTCTACTCAAAAGTAAAAAGTAATCTAAGTTATCGGAACGAGCCAGAGACGTTGCAAACACAAAATAAGAACCGACAATCAAGAAACAATGAGATTGGCAAATGAGCCAAACCATAAAACGTTTAGTTCTCTAAAAAAAGGACAAAGCTGGAATTACTATTGAAAAATAAAATTTTAAAACTGACTTTGATTTATCAAAAAGAGAACTTCACATAATTCTCGACAATGTCTAGTCCTGAAATATGGCTACAGGTTAAAAATTGATTTAAGCTGTTAATTTGTATACCATATTTGGTGTTTTATAGTCTAAAGATACGTGTAATCTTATTTGGTTGTATAGATTGATTGCACTTTTTGTAGCTCTTTTTGCATGTATCACATTATCAAATGTTTGATCTAAGTAAAACTCATCTTTTAATATACCATTTACCCTTTCAGCGACAGCATTTTCATAACAATGGTTATCTTCTGTCATGCTAATTTTAATGTTCTTCCTTTTTAAAATTTGTGTATATAGGTTACTGCAATATTGTATTCCTCTATCGGAGTGATGTATGAGTTCATCCGTATTTTTAGCTTTATATAATGCTTTTTTTAATGCTCTTACACATCCGCTAAGCTCTAAGCTATCACTAAGATCATACCCTATTATTTTTCTAGAATACAAGTCGGTTATAAGGGCTAAATAACAAAATCCTTTTACAGTTCTAATGTAGGTGATGTCACTTACCCATACCTGGTTAGGTCTATCAACAAGTACATCTTTTATGATGTTTTTGTATTTATAGAATCTATGAAAAGAATTGGTAGTTCTATAACTTGGTTTCTTTCTGGTTGTAAGCATATTGTGTTTTCTAAGGACATTGAATAGCATGTCTCTTCCTACCTTAAGATTTGCATTATCAAAATCGTTTTTTAAGGATATTTTGAGTTTACGAACACCTTCTCTTGGTAAGGATTTGCGTTTTTGCTTAACAATTTGAATAATCTGTTGTTCTAGCTTTAAACGTTTATCAGCTCTATGTTTATATTTGTAATATGCATCACGTTTAAGTCCGAAACAGTTAGTTATAGTTGTCAAAGACGCAAATCCTTTAGCTTTGGTTTTAGATGTAATTAACGCTCTATATTTAGCTTTTTTTTTAGTTCTGCTACAGATTTATAACCAAGGTCTTCAGCAGCAACTTCTAGGTATGAATCTTGAATCATAGCATCCAAGTCTTTTTTTAACAAGAGTTTTTTTTGTTGTTCAATCTCTTTTTGAAGCTGTTTAATTCTGGTTATTTCATCCTTAGTTTTCACGGTTATTCTGGTATTCATAAGGTCTTTACGGTTATACTTTTTAATCCATTCATTAATGGTAGTTGGAGCGATACCATATGCCTTACCTAATTGATACTTGTTTAATTTTCCGGTTGTAAGTTCGTCTAAAATTTTCAATTTAAAAGGTTCTGAATAACGTCTGATGACTTTGTCGTTTTTATACATAATGTTTAAAATTATGTAGCCTTTATTTAGGACGGGTCAGTATGTATGGTAACGTAATTGTGTATGAAAAGTTGCGATGATTTTGGTAGCAATTTTTCATTCATTTTTCATGATTTAAAAGTAAATATAATTTTTGATTTATAGAGAATGCAGCAATTTTTTATACACGCTGTTAACTAATGTTGGAGAACACTAGCCAAAATTCAAAGCGTTTAGAAAATTTTACACTGAAAGCAAACGAGACAGAATGCAAAACTAAAGGTTTACAAACAAGCACAATTGTCAGCCAATAAAAGATAAATAGTTATAAGCCCTACTTGCATTTAGTTTGCGTATTTTAAGATTTGTATGAAGCCTTTTTTTAGAAAAAGAACGGATCAGAACGTTCAGCGAGAATTGGCTAAAAAGACGATGAGGTTCTACTTAAAAGTAAAAAGTAAGCTTAGTTATCTGAACGAGCCAAAGACTTTTCAAACACAAAACAAGAACCGACAATCAAGAAATTAGAAGATTGGCAAATGAGCCAAATCATAAAACGTTTAGTTCTCTAAAAAAAGGGTAAAGCTGGAATTATTGTTGAAAAGTACAATTTTGCAACTGACTTTGATTTATCAAAAAGAGAACTTCACATAATTCTCGACAATGATAGTTAACGTCTCGGCTAAGCTGCGTTTTAATGCAGCTTAGGTTTTGTTGTAGCCAGTTTTTTATTCAATTGTTCAATCATCATCATTATATTCCAAAGCGAAAATAAATCACTTCCCGCTTTTGTAATGAAAATAGTTTCCTTTCCATTAAATTCAGTAATTAACAATTCAGATTCATTTCGTTTATTTATTTTTTTGAGTTTTTTCTCCCCTGCCTCTGCTTTCTCGAAATATTCTTTCCGATTTTTAGAATCAACATCTTTTATGGAAGATAGTTCGACAGAGTTATAATTTGTTCCGTCAAAACCAATAATTTGTTTGGTTCCAATTGCTGTCCAGTTTTTTTTTGAATCGGTAAATAACAAGATTAATTTTCCACAATCATTATCATTGAAATGAGTCACATATTCTGTTTTTTTATCATCCGTTAAGTTCTCAAATAAATGAACACTTTTATTGGGCAAATCGTGTTTCGTGGCGCGCCATTTAATTCTATTTTCTATAAATTCTTCTGTTTTTTGCATCGGGTTAAATTGGCTACAACGGTCTCGGCTATGATTTCGTTGTGGAATCATACTTAGGATTATTCCGCTGAAATCCAACTGTTTGATTTATACTTTTATTTTGGTGTGGCACAAAACCACAATGAATTATAGCCATTGTTGTGCAACGTTTTTTTTACATTATTTCTACTAACTTATCGGAAAGTTCATTCACAATTTCTTCATTTGAAATAGCGTCATTTAAAATGTTTTCATATGTTGTTTGAGCCTCCGAATTTTCAAATATCAAGGTTTCAGTTTCATTATCATAACTCCAATTACCTTGTTCATTTTCTAAAAGTTCAATTATTTTTTTTATTCCTTGACCGTATCCAATGTGAGCATTGATGTAAGGCATAAAAATTGGTTTTTGTACTGAGTCTTTTTTTGTCAATCCTTTTATAAAGCCTTTATAAGCTTTATTGCTTTTGTCAATTCTTTTAGTTTGTTCTTTTAAATAGTCAATTCTGTTTTCTACAAAAGCTTTAAAATGGTCTGATTGGTTAATGTATTCTTGGACAGTTTGTTTTTGGAATTCAAACTCCTCTTTATTATTTAATCTATTAAAATCCAAAATCCGAGGTTCAGCAAACGCATTGTAAGCTTTATTCCATTCAATGTTAGTGCTATCAGATTTTCTGAAAAAGTCTCTCAATGCTAACCACACTTTTCTTTCTTCGCCAACACTACTTTTTATTAAGTCATCAATTGAGTTTTTGACATTAGCTGATAATACATTGTAGTTTGAATCTGTCGAATCAGGATTAGCTATAGTACTTTCTTTATATTCAGACACTGCTTTTTGTAAATCATTTATTAGCTTTTGTCTGTCTTTTGCAATTTGTCCAAATTCGCTAATTGAACCTAAAAGCATTAATGTCAATACTACATTAAATGTTGTTGTTCCACCGTTTTCTTTTCGCCCAAGTATAAACCAAAACAATAATGCTAATAATGTCGGAATTAAGATTATTCCAATTATAGAGCCAATACTCATTCCAAAAGTATAGGCATCAAAACCGTAAATTCGGATGTTAAAGAAAACTATAATTGCAGCAACAATTGAAGCATAAATTATATTAGATTTTGAAGGCTTAAAAGGGTGTTTCATTAATTCACTTTAGTTTTTTAAATGTTGCACAACGTGTTTGTGTATGATTTCGTTGCGTGTTTGAGCAACTAAATTAGTAAACTAAAACGAACCAGAGGAAATTCCGAAGGAATTTCCAAGCAGGCTAGAACTAGCAATGAATTATACACGGTGTTGCCACACGTATTTTTTCTACGAAATCCAAGTTTTAACAACTTTATCGATAATTCATTTACCATTTTCATTTTTCCTAATAAAAATTCTAAATCCACTTCCATTTAAAATTCCCATTCCAAAACCACCATTCAAGACACCATAGGTTTTAGTGTTGTCAAATAATATTCGATTAAACCCAATTTTTGCAGCAATGTAAAAATCATATTCAGTTCTCCAAAATTCACGTCCTTTTGGGAATTCCGATTGATATTTAAATTTAATTTTTTCGTTGTTAGAATTTAATTTGCTTAAATCTATTTTGAATCCGTTGTTTAATTCAATGTTTTTTGAGTCTAAAATTATGTTTTGGTTGTTAAAATGTTGAACTAACTCATACATATCTTCTCTTTCGTAACGAGTTATTGAGTCAGAAATAGCTAAATAGATTGGAGAAGTATCTTGGTTTAGTGAATCTTTTTTCTTTTCCCATTTCTTTTTTCCTTGTTTATAGGTTTCGGTCTGTTTATAATCTGAAATAGCTTTATCTAATTCATTTTGGCTGTAGTTTTCAAAAAATTCAGGTGGAGGTGGTGGAGGAGGTGGAAGCATTCTCTTATCATAGTAAATTGAATCCAAAATCGCAGGAAATATTTCATAGAAAACAGCTTGTTCAAATTCCGATTGAGACAGTTTTTTTTCTTCTTTACAATTTCATAAAAAAGAGGCTAAAATCAAAGTTAAAATTAATGTCGGAATCGTTTTTCTCATATGTGTGGCAACGTAATTGTGTATGAAAAGTTGCGATGATTTTAGTAGCAATTTTTCATTCGTTTTTCATGATTTAAAAGTAAATATAATTTTTGATTTATAGAGAAAGAAGCAATTTTTTATACACGCTGTTAACTAATGTTGGAGAACACTAGCCAAAATTCAAAGCGTTTAGAAAATTTTGTACTGAAAGCAAACGAGACAGAATGCAAATCTAGATGTTTATAAACAAGAACAATTGTCAGTCAATAAAAGATAAATAGTCACAAGCCTTACTTGCATTTAGTTTGTGTATCTTAAGATTTGTAAAAAGCCTTTTTTTAGAAAAAGAACGGATCAGAACGTTCAGCGAGAATTGGCTAAAAATACGATGAGGTTCTACTCAAAAATAAAAAGTAAGCTAAGTTATCGGAACGAGCCAGAGACTTTTCAAACACAAAACAAGAACCGACAATCAAGAAATTAGGAGATTGGCAAATGATCCAAACCATCAAACGTTTAGTTCTCTAAAAAAAGGACGAAGCTGGAATTACTCTTGAAAAGTACAATTTTGCAACTGACTTTGATTTTTCAAAAAGAGAACTTCATATAATTCTCGACAATGATAGTTAACGTCTCGGCTATGGTTAGTGCGGGAATTAAAAGCGATTAATTACCGATTAAGCACATAGCCAAAACTTTTTATTTTGTTTTAATCTTTTCATTTTTAAAGCCAAATCAAAAAGATTTGGCGGACATTGTAAAAATACACTAAACTTGGGATTAAACACCAAACCCCGTATTAATTATAGCCATTGTTAGCCATAGTATTTTTAATTTCCGAATGGACTTTTGTCGTTCATAAACGGACTTTCAAAAGTTGTCCAGTCAGTAGTTTTTAATGATTTTCCGTCAGTATTCATTGGCGTGAACCTAACTTTATATTTTCCTTTATCTTTAAACGTAAATCCTCCTGCACACATTCCGTGTCCAACATTCAGTTTACCATTTCATTCTTTAATATAAAATACGTTCTTGTTGTCAGTGCTTAAGTCAACGACCTCTGTCTTATACCAGATTTCAGACTCCGATTTATTTTTAACATTGAAAATTGCATTCGCAGATGGGCCACAACCATAGTGTATAACTTCGGTTTTTTCAAATTCAATATTCAGATTAGAATTCAGAGTTTCAAGTTCCTTTTTGTCTGTTGTTTTCCAATAAACTTTTTCTCTCACTTTTTTTTCTCTGTTATATTGCTTCATTTCTCTTCCTTCATTTTCGGTTTGGTCAGAGTATTTAAGAAAGTACTTTGTGTTAGGTTTTAATTCTGATGTTGGATAAAAGATAGCCTGAGTTAATTGCATCTGACCTGTATAGAATTCTTTAAGATTCAGCTCAATTAATTCTCCGCTTTCACTTTCCAGATAAACTTTTCTGTTTTTGAAACTATTTATAGTCTTTTGACTGTAAGCATAACCCTGGACGATGAATTTTGAATTCAATCCAATTTCTTTAGTTTCTGGAAAGAAAGACATTCCACTCATTGAGCATTCCGCAAATGCTGTTTTAATTCCGAAAGCCAATAATAAAAGAAGTGTGATTTTTTTCATAAATGTAAGTTTCTTAAATGACTTCAAATATCATTCCGTTCATATTATGGCTAACGTAATTGTGTATGAAAAGTTGCGATGATTTTAGTAGCAATTTTTCATTCATTTTCATGATTTAAAAGTAAATATAATTTTTGATTTATATAGAAAGAAGGAATTTTTTATACACGCTGTTAACTAATGTTGGAGAACACTAGCCAAAATTCAAAGCATTTAGAAGATTTTATACTGAAAGCAAACGAGACAGAATGCAAATCTAAAGGTTTATAAGCAAGAACAATTGTCAGCCAATAAAAGATAAATAGTTACAAGCCTTACTTGCATTTAGTTTGCGTATTTTAAGTTTTGTAAAAAGCCTTTTTTTAGAAAAAGAACGGATCAGAACGTTCAGCGAGAATTGGCTAAAATTACGATGAGGTTCTACTCAAAAGTAAAAAGTGAGCCAAGTTATCGGAACAAGCCAGAGACTTTTCAAACACAAAACAAGAACCGACAATCACGAAATTAGGAGATTGGCAAATGATCTAAACCATCAAACGTTTAGTTCTCTAAAAAAAGGACGAAGCTGGAATTACTGTTGAAAAGTACAATTTTACAACTGACTTTGATTTATCTAAAAGAGAACTTCACATAATTCTCGACAATGATAGTTAACGGTCTCGGCTATGAGTAGTTGCGTGGGTTAGCGTTAAACTTTGCAAGTACACACCAAACTGAAAATTCGCGAGGACTTTCGTAAGTAGGTAATAACAAGCAATTACTTATAGCCATTGTTGTGGGCAGTTTTTTTAATAATTATACATATCTAATTCATCAAAGTCTTTTATTTCAGACAGTTTGATAAGATTTTCTATTTTAATTTTATTCCAAGTTTCCTTAAATGTTTCATCTCCGCCTTCCGCATTTTCATTGCTGTTCTCTTTGATTAATCTCTTTTTTGTCAAGAAGTTAATACTTGTTTCCGTATTTGTTACTGGACCACGATTACTACTTGAATCATATCCAATTAATTCAAAATTTGAGTTTTGATATCGGAAGGTATATTCCCAATATCCATATCTGCCGTGGCCGTAATGGATATAAAGTTTTTCGTTTTCAATTTTAATCCATAATTCTGGTGGAAAATAAACTCCACCATCTTCATTTTCTGACGAAAAGCAACTGTAGTTTTTATCGGCAAGTTCATAACCTTTCTCTTTTTTGAATAGAACAACAATTCCACGTCTATTTCTGTCAACTTTTTTATCAAAACGATTAGTGACAATGTTAGTTGTATCTGTCTTTTTGATAATCAAAACACAGTCATCCAATCCATCTTTATTTAGATCTCCAAAATATTTTTCAAATAAAGCATATCCTTTTGGAATGAAATCTGAAGGTTCTTTATCCTGTGCTTTACAGCCTAGAACAGTCAGTAGAAAAAAGGGTAGTATTATCAAAGTATTCTTCATTCAGTATTTAGCTTCTGATAGTTGGTTTAAATGTCTAGTCCTGAAATATGGCTACAGGTTAAAAATTGATTTAGGCTGTTAATTTGTATACCATATTTGGTGTTTTATAGTCTAAAGATACGTGTAATCTTATTTGGTTGTATAGATTGATTGCACTTTTTGCAGCTCTTTTTGCATGTATCACATTATCAAATGTTTGATCTAAGTAAAACTCATCTTTTAATATACCATTTCCCCTTTCAGCGACAGCATTTTCATAACAATGATTATCTTCTGTCATGCTAATTTTAATGTTCTTCCTTTTTAAAATTTGTGTATATAGGTTACTGCAATATTGTATTCCTCTATCGGAGTGATGTATGAGTTCATCCGTATTTTTAGCTTGATATAATGCTTTTTTTAATGCTCTTACACATCCGCTAAGCTCTAAGCTATCACTAAGATCATACCCTATTATTTTTCTAGAATACAAGTCGGTTATAAGGGCTAAATAACAAAATCCTTTTACAGTTCTAATGTAGGTGATGTCACTTACCCATACCTGGTTAGGTCTATCAACACGTAGATCTTTTATGATGTTTTTGTATTTATAGAATCTATGAAAAGAATTGGTAGTTCTATAACTTGGTTTCTTTCTGGTTGTAAGCATATTGTGTTTTCTAAGGACATTGAATAGCATGTCTCTTCCTACCTTAAGATTTGCATTATCAAAATCGTTTTTTAAGGATGTTTTGAGTTTACGAACACCTTCTCTTGGTAAGGATTTGCGTTTTTGCTTAACAATTTGAATAATCTGTTGTTCTAGCTTTAACCGTTTATCAGCTCTGTGTTTATATTTGTAATATGCATCACGTTTAAGTCCGAAACAGTTAGTTATAGTTGTCAAAGACGCAAATCCTTTAGCTTTGATTTTAGATGTAATTAACGCTCTATATTTAGCTTTTTTTTTAGTTCTGCTACAGATTTATAACCAAGGTCTTCAGCAGCAACTTCTAGGTATGAATCTTGAATCATAGCATCCAAGTCTTTTTTTAACAAGAGTTTTTTTAGTTGTTCAATCTCTTTTTGAAGCTGTTTAATTCTGGTTATTTCATCCTTAGTTTTCACGGTTATTCTGGTATTCATAAGGTCTTTACGGTTATACTTTTTAATCCATTCATTAATGGTAGTTGGAGCAATACCATATGCCTTACCTAATTGATATTTGTTTAATTTTCCGGTTGTAAGTTCGTCTAAAATTTTCAATTTAAAAGGTTCTGAATAGCGTCTGATGACTTTGTCGTTTTTATACATAATGTTTAAAATTATGTAGCCTTTATTCAGGACGGGTCAAGCTTACGCACAACGTAATTGTGTATGAAAAGTTGCGATGATTTTTAGTAGCAATTTTTCATTCATTTTCATGATATAAAAGTAAATATAATTTTTGATTTATAGAGAATGCAGCAATTTTTTATACACGCTGTTAACTAATGTTGGAGAACACTAGCCAAAATTCAAAGTGTTTAGAAAATTTTACACTGAAAGCAAACGGGACAGAATGCAAATCTAAAGGTTTACAAACAAGAACAATTTTCAGCCAATAAAGGATAAGTAGTTACACGCCTTACTTGCATTTAGTTTGCGTATTTTAAGATTTGTGTAAAGCCTTTTTTTAGAAAAAGAACGGATCAGAACGTTCAGCGAGAATTGGCTAAGAATGCGACGAGGTTCTACTCAAAAGTAAAAAGTAAGCTAAGTTATCGGAACGAGCCAAAGACTTTTCAAACACAAAATAAGAACCGACAATCAAGAAACAATGAGATTGGCAAATGAGCCAAACCATAAAACGTTTAGTTCTCTAAAAAAAGGACGAAGCTGGAATTACTCTTGAAAAGCAAAATTTTGCAACTTACTTGATTTATCAAAAAGAGAACTTCACATAATTCTCGACAATGATAGTTAACGGTTTCGTATAACCGTCAGTTGCGGGTTAAATTAGTTGTTATTTTCTTTAATTCACTAGCGTTAGCAATTCCGAGTGGATTCAGACGTAGTTGAATCCGCCGTAATTGCGGTTATGCATTGTTGTGTGTAGTTTTTATTCCGTTTTATATTCCGTTTTGTGGAATTCCAATAGTTTATCCGTTAATATATTCATTTCTTTTTTCTCTTTTAGTTTAAAATCCGCAAACATAATCAGTCCGAAAGTAACAAACACAATCGGCAAAATCCAATTACCCTTAATCAGCGAAATTATTGAAATCAGAATTCCGAGTCCGAGTAAAATTTTCGCTAAAATATTCATTGGTGACTTAAAGTCAAATTTCAAATTGTAATTACCTGTGTCATTTACAATTCCGATTAGTCTGTGATTGTTCGGAAAACGATTCCGCATTAATTCAAACTTTTCAGTTCCGATATATCCATTATAGAATCCGTTCACAATTAACTTGTTCAGAATCCTTAGATTTTTATCACTTTTGGTTATCGTTTGTCTCATTTCTAAAATTACACACAACGACTCGGCTATGAGTAGTTGCGTGGTTTAGCACTTAACTTTGCAAGTACACACCTCTTCTGAAAATCCGCGAGGATTTTCAGAAGAGGTGAGAAAAAGCAATTACTTATAGCCATTGTTACCCAACGTTTTATTCTTTTATTAATTCCTTAAGGATTTTTTGAGCTGTTTTACTTAACAGGTTTGGTGTTTTAGGTCCACTTTGATTGGTTATAATTGATATTCCTAAATTATATTTTGGATAAATGAACAACCAATTTTGAGTACCACTTGTTCCTCCGTGATGATTATATGATGTTCCATATTTATCTTTCCAGACACGCCAAAAATAGGCAATATTCAAAGGGCTACGTACCTCATAAAGCGCTTTGTGGGATTCAGATATTATTGGGTTTTTATTGTTTAATTGTAGTTCAACGTATTGCATCATATCAATAATTGTCATTTTTATGCCTCCTGCTGTTCCCCAAAGAGGGTTCAAATTATTGGGTGCAGGTGTTTCACTGTTCATCCAATATCCACGAACGAGTTTTTTATTTTGTATCGAGTCCAATTTAATTTTCGTAGTTGACGTATTGTATTTAGCTGAGATATTTTCTTTAAGTAACTCGTCGATACTTTTGTGATAGACTGTTTCTAGTATTTTGCCGATTAATTCCGCACCAGCATTGGAATACGAATAATTTGTACCTGGTTTTGCTGTTATTGATACACTTGCTAAATCATCTAAAAATTTCTCTTTACTGTATGATTTTTCTAATGCCAAATACTCATTAGGGACTTCTTTGGTAAGTTTTTCATATAATCCGTTCATTTTGAAAGGAAGGAACATTGGTAATCCGCTAGTGTGCGTAATTAAGTTCCGTATTGAGATTGGTGTGCTGTTATATTCTAAGTTTGAATAATCTCCTTCTAAATAAATTCTAATATCATCTTCTAGTTTAATTTTTTGCTCTAGAACGGCTTTAGCAACGAGATAACCAGTAATGGTTTTTGAAACAGAACCCACTTCATAAACAGTTTTGTCATTAGGTGGGTTGTTCTTTCCCTTTACTATTTCCCCAAAGTGCTCGGTGTAAACTTGACCGTCTTTATAAATCCCTATTGAAACAGAATTTATGTTCTTACTTTTCACAAACTTTTGTCCATTTTTTTGGATAATTCTTGAAATAATATCGTCTGAAGTATTCTCCTGAGAAAATGATTGGCCAAAAGAAACAATTAAAAAAAGATATGTAAAGAGCAAAGAGTATTTCATGTTTTTTTTGGTTTTCAGTTCAAGAATTAAGCCATATTTTGCTTAATGCTCAACTCTTTCGTCAAATGTTGGGTAACGGTTTGGCTATGGTTTCGTTACGGAATGGTACGCAGAATTATTCCGACGTAAACCAAGCCTTTGCTGCAAGATAGGAATTTTCTGCAGAAAGTCCCCCGTAATGAACTATAGCCGTTGTTAGCAGCTGTTTTTTAATCGTTTATATTCAGTTCCGCAATTTTCCTCAAAATCTTTCAAGTTTTCAAAGATATTCAGTCCTGCCATTCCAGTTCCGTTAGGTGCGGTCAATGTTTCGGTTATTATATTTCCGTTTTCTAATTCTAAAAATCCAACAGAATCATAGTCCTCAAAAATTATAAAATCTACGATTTTAAGATTCGCAAACTTTTTCATTTCGTTGTCAACAATCTCTGTTGATTTAGAAGTATATCTTTTTGGGATTCCGTTTTTAAATCCGAGTTTATATTTCAGTCGTCCGAAAAAAGTTGAGTTTTGGTTCCTACTAACTTCTTCTCTCACTTGATTCCAAGTTTTACCTTCTGGAAAATTAAATTCCGTTGATTCAATCCTGATTTTATCGCTTGATTTCAGAACCAAACTTTTAGATTTAGCTTTGGGTTTGGTTTCAATATTTTCAGATTCAAAATCCCAAGGAATCGAAATGGTTTTTCCACTATTTAATTCAATGAAAACTTGTCCCTGGTCAAGTCCGCCAACTTCCATTTTTACCCAAACGAGAATATCTTTAATTCTTTCTCCAAGTAATTCTTTAATATTCATTGTTCAAATTGCTGCTAACTGTCTCGGCTATGAGTAGTTGCGTGAATTTAGTAATAAATTCCCCAAGTACAAACTAACGGCGGAAATTCCTGCGGAATTTCCAAAGTAGCTTAGAGTAAGCAATTACTTATAGCCATTGTTGGCAACTGGTTTTATTTTTCAATTCCTCTTATTTGTATTTCATTTGCCTTTTTTATATTTTCAGGCGTTTTGGTTATAAGTCTAATCAGATTGATTTCTGTATTCTTTTCAGATGTTTTTACTTTCTCAACAACAATTTTTAAAATAAAATTCTCGTCAACTAAAATTTCGGTTTTTATACTCTCAATGACTTTTTCGTCAATTTGATAGATTATAGGGTTTTCATTCAAGTCCAAATATTTTGTAGAAAGCTCTTCCAATTTGAGAAACTTCGGATTGTAATCAGATTTCATTCTTATAAAAATCTTTCCATAATACTCAGTTCCGTTCATTTCAAATTTTTCTTTTTCGATTTTTGAGCTCTCAATTTTACCAGAGTTTATAAAATTCAATACTTCCCAACTCCCAATAAATTTTTTATTAACAAATATGCTTACTGGTTTTTGGTTAGAATGAAATTTATTTGATTTGTCAGAATAAAAAACTTTGATTTTAGAATTCTCTGAATAATTTAGATTGTCTGTTGTTTTTTTTCCAGAAATCTCTTGGCAAAATGAATTAAATGTCAAGAATAGCATTATAAGGGTAAAAATGGTTTTCATATTCTATTATTTTAATTCAAATTAAAGTTTCTGTTATTAATTCTAAAATCGAAAATGAGTGAACGTTGTTTTTCAGTTAGTCAATCAGTTTCCAGATTCGGTTAACTTGTTGCCAACGGTTCGGCTATGAAGCGTAGGAACGGTTTGGTTGGTTAGGCCTATGCTTTATAGCCATTGTTGGCGAGTCGTTTTTTTTAATCGATAAATTCTTTAGAGTTCTCTCTAATGTATTCTACTTGAAGTTTCATTAAGTCCTCTTTGTCATAAAGCTCATAAAATTCATCATCAAATGAATTTAACGGATTGTTTTCATAGGATTCACTAAATCCCTCTAATGTGCCGTCTTGTTTCTCCGTTATTTTTTCATTTTCAGATTCATAAACTTTGTTTGCCCTTTCTGTCAAGTCAGCAAACAGTTCTGCGTTTATTTTTAATAGGGCTTCTGGAATATACTTGTAAAATTGGCCACTCGAATTAAAGTAGAACTGATTAAATCCACCGTTATTCACTTCAGCCTCTAATAACCAAATCAAATAAATTGTTTTTCGAGCTTGATTCCAGCCATTGACTGTCTCATATTCTTTAGTGTAGTCTTCTGGAAGCTTACTTATTAAGTTGTCAAAAATTACTTGTACTAAATCTTCGTCCTTTGTAGAATCAATTATCTCTTGGGTGAGATTTTCATGGATTGGTCTATTTTTAAATGCTTCTATACTTTCTGAAATTTGTGCATCAAACTCCGAATCACTTTTGCTTTTTTCGGACTGTTTTTCTTTACAACCGAAGAAGCTCAAAATGCTCGCAAACATTCCCATTAATAATATTCTTTTCATTTTTTGATTTTATGCTCGCCAACGTTCTGTGTATGGACAGCAGGGCAGATGCGAAGCACTTCACTTCCGGTTTACCACTGAGCCAAAACAAACGTTTTTACTTTTAAATTTCTTTTTGTTTAACGTCAAAACTTTGTTTTGGCGTTGCCTGCTCAAAGAACAGGACTTGCAATTTATCTCTAAATGCCCTATTGGCTATACACCTTGTTAGGGGCTGGCTTTTTATCATTATTTGTATGGAAACCCTGCGTCATCTAAGTATTTGTATTTCCAGTTGTTTTTATCATTATTCCACCTTTTACTCTGACTTCTAAGTTGAGCAACATTATCTCGCTTTTTTTTCAAAATTTGTGGATTCTTATCTCTAAATTCTTTTAGGTTTCCTGTCACTTTGAGATTTTCTACATAACGCCAATCTTCCAATTTACTCAGAATACCTTCTCTTTCCATTTGTTTGCGATATTCCCATTCTACGCCATTTTGTTTTAAAAGCTGACCTAGCATTAATTCATGCTCTTCACTTATTAAATCATTTCTATTTTCACGATCCTGTTTGGTTTTGAAAGACATTTGGTCACTTAACCAATGTCCTATGTATGTTTTTTGAGATGGAACAGTTTTATAGTTATTGGAATTACTATAATAATCTTCGACTTCTGCTAAATTGTCCATCCATCTGTCTTTGTCAATACGCTTACCCATTTTGGAAAGGTCCCAAACAAAATTTACAGAGTTCATTTTCTCCTCTTCATATGGCAACCAATCCATACCATAGTTTTTATTTCCCTTTCTACGCTGTTTTTGGTGCGCGCACCATTGACCTACTTTAAAATACTTGTTTGATGGGTTTTTGAATTGAGGTACATGTATGTAGTCTTTATCTGGGTCGAATTTAGCTTTGTATTCTAACATTTTTTGAAATTCTAAATTCCAGTCTATTAAATGTTTTCTAATACGTCCAATTCCATCAAAAGGAAATTCTGCATTTAAGAGAGTTTCAAATATTTCAAACGGAAAAGCGTCCGTTCCTTGATTGTATAATGCATGCATTTTTTGATACCATCTAAACAATTCTTTGTCCTCAGTATGTTTGCTAACAATGCCGTCTTTCCTTTCAGTTTTTATGTATTCTAAATATCGATTAAAAGTGTGTTAAATTGCTGGTGGTCAGTTTCAGTAAACTTTACTTCATAATTTCTACTTGAGTTTGTAGAAGTAGTAGACTCACCTTTTTCCTTCCTCTTCTATAATTTCTATTTTTTTTGATAAAAGATTCTTTTCGATAAGTTCTTCAAGGTATTCTTCTGTCAAAAGCCTAATGTTCGTTGAAGAGAGATCTAGTAAACTTGAGTAATACTCTTTTATTTCTTTCAAAAGAGAATTACCTTCTTTATTTTCAGAATCAAATTCCAATTGGATTGATGCTTCTAGATTACTGTTCAAAGCTTGATAAGTTAAGTTTGAAGAACCAATAATTACTCGGTGATTGTTTTGACCTTCGAAGATGTATAGTTTTGGGTGGTAAATAGAGTTTTTCTTTATAGAATCATAGTAAATAAAAGTTTCCACATTTTTCTTTAATAAAAGTCTTAATGCTTCTTCAGAGGTTACCATATTATCAATGCCGATAAAGAATCTGCATTGTTCGAAAATATGATTCGAATTTTCAATTGATTTTATTATTGTCTTTACACCTGAACCTGTAGCAAAAGCAACAAAGCCATTGAAAGAAATAAACTGGTCACATGAAAAAGAATCAGCTAATTGATTTCCAACATTTGGTTTCTCTTTTGTTCCGATTCCGTGTCCTAAAAAAGTGGTTTTCATTCTTCGGTTTTTTGCTTGCCCCTAACGTAATTGTGTATGAAAAGTTGCGATGATTTTAGTAGCAATTTTTCATTCATTTTCATGATTTAAAAGTAAATATAATTTTTGATTTATAGAGAATTAAGCAATTTTTTATACACGCTGTTAACTAATGTTGGAGAACACTAGCCAAGATTGAAAGCGTTTAGAAAATTTTACACTGAAAGCAAACGAGACAGAATGCAAATCTAAAGGTTTATAAACAAGAACAATTTTCAGCCAAAAAAAGATAAATAGTTACAAGCCTTACTTGCATTTAGTTTGCGTATTTTAAGATTTGTATAAAGCCTTTTTTTAGAAAAAGAACGGATCAGAACGTTCAGCGAGAATTGGCTAAAAATACGATGAGGTTCTACTCAAAAGTAAAAAGTAAGCTAAGTTATCGGAACGATTCAGAGACTTTGCAAACACAAAATAAGAACCGACAATCAAGAAATTAGGAGATTGGCAAATGAGCCAAACCATAAAACGTTTAGTTCTCTAAAAAAAGGACAAGGCTAGAATTACCTTTGAAAAGTAAAATTTTGCAACTTACTTTGATTTATCAAAAAGAGAACTTCACATAATTCTCGACAATGATAGTTAACGGTTTGTATAAGAATAGTGCGTTTTAGAGTTCTAGAATTTTCCGGAGGAAAATCGGATTGACCAAATACGCACTAACCTCTTGATTTAGTATTAAACTTAAGCATTATTTTTATACGTTGTTGGCAACAGTTTTTTATTTTGTTCTTATTACTTTTATTTCATTTCCTATGATTTCAATATATCCACTAGTGCTGTGATTATTGAAAAATACGATTAAATTTCCCTTTTCATCTTTAAAAGTTTCTGGAGCATAATCCCAAATTCGTTCTTTAGAAATTTGATTTATAATTTTTAGCTCACTTTCTACTATAGTGGCTAAAAATGTTTTTGCGTCTTTTGAAATTATATGATACAATTGTTCCTTAAATTCAAAACTTATTAAAGTTAAAATTCCGAATCCGTTCCAAATTTCTTTTACTCCTTTTCTTGATTTACTTTCTGTATCTCCAGTATAGTAATGCTTAATCCCATTTTTTATTTCTCTAGGTTCAGGCATTTTAAAAACTGACATTAATTCAGGATTTTTAATTTCAATTATATCTGATGAACCGCTTAAATGAGCAAGCGAATTTGTAACTATATATTTTCCATCTATAAGATTTACGGATACTGGACAAGTAGCACTGCAAGAATATTCAATTCCACTTTTTTTGTTTTTAAAAAAAATTGAGCCTCCCCATTCACCACTGCAACTTTTCGACACAATATAATCTTTATCTTCATAAAAATTTCCGCCTTTTTTTATAAAATCAGATTTCCGCTTTTTAAAATCTTTTTTTTGGAGAAAAACTTCTTTAATATCAAAAGTAATTTTGTCTTGTCCTTTACAAATAGTTAAAGAAAACAGAGTAATTATTAAAATATAAATAGATTTCATTTAAATGAGTTCAAATTGTTGCCAACGGTCTTGTATAAGAATAGTGGCGGTTTTAAGACCACAAACTTTTCAATTTAGACCAAAGTTTATTGTTATTACTGTTCTTTATTTTAGCAGAACTTCCGCCATTATTTTTATACGTTGTTGTAAGCAGTTTTTCTCTAATCCGCTTATGAATAGAATCAAATTTCTCCGCTATTTGTAAATATTCATCACTCCAACCATTTGACATTGCCAATTCTTGATAAGTGCTGGTCGGTAAAAATTCCACCATAGTTTTCTCAAGAGTATCAAAGTTCAAAAGTTCTATTTGTTTTTGGTCAGAATCAAGTTCTTTTATCAAAACTTCCGTATTATCAAATCCTGCCCAAACTGTATCAGTTTCATCATTAATTCTTGATTTGATATTAGCTATTATTTCTGAAACTTCTTTAAAGTCCGAATAAAATGGAATTTTGGATTTGAAATAGTCTTTGGTTTCCAAATCGCAATTTTCATTCAACTTGATTAAAGATTTTTCTCTATATTCTTTTGATACAAGTCTATCGGAAATCAATTTTATATCCTGTTCAAATTCGTCAATTAAGGACCAATCATTGTCACTAATCAAGTTTTTTTCAGTCGATTTTCCGACTCGGGTTAATCCGTCAATGTCTCCGCCAAACTTGTTATAAATTTTTATTTTTTCAATGGTCAGCATTGGTTCTGTTTAATTGCTTACAACGGTTAGTGTAAAATGCGTTTTAATGCATTTTTACACAGTGTTGTAGAGAGTTTATTTTTCTTTAATTATTTCCAGGTGTGTATAGTCGTAATAATTTCCAAATTCCTTCTTCCATTCAAAACCAAGTTTTTTAAGCCATACTTGGAAATCATCATAATAACTCAATAACTCATCATAATCGATTTCTTCGTTAATTGGAGTTGCGTATTTATATATTTCGAAATCAAATTTTTCTCCAATATTTTCAGTAAGTCTAATCTTACTTTCAGGAATAAAATATGTTTGAATTATTGACCTTATTAATCTTCCGTTTTCAAAATAGGCAAATCGACAGGCTGCACTGGAGGTTTGCTCATAAGCAATTATTGCTTTTGTTTTAAATCGTTTAGTAAACTCAAGAATCCAATCATCAAATTCTTTTAATGATTCAGTAGATTCACCCAATTCATATTCTACTTGAGTCCATTCATTATTTTTATCTTGATGTATAACAAATGTTCTGGTATCTCGATTTTTATCGAAATATTTCAATAACTGAATATCATCATCAATTTCTTCTCGATTAATTACATAATGACTTTTGAGAAAATCAATTAACTCCTTCTTTTCTGAATGTTTTATTAAAATATCTGATAAGTTTGACATTTATTCTTTTGCTTATTCTCTACAACTTAATTGTGTATGATTTTTTGCGGGAAAAGGATGCGAGTCATTTTCCTTTGTTTCGGAAAGATAATGAATAAGATTGAATTTCAGTTGAGTAAATTCAGCCGCAATTAATTATACGCGTTGTTGTAAATAGGTTTTATTTCGTTTTGATATATAAAATTTTAGTAAACTCTCCATCGTATAAATTCAAATTCCCAGCTTTTCCATATTTATAAACTCCTATTAATTCCACACTTTTGTTGTTTATTTTTTTGTGAAAATTATCTCCGAAAATGAAGTCAATATTTACTGCAGGTTTAAGATTATTTATCCAAATAGAAATTCCCTCAGAGTTTATACAAGTATTACCCATTCCAAGAGTAAGGTTACCTTTAATTCTCAGAGTGTCTTTGTTGTATTTAGAAAAATCTTTTTTGAGAGTGCTAATTTCAATTCTTTTGATTTTTTCAGTAAGATTGATATCTCCATATTCTATTTTCTCTTTACAAGCAGAAAACATAATAAACATAATAATTATGAAGAATCTATTCATTCTTGACTTATTTACAACGTTGTTGTATATGGTTTGTTGCGTGTTTTAAGCACCTAATTTAGCAAATACAAACCAAATAGAAAATCCGTAAGGATTTTCGTAAGTAGGCTAGAGCTAGCAATAAATTATATACGGTGTTACCTACAGTTATTTATTCCGTTTTATAGCAAAAATCAAAGTCGAATTCGGCAATACTTTAATTGATTTTCGGACTTTGCTTTTATAACTATTCTTTAATTCAATTTCTTTAGTCACTCGGATAATAAGATATTCAGCACTTTTTTCCGATTCATAAGAGTATTCAAGTCCGTTTATGATTAGGTCACAAGCTCCGTCAATTAATGATAATTCGTAAAACTCTCCCTTAAATTCAATTCCGAACGAGTTAGCAGAACCGTAGGTCTGATATTTTATTTGCGTTTTACCGCTTGTTGTTTTTCCTACATATTTTTTATAGCTCAAGTCATAAACTTCGTCTTTATCTTTTTCAATTTCCAATTTTGCATAACTGCCTTGAAAATCCAATAGTGACTCCTTGTTGTCAGAATTTTTTACGATTAGAATTCCGTTTATTGTTCCGTTAAAATTCCCTGATTCCAAGTCTTGAAAAACAGAATCAAATCCGTTTCCGTCAATTGCATATTCCGAATATTGTTGTCCGAAACATTGCAAAGAAGCAAAAATCAGAAATAATATGATTAGTATTATCGGTTTTTTCATAATTGTAGGTAACGTAATTGTGTATGAAAAGTTGCGATGATTTTAGTAGCAATTTTTCATTCGTTTTTCATGATTTAAAAGTAAATATAATTTTTGATTTATAGAGAAAGAAGCAATTTTTTATACACGCTGTTAACTAATGTTGGAGAACACTAGCCAAAATTCAAAGCGTTTAGAAAATTTTACACTGAAAGCAAACGAGACAGAATGCAAAACTAAACGTTTTCAAACAAGAACAATTGTCAGCCAATAAAGGATAAATAGTCAAAAGCCTTACTTGCATTTAGTTTGCGTATTTTAAGATTTATATAAAGCCTTTTTTTAGAAAAAGAACGGATCAGAACGTTCAGCGAGAATTGGCTAAAAATACGATGAGGTTCTACTCAAAAGTAAAAAGTAAGCTTAGTTATCTGAACGAGCCAAAGACTTTTCAAACACAAAACAAGAACCGACAATCAAGAAATAATGAGAATGGCAAATGAGCCAAATCATCAAACGTTTAGTTCTCTAAAAAAAGGACAAAGCTGGAATTATTGTTGAAAAGTACAATTTTGCAACTGACTTTGATTTATCAAAAAGAGAACTTCACATAATTCTCGACAATGATAGTTAACGTATTTGTGTATGATTTTTTGCGGGAAAAGGACGCGAGTCGTTTTCCGTTGTTGCGGAAAGATAATTAATAATATTGAATTTCCGATGTGGAAATTCAGCCGCAATTAATTATACGCGTTGTTGGCGTGTCGTTTTTATTTTCTACCAACTCAAACAAAATTTGTTATCACCATTGTCTCTGTCAATTCTCATAGATCCACGTTCAACTCCGTAGGTCCAATGGCCAGTAAATGTAAGTTTAATTGGGTCAGTTTTGTTTTCTACTGAAATATTACTTATTTCCCATATTCTAGTCGATTCGTATCCATTCGTATTTCGTGTATCTGTATCCAATGTCCATTTAACTTTTCCATTTTCAATCAGAGTGAGAATAGGAGAAAGGGTGTCATTCCGATTTTCTAATATTAATTTTCCATTTTTTGCTAATTGAAATTCTTTAGCGTTTTTAGTTATTTCAATTGGTTTAATACTTACCGCTTCGAAAGGTCCATCATCCATTCCACAACCAACATTAAACTGATACCAAACCAATCCAACTAGTCCTAAATACCCAGTGATTCCAATTCCTGCAATAATTCCGACTCCGATTAATATTCTTTTTAAAATTTTGTTCATTTTTCTAATGCACGCCAACGGTTTGGCTAAGCTGCGTTTTAATGCAGTTTAGGTGTTGTTGTGGTGTCGTTATTTTTCTTTCAATTCAATTTTAGTTCTTTGTGAAATCACATCTCCATTCTCATCAAATTCATTTTCGTGATTTACGTCAACCGTTAAATTACTTTTGTCTAAAATTTTTAAAGTCAATTTTGCCTTTTCTCGAAGAATGTCCCAGTCTTCCTTATGATTCTCCATCTCAAACCAAAAGCCTTCTTCTTTTTCAGAACTCCATTTATCTGTCAAAAAGTCAATGTCATCCAATCGCTTCTTGGATCCTTTGTTAATCAATTTTCGCTCAACAAATCTTACTTTATTTAAAGTATAGTAAGAATAAAAGTCCTCAAGCATTTCATCAGCTGTTGCACCGATTCCATAAAATTCTTTTTGACACTCGTATGGCATTGACATAGCTATCAGAGTTTTGATTAACTCTTGGAATTGCCACATTAAATTGTCAGATTCAAACAATTCGCTACGAATAAGTTCTTTACTTGCTTTTCGTTCTCCTTTCCAAAATTGATTCTTCATATACTTTCGCAAATGTTTTGCCCATTCTGGAGATGTTGTCAAATGTCCTTTTTTCTTATGAGCCATTTTATTTCTCTAATGCACCACAACGGTATCGTATAACCGTCAGTTACGGGTTTAAAGTTACTGTTTTTCGGTTAAGCACTAACGTTTGTAATTCCGAGTGGATTCGGACCTAGTCGAATCCGCCGTAATTGCGGTTATACATTGTTGTATGTAGTTTTTCATTCTACATAGGCTACACTTTCTCCAATTTTATATCTTAACCATTTCTTTTCCGATGTAGATTTTTGAGTTATTGTTCCACCATTTAGATAAACTTTATAACCTCCTATCACAAATATTTCTTTTGTTTTTTTACTTAGAACGATTTTATCTGCATTCTCAAATTCAAACACACTGGTTTTCAGGTTCACATTTCCGGTAAGAGTAATTGTTCCTTCTTCAAAATTCTGTTTTACTATTTGGTCACAAGAGTAAGTCAATTTATTTTCAGGTTCAACTTCATTTTGAGAATAGCAATTCATTCCAATTGCTAAAATCAGACTTACAGTAATAAATAATTTTTTCATACTTTTTAATTTATTATTCATTTTTTTTTGAGCTAGTTGCTCACATTACATACAACGTTTAATGTAAAATGCGTTTTAATGCATTTTTACATATTGTTGTGCTTAGTATTTATTTTATCCATCTCAATTGAGAGAAAATTATTGAATCATTCATTAATGTAATATTCGTCTCTCCGTACCAATCTGTGTCAACTTCGTCAACAATTATGGTGTCCAGGAAGTCGGCTGTCTTTTTATGATAAATTCGGAGTTTTTCGTTTTTTGCAAATTCAATTACCGCCCAACGAATTTCGTCAGTGATATATGCATAAGGATGGCCTTGGTCTCTAACCCTTATTAAACTGTCACTTTGGTTAAACACAACCTCCTTTTCAACTTCCATCTTAGTTCCGAGTGTGTCTGGAATAATTACAGGTTTTCCATTAAAAGTAGTAATATATTCAATTATCTGAGGGTAAGTGAAGTCTTTGTCTTCCCCGTCATTCTCTTTCTCGCAATATTTTATAAGTTCAGCTCTCCCAAAATAGAAATCAGCAACTGATGTTCGATAAATGACATCCGATTCTCCATTAGACTGCTTTAACACAAGAACAGTTTTATTGTGGTCATTGCATGAACTTAAGCAGATGGTTAGAATCAAAATTAATGGTATAATAAATCTCATTTTCATATTAAGCACAACGTAATTGTGTATGAAAAGTTGCGATGATTTTAGTAGCAATTTTTCATTCATTTTCATGATTTAAAAGTAAATATAATTTTTGATTTATAGAGAATTAAGCAATTTTTTATACACGCTGTTAACTAATGTTGGAGAACACTAGCCAAGATTGAAAGCGTTTAGAAAATTTTACACTGAAAGCAAACGAGACAGAATGCAAATCTAAAGGTTTATAAACAAGAACAATTTTCAGCCAAAAAAAGATAAATAGTTACAAGCCTTACTTGCATTTAGTTTGCGTATTTTAAGATTTGTATAAAGCCTTTTTTTAGAAAAAGAACGGATCAGAACGTTCAGCGAGAATTGGCTAAAAATACGATGAGGTTCTACTCAAAAGTAAAAAGTAAGCTAAGTTATCGGAACGATTCAGAGACTTTGCAAACACAAAATAAGAACCGACAATCAAGAAATTAGGAGATTGGCAAATGAGCCAAACCATAAAACGTTTAGTTCTCTAAAAAAAGGACAAGGCTAGAATTACCTTTGAAAAGTAAAATTTTGCAACTTACTTTGATTTATCAAAAAGAGAACTTCACATAATTCTCGACAATGATAGTTAACGGTCTGGCTAAGCTGCGTTTTAATGCAGTTTAGGTGTTGTTGTAAAACGTTTTTAATTTGGTTATTTTATTTTCAATTACAGATTCCGATTCATAAGGTGATTCAGCCATAAAGTATGAGTAAGCCAAATCATTTATTAATTCATAGGCTTTTTCATAATATTCTTCAGCGAATTCTTTTGGGAAATTTTGATGTTCAGTCCAATTTTTGATGAAATCAGATATATACCAAATACCACAAGCAGTATCTCGTGATAAATTCAGACTTTCTTTTGTTCGTTTACATTCAGCATTTAATTCATTCAGTAGGTTAATAAACGAATCGTGATTCCAATTTAAGTCAGTTCTTAATTCAAGTAAAAAAGAACCATTTTCAGCTTTTAATTCGTCTATTAATTTCATCCTAATTGTTTTCAGAGCCCTTGTCTAATTTGTAAGTTACAGAAATAATCTTTCCATCTTTTCGTTCAACTTTGTCAGCGTCTTCAGAAGCTATATTCAAAAATTCCTGCGTAAAAGGATTCGGTTGAGAATATAAGAAACTCCAACTTGAACAATTAAAGACCATTTCTTTCGCTTTTCCGAAATCGATATTTAACTTTTCCACAATTATTTTAATAGTCATAATCGGATTAGAACCTGCTTTTTTTAAATCAGATATAAACTGGTCTATTTCCAATTCAGACGAAGATTCATTTACGTTCCGTTCAATTATTTTTTCAATTTCTTTATTGTGTTCAAGCATTTTTTCAAATGTCTAGTCCTGAAATATGGCTACAGGTTAAAATTTGATTTATGCTGTTTTTAAATATACCATATTTGGTGTTTTATAGTTTAAAGATACGTGTAATCTTATTTGGTTGTATAGATTGATTGCATTTTTTGTAGCTCTTTTTGCATGTATCACATTATCAAATGTTTGATCTAAGTAAAACTCATCTTTTAATATACCATTTACCCTTTCAGCTACAGCATTTTCATAACAATGATTATCTTCTGTCATGCTAATTTTAATGTTCTTTCCTTTTAAAATTTGTGTGTATAGATTACTGCAATATTGTATTCCTCTATCGGAGTGATGTATGAGTTCATCCGTATTTTTAGCTTGATATAATGCTTTTTTTAATGCTCTTACACAGCCGCTAAGCTCTAAGCTATCACTGAGATCATACCCTATTATTTTTCTAGAATACAAGTCGGTTATAAGGGCTAAATAACAAAATCCCTTTACAGTTCTGATGTATGTGATATCACTTACCCATACCTGGTTAGGTCTATCAACAAGCACATCTTTTATAATGTTTTTGTATTTATAGAATCTATGAAAAGAATTGGTAGTTCTATAACTAGGTTTCTTTCTGGTTGTGAGCATATTGTGTTTTCTAAGCACATTGAATAGCATGTCTCTTCCTACTTTAATATTTGCATTATCAAAATCGTTTTTCAAGGATATTTTGAGTTTACGCACACCTTCTCTTGGTAAGGATTTGCGTTTTTGCTTAACAATTTGAATAATCTGTTGTTCTAGCTTTAAACGTTTATCAGCTCTGTGTTTATATTTGTAATATGCATCACGTTTAAGTCCGAAACAGTTAGTTATAGTTGTCAAAGACGCAAATCCTTTAGCTTTGGTTTTAGATGTAATTAACGCTCTATATTTAGCTTTTTTTTTAGTTCTGCTACAGATTTATAACCAAGGTCTTCAGCAGCAACTTCAAGGTATGAATCTTGAATCATAGCATCCAAGTCTTTTTTTAACAAGAGTTTTTTTTAGTTGTTCAATCTCTTTTTGAAGTTGTTTAATTCTGGTTATTTCATCCTTAGTTTTCACGGTTATTCTGGTATTCATAAGGTCTTTACGGTTATACTTTTTAATCCATTCATTAATGGTAGTTGGAGCAATACCATATGCCTTACCTAATTGATACTTGTTTAATTTTCCGGTTGTAAGTTCGTCTAAAATTTTCAATTTAAAAGGTTCTGAATAGCGTCTGATGACTTTGTCGTTTTTATACATAATGTTTAAAATTATGTAGCCTTTATTCAGGACGGGTCAAAATGTTTTACAACGTATTTGTATAACTGTTGTTACGGGATTAAAGTTATATATTTTGTTTAAGAACTAGCGTTAGTAATTACCGAGTGGATTCAGACGTAGTCGAATCCGCCGTAATTGCGGTTATACATTGTTGGGTGACGTTATTTTTTCAATCCCATCAGAATCTCCATTTCTCCTTGCTTAAATCTTAAAATCAATTCATTGTCATTTAAAATTATAATTTCTTGATTAGAAACTTTTCCTTTATCAGTCATTTTAATCGTTTTTTCATCTTTCAGGTATTCCCATTTTCCTTTATTCATTTCACCCATTGTCATGATTTCGTGATTTCCGTCTGAATGGAATATCATCCAATTATTCTCTTTTAGTTCAATTGGTAATGATTTTTTCTGACCAGCCATTTCCATATATTCTAAATACCATTTTCCAGAAGTAATTAAATCTAATTCGTTTTTCTCTTGTCCTACAATTGTCTGAAGTGATGAAATAAGTATTAAAGAGATTACAATCAGTTTTTTCATAATTTTTTAATTCTATATGTTTATTATTTTGTTCAATTTATATTAAAATCGTAATGACACCCAACGTTTCGTGTAAGTTGCGTTTTAATGCAATTTACACGTTGTTGTTGCACGTTTTTTATTTCCTTTGTGATAATGTAATATCATTAATTTTCTCTAAACATTTAAACCTTATTCGGTTATTGCCCCAGTGAAAAGAGTTCATTTTTTTCTCATTTGTTATGTCGAATTCAATTTTCTCTCCGTTGTAACTTTCATCATCTTCCGCACCAATTACTGGTGTTATTTCAATCATTGCTTCAGGATTATTAATCGAGTCATTTGAATGAGTCAGAAATCTTTCGGATAAATGAATTTCTTTAATAAATGGTCTCCAACCTTTTTCGTAGTATAAGTTCCCTTTTATTCGGTAGCTTACAAGAGATTTACTGTTGAAAAGATTCAGTTTGCTGTCAATTATTTTGATCTCAAAAGAGTCAACATTCAGAGCTTCTTGTTTAGACCACCATCCGATTGAGTAAGTTTCAGTTATTTCAACTTTAGGATCTCTCGGTTCAGATGATAGACTATACAGCAATAATCTTGGTAAAAGAAAATAATAAGCCAAAGCAAGAATGGCTAAAATCAGTCCGGTACTTATTAATAATTTTTTCTTTTTCGTCATTTTTGTCAAATGTGCTACAACGTAATTGTGTATGAAAAGTTGCGATGATTTTAGCGGCAATTTTTCATTCATTTTCATGATTTAAAAGTAAATATAATTTTTGATTTATAGAGAAAGAAGCAATTTTTTATACACGCTGTTAACTAATGTTGGAGAACACTAGCCAAAAATTCAAAGCCTTTAGAAAATTTTAAACTGAAAGCAAACGATACAGAATGCAACTCCAAACGGTTTCAAACAAGAACAATTGTCAGCCAATAAAAGATAAATAGTTACAAGCCTTACTTGCATTTAGTTTGCGTATTTTAAGATTTGTAATAAGCCTTTTTTTAGAAAAAGAACGGATCAGAACGTTCAGCGAGAATTGGCTAAAAATACGATGAGGTTCTACTCAAAAATAAAAAGTAAGCTAAGTTATCGGAACGAGCCAAAGACTTTTCAAACACAAAACAAGAACCGACAATCAAGAAATTAGGAGATTGGCAAATGAGCCAAACCATAAAACGTTTAGTTCTCTAAAAAAAGGACGAAGCTGGAATTACTCTTGAAAAGTACAATTTTGCAACTGACTTTGATTTATCAAAAAGAGAACTTCACATAATTCTCGACAATGATAGTTAACGTTTTGGCTAAGCTGCGTTTTAATGCAGTTTAGGTGTTGTTGTGTAGCGTTCTATTATTTAATCAATTTTATCTCAAGTGTATTTCCGTTAAAACCTGAGTCTTTTTTTTCAATCGTCCAATGCTTCATATCAATTGTTTCAATTTCGCTAGAGTCTTCTATCATTTTATCAATAGTTAGCTTGAATTTAAATTCTTCCATCTCAGGAGTTAAAAAGCCTATTCTTCCCTCTACGACGCTTGGGTTCAATTCGAAATAATAGACTTTGGGTTCAATCCAATCACAATATGCATCTAGAATTCCTGAATTAGTTATCTCAAATCTTAGCCCTGTCCAAAAATCTAATTTGTTTTCTGTCATTTTTATTTATGCTACACAACGTTTTGGCTAAGCTGCGTTTTAATGCAGTTTAGGTTTTGTTAGCAATAGTTATTTTCTTGGTATTTGATAATTCAATAAATCGTAATAATATGCTCTCATTTCACTTGAACATTGAATTAATGAGTATCTAGCTATGTTTGAAGTGTATTTTTCAATATTGTTTTCAACAACTAAGTCAGAACTCAAATGCGATGTAAAAGCAAAAATGAATGATATTTTTTTGTCAAAAAGTGATTTAAAATCATCTAGTGATAAGTTGTCAATATTATGTTTTTTTTAATTAATCTGTTATAAATCTTTTCAAGTAATGGTTTGTTTTTGGTTCCAAGTGTTTCTCTTAAACGCCTTGCTGAAATTGTAATTTGATTTGTCAATTCACGTATTTTAGATTGAAAACCATATTTTACGTGTATAAGATAAATATTATTGTCATCGTAATGAATTATATCACATAGTTCAAGTCCATCAGCAATTATAGTATCAATCACTATGTAATTGGGTTTTGAATTATACCTGAAATTATAATCTCCCTCAACTCGAATTACATTTTTATCCCAAGGTTCAGTTAATATTTTATTTGACGCTTTATATGTTTTTAAAACGTGCTTAGTGTTTGTTTTTAAATCCTCAACAAAAGAATCTTGTAAGCGATACCACTTTGTGTCAACCAAAAAAATAGGTGTTCCATCGTAAGGAAATTCTGTGGATATATGGAATATAAAACCAGAACCTATTGAGTGGTTGCCGTCTTGATAGCAAGTTACATAAGCACTTCTAACAAAGTTCATAAAATTGAAACGGTCATTCACTCCAAATCTTTCTACGGCTCTATTTAAAACAGCATCATAAATTTCATTTCTGTCATAGACAATTTTAAATACTGTATACCCATTGTTTTCTGTCTTTTCTTTTAGTCGAAATTCATCAGCCTCATAGAATTTTTCAATATTATTTGGATTACAAAAGTCGTGTTGAAATGATTTATGTTCATTGGATTTTCTTCTACCCAAGTTTTCAGTATCGTTGAACAAATGAGTAATTAATTCTTGGTGTAGAATGTTATCTTTTAGATTTGTATCGGTTATTTCCTTATAAGAATCCAAATAGTCAGATGGTGCAAGCTCAGATATTACAACTAATTCCTCAATGACTTTATGCAGTTCATTAAAATCTAGATTCTTTTTTATTTTAAATGCTTTACTTACATATATTTGAATTTTATCATTTTCCTTGTTTTTTAAGAATCCAAAATGTAAATCTGTTGTTTCTTGACTTAATTTTAAGTGTATTTCTTTGGTAACCTTTCCAAATTTTATATAATCAATTATTCTATAGTTATCCCTAAATTGTTCACTTAGTCCTGCTCTTGAACCTGTAATTCCTCTTGATTTTATTGATGCAATTTGGTCATATTGAGGTTGCATTATTCTAGAATAAACGTTTAGTCCAAAAGATTTATCAATAAAAGGTAATATTATTTGAAAAGCGTTACCTCCAATAATGCAAAAAATGTCAAATTCGGTTTCAGCAAATAAAACTAGTGATAATTTTTGCTGAATGAATCCTTCATTTTGTGTTAATTCCTTAGGTAGAAAATCTTTCCAATCAGATACCGTTTCATTAGAATCATAGAGATATAAATAATATGTGATTTCATCTTTAGAAATTTTCTTTAATGAAGTTGAACTAAAAGTTTCCTTGATTCCAAGTTTCGCAAATGAAGTATTGATTATTTTTTCAATAATCAGTTCGCAAGTAGGTAACTTTGTTAAAAGCCTATCTTTTGTATTAATCCTGTATATTTTAGGATTTTGTGTCATTTAGAATCTTGAGTCATAATTATTGCTAACGTAATTGTGTATGAAAAGTTGCGATGATTTTGGTAGCAATTTTTCATTCATTTTCATGATTTAAAAGTAAATATAATTTTTGATTTATAGAGAATGCAGCAATTTTTTATACACGCTGTTAACTAATGTTGGAGAACGCTAGCCAAAATTCAAAGCGTTTAGAAAATTTTACACTGAAAGCAAACGAGACAGAATGCAAATCTAAAGGTTTACAAACAAGCACAATTATCAGCCAAAAAAAGATAAATAGTTACAAGCCTTACTTGCATTTAGTTTGCGTAATTTGATTGTTGTAAAAAGCCTTTTTTTAGAAAAAGAACGGATCAGAACGTTCAGCGAGAATTGGCTAAAAATACGATGAGGTTCTACTCAAAAGTAAAAAGTGAGCCAAGTTATCGGAACGAGCCAGAGACTTTTCAAACACAAAACAAGAACCGACAATTAAGAAATTAGGAGATTGGCAAATGATCCAAACCAAAAAACGTTTAGTTCTCTAAAAAAAGGACAAAGCTGGAATTACTCTTGAAAAGTACAATTTTGCAACTGACTTTGATTTATCAAAAGGAGAACTTCACATAATTCTCGACAATGATAGTTAACGTAATTGTGTATGAAAAGTTGCGATGATTTTTAGTAGCAATTTTTCATTCATTTTCATGATTTAAAAGTAAATATAATTTTTGATTTATAGAGAAAGAAGCAATTTTTTATACACCCTGTTAACTAATGTTGGAGAACACTAGCCAAAATTCAAAGCCTTTAGAAAATTTTATACTGAAAGCAAACGAGACAGAATGCAACTCCAAACGGTTTCAAACAAGCACAATTGTCAGCCAATAAAAGATAAATAGTCACAAGCCTTACTTGCATTTAGTTTGCGTATTTTAAGTTTTGTAAAAAGCCTTTTTTTAGAAAAAGAACGGATCAGAACGTTCAGCGAGAATTGGCTAGAAATACGATGAGGTTCTACTTAAAAGTAAAAAGTAAGCTAAGTTATCTGAACGAGCCAGAGACTTTTCAAACACAAAACAAGAACCGACAATCAAGAAATTAGGAGATTGGCAAATGATCCAAGCCATAAAACGTTTAGTTCTCTAAAAAAAGGACGAAGCTGGAATTACTGTTGAAAAGTACAATTTTACAACTGACTTTGATTTATCTAAAAGAGAACTTCACATAATTCTCGACAATGATAGTTAACGGTTTGTGTAATGTTAGTTGCGTGGTTTAAGAATCGAATTTAGCAAAAGCAAACCGAATATAAAAGCAGGCAAGATTTTAGATAATAAAATCTGCAATAGCAATTAATTTTACACAGTGTTGCCACCAGTTTCTATTTTTATCAGACTTAAAATCAGAAGTCCAATTAATCCAATATTCAACCAAATCACATACTTTTCCATTCGCTCCTTTTTGTCCGTTTTAAATGTCAATTCTTCTGCGATTTGAATTTTATCAGAAGTGATATTTTTGGTTTCTGTTATTTCCAAATCGTATTCACTGTTTTGCTCTTTTATAACTTTCAAGTATTCAATTGCGCCGTTTCTACTTTTTGCTACAATCCAGAATTCTGTCGTGCCATCATTCTCGAACCAAAAGTCAGACTTCCCATTTGGTTTTAACTCCTTGTCATAAGTCACGTAGTTTTCAGTTCCATTCCAGTTTTTACTCCAAAATGCTATTGCGTAAATTTTTAAGTTTTTATCGGTCAGATTTTCAGTCCGAATATTAACTGGTGTTGAAGCTCCGAATGAATCGTCAAACAAAGAATTCAATCCCAAAGCAGATAGCCCAATTACAATTCCGAAACCTACCAATATTTTCAGTTCTATATTCTGCTTTTTACGAGCAAAATATTTAAGCAATAAGATTGTTAAAAGCAGGAATATTGAAAATAGTAATATTGTCATTTTTCAAATTGGTGGCAACGGTCTCGGCTATGCGTAGTGCGGGATTAGAAAGCACTTCACTGTCCGTTTACCGATATATTTGTTAATATTCATTTACTTTCAAATTTGCACTAAACACCGCATTACGTATAGCCAATGTTGTAGGTAGTGTTTTTATAATTGTGGCCATCCGAAACTATTCAGTTTTTTTGTTTCCATATTATATTCTTTCAGTCTAACATTTGTTTCAAACCAACCGTGCCAACCTCCAATCCAGCTTTTAGTCAATTGGTCTTTTAATCTATAAGGGTCTCGACTAAAATCAATAAATTGAATTACTAATATTTTTTGTCCGTTTTCAATAAAACCTAAATATTGTCGGTCAAATTTTATGCTCTTTTTTGCTTCTTTTTTATTCCATTTCATTAGGTTTTGGAAATCCTTTTGTCTTTCCTCAAGAGTCCATTCAGGGTCGTCCTTAAATCTCACAAAATTTTGATTGTAGGCAAATCTTTTGTCGGAATTCAAATACTGCTTATTTATTTCAATTTCGGCTTTTCTGACTTCATTTTCAGTAGGTGTAAATCTGTTTGATAATCTACCTTTATTGAAATTAGCTTCATATTCTTTTGGAAATATCACTCCTGTACTTTTCTCTAAATCAAGAATTTTCATTTCTCTTTTTACTTCCTCAGAAAGTGGTTCGAGTACAACTCCGTGATTTACGTTGAACTTGGAACTTCCACAACTTAATGTCAAAGCCAAAATTATTGATATGTAAATTGTCTTTTTCAGCATTACCTACAACGTTTAGTATAACCGTCAGTTACGGATTAATATACGTTAATTTTCTGTTTAGCACTTACATTAGTATTTACTAAGTGGATTAGGACGTGGTCGAATCCGCCGTAATTGCGGTTATACATTGTTGGCTTTATGTGTTTTTTCAGTTTAATTTCAGTTTCTCATTTTTTCCAATAAACAAGTACAACAACGAACCTATAAATGGAATCAATATGACTGCTAAAATCCAAATTATTTTGTCATTTTGAGCAAACTTATTTTTTATAATGTCAAGCAAGCAATAAATCCAAAGTCCAATTGATAATAAAATTAAAGCTTGACATATAAAAAGTCCAATTGAGAAATCATTAATTGTTTTATCCATATTATATTTTTATTCAGTTTTTCTTTTTCACAAACTAGCTCAAATTCCGATTTTTTCCGCAAAGCAATTCATTCAGCGTTTAAGTTAGCAATCCCGATGTTGCTTTAAATTCCACTCTTGAATGAGATTTGAGACAGATTTTGGAATTCCACATTACAGTTTTTCTGTTTTATGTTTCATGAAATTCTCAAAAAAACCCAAAAATTCAAACTAGTTTTTTCTGTTTGGCAAACTAACTCTAGCATTAAAGCCAACGTATTTGTGTATGATTTTTTGCGGGAAAAGGACGCGAGTTCTTTTCCGATGTTGCGGAAAGATAATTAATAAGATTGAATTTTTTCGCAGTAATTCAGCCGCAATTAATTATACGCTTTGTTGTAAACAGTTAAATATTTCTAATTGTTTTTCAATTTTGTTAAATTATAAATGTTATAAGTTTTAAGGCTTTTGTCATAATTGATTAACCTTATGTATTCTTTTTGAATAATATAAAAATGCCTGTCTAGATTCATAATATTTTTCAATCTATTGTTATAAATATTTTCATCAATATCGTAATATTTATAGGCATTATTACTGTCAATTTTTTCTAAAGACGAATTTAAATTTAGCTCAAAATAGTTTCCTGTATTTTTCCCATCTGCTAGTGCTTTAAAAATCATCATTTGAGCAGTTGTACCATTAACCGAAAATGCACCAGAATTTAGATTGTAATTTAAAACATAAGCATGGTTATTCCACCAAAAGTTATTTGTAGTTTTATTGTTATAAGAATTTTTATCCAAATGCCCTATTCTTATTAAGTACTCATTATCTATAGTTTTATTCACAGAAATATTAAGAGCTGGAAAGTACATTGAACCAATTGCTTGTGGTGTAAAATCGTTATATATTTTTTTTGGTTTGAAAGATTTCGTAATGTCTTTTCCTCTCATTACAATTTTATTGTGTTTACCAAACTCAGATTTTGTATAACGAAAAGATTTAAGTTTTTCTAATGAGTTTAGTCTATAAATATCAAAAAAAGACTCTTCCTTGTACATTTTAAATGTAAAAAGTAAAGAGTCTTTAACAAAAGAACTTAATCTTTTTAATTTATTTTTATTTCTAACCCGAATATTTTGATTGTTAATTTTACCCGAAGGTTTAATAGTTAGAATATTTGTAACCCCCTTTTTTTTATCTTCATTAGTAAATATTAATTCTTCACCATTGTAAAAGCCTTTATAATCTAAAATAGGCCCATTAGCAAGAAATTGTTTATCATTCACAAATTCAGATTTTTTTCTTGAAGAACTAAAAAATGATTTTTCAAGTTTAGTCTTTGGAGTAATAATTTTGGCCACAGTATTTGATGCTTTTTTTATAAACGCAAAAGGATATGAAACATTTATTTTTTTACCTATAATAAATGTAATATTCTTATGAGAGTAAATTTGTTTCGCCTCAAATGGAATTTCAGAAAGAGTTGTTTTTCTATTTATATAGTTTATATCTTGTACGATAATTTTTTTGTTGGTGGTTTCCCTAACAATTGTTAATGTACTATCATTAACATGAAAAGTCAAGTAATTAGGTTTATTTACTTCATTATATATTTCTAAACCATTTATTTCATTGTTCTTATTCAAAAAGAAAATTTTTGAATTATATTCATTGGAAATTTTATTTATTATTATGTGAAATGAAATTGAATCGTTAATTGCACCTGAAAGGTTTGTTAAATTTTTACCTTCGATTGGAATACTCTTGATTAAATCTTGAGAGGATATAGTTTGGTTAATTCCAATTATAATTAATATTAAAATTAATATAGACTTTTGTTTTTCAGATTTCATATTTTCAATAGTTCTTAATAAGTAAATTTGAGTTTCGTACGTAATTGTTTACAACGGTTTTGCTAAGCTGCGTTTTAATGCAGTTTAGGTTTTGTTGGCATTAGTTTTATACTTTTTTAGTTAAATCCATTAGCTATGTTCATTGAAATAAAAAATAAAACAATATGAATTAGCAATATTCCAAGACCAATCATTTTCCTTTTTTCATGTCTCACCAAATGCAGTATAAATCCATAGAATGGAATTTGAAATATAGCTAGCCACATGGCTAAATCTGTAATTCTACCTTTTACTCCAGCTATCATCATAGGAATTGGATAGAATAACTTTCCAAAGAAATAGGTTCCATGTCCACCGCCCATGAAGTATACGGATAAGATTAAAAAAATAGAGGTCACGATAATCGTCCATTTTGCTATTTGTTTTCCACTTAATGTATTCAATTCTCTTTTAAGATTTTACATTTGATTTAATTAATGCCAACGTAATTGTGTATGAAAAGTTGCGATTATTTTGGTAGCAATTTTTCATTCATTTTCATGATTTAAAAGTAAATATAATTTTTGATTTATAGAGAATGAAGCAATTTTTTATACACGCTGTTAACTAATGTTGGAGAACACTAGCCAAAATTCAAAGCGTTTAGAAAATTTTACACTGAAAGCAAACGAGACAGAATGCAAATCTATAGGTTTTCAAACAAGAACAATTGTCAGCCAATAAAAGATAAATAGTTACAAGCCTTACTTGCATTTAGTTTGCGTATTTTAAGTTTTATATAAAGCCTTTTTTTAGAAAAAGAACGGATCAGAACGTTCAGCGAGAATTGGCTAAAAAGACGATGAGGTTCTACTCAAAAGTAAAAAGTGAGCCAAGTTATCGGAACGATCCAGAGACTTTTCAAACACAAAACGAGAACCGACAATCAAGAAATTAGGAGATTGGCAAATGAGCCAAACCATAAAACGTTTAGTTCTCTAAAAAAAGGACAAGGCTAGAATTACCTTTAAAAAGTACAATTTTACAACTGACTTTGATTTATCAAAAGGAGAACTTCACATAATTCTCGACAATGATAGTTAACGTATTTGTGTATGATTTTTTGCGGGAAAGGACGCGAGTCATTTTCCGATGTTTCGGAAAGATAATTAATAAGATTGAATTTCCGGTGAGGAAATTCAGCCGCAATTAATTATACGCTTTGTTGGTAAACGTATTTTTAGTCCACGTAACCATCATATTCAATTGTTTTTAATCTTTCATTTTCAAAAGTGAACGAAAAAACAGAAGTTTGTTCCAAATTCCCGATTTTAACCAAATCAGTATTCAATTCAGTTTTTAGTAAGTTTTCAAAACTCTGCTTTTTAGTTCCGACAGATAAAGAGTCTAAAAATTTAAATACAGAATTCTCAATTTTGGCGAAATAAATGGACTCCCAGTTTGTTGCTTTATATGAGTAAATAATAGTTTTATCAAAAGTGTATTTTTTAATTGTATCAATAACAGTTTCGTCGAAGTTATTGGTTTTAGGTTTAGCTAATAATTCAAACTTTAGATTTAAAGGAAGCTTATCTAAATCAGTCTCAAAAAGGTCTAATAGACTGTCATTCTCAAAATATTGTTCTGGAATAGTATTCTGTATTTGGTTAGTCTTTTGTTTTTTTGTGAATTTGAATCTTTTTTATTTTCTATTATTTTGTTATCAATTTTAAGAGCCTCTTTTACAGATTTTATATTCTCAGTCTTTTCAGTTTTCTTCTGGTTACAAGAGATAAATAATAAAAGAGTCAATTTAAGTGTAATTATATACTTTTTCATATTTGAATGTTTACCAACGTTTTGGCTAAGCTGCGTTTTAATGCAGTTTAGGTGTTGTTGGGTGCAGTTATTTTATGTTCAAATATTTTCCAAATTTCTGGAAAGTCTTTCTCCAAATTTTCTTCTTTCCATTGTTTTCCAGTCAGTTTTTGTTTTTTAACTCTTACAGGCGACATTAATTCACCAGTTTTATTTTCATAAACGTTTTCGGCAAGTGAGAACATTTCTTCAAGTTGTGGGTCTTCGTCAAAGTGTTTTTTCAATTTCGAGACGTTTAAGTTTTTAACATCCTCAAATGTTTCTTGTCCTTTTGAGATAACCCAAGCTTTGAAGTAGTCAAAAGCATCATCTCCACAACCACGTCTTACTATATAAGCCAAAGCCCAAATTTCCCAACGATTTAGTTCGTTGTATTTGCTTAAAAAAGTCCTTTCAAATCGTTTTATTTCAGTTGGTTTAAACTCCTCTAATTGATTTGATAAATTTTCTATAAAATCAAACTTATCTTCTGACTTTTCACGATTAATTTTGACTAACTCCCAAAATATATTTTTGTCAATCTTTCTTTTATCGGTCGTCTTTTTTGGTTTAGGCTTTTCTAACCTGTCAACTGTTTTTATTAATTCGTTAGTTTTCTCAATTTCTTGTTCAACCCCAAGTTCGACAAGTCCTTGTTTGAATCTGTATAAACCTTCTAAGGTTAGTTTTTGACATTCAAAAGTTTTTTTACTTCCATCCCAATATTCGGTCTTTCTTCCAAACTCTTTGTTCCAATCCCACAAACTCGAAAAACGATGTCTTAATATTCCTTTCCAAAACTTGATAAATTCCTTTTCCAGTTTGTTTTCGATTAAATGCTTTTCAAGTGGTTCAAAAAACTCGTCCCATTGACCAGAGTCCCAATTCTCGTGTATGAATGCAATCAGTTCAGAATATCTTTTGTCTTTTATCCAAATATCCCTTAAGTCCACAAAAGTTTTCTCGTAATGTTGGACAGGAAGATTGTTTTTCTTTCTCCATTCATTCAAGTCTCCAGATTCGTCTAAAAATTTTCCGTAACTCAATTTCGTTCTGTTTTAATTGCACCCAACGTTTTTGTATATGGTATGTTGCGTGTTTTAAGCAACTTAATTAGTAAATAAATACCGACCGAGAAAGTCCACGAGGAGTTTCGTAAGTAGACGTGAAGCCAGCAATAAATTATATACGGTGTTAGCAAATCGTTTTTTATTTTTTCACAAGTTTCAAATTCTGTATTGCGTAGAATTCAATTCCGTTTATTGGTTTTATTTTTCGCTTTTTTATTCGGTAAGTTATGGTCGAATTAATTTCATTCCATTTCTTATCGGATTTACTTTCTTTCTCCAGTTTTATATTCAGAATGAGGGTATCTTTTTCAATTTTCCATTCTCCTTTTAATTCAGAGTATAATATTTCGTGATAATGATAGAATTTTGTTCTATGAAAAGTACCGTCTTTATAAAGTACTAAACTGTCAGAATCGACATAATTCCATTTAATTCTGCTTTTAGGTTTCTGTTTTTTCTTTTCTTTCTTATACACATATTCAGATTGGATTTCTTGCGAAACCAAAATGTTAGTTAGAAAACTAAAAATAAATATTAGAAGTATTTTTTTCAAATAATAAAATTTTTGTTCTTTCAGATTTCGAGTGAGTAATGTTTGCTAACGTTTCGTGTAAGTTGCGTTTTAATGCAATTTACACGTTGTTGTTTGTAGTAAATATAGCTAAAATCTTATAGTTTCTGTTTTTATATTTACGTAGTCAGTCCAGGCGCTACATTCAGATTACTTTAAATCCACTTGTTTTTTCAAGATTATGAATTATATCAACCACAGACTGATATGGTTTGTTATCTGAAAAATGATTTTCTGCTTTGCTGTAAAACATTGATTTAAATAAAATTATCGTTTTAAAACTTGACATTGTCAAAAAAATCTTCTAATTTCGGCAAGCTTTTTACGCTAGCATGCGTATTTGAAAGTGTAACTCTCATACGATGTCAATCGATAAGCTTGACTAAACTGCATTCTTACGTTTAGTTAATTTTAATCCTGTTTTACCTATCCTTCATCACAATCAAAAAGTGTATTTAAAAGCCAAAAGTTGGACTTATTACATACAACGGTCTTGTATATGAAAAGTAGCAGATTTTACGCTCTAACTTTTCGACTTATAACCGACCTTTAATTTATTCATTTTCCTTCGATTAAGCGATTAAGCCGCTATTTTTTATATACGTTGTTACCACACGTTTTTATTTGATTTTCGTGTTAGGTAATGCTTTTTGTAATTCAGAAATATCTTGTTCTGAAATATTATTTCCCCATTTTATAAAAATTGTTTCCAAGCCTTTCATCTTATAAACTGAACTTGGAATAGTCTCAAACTTATTTTCCCATAAAATTAGGGTTTTAAGGTTTTTCAAATTTTCAAAACCTATTGGCAAATCAGACAGTTCATTTGCTCTAATATCAAACCATTCTAAACTTTCTAATTGATTAAATTCAATTGGAAGTACTTTTATCTGATTCTGTGAGATTACTAACTTTTTCAAATTTTTTAATTGACCTATTTCTGAAGGGATATTTTTAAGTTTATTCAAATCTATTCCCAAATATTCCAGATTTTTTAGGCAAGTAATTTCCTTTGGAAACTTCTTGAAATTGTTGCTATGCAATCCTAAAGTCTTTAGCTTTTTTAGTTGACAAATGGATTCATCGATTTTTGACAAACTATTAATATTGAAATACAAAATCTCGAGATTATAAAATTGCTTTATCTGTTTTGGATATTCAACCAATTCTCTGACTTCGAGATGTAGTTCTGTTAATTCTTCAATTTCCTGTGTGGTAAAATCAAACTCAACTTTCCTTTTTTTATTTAGTATTTCACTTTCTAATTTTTTCTCCCAAGACTTACCGTTTTTTTGATTTAAAAATTCTGTTGAATACTTATTATAGCTATCAACTAATTCTGGGATATTGCCTACAATACAAGAACAGTTTACACTTCCATATTTAAATCCATACTTTGATGTCAATCCATCAAACCATTCCCCATATCTACCACAATTACCATTCGTTCCCCAAGTTAGAATTAAACCTGTTCCATCAGAAAAATGTTTCTTTGACAATTCACGAATTCTCGACTCAAAAAAGGTTAAGTTTTTCTGCGAACTATACTCTCCATATTTAAGCACTTTATCTAATGAATTTAACTTTATATTTAAGCTATCCTCAAGCTTTTCAAGGTTTGGATTATTCTTGAAATCGGAATATTCCTTTTTAAAAATGCTTTCTAAACTTTGTCCAATTGATAGATTAGTAAAAGTCAAAAGAAGAATTAGTATGTAGTTTGTCTTATTCAATGTCGTTTTTTTCAAATGTGTGGTAACGGTTTGGCTATGAGTAGTTGCGTGGGATAGCAGTTAACTTTGCAAGTACACACCAAACTGAAAATCCTTGCGGATTTTCAGAAGTAGGTGAGAATAAGCAATTACTTATAGCCATTGTTGTAACCAGTTGTTTTAGAAACTAAATGTACGTTCCTGTCTTTTCATTCTAATATCCATTATTATTCCAATTCCAATTATTACTAAAGCAACTGAAACTACTCCAATCTTAATGCTATTATCTAAATTATTTTGAACAGCAAAACCAGCAGCAAACGAAAGTCCAAAACTAGCTGTCCAAGTTGTGTAATAATTATTTGGAACGAAATGTAATTTGTTTTTGAGGTACTTTTTAAATTTAGTCAGTTTCTGTTTAAACATTTCGTTGCTAAATGAAGGTATTTTTTCAAGTTCCAGAAATTGAATGTAGCTTTCAATTCCATCAATTTGTTCAGGACTCAAATCCTTTTCTTTTAGGCTCTGTAAAATAGCTATGAATTTTTCAAACGTCTTGATTTCTGATTTTTCGTTGGTTTTCGAAAGCTGTTTTTTTAGAAATATTATAGTTGCTTTTAAATCGTTTGTTTCAGCGACTAAATCAGAACCAGTCAGTTCTGTTAATTGCACATCTAAAGCATTGGCTATTCTTTTAACTGTTTCTCCAGTAGGTTCGGATTCATTATTCTCAATTCTTTGGATTGTTCTTAAACTTACTTTTGACTCTTCTGCCAAATATTCTTGAGACATTCCTCTGATTGCTCTTAATTCTTTTAATTTTTGTCCTAAATTTTTTGTTTCCATTATTCGTAATATTTGATGTTTCAGCAAATGTATATCGGAAACATATTCACTGATTACGTCAAGTTAACGTCATCTTTGCGTCAATTGGTTACAACGTAATTGTGTATGAAAAGTTGCGATGATTTTTAGTAGCAATTTTTCATTCGTTTACATGATTTAAAAGTAAATATAATTTTTGATTTATAGAGAAAGAAGCAATTTTTTATACACGCTGTTAACTAATGTTGGAGAACACTAGCCAAAATTCAAAGCGTTTAGAAAATTTTACACTGAAAGCAAACGAGACAGAATGCAAATCTAGATGTTTATAAACAAGAACAATTGTCAGTCAATAAAAGATAAATAGTCAAAAGCCTTACTTGCATTTAGTTTGCGTAATTTGATTGTTGTAAATAGCCTTTTTTTAGAAAAAGAACGGATCAGAACGTTCAGCGAGAATTGGCTAAAAATACGATGAGGTTCTACTTAAAAGTAAAAAGTAAGCTAAGTTATTGGAACGAGCCAGAGATTTTTCAAACACAAAACAAGAACCGACAATCAAGAAATTAGGAGATTGGCAAATGAGCCAAACCATCAAACGTTTAGTTCTCTAAAAAAAGGAAGAAGCTGAAATTATTGTTGAAAAGTACAATTTTGAAACTGACTTTGATTTATCAAAAGGAGAACTTCACATAATTCTCGACAATGATAGTTAACGTATTTGTGTATGATTTTTTGCGGGAAAAGGACACGAGTCATTTTCCGATTTTGCGGAAAGATAATTAATAAGATTGAATTTCCGCCGAGGAAATTCAGCCGCAATTAATTATACGCCTTGTTGCCCATAGTTATTTTAGTTTTATTTCCCATATCAAATATTTTCCGAATTCCCATTTCATTACAATTTCTTGAATTTGTTTGTGCTTTTTGAATTTCAAAACATGTTTTATGTCTTGATTTCGAGAAAATCTCATATTTTCTTCATACTCATTTAAGTTTTTAGTATCAACTTTTTCAAGTTCAAGTATGGATTCCCTGATGAGAGAGTAGATTCCAGATAAATCATTTTCGATTTCGTTTTTCCAAGAGTGTTTAAAAAAAAGTGTTTCATTATTTTTATAGATCTCAAGTCCTGGTGATAGAATTTCAGAAATCTCTTGGTTGTCTCCTTTTAGTTTTTTTAATAAAGAACTAAAACTCGGTATTTTTTCAGCTTTTGGTTTAGGGAAGAAGTTTGAGTATAATTCTTTTATTTTAATGCTTGACAATCTATTTTGTTTATTAATTTCAAATGAATAATTTGAATTATCGTACTCTAACATTTCTCCGTATTCCCCAACATTTGTAACTTTAGAAGGTTGTCCAATGTTTTTTATAACACTCTCCTTTGTCATTCCCATTTTTAAACCTTTAAAATTAGGATCAATATTTTCATCATCTCCATATAATTGAATTGACCAAATAATGTTTTTATCCCAATTAGGATATTCAAAAATCATGTATGCACTAGAGTCCGGTTTTATAAGATATAATTCAAATTCAAAACCGTCATCAAAAGTTTTTTTCTGCAGTGGTTCTTTTAATTCAGACAAAGGAACATCTCTGAATTGATTTAGTCTGAAACCATTAAGTTTGTCAACTAAGTCTTGTGAAAAACTAATAAAAGAAGTTATAAATAATATTAATAGTAGAATTCTATTCATAATTATGGGCAACGTTTTGGCTAAGCTGCGTTTTAATGCAGTTTAGGTGTTGTTGGCAACAGTATTTTTATTTTATGGCAGAAGAAAAAATCTTATTCCACCCCAACGGTTTCTATAATTCTCTTCAAAACTCAAAAGTTCATTTGATTTTGGTAGTTTATTATTCTCTGCATACTCATTAAATTCAGATTCGGTTTTGAATTCAACTATTTTGTCCGTTTTCAAGTTTAACACAAAATATGAGTTCTGAAATTGATAGAACCAACTTTCTAAATTACCACACAACTTATCATTTACAACTTTGAATCGTGTGGTTTCAATGTCATATCCATCGCTGGTCTTTTGTCCTTTTAGGTATCCGTATTCATTCCAATTCGTGTTTTCAATCGTTTCCCAATGTCCAATTGGAATCATTGGTCCATCTCCAAGTCCGTGATTTCCCCAATAAGTAAAAGAAAAAATGAAAAGCCCGATTGAGATTAAGAAACCAAAAGAAAACCAATATTTTTTCTTTTCCGATTTTACCCTTTTCAGATAATCATTCGGTTTAAATTTTCCAACAATTAATAGAATTCCAATTAAAATAAACGAATAAACTGATGCGAGAATTCCTATTTTAATTAACTGAAATATGAAGTGAAAAAGTACTTCCATTGATTTGGGTTATATTGTTGCCAACGTAATTGTGTATGAAAAGTTGCGATGATTTTAGTAGCAATTTTTCATTCGTTTTTCATGATTTAAAAGTAAATATAATTTTTGATTTATAGAGAAAGAAGCAATTTTTTATACACGCTGTTAACTAATGTTGGAGAACACTAGCCAAAATTCAAAGCCTTTAGAAAATTTTATACTGAAAGCAAACGAGACAGAATGCAAAACTAAAGGTTTACAAACAAGCACAATTGTCAGCCAATAAAAGATAAATAGTCAAAAGCCTTACTTGCATTTAGTTTGCGTATTTTAAGATTTGTATGAAGCCTTTTTTTAGAAAAAGAACGGATCAGAACGTTCAGCGATAATTGGCTAAAAATACGATGAGGTTCTACTCAAAAGTAAAAAGTAAGCTTAGTTATCGGAACGAGCCAGAGACTTTGCAAACACAAAACAAGAACCGACAATCAATAAATAAGGAGATTAGCAAATGAGCCAAACCATAAAACGTTTAGTTCTCTAAAAAAAGGGCAAAGCTGGAATTATTGTTGAAAAGTACAATTTTGAAACTGACTTTGATTTATCAAAAGGAGAACTTCATATAATTCTCGACAATGATAGTTAACGTATTTGTGTATGATTTTTTGCGGGAAAAGGACGCGAGTCGTTTTCCGTTGTAGCGGAAAGATAATTAATAAGATTGAATTTCCGCCGAGGAAATTCAGCCGCAATTAATTATACATTTTGTTACCATACGTTATGAATTTTAAATTTATTGTTTTTTTAGAAAATCATAACCTTTGTGTTTAAGGTAAGTTTCTCCATGTATTTTCAACTTTGTTTTTGTCAATTTTTCAATTTCTACAGTATTATTTCCAGATAAACTTATAAATTCCATTATAGTTTTCCCCTCAAATTTTGTTAGTTCTATAAAAGGAGCGGAAGTGAAGTAGTGAAGCGTTTTAGTTTTTTCATGTTCCTTGTTATATAGAATGGTTTCCCAACTTGTAGAATTACTATTACCAATAAATTCCAACCATATTATTTCATTAGAGTCTACCTTATCTTCAAGAATCCAAAACCCTCTCAGATTTTCACGAACAGAATCTAATTCGCTCAAATCAATTTCATAATCATTTTCCACAATAATTAAATCTCGTTTTGGATTTGAACACTTAGCCAATAAAAGGGTCAAAATTGATATGTAAATGATTAATCTCAAATTGCAATTTTTAAATGTATGGTAACGGTCTCGTATAACCGTCAGTTACGGGTTAATATACGCAGACTTTTCGGTTTAGCACAGGCTTTAGCAATTCCGAGTGGATTCGGACGTAGTCGAATCCGCCGTAATTGCGGTTATACATTGTTACCTGCTGGCTTTTATTCATTTACAGACTCTAATTCTGTTTTCATTCGTTTTCCACAATCGGTCAGTCTTTTCATCAGAGAAGAATCTATTATGGTTGAAACTACTTTGCTATCAGCTATTTTGTTAAATTCATATTTATTCATAAAAGTAGTTTCGTAAATAGTATCAGAATATGTCATTTTACTTGGGTCATATTCATATTTCTCAAGAGGATATTTTTTCAAGTATTTTCCATCCTCTGGGAAATATTCTCTATATTTAATTCTTAAAATTTTATTACCATTCCAATATATTTTTTTGCTCGAAAAGCCTAATTCAGCACCATATTTAGAGTCTATTAATTTCAATTCGTCATTGTAATAGAATCCGTAAAGTCCACCTCCACAAACTGACATATTAGGATAGAATTTTTTAGTCAGAATTCCATTGTCAAAAAGCGAGTCAATTTCCATTATCGTAAAATTGGTCAATTCCGTTTTCTGCTCCTGTTCAATTTCTATTTTAATGTCGGGTTTTGATTCAACCGATTTTTTTCCTGTTTCCGTTTTACAGGAACTTAATATCAAAATCAGAAATATTATTCTTAAACTTTTCGTCATTTCAGCTTGCAGGTAACGTAATTGTGTATGAAAAGTTGCGATGATTTTTAGCAGCAATTTTTCATTCGTTTTTCATGATTTAAAAGTAAATATAATTTTTGATTTATAGAGAATGCAGCAATTTTTTATACACGCTGTTAACTAATGTTGGAGAACACTAGCCAAAATTCAAAGCGTTTTGAAAATTTTATACTGAAAGCAAACGAGACAGAATGCAACTCTAAAGGTTTACAAACAAGCACAATTGTCAGCCAATAAAAGATAAATAGTTACAAGCCTTACTTGCATTTAGTTTGCGTATTTTAAGATTTGTAAAAAGCCTTTTTTTAGAAAAAGAACGGATCAGAACGTTCAGCGAGAATTGGCTAAAAAGACGATAAGGTTCTACTCAAAAGTAAAAAGTAAGCTAAGTTATCGGAACGAGCCAGAGACTTTTCAAACACAAAACAAGAACCAACAATCAAGAAATAATGAGATTGGCAAATGATCCAAACCATAAAACGTTTAGTTCTCTAAAAAAAGGACGAAGCTGGAATTATTGTTGAAAAGTACAATTTTGAAACTGACTTTGATTTATCAAAAGGAGAACTTCACATAATTCTCGACAATGATAGTTAACGGTTCGGCTATGAGTAGTTGCGTGGGTTAGCACTCAACTTTGCAAGTACACACGGAGTTGGAAATTCCGCAGGAATTTCCAAAGTAGACGAGAACAAGCAATTACTTATAGCCATTGTTGCCAGTAGTATTTATTTCAGAGTTAATATTTTATTCAGTTCCTTTTTTATTCCGTTTTCTTGGTATTGCACAATGTTAATTTTGGAATTCTTGATTTCAATTTTGTCAACAATACCATAGATTTGACCAATTCCACGATTCCAATCTTTTGGCAAATTCACTTTTTCTGTTTTTTGGCTATCAGTTTCGATAATTATTAGACTTAACGAATTATCATTGTTTTGCTCAACTGCAATATATAAATTCGGATTGTCTGTCTTGTAATCTGCGTATTTTATTTCGGGATAATATTCAATTGGCATTACGATTGGTTTTTCCGATTCCGTATTAAAAATCAATACATATCTGCAATTCGTTCCGCAACCGTTTATCAAAGCAAAACTTTTTTCTGTAATCCACTCAATTTGATTTGTGAACGGAATTCCGAGCATTTGATATTCCTCCGTTTTTAAGTCAATCTTATGTTTTTTGTTTTCGTTTCCAAATTCAGCTGTCAGATTTTGCCAATCATTTTCGGGTGTTGAATAAATTTTCAAGAATTTGTCATTTGAAATTGTATCAAGCCAAAAAATTGTTTCACTTTTCTCGGTCAGTTCAGTTTTGGTTTCCGTTTTTGCTAAATTCAGGTTTTTCTCTTTTTGATTACAACCAAAAAAAGTAAGAATTATCAATATTAACGGTATTTTTTTCATATTAATGGCAACGTTTTGTGTATTGTTATTTGCGTTTTTTAGCTGTAAAGTTAATTAAAAGTGGTGAACTTTTGGTTTTGCGAGATTTAGTCCGAAGGATTAAATCCGCAAGCAATTAACTATACATTTTGTTATGTGCAGATGTTTTATTTAAAATATCTTTTTCCAATTTTTAAATTAGGATATTCCTTTTTTAATTTATCGATAACTTTTCTTTCTATACTACTTGGTGTCAAAGCTAACATTTTAAGGTTTCCATTTATTATACTTTCATTGAAATTTTTTAGTTTAAAGTTGTCAGCAAATGATAGAGTTTCAAGTTTTTTTAATTCCCTTATTTCAATAGGTGTATTATTCAGATTAGTATTTTCAAACCTGAAATGTTTCAAATGTTTCAAGAGTTTAATTTCAGGTGGAATTGTATCAATTTCATTTCCTCTTAACATTAAGTTTTCCAGTTTTTTAAGTTTAAAAATCCATTTAGGAAACTCTTTGAAATAAGTGTTAAGAATATGTAATTTTTTTAAATGCTGTAAATTTCCAATATTTTCAGGTAACTTAGAAGATATATTATCTGAAAATTGAATTTTTAAAATTTTCAAATTTTCAAATTTTAGAATTTCACTATCATATTTGTTTAAGCTAAATTCAAAAGATTGATAGAAAGATAATTTTCTATAATACTTTGCTTTTTTTAAGACCTTTTCAAAGTCGTAATTGTCACTTATCGTTTTGCTAAAGAACATTAATTTTTTGAGGTTTTCATTTTCATAATTTGCACATAACGGTATTGTATAACCGTCAGATACGGGTTTAAAGTTACTGCTTTTCGGTTAAGCACTGACGCTTGCAATTCCGAGTGGATTCGGACGTAGTCGAATCCGCCGTAATTGCGGTTATACATTGTTGTACAACGTTTTTTATCTGTCCCAACCATCAATCACGTAATTTTTTTCACACAGTTTTTTTTCAGTTCCAGAACTTTCGGATTTAAACCATAATTCAAATCGAGCAGGATAGTAATGTTCAAAAGTTCCTTCGTCAATCACAGTATTTCCCTCGTACAGTTTATAATTATTACTTAATTCCGATATTTTGTTATTTGTCCGATTGCTTAATTTCCATTCCGATAATTGTATGTTTTGAGTCAATTCAAACGCTTTTATGTAAATTTCTCCTTTTTCTTTTGGTTTATGGTACATATAAAAATCGTAACCACTATATCCATCTCCAATAACAATAATTTTTTCCTGGTTCACAGTGATTTTTTTCAGAGAATCCAATTGTTGATTAGTTAGAAATTCAATTGGTTTTTCAAAAGTCAGATTTTTTGGAATTTCAATATTATAAAATTTTTTTTCTTTATAATCTTCTGCAAAAAGTCCAATAATAATCCAGCCAATAAAAAGTCCGATTAAGATTAAAATTCCGAATATTATTTTTTTTGCGATGGTCATTTTAAATGTTGTACAACGTAATTGTGTATGAAAAGTTGCGATGATTTTAGTAGCAATTTTTCATTCGTTTTTCATGGTTTAAAAGTAAATATAATTTTTGATTTATAGAGAAAGAAGCAATTTTTTATACACGCTGTTAACTAATGTTGGAGAACACTAGCCAAAATTCAGAGCGTTTAGAAAATTTTACACTGAAAGCAAACGAGACAGAATGCAAGTCTAAAGGTTTATAAACAAGAACAATTGACAGCCAATGAAAGATAAATAGTCACAAGCCTTACTTGCATTTAGTTTGCGTATTTTAAGATTTGTAATAAGCCTTTTTTTAGAAAAAGAACGGATCAGAACGTTCAGCGATAATTGGCTAAAAATACGATGAGGTTCTACTCAAAAGTAAAAAGTAAGCTAAGTTATCTGAACGAGCCAGAGACGTTGCAAACACAAAATAAGAACCGACAATCAAGAAACAATGAGATTGGCAAATAATCCAAACCATCAAACGTTTAGTTCTCTAAAAAAAGGACGAAGCTGGAATTATTGTTGAAAAGTACAATTTTGCAACTTACTTTGATTTATCAAAAAGAGAACTTCACATAATTATCGACAATGATAGTTAACGGTTTGTGTATGATTAGTTGCGGGAAAAGGATACGAGTCTTTTTCCGTTTTTTCGGAAAGATAATTAATAAGATTGAATTTCCGCCGAGGAAATTCAGCCGCAATTAATTATACGCCTTGTTGGCAATTGTAATTATTGTATAGTTTTCAAAATTTCAATCTGTTTATCCGGAAATTTCATAATCATATAATGTAAAAAATTTTTCTCAATCATCTGCTTTTTGTTATAGGAAAGAGAGTAGTTGTAAAATTTAATCAGTTTTTGGTAGTCATCAGACCATTCAATCCAAGAAGTTATTTGAGTTTCAATAAAATCAATTATTTTCAGGAAATCAATTTCTGAAATATTATAAATATTTATATTATTACTGTAAATCATTATCCCTTCATTTTCATTGTATCTTGAGTCTCTGTTTATTGGTTCTCCGAAAACTTTAATAATTTGTTCTTTACCTTTTGGTACTTTTTCAGATAGTCTGTAAAAGTTTGGGAATCCCATGAATCCTTTAGAAGAAACTCCTTCGTTTTTTAATTTCTTAATTAATTCTAGAGAAACGAAAGTTGGAATAATTTCCAAATTCACATACTCTCCTGGGGTATTTGATCTACTTGACCAAAAAGAAATCTCAAATTTTATTGATTTATTTTTAAAAGTGATTTTTGGTTTTGATTTAGCATATTTCCAGCCTTTTTTTGAAAAATATTCACCAATTTCATCGCAAGTTGCTTTAAAAATCTCTTTACAATCAGTATTCTTATCATAGGTATTTAGAATACTTTCTTTTTTCCATTTCCAATTCATTATTCACTATTATTGCCAACGGTCTCGTATAACCGTCAGTTGCGGGTTAAAGTTAAATTAATTTTCGGTTAAGCACTGTATTTAGCAATTCCAAGTGTATTTGGACGTAGTCGAATCCGCCGTAATTGCGGTTATACATTGTTGGCATTAGTAATTTTTATCCGGTTTGTTGTTTTTCCATTGTCAGATATTAAAGTCAGTCCATTGTTTTCATCTTTTTCCATAGTCCAATGAAATGACTTTATTCCAGTTTCCAAGACTTTCGTTTTATTTTTCAATCGGTCATAATAAATCAAGTCATTATTCGCTTTAGTATGAACTCCGCTTTTAATAGGATTTGAATTCCATTTTTGCAGATAAACTCCGTTTTCTGTTCTAAAAAACCAGTCTCCGTAAAACTCCTTTCCGAACGCATTCTTTGGTTCCGTTTTGATGTGAACAAAAGCAGGTCCAAATCTTAATTCGCCAGCATATTTACTCATTATTTTTGATTCCGAAATCGAAGTCAGTATTGACCAATCATTTTTCTCGTCAGCGTACGAGTCATATTCCGCAATTTTGTCAATCCGCTTTTTTTGTAATAGAAGGACAAGAACTAAAATTCCAAGGATTATGTATAAAATTGTCGATGTTTCCATTATTAATGCCAACTCGTTATATCAGTATAAAAATTCCTGTTTATCGATTAAATATTCCGGATAACAGGAACTTTTGTGTTTTTTCTTGTTTTTATTTAGTAGTGTATTTCTTCAAAAGTATGGAAAATATACTTATACCCACATAAAACTTTTCCTCAGTTTGAGATACTGATTGAAGTATTAACAGGATAGTTGAGATTAATGTTGATTATGAAACTGTAACCAATGTGTAACAACATGATCATATTTGTATTTTAAAACTTCTCCTATATTAGGATCATAAAACTTATTGTTTCTTTTTAATACGAAAGGACCTTTTTCATTAGGGTATTGAAACCTTACTACTGAATCATTAGGAATTTCATCAAGAGTAATATCCACTCCTTGAACCAATCTTGTTTTATAGCCTTTAGAATTCAGATAAAACATTATGTCTCCTCTTAGACTTAATGACCAATTGTTTTGAAGGTTTTTACAAATCTCTTGGATTGATTCTCCTGTTATTCTTTGGATATAAAACTGAAATCCATATTATTTATAGCTATTGTTGTAGCACGTTTTGTATTATTTTAAATCATTAGAGAAGTGTCCTTTGTTTTTCCCTTTTGAAAATTTCTCTTTGTTAAATTCATTCGATTTACCTTTCTGAATACTCAAGCTTTTACATTGGTCTTCTTTTATCATTTTTCCAATATAAAGGATTTGTAAAATATGATAAGGATAGTACGCTAATTGTCGATTTATCGTATCTATAATTGAATGTTCTTGATTTCGTATATATACTTTTGCTTTAAAGTTATCTTTATTTATCGAATACAGTGCATTGAATAAGCAATTCCAGCTGTTATTATATTTTTCAATTAATTCGGCTTTGGTTTTTATAACCGATTCAAATTATAAAGCCCTATTTCGCCATCCTTTTCCTCCGTCAGAATTTAAAAAATTAGTCTACCGTGATTTCATATTTCCCCAAAATTGATTACGATTATTACAATTGAGTTCGATTCACTGTTAAATTGCCAAAATAGACTTTTCTCATCAAGTTGATCAAAAGTTTTTTCTCCAACAGGTTTATAATGTTCAAACTACTTTTTAACACTATTTAGATATTCATTTTTCATTCAGCGCTAGTTTTTACTCAAACTGGCCTGCGGTTCGGCCAAGCTACGTTTTAATGGTGTTTCTTTATTGTTATACAAAGTTGTATCTTGTTCTTGTGAAAATTTTTCAGTTAACAAATTCCATAGTGTAGAATAACCATTATCATACCCTAGTGCCCAAATTCCAACCCCAGCAATTTTGTTGTTTTTTATCCAATCGTATTTAATTGATAGGGATTTTACGTCTTCAAAAAATAATTGTCGATAGTTGTTTACACTATCTTTAATAATGATATAACTTGAAGAGCTTTTGGGGTCAAATTGTAATGGAATACTTAAAGAATCAATATAATACTTCCTTATTGACTTATAAGGTGGATGAGTTTTGAATCTTGTTACAATAGCTCCTATTTCAGGACTTCTTGTGTACCATTCAGCTCCATAATAGGGTAAGCCAACAATTAATTTGTTGAGATGAACTCCTTTATTTTTATAAGCATTAACGGATTCCACAAGACCATTTCCAAATCTCTCACTTTTTTTAAAAGGTGTCACAGGACCAGTCGTTTTACTGAAGCTTCCGTAGTAGTCATATCCCATCAAAGTGTAAAAATCTACCTGCGAATCAATAGCTTTAATGTCGAAAATATTATTCCAATCCTTTGCGTAGAGGCAAAGAGAAACCATATATTTTGGATTAACTTGTTTGAGCTTTTTTGAAACTTCAAAAATAAATTTCGTGAAATCCTTTTTATTTTTTTTTGGTACTCCTTCAAAATCAATATTTATACCATCAGCAGCTCTCAAAGCAAGCAAACTTGACAAGCTATCAATTAGTGTTCTCTGAGCCTTCGGATTTTCTAGAAAAATAGAATTATTATCCCTTCCGAAATTAGAAACTGAAAGAAATACTTTGCAATCATTCGCTTTTGCACTATCAATCAAAGCAGTTGTTTTCCACTGATGTATGCTTTTATAATTACCTGTTTGTGGTTGGATTGTGTATGAAAAGTAGGATAATCCCCATAACATGGGAAAATTGTAATTTTTCCATGAAGAACCGTTGGAATAAATATGCCAGCCAAATGTGCGTATATCCGGATTAATTTTTCCTTTTTTATAGGATACATGTTCATGAGAAATATTATTCAGACTATCCCATTCCCGCTCATTCTTAAAATTAAAATCGCCATATATTTTTTCATGCAAATGGCGTTGACTTATAAATTCTTTTTTGACCGATGATATAATTACATTTGCATTTTTGCTGTCATTGAGACACGCTGATATAAGATTTAATGAAGTAAGAACGATTATTAATTTTCTCATCTAAATATTACCTGACTATCTCGTATAATTGTCAGTTACGTTTTTAAAGTTATATTTTTTTTCGCTTGCTATTTTTTTTAGGAAATTAAATTCAATTACAAGACCTACGCTATAATTGCGGTTATAAATAGTTGCCATTAGTTTTTAGTTTCCAATCCAATTAAAAAACATTTGTATTGGTAAAGTCAGAATGACGATGATAAAGTCCATTAAAAATCCAACAATTGGCAGAATTAAAAATATCCACCATTTAATTTGAATTTTGTCGAAATGCCATTTGTCAAATTCTTCCAAGCAATTATTATTTTATCCTTATAATAGTATAGAATTAATAAATCAGCTAAAATCATTCCACTTATTCGGACAGGAAGAGCGTACCCATGTACTCCTGTTGTAAAAGAAATATCGATTATCAAAATTTGACTTAAAATTGATAAGACTAATAAAGTTCCTATTAGCAAAGTTCTATTAAAAATCAGTAATATTCCGCCTATAATTTCCAGAATACCAGTCGCAATATTGAAAAAAATGCTTCTTTCAAATAAATGCCAAGCCAAATAAAAACTATCAATATCTTCAATTGGCTGTTCTAAAATTGATGTATCATGAACTCCAAATTGACTTAAGGTAAGTTTACTCCATCCATAATTAATCATATAAAAAACCAAATACCAACGTAAAGCCAGTATTCCAAAGTCCAATATTTTCTCTTTTTTCAATTTAGCTTTTCTCAAATTAATGCCTAAGGTTTAATGTAAAATACGTTTTATTCACTTTTACACAGTATTGTGCTTATTTATTTCCATTTACAGAATTAAATATTTCTTTATCCAAAGACTTTTTCTCAATATCAAATATTAGGGTAATCAACTTACGTTCTTGGGTGTTAATATTATCAAGAAATCTATCAAAAGTAATACTATCCTTTTCTATAATGGGAGCAGTTATTGAATAATTGAATATTGTTTTTTGAAGATTCTTATAATCTAAAAAGCTTTTGGTGTGTTTCGAAATTCCATCAGTTTGTTTGTAAACTTCAGGGTAAATGCCTATTAAACTTGTTAATGTGGTAAACAAGATGAAATATGCCTTTAAATAATTGTTACAAGAACTCCAACCCTGTTGTATGATAAGAAATACTAATATTGCTGTAATTGCTGACATGAACGGAAACATTGTAAATAAAGCATATTTGTTCTTAGAAAGCTTTTGTATTAAGTCTATGTGAAGCGATTTGTTGACTTCTATTATTGAAATTTTTTTTAATAAAATGTTTACCTGATCATCTTTTAAAAAGTTGCTTGAGGCAGTTTTTGTGAGCTGAATATTTTCTTTATATTCTTTATCTAAAAAAGTCAGATACGTTTTACTCAGCTCTTCAAATTTTTTGAGGTTAGTTTTAAAACTAATAACTACAAGTATTAGAATTAATAAAATAGAAAGGGTTATCAACAACCATTCTGGAAAACTCTTTATTTTATCTACTAACTTCATTTTTTCTGTATTAAGCTCAATTCGTCATATTATTACTAACGCACTTGTTCATCAATGTAATTTTCAAAATAACGTGAATTATAGCATTTTTTTTAGTGTTTCTATTTTTCGGGGTATTCTCAAAAATATTGAAAATATATTTATCTCCAAAAACTTTTGCACAGTTTGAGATACTGATTAAAGTATTATATAGATGGTTTAGATTTTTTTACTGATGTAACTGTAACTAATGTGTTACAACATGATCATCCTTGTATTTAAGGACTTCAACGACTCTCGGATCATAAAATAGATTATTAACTTTTAAGGCAAAATGTCCTTTCTCATTTAAATATTGAAACCTTACAATTGAATTATTTGGAATCTCACCCTGATAAATATAAATATCTACTCCTTGAATCATTCTTGTTTTATAGCCTTTAGAATTGAGATAAAACATTATGTCTCCTCTTAGACTTATTGACCAATTGTTTTGAAGGTTTTTACAAATCTCTTGAATTGATTCCCTTGTTATTCTTTGGATATAACACTGAAATCCATATTAATTATAGCTATTGTTGTTAGTAGGCTTTTCCAGTAAAAAGGAAACCAAATAAACCATGATTAAGTAGTAACATTTAATATCGTTTATTATTAAATTATAACTATCGATGAATGGATCAAATTACAGTCAATACTTAATCATTATTTAATGGGGTTACTAACTCTATTTTTTGCTGTTTCCCTCTAAGAGTAATATTACCAACAGATTTAAATTCTTTATCTAGAAATTTTAGATCTATTTGTTTCATTAAGTTATTAGATAGTAATATATCGGTGTTCATTTCTTTACAAAGTGATTGTATCCTAGAAGCCGTATTTAAAACATCTCCAGAATACACAATTTCTCTTTTTACAATTCCCATTTCACCAGTAATGACATGACCAAAATGTAATCCAGCTTTAAATAGAGGTTGTGTTCCGTAGGTCTCATCAAAATAAACGGATTGTTCCTTTAGTAGTTCGATTATTTCAAAATAGCAACGAATACAATTTGCTTTGTTAACTCCTTTTTTTATCAGCCAGCTAATTACTATTTCATCACCGACATACTGGTAAATTTCCCCTTGCGTAAGTAATATTCCAGGAGTTGCTATTCTAAAAGTGTCATTTAAGAAATTGAAATAGCGTTCCTCTCCAAGCCTTTCAGCGATTGCAGTGGACGATTTTAAATCCATAAACATAAAGATGCGCTCTTCGCGTTTTGGCCTTAGGTATTTTCCTTTTAAAAAATTAACAAATGTAATTGGGCCGAATTTATCCCTAATGAATAAAAATAAAATGGTCATTAACGTAACGACCAGCCAATATATATAGTTGACCAACAGTACGAGATTAAATGCCTCTTTAAATTTAAGTACAAATATTTCTGTATCCATTGCTTGTTTTGAGCTATTTAGCTCCGTCAATACTACTTCCAAAGGACGAAAAATAAAAAAAACAAAGGAGTAGAATAGTAAAATATAAAACATGGCTTTGAAGTAGACGATTCTTCTCAGCCAACGTTCCCAAAGAAATACTAAACTGGTTCCAATAATCGAACCTGCAGAAATAATGATTAGAATACTTGATACTATTCCTTCATTTAATTCTAGAGAATCCGTATTTACGGCATAGGTTTCAAATAATATAAATAATCGTATTAAAGTCCAAATTAAAGTTATCCATAAAACGGTTATTATTTTTCCTTTAATGCTATAATGAGAGAGTTTTTGTCTTATACTTGCGAACATACTCGTGGATGATTTTAAATACCTGTAAATTAATTCACATTTCTTACAACGTATTTGTGTTTGATTTTTTGCAGGAAAAGGACGCGAGTCGATTTCCTATGTTTCGGAAAGATAATTAATAAGATTGAATTTCCGCTGAGGAAATTTAGCTGCAATGAATCATAGCCATTGTTAGTAGCTGGGTTTTTATTTTATTAAATTCTCCATTTCATTTTGTAGTCTCTTTTCTGCACCCATTATATCTAAAATCAGCATCTTAAGAATCTCCTTTTTTGTTCTATCCGTTTCCTCAAAGTTTTGGAATATAAACTCAGTATGTTTCTCGATCCTTTTTATTAAATTCTGTTTCCGATAATCTACGTCAGCAAGGGCAGATAGCCTATTGTATTCAATCAATTCGATTTTGGTATTCGCTATGGCGTTCCATGCATTGGTTTTAATTGGAGGCGAGTGAATTCCGTTTGCTTTTATTATTATTTGGTACACTGAAATTCGATCATTATTCAAGTATACATTGATTGTGTCGACAGAAGCTTGGTGTTTGGGTAAAACTTTTTTAATATGATCAATGTTTTCTTTCAACTCGTTCTGAATGGAAGAATAAACTTGATTTAGATATTTCTTTTCCTTTCTTTCATCATTCCAGTTATTTATGAATAATGCGATTAAAATTCCAATCATAACTGTCAAAATCTCCTTTATTAAGTGCTTTATTCCTTTCATAAATAATTCCTTCTTTATATTGGATTTTTTCGCTGTCTAGTTCTGAAATATGGCTACAGGTTAAAATTTGATTTAGGCTGTTAATTTGTATGCCATATTCGGTGTTTTATAGTCTAAAGATACGTGTACTCTTATTTGGTTGTATAGATTGATTGCACTTTTTGCAGCTCTTTTTGCATGTGTCACATTATCAAAATCATTTAGGATATTTTGAGTTTATGAGCACCTTCTCTTGGTAAGGATTTATGTTTTTTATTCACAATTTGAATAACCTGTTGTTCTATCTTTAAACGTCTGTCAGCTCTGTGTTTATATTTGTAATATGCATCACGTTTAAGTCCGAAACAGTTAGTTATAGTTGTCAAAGACGCAAATCCTTTAGCTTTGATTTTAGATGTAATTAACGCTCTATATTTAGCTTTTTTTTTAGTTCTGCTACAGATTTATAACCAAGGTTTTCTGCAGCAACTTCTAGGTATGAATCTTGAATCATAGCATCCAAGTCTTTTTTTAACAAGAGTTTTTTTTGTTGTTCAATCTCTTTTTGAAGCTGTTTAATTCTGGTTATTTCATCCTTAGTTTTCACGGTTATTCTGGTGTTCATAAGGTCTTTACGGTTATACTTTTTGATCCATTCATTAATGGTAGTTGGAGCAATACCATATGCCTCACCTAATTGATATTTGTTTAATTTTCCAGTTGTAAGTTCGTCTAAAATTTTCAATTTAAAAGGTTCTGAATAACGTCTGATGACTTTGTCGTTTTTATACATAATGTTTAAAATTATGTAGCCTTTATGCAGGACGGGTCAATATTGTTGCCAACGTTTTAGTTATGAGTAGTTGAGTGGTTTATCACTAAACATTGCAGGTATTTAACAAATTGAAAATCCATTAAGGTTTTCAAAAATAGGCGAGAACCAGCAATTATTTATAGCCATTGTTGTAAGCAGTTATTCTATAATTTTAGTTTCTAATTTTTCTTCAATTATTTTTCCATTCTTCTCTTGAACGTAATAGGAAAATGATTTAGAGTCCGTTGAAACACTTTCGGTGGCCAAATCATTGATAAAAAGAATACCAGAGTTGTCATCACAAGCATATCCACTAGATAATTTTTTCTTTAAAATATTTTCATGATATAACGGCTTTCGAGACTTTTCTGAATGATAATGAGGACAATGACTGTAATTTAAAAAGCTAAGTCCATTTACTATAGTTAATTCTTTAGGTCTAGAATCAGTTGTTCCAGCGTTGAACCAACACAATGAACCTGCACTACCTCCTGCCAGTACGATCCCTTTTTCATAAGCTTTTTTAAGTGCTAAATCTATTCCTTGTGCTTTCCATATAGCCAACATATTTAATGTATTTCCGCCTCCTACAATGATTGCGTCCATATTCAATAGTATTTCTTCGAACGACTCCTTTTGAGTACTTGAGTTAATCCATACTTCCATAACCTTTGGGATCAACTTCAAGTCAGAACATAATTGATACCAGTAGTTAATATAATATTGATTATCGCCTGTTGCAGTTGGCAAAAAGCATATTTTCGGATTTTCTTTGCCTGTCAATTCAGCAGTATACTTTATAAACTCTTTGGTTATTTGACCGCCATAAACAAATAATTTCTTGTCATTTTGCCCGAAAGTTAATAGGCTAGAACATATTAGTAATAAAAGTAAAAATCTCTTCATATTGTTGATTTTAATTTCGATTATCGTCAAGTTTTTTATTAATGTTTTTAGTTCCCATATTGCTCTTGACGGCTGCTAAAGTCTTAAGGAATTTTTTGATTTCTATAGGGATTGCTATGGTTTAGTTTAAGAATAGTAAGGGGTTAAAACGCACTTATATTTCTGTTTTGTACTTAGCTAAATTTAGAATTTTATCGTTATTTTTCTTTTGACCATCAAATTATTAATTTAACTGACTTTGTTTTATTATTTATATACTTTATTAGCAAACGTATTTATTTCTTATCTTTTACAGCTTTTTCAGTTTTTTTAATATGCTTCTTAATATCCCAAGTTATATTCCAATTACTTATGTAACCTTCAATTGGTCCAAGTCCAACTTTTGCTCGTCTTTTATCTACATTTTCAGGGTCAATTAAAGGCAAAACAAAGTATTCTCCAGTTTCTTGGTCTCGACCAATCTGACTTCCGTAAATTTGTTTTCCACCTTTTCTTAATGATACTCTATCTTCTAAAAGTGCTAAACTACTCGCCCTTGCATTTCCATTTTTTACAGCTTCACGCATCATTGGTAAATATCTTTCTTGAACTTTTAAAGGTGAATGTTGGATTACAAGAAATAATGTTGAGTTTCCCTGATTACCAATTATTTTTGAACTTAACCAACCTCTTTCGTCAAGAATTTTTTGAACTTTAATTAAATTGATTGCGTCTTTTTCGTTAATCAGCTCCCAATGTTTTTTCATTTCGTCAGAATCACGACCATATTTTTCCTCGATTTTTCCAATTTGTTTTCTATAGGTTTGGTCTTCTCTATAAATTGTATCAAGAATAGCTACAAGAGGTTTGTCTAAATCCTCTTCGGCTTCATCTTTATTTACTTTTACTAATTTAATTAGCTTTTCCCATTTTGCATCATTATGAAGTGAATTCAAGTCTGAATCTGTAGTGATATGATTATAGTTTTTGTATTTTATTCTAGGATGTTCAGCTGAATAAATTAAATGATAAAATGCCTTTTCCGAATCTCCTGCCAAAGCAAAAGCACAAGCTGCATTATATCTATCTCTAGGATAAGCTTTTCCTTCATTAGAATCAAATGCGTTTTGATATGCAGTTGCTGAATTTTTATAGTCTTTAGCGTTATATAAAGAATCTGCTGTATTTATAAGTGCCTTATACTTAGTCATATCTTTTTGCCCAAATGCAAAATTCGATATTAATATTACGATTACTGCCGTTAAAATTATTCTTTTCATGCTATTTGTTTTTATTTTTGCTAAGGTTCTTGGTTATGCTTTCGTTACGGAATGCTACGCGAGTATCATTCTGATGTAACCATAAAGTTAGCAAAAAGGTTCGAAATTCCGATTAGAAATTTCAGCCGTAATTAATTATATCCTTCTTAAGTTGAATAGATTATCGTTGTTTTTTACCTCAGTTCTTTGTTGTAGAGTGTTTTTATTCTTCATTCCATCGTTCTAAATCCTCAACTGGACTAGGAAGTCTACCTTCAATCCATTTCATAAGTGCTTCTGGGTTAAACTTTTTATCTTTTGTTTCTATGACCCATGAGAGAAAATCATATGGGCCACCATTCATGTAGGGCGGAGGAGAAACTGGATAAAATATTGTTGGTAGTCTCTCTTCAATTGACAAGTAGTTCATCACGTGTCCAAATTCCTGAACCACATTCCAAGCCAATTGATTTTCTATGTCAAGTGAAAATTTTATCCACCAAAACCCATCTTCGTCACCATATGATATTGGTATCTGAACGGAAGGTACTTTTCTAGGTATTCAATCAATGTTTTAAATGCTCTTTCGTTCATTATGTTTACTAAAATTGGATTGGTTTATGGAACAAACATTTATCAACTACTTCCTCAACTGAAGGGTTATAATTAGATATATCGGCTCTCCTTGCGTTATGATTCTCTGGATAAAAAAATAGATTAGAACCATTTGGATGAGGAACATTTTTGTCAAACATTTCTGTCAATATATCAATATCTTCTTCTGTACTATCACATGCAACAATTCTTCTCCCAATATCAATTAATTTCTCTCGTGTCATATTCTTCTAATACTCTACAATGTTTTGACTAAGCTGCGTTTTAATGCAGTTTAGGTGGTGTTATCTGTATTCTTCTATTTTAAATTTCTTCTGTTTTTGTAAAGTCTTACCTGCAATTTTCTCAATCGAGATGACTTTTTTACAAATCCGTAATTTATCAGTCAGTTGCTCTGTTATTAATTTCAATCTGACTTTCTGCTTGTTATCAATCAAATTCTGATATGTATATTCCGTAATTGGTGCATAGTCTTTGGCAGTCAAATAAACAATGAAGGTGGAATCAGAGTCAGTTTTAAGGTATATAAAGGGACTTTTTACTAAATCGTGTTTTTCTAATAATTCAATATGAGACGTTCCTATTGAATCCTGTTTTCTAAGTTCTTCAATCCCAAGGCTATCTCTTAACTCGGTATAATTTTGATAGAGGCTATCAGGTTGTTGATAAAAGCTACCTAGTTTCAACCAAGTATAATATAGGTCGCCTTCTAAATTTGGTTTTTCTTCTGGTTTGGTTTGACAACCTAATACAACTAAAACTGAGCCTATAATTATTATTAAGTTTTTCATTTATTTCTTATTACAGATAACGTGATTGTATAAGATTAGTTGCGTGGTTTAAGTACCTAATTTAGCAAATACAAACCGAATATAAAATCCGCGAGGATTTTCAGAAGTAGGCGAGAACAAGCAATTACTTATAGCCATTGTTGCCAGTAGTTTTTATTCGTTTATAAATTTTTCAAATTCCGATTTATTTATTTTCTGCTCTATTCTTGGTTTTTCAATTTTTAGTTGTCCATTTTCCGAAACGGAAGCAACTTTATCATTAGGTTTCTCCATAAAATATGCGAACGAGTTATCGGTAAAATCATATTCTGACCATACATAAATATCTTTTTTGTTTTCATTTTTGTAATAGTCAGTTTCAGATTTTGCATTTAAAACTCCATATTCAACAATTTTTTTAAAATGTCCATTTTTTGAATTTTCATTATACCAAACTAGTTCGAATTGCTCTGACCATTCAGGAATATACTTTAGATTGCCTGATATTTGTGGGATTCCTAATTTCAATCGTTCCGAATTGTATTCAACTCCGTGAGTTTTATTTAAGGGAATGAAATAAGTGTAAGCAGATTTAATTCCAATTATTATTAAAAGAATAAAACAATATTCAAGAACCTTTTTTCCAACTTTTTTTAAAGAAAACTTAAATTCTTCCTTATCACTTTTATAATCTAAATAATATGCTCTAGAAATCGCAACAATAAAAATTGCTAGAAGTATTAATGTATATTCCATTTTTTCAAATTACTGGCAACGTTTTGGCTAAGCTGCGTTTTAATGCAGTTTAGGTTTTGTTGGCATTAGTTTTTTATTTTTTCAATCGCATGGTATTGTATAGGACTTTATCAATTTCATTTGCCCGTTCACATTTGCAACGAAATAGGTCGAATAATCTTCTGGATATGGGAAGTTCTTATCTTCAAACTCAAATTTTTTGAATTCTCCTGTCTGCTTTAAGTTCTTAGGTAGATTTTCTGTGGTTAGAAAAAGCATGTTATCAATCATAAAATATCCTTTATATTCTGCTTCTCCAACATCACTCGCCATTGTCAAATGGTAGACGTTTTCCTGCCATTCAAACAATGTCCAATGCAGAGCGCTTAAGTTTGAACTTAGACACTTTTTTTCGCTCTTAACTAGTGAATCTAATAGAGAATAGAGTACACTATCCATGACTTCAAATTCTTTGAGTTCGAGTTTTACTTTATGTGTTCCTGTCCAATCTTCAGAAGTATCTTTTAAGGTGCCATCTGCGATTCCGTCCAATTTGGTTGCTTTTGTGTCAACCTTAACTATTTTGTTTGATGATGGTTGAAGTTGGATAGTGTCTTCCGCATTAACACGGATTGTATTTTCATTGCTAGACTTATTGCCTTTACAACCTATCATCGCTATTGCTAAGAAAACTATTATGAAGATTTTTGTATTCATCAAATTAATGCCAACGATTAGTATATGGCAAGTAGGGCAGAAGAAAGCGATAGACTTTCAAGTTTGCACTGAGCCAAAACGTTGTATTTTATTTTTAATTTATTCATTTTTAAAAGCCAAATCAACGATTTGGCGGTATTGATAATAGCACTGAACTTTTGTTAACCACTGAAAGCCCTATTTGCTATATACATTGTTAGCACTAGTATTTATTCAATTATATTCATTTTACTTAGTGCTTTAATTGATACTTCTTGCCTTAAAGGATTGAAATCATCTCTAGCCATATCATTTAATCTTGGACTTATTTTGGTCGCGAAGTAATAAACATTACTTTCTTTCTCAACGAAACCTACAAACCAACCAACATCTTTCTCTCCATATACAGACAAACCTGTTTTACCGCTCAATGTGTAGGAATCAGTAGATTCGATTTTTAATATGATTTTGATAGTTTCATGAGTAGATTTTGAAATTGGTAACTGTTCTTCCTTTAGTCTTTTTAAGAAGTCAACTTGTTCAAATGGACTTATTTTAGAGGATCCCATTAACCAAAAATTATCTATGGTCTCTTCGCCTATGTCCATTTGTCCAAATTTTAGCTTTTTGACATATTTCTTCATTTCTTCTACTCCAATTTTTCTAGCAAGTTCTTGGTAGCAAGGAACACAGGATGTTTGAAATGCATCTTTTAATGATAGGTCTTGTTCCCAAACAGGAAGATATCTTTCAGTTCCATCCCATTTGAATATTGTTTTGTCATTTTCTAAAATATTTAATTCAAGTCCTATTATTGAATTTGGAATTTTAAAAGTTGAAGCTGGCAAATGTTGAACTCTTGATTCCGAAAAACTATTTGAGTAATAAGTGTTTTTTTTCTTGTCGTAAATTAGTATTGCTCCTTCTAAATCTGAAGAGTCTAAAATTGTTTGAAATTCAGGTACTACTACTTCTGCAGGGGTATCAAATTTTACGTCTTCCTTACTTTCCTTTGTTTTGCAGGAAAACATCAAAATAGGTAGTAGGGTGATAATTAAATATCGCATTTGTATTCTATTAGTGCTAACGTTTCGTGTAAGTTGCGTTTTAATGCAATTTACACGTTGTTGTTTGTAGTAAATATAGCTAAAATCTTATAGTTTCTGTTTTTATATTTACGTAGTCAGTCCAGGCGCTACATTCAGATTACTTTAAATCCACTTGTTTTTTCAAGATTATGAATTATATCAACCACAGACTGATATGGTTTGTTATCTGAAAAATGATTTTCTGCTTTGCTGTAAAACATTGATTTAAATAAAATTATCGTTTTAAAACTTGACATTGTCAAAAAAATCTTCTAATTTCGGCAAGCTTATTACGCTAGCATGCGTATTTGAAAGTGTAACTCTCATACGATGTCAATCGATAAGCTTGACTAAACTGCATTCTTACGTTTAGTTAATTTTAATCCTGTTTTACCTATCCTTGATCACAATCAAAAAGTGTATTTAAAAGCCAAAAGTTGGACTTATTACATACAACGTAATTGTGTATGAAAAGTTGCGATGATTTTTAGTAGCAATTTTTCATTCATTTTCATGATTTAAAAGTAAATATAATTTTTGATTTATAGAGAAAGAAGCAATTTTTTATACACGCTGTTAACTAATGTTGGAGAACACTAGCCAAAATTCAAAGCGTTTAGAAAATTTTATACTGAAAGCAAACGAGACAGAATGCAAATCTAAAGGTTTATAAGCAAGAACAATTGTCAGCCAATAAAAGATAAATAGTTACAAGCCTTACTTGCATTTAGTTTGCGTATTTTAAGTTTTGTAAAAAGCCTTTTTTTAGAAAAAGAACGGATCAGAACGTTCAGCGAGAATTGGCTAAAATTACGATGAGGTTCTACTCAAAAGTAAAAAGTGAGCCAAGTTATCGGAACAAGCCAGAGACTTTTCAAACACAAAACAAGAACCGACAATCACGAAATTAGGAGATTGGCAAATGATCTAAACCATCAAACGTTTAGTTCTCTAAAAAAAGGACGAAGCTGGAATTACTGTTGAAAAGTACAATTTTACAACTGACTTTGATTTATCTAAAAGAGAACTTCACATAATTCTCGACAATGATAGTTAACGGTCTCGGCTATGATTTCGTTGTGGAATCATCCGCAGGATTATTCCACCGAAATCCAGCCGTTTGATTTATACTTTTACTTTGGTGTGGCACAAAACCACAATGAATTATAGCCATTGTTAGGCACAGTTATTTTAATTCCAACCTGGTCCGAGTTTTTCATTCGGTTCAGGTTCAATTATATTCATATGATTCAATTCCATTGGATTTTCTCCTCTTTTTATTCTTTTATGCATATCAAGTAGAGTAGTGAAAAGAAATATTATTCCCTCATTTTTCTTGTCATTCTCTAATTTTAATTTCGTTAATGCCTTTTGAGATGCTTCCCAAAAATATTTTCGATTTGCAGGTGTAAATGACCTTAAATCAAAATTGAACATTATGTCCTCGTTATCTCGAAAAAATCCACCGTAACCATTGTATTCATCTCCATTTTCTTCTCGAAACACAAACTTTTCTAAGTATGTATAAAATTCCTCGGCTCCATTTATGTTCTTAAGTTCGTTGGTTATTAAATCTAACATATATGACATTCCAGACCAACGTCTTGCAAATCCTCTTCCGTCTTCTAATGTCCAAAATGCTGATGCCATAATTTTGTTTCTAATTGTGCCTAACGTAATTGTGTATGAAAAGTTGCGATGATTTTAGTAGCAATTTTTCATTCATTTTCATGATTTAAAAGTAAATATAATTTTTGATTTATAGAGAATGAAGCAATTTTTTATACACCCTGTTAACTAATGTTGGAGAACACTAGCCAAAATTAAAAGCGTTTAGAAAATTTTATACTGAAAGCAAACGAGACAGAATGCAACTCCAAACGGTTTCAAACAAGCACAATTGTCAGCCAATAAAAGATAAATAGTCACAAGCTTACTTGCATTTAGTTTGCGTATTTTAAGTTTTGTAAAAAGCCTTTTTTTAGAAAAAGAACGGATCAGAACGTTCAGCGAGAATTGGCTAAAAATACGATAAGGTTCTACTCAAAAGTAAACAGTAAGCTAAGTTATCTGAACGAGCCAGAGACTTTTCAAACACAAAACAAGAACCAACAATCAAGAAATTAGGAGATTGGCAAATGATCCAAACCATAAAACGTTTAGTTCTCTAAAAAAAGGACGAAGCTGGAATTATTGTTGAAAAGTACAATTTTGCAACTGACTTTGATTTATCAAAAAGAGAACTTCACATAATTCTCGACAATGATAGTTAACGTTTAGTATATGGCAAGTAGGGCAGTAGAAAGCACTGAACTATCGGGTTTGCTCTGAGCCAAAACGTTGTATTTTGTTTTTAATTTATTCATTCTTAAAAGCCAAATCAACGATTTGGCGGTATTCGTAAATAGCACTGAACTTTCGTAAGCCACTAGATGCCCTATTTGCTATATACAGTGTTGTAAAGCGTTTTATTTTGTTAAATAAAAGAACTCTCTTTCTAATTCGTGTTTTAGCCTTTTAGTACTTCTTTTCATTATAAAGTATGGTATTCCCATCATAAAAGCAGCATGTATAATAATGAAAGGAAAAGCAAATCCTGGGGCATTTCCCCCAATTTCATCTGCTGACAAAAATCCAACAATGAATACACCATAAATAATGATGCAAAAAATATAGAAAGGAATCATCATTCCATGAAATCCATTTATTTCTGTATCAATAATCAGCTTGTCGTCTTTTTGACTATACGTGCCTTTAGCGACTGCCATATTCATATTCATGTCAAAGAATTTTCTTCTTCTTTTTATTTTGAATCCATTAAAGCTAACTTCTCCTTTGTATTCATTCTTGCTGGACGAAAAAACGTCAAAAGTGTCCGAGAAAATCCCTGTACTTCCTTCGTCCACATGATTTCTTAATTTATTTACAAAGTCATTTTTTTGAATTATTAGTTCTGTTTGTAAATAATCAATAAGTTTTAGTTTTTTTAAGAGTTCTTTCATTTTCTGTATTCAATGCTTTACAACGGTTCGTATAACCGTCAGTTACGGGATTAAAGTTACTATTTTTCGGTTAAGCAGAAACGTTAACAATTCTGAGTGGATTCTGGCGAAATCGAATCCGCCGTAATTGCGGTTATACATTGTTGTGAGAAGTATTTTATTCATTAATAATTTCAAAATCAGTTCGACGATTTTCTTTTCTCCCTTTTTCATTTAAAGGAGCGTTTGGTCGGTCGTTTTTAACATCAAGTATTTCAATCCGATTTTTTTTAATTCCATTCTTAATCATAATCATCTGAACAAATTCAGCCCGCTTGAGTGATAATTCAGGATTGTTTTTTAATTCAAATTTATCCAAGTTACCAATTATCCGAATTCTTAAATTCTCGTTTTTAAGCATAGCTCCAATTGCGCAATAAGCAAATTCTAACTTCTCTGTTGTAAAGCAATTCTGGTTGAAGTAAATATTACTCTCAAAATTAATATCACTTATAATTCCTTGCTTTTCTAATTCTGCTTTTTGTTCCCGCTCACTTTCTCTAATTGCAAAAATACTATCTGATTTTGAAACTAAATACTCGGTCGATTTTTTTTCAATTTTATTTGCATTCACGCAATTTTTTTTCATTCTAACGCAAGCTGAAATAATGGTCAAAATTAATAATGCAAAGAGTTTTTTCATATTGCTCACAACGGTTTCGTATAACCGTTAGTTACGGGTTAAATTAGTTATTATTTTCTTTTTTATTCACTAGCGTTAGCAATTCCGAGTGGATTTGGACGTAGTCGAATCCGCCGTAATTGCGGTTATACTTTGTTGTGCTTTGTGCTTAATCAATTCTGTTATTTTTGTTTTTTCTTAAATTCTAAATTATTGAATATAAAAATAGCATCATTCTCATAATTTTTATAGTACTTAATCTCAGATGAGTAACTGAATTTATATATAAAATCACTATGCTTGAAATAAAAAAATGTTTTTTTATAATGTTTAAAATTCCAATTATGTTCGTATTCAAACCTATAAGTTTCTCCATATTTTGTGCTTTCTTTTGAGAGTTTTTGAGAGTCAATTTTTACTATATTATTCAACCTTTCAACGTCCTCTTGAACAAAGTTGTTGAGAGAGCTCTCTTTATTACCAGTTAATTTTAACTCGTAAATTCGTACTATGTTTTTATTAATGTCTTTTAGGTTTTTAGGGGAATAACCCAATAAGTCGTGAGAATCAAGAATAGGCTTCCAATTTTCGGGTAGTATTACATTGTAATGTGTTGATTCCTTAAAATTTTCATTTTTTTGTTCTAACATAATTTTCTTTTTAACTCCGCAATTTGTTAGAGTTATAAGTGAAATCAGAATGAAAGTAATCTTTTTCATAATTATTTTTTTAGGTATTAAGCACAACGTAATTGTGTATGAAAAGTTGCGATGATTTTAGCAGCAATTTTTCATTCATTTTCATGATTTAAAAGTAAATATAATTTTTGATTTATAGAGAATGCAGCAATTTTTTATACACACTGTTAACTAATGTTGGAGAACACTAGCCAAAATTCAAAGCGTTTAGAAAATTTTACACTGAAAGCAAACGAGACAGAATGCAAATCTAGATGTTTATAAACAAGAACAATTGTCAGCTAATAAAAGATAAATAGTCACAAGCCTTACTTGCATTTAGTTTGCGTATTTTAAGATTTGTAAAAAGCCTTTTTTTAGAAAAAGAACGGATCAGAACGTTCAGCGAGAATTGGCTAAAAAGACGATGAGGTTCGACTTAAAAGTAAAAAGTAAGCTAAGTTATCGGAACGAGCCAGAGACTTTGCAAACACAAAACAAGAACCGACAATCAAGAAATTAGGAGATTGGCAAATGATCCAAGCCATAAAACGTTTAGTTCTCTAAAAAAAGGACGAAGCTGGAATTACTCTTGAAAAGCAAAATTGTGCAACTGACTTTGATTTATCTAAAAGAGAACTTCACATAATTCTCGACAATGATAGTTAACGTTTAGTGTAAAATGTGTTTTAATGCATTTTTACACCTTGTTACCCAACGTTTTTTATCATTTCGTTTATTCTATTTTCCGCTTCTGATTTTAAAATTCCATCATAATAATCACGAACAAATGGATGGTCAAAATCTTCATGAGGAAAAATTTCAGGTCTGTCATTTCCACTTTTTGTTATTACATCACAAGGAATTGACATAGTATCTCCGTATTCTGGAATATTGCTACAAAGCCAACCAAAATATCCAGTTTCGTGATTTTCATTGTTAAAATTTGCTTTATAATCTGAATAGCTTTTCTCGCTTAACGAAACCCAAAGTCCATAATCCAAGTTTTCACAAGTATCATTCACTTTTTGAGTCAGTGTTACTCTTATAAATCGATCAATTTGGTCTTCATAATGAATTTCGCAAAAGTCAGAGTCTAATTTACCAAGTTCACACTTTTCTTGGTCAGAAAGGAAATCATAATTTGCTGGCGATTTAAAAGCTAATGCTGGCCAGTCAGAATGCACGTTGCCACATTCAGAACAATTAAATTTAGTCGACTTATTTTTCTTCTTTTTCCAGAACATTTATAATTGGTTAAGCATCAAATTCTACATAATGGATCAATCTGTCGCATTTTTTTTCAAGACTGGGATATTGTGATGATACATCTTCCATAAATTCTTTAATCAGGAAAGCTTCCATAAAATATTCGAAACCTGGGCATTTCTTTTCTGTTATTTCAAAAGTTTTCCATTCTAATTCTTCTTCCGTTAAATTTAGTATTACCACTTCTGATTCTCGCGAAAAATCACCATCAATTCTTTTTACATAAAGAACGGCTTCCTCGTCTATTTCATCAATGTTCGTTATAAGTTCAATTAGTTTCATCTAATGTTGGGTAACGTTTTGTGTATGATTAGTTGCGATTTTTTTTACCAAATGTAAATAAAAATTATTGGTTTTTGTTTCAGGGAATACTTTTTAAAGTACAGTGAACCTAGCAATTAATTATACATTTTGTTGGCAGTAGGTTGTTTATTCATCATAATAATCGCTATCAAATGATATTTCTTTCTTTAATATTGGTATAAACTGTTCTCTGTCAATATATGTTATTTCTAAATTATGATTAAAGTAAATATTAGTTTCAGTCAAAGGGTCTCTAATTGGATTTTCTGTAATTAATTGAATTTCATTTTTTTCTTTTTTCGGTTTATTATTATCAATAGTTTTAAATTCTTCTTTTTCTGTTTTATTGTGGTTTTCTAAATAAGAAGTAATTTTAAACATTTTTATAAATTTCCGTTTTGTATTTCCGAAGTAGATTTTTATCCCATTAAACTCATAATTTGTTTTAACATCAAAATTGTTTTCCCTCCACAATTGTATGTCGAAAGTCAAATTAGAATTTCTAAATAAGTCTTTTTCTTTCCTAAGATTAACATACAACGTCAAATTATTCTTATCTACTTTATAGGGGAGTTTTTTTAAGTCAGAATTAACTATTGTAGTCAAAATGTAGTTAAGTGTTATCTTTAGTTTTGAATCATAGTTATCAATAAATTTCTTTGTTTGAAAAGAACTCGAAATAAAATAGATTAATATAATAATGAGGTGTTTTTTCTTCATGTGGAGCCATTTTTAAGACTTACTGCCAACGTAATTGTGTATGAAAAGTTGCGATGATTTTAGCAGCAATTTTTCATTCGTTTTTCATGATTTAAAAGTAAATATAATTTTTGATTTATAGAGAAAGAAGCAATTTTTTATACACGCTGTTAACTAATGTTGGAGGACACTAGCCAAAATTCAAAGCCTTTAGAAAATTTCACACTGAAAGCAAACGAGACAGAATGCAAATCTAAAGGTTTACAAACAAGCACAATTGTCAGCCAATAAAAGATAAATAGTCACAAGCCTTACTTGCATTTAGTTTGCGTATTTTAAGATTTGTAAAAAGCCTTTTTTTAGAAAAAGAACGGATCAGAACGTTCAGCGAGAATTAGCTAAAAATACGATAAGGTTCTACTCAAAAGTAAAAAGTAAGCTAAGTTATCAGAACGAGCCAGAGACTTTTCAAACACAAAACAAGAACCGACAATCACGAAATTAGGAGATTGGTAAATGATCCAAACCATAAAACGTTTAGTTCTTTAAAAAAAGGACAAAGCTGGAATTACTGTTGAAAAGTACAATTTTGAAACTGACTTTGATTTATCAAAAAGAGAACTTCACATAATTCTCGACAATGATAGTTAACGGCTCTGTATAAAGTTTGTTGCGTTGTTTTCACTTTAAAAGTAAGTAAATTATTACTAATTAGAAAGTTCGCTAGGACTTTCGCAAGTAGACTAAAAACAGCAATAAAATTTATACTTTGTTGGGTACAGTTAATATTTCACCTTTTTTTGTTATTTCAAATTTCAGCTCATTAAGCTTTCCATTTTCTCTAATATAAATTTTTAAAAGTTTCCCTTTTTTATAAATTAGTCTTTGAGTTAGTTCTCCTTTAGAGTTATAAAACTTTGAATCTCCGTGAGGTTTCCACCTTTTAATGTTTATTTTATATTTTACTTTCCCATTTTTATAATTGTCTGATATAAAACCATTTTTTGGACCATCTAACCAAAAGTTTCCACTTATTAAATAAATTTCTCCTAAATCAACAATGTCGTCATTACATTCAACTTTTATTTTTGTTATATAATGTCCAAAATATTTAAATGTAATTTCGTTAATTCCGTTTTCAGTACAAACTAGATTAATTATTCCATTATAGCTCATCCATTCGGTGGGTTCTCCGTTTATAAATATTTCAGCCCACGCAGCATTACCATATTCATCAAAAAGTTGTCCTTTGATTTTAGATTGTCCACTCGAAATTATAGAATAAGATAATATAAAAAAGGTCAATAGTATTTTTTTCATAATTGTACCCAACGTTCCGTGTATGGTGCGTATCCCGCAGGGTATGCACTATACACCGTGTTGTGGTGTCGTATTTTTTATTTTTTCAATTAGTTCTTTTCCAAAATCGGAACTCAACTCATCTGTCAATCCAGAATAATGGCAGTAATATAATTTGCCTGTTTGCTCGCCTTCTTTAATCGCAATAATTCCATCGTCAAATTCTGCTAGATGGTAGTAGTTACCATCATCAAGTCCAGTTGTATAGATTTCTGAAACTCCCAATATTCTGAATTGCTTAAAATCTAGTCCTTCGGTTTGCGTGATTAATTCAACATATCCGTCTGGAAGTTTTGAGTCAATAAGTCTCGTGTAATTTCCGAGAAATTCCGAGCCGATTGGATGCCATGACTCCTTGACATTATCAAACTCAGTCAGTTTGGAAATCCAACCAGTAAAGGTCGGGACTTCTTTTACTTTTTCCTTTTTGAAAGATGGTTGGGCGAAAGAGTCTGGGTCAGTATTGATTTTCTTGCTCGTTAATTCAAATGAATTAAATTTCATTATTGACTTTGGATTAGGTCTTATTTTCCAGCCCCAAAGTCGACCATCGTAGTTGTCAAATTCGACTGAATACTTTTCGTTATTGACCTTAAATCGAATCGTAGCAAGTTTGCTCTCATCTCTTCTATTATATCGCAATTCGTCCGATAGAGGATTGGTATTGTCTCCATAAAGTTCCACCGACATACTCTTTTCCCAATACTGTCTCCATTTTCGTTTGGGTTCGAAATATTCAACTTGTTTTTTAAGCTTGTTAGACAAATCTGGTTCAAAGAGGTCAAAAAGCTCTGTTAAGAGATTCTTTTCTAGTAAAGTAAATCCTTTGTTATTGAATTTTGGTCTTCTTCTATTTGTGGCAATGACAAGTCCCAGAAAAATCAGTCCGATTATTCCGCCAATTACTGCCAATATGATTAGTAGAGTTTTCATTTTACATTATGCACCACAACGTAATTGTGTATGAAAAGTTGCGATGATTTTTAGTAGCAATTTTTCATTCGTTTACATGATTTAAAAGTAAATATAATTTTTGATTTATAGAGAAAGAAGCAATTTTTTATACACGCTGTTAACTAATGTTGGAGAACACTAGCCAAAATTCAAAGCGTTTAGAAAATTTTACACTGAAAGCAAACGAGACAGAATGCAAAACTAAACGTTTTCAAACAAGAACAATTGTCAGCCAATAAAGGATAAATAGTCAAAAGCCTTACTTGCATTTAGTTTGCGTATTTTAAGATTTATATAAAGCCTTTTTTTAGAAAAAGAACGGATCAGAACGTTCAGCGAGAATTGGCTAAAAATACGATGAGGTTCTACTCAAAAGTAAAAAGTAAGCTTAGTTATCTGAACGAGCCAAAGACTTTTCAAACACAAAACAAGAACCGACAATCAAGAAATAATGAGAATGGCAAATGAGCCAAATCATCAAACGTTTAGTTCTCTAAAAAAAGGACAAAGCTGGAATTATTGTTGAAAAGTACAATTTTGCAACTGACTTTGATTTATCAAAAAGAGAACTTCACATAATTCTCGACAATGATAGTTAACGTTTTGGCTAAGCTGCGTTTTAATGCAGTTTAGGTTTTGTTGTAGCCTGTTTTTATTCTTTTTTTAAAAATGTGTTTTCTGTTCCCATGGAGTACTTAATAGCTTCTCCTTTTACTGTAAAATTAGTCTGATTTTCTGATGTTTTTACTAAAGCCAAAGCACTACCAGATTTATATCCTTCAACACAAGTCAACAACATAAAGCCTCTTTCACCAGGAATTTCAGCTAACATGTACTCATAAAAATCATCCTTTTTATCGGCTACATTGAGGCCTATTCCATATTGACGAAAACGAGTTCCTTTCCAAAATTCTATTTGGTCTTCAATGTCTTTTAGTGGAATCAATTTTATATTCTTTTCCATATAATTTATGCCATATTATATCATGATCCCTTGAAACCATTAGCCTAACATGTATAGTTCCTGGGAAAGTATTTTCATCAAACTCAACCTCAATTATGGGTATTCTATCAATATCATTCAAAATTAGAATGTCATTTTTTTGAACTTTTCCACTAAGAAGAATTCCTGTCAATAAGAGTCCTTCCTGTCCTTGGTTATAAAATCCATTATCAATTTTGACTTTATTCATTATTATTCTCTAATTGGCTACAACGGGTTCGTATAACCGTCAGTTACGGGTTAATATGCGTTAATTTTCGGCTTGGCACAGACGTTAGCAATTCCGAGTGGATTCGGACGTAGTCGAATCCGCCGTAATTGCGGTTATACATTGTTGTGCGTAGGTTTTTCATTCCGCTATTGTCTTCTGCTTTTTATTTTTTAAAAGTCCGATAAATATTTAATCCAAACACAAGAATTGAAATCAAGCTAATTATTAAAACTCTAGTTCCAAATAAGTCGTTTACGATTCCAATTATTAAAGTCAAGATAAAAATCGCTAAATGAGCAATTGATAAATTTAAGTCAGTTTTTTTTCGCATTAGTGCTACAATTCCGTAACCGATAAAAAAAATCAACCACGAACCAAAAACTATCAAACCGTTAATAATCCATTGATTTGATTGGTCAAATGTCCAGCCAACAGTTTTATTCTCTCCTATTATTTCTTGTCCACTGAAATAATTACCCATGAAAAATGTCAGGATTAAAATCCAAAACATTCCTTTTTCAAAAATCCATTTCCAATTCATAGCGTTTTTCTCAACTTACGCACAACGTTTTGTGTATGAAAAGTTGCGATGATTTTAGTAGCAATTTTTCATTCAATTTCATGATTTAAAAGTAAATATAATTTTTGATTTATAGATAAAGAAGCAATTTTTTATACACGCTGTTAACTAATGTTGGAGAACACTAGCCAAAATTCAAAGCGGTTAGAAAATTTTACACTGAAAGCAAACGATACAGAATGCAAAACTAAAGGTTTTCAAACAAGAACAATTGTCAGCCAATAAAAGATAAATAGTTACAAGCCTTACTTGCATTTAGTTTGCGTATTTTAAGTTTTATATAAAGCCTTTTTTTAGAAAAAGAACGGATCAGAACGTTCAGCGAGAATTGGCTAAAAATACGATGAGGTTCTACTCAAAAGTAAACAGTAAGCTAAGTTATCGGAACGAGCCAAAGACTTTTCAAACACAAAACAAGAACCGACAATCAAGAAACAATGAGATTGGCAAATGAGCCAAACCATAAAACGTTTAGTTCTCTAAAAAAAGGACGAAGCTGGAATTATTGTTGAAAAGTACAATTTTGAAACTGACTTTGATTTATCAAAAAGAGAACTTCATATAATTCTCGACAATGATAGTTAACGGCTCCGGTTATGAGTAGTGCGGGTTTTGACAGCTCTTTTGTTTCAATCGAGCACTAACTTAAGCGAGCCATTTTTATGTTTATTATTTTCTTGATTAAAGATACAAATTGCGAGCGGAAAAAGAACCAGAAAGTAATGTTTTAGAAACTAGTCCCGCATTACTTATAACCGTTGTTAGGTGTAGTTTATTAATTCAATGGAATTCCGAATTCTTTCGCTGAATTCTTTTCTAAAAATATCGGTAACTCTTTATGTTTTCTTTCAAAGAAAAGTTTGAGTCCTTTTTCAATTGATTCTTCGCTAAACCCTTCTCTAAAACTTTCTTCCCATTCTCCGTTCACTTTGTATGAATGATAGATTACGTAGACAACTTGGTCATTTTTGGGATAGGTAAAAATTCCAAAATCATAGTCATTTAGATTGTCCTTAATTCCGATTGTAGGGTTTGATTTGGTCTCTGGATTATTGAATTTACTTGTTTGTTCTTTCCAAGGAAAATTTCGGAATTCTGATATAATATTCTTTAAATCCGTTTCCCCTTTGTTTTCAACTTGAAAATTATCATAGTTGTAATATTGAAAGTTATAAGTAAACTTATCAACTTTTTTTGTTCCGCAACTAATTAATATAAGTCCGATTATTAATGCTGTAAAAGTTCCTTTTTTCATATGAGTTTTTATTACACCTAACGGTATCGTATAACCGTCAGTTACGGGTTTAAAGTTACTGTTTTTCGGTTAAGCACTAACATTTGTAATTCCGAGTGGATTCGGACCTAGTCGAATCCGCCGTAATTGCGGTTATACATTGTTGTATGTAGTTTTTCATTCTACATAGGCTACACTTTCTCCAATTTTATATCTTAACCATTTCTTTTCCGATGTAGATTTTTGAGTTATTGTTCCACCATTTAGATAAACTTTATAACCTCCTATCACAAATATTTCTTTTGTTTTTTTACTTAGAACGATTTTATCTGCATTCTCAAATTCAAACACACTGGTTTTCAGGTTCACATTTCCGGTAAGAGTAATTGTTCCTTCTTCAAAATTCTGTTTTACTATTTGGTCACAAGAGTAAGTCAATTTATTTTCAGGTTCAACTTCATTTTGAGAATAGCAATTCATTCCAATTGCTAAAATCAGACTTACAGTAATAAATAATTTTTTCATACTTTTTAATTTATTATTCATTTTTTTTTGAGCTAGTTGCTCACATTACATACAACGTAATTGTGTATGAAAAGTTGCGATGATTTTAGTAGCAATTTTTCATTCATTTTCATGATTTAAAAGTAAATATAATTTTTGATTTATAGAGAATGAAGCAATTTTTTATACACCCTGTTAACTAATGTTGGAGAACACTAGCCAAAATTAAAAGCGTTTAGAAAATTTTATACTGAAAGCAAACGAGACAGAATGCAACTCCAAACGGTTTCAAACAAGCACAATTGTCAGCCAATAAAAGATAAATAGTCACAAGCTTACTTGCATTTAGTTTGCGTATTTTAAGTTTTGTAAAAAGCCTTTTTTTAGAAAAAGAACGGATCAGAACGTTCAGCGAGAATTGGCTAAAAATACGATAAGGTTCTACTCAAAAGTAAACAGTAAGCTAAGTTATCTGAACGAGCCAGAGACTTTTCAAACACAAAACAAGAACCAACAATCAAGAAATTAGGAGATTGGCAAATGATCCAAACCATAAAACGTTTAGTTCTCTAAAAAAAGGACGAAGCTGGAATTATTGTTGAAAAGTACAATTTTGCAACTGACTTTGATTTATCAAAAAGAGAACTTCACATAATTCTCGACAATGATAGTTAACGTTCCGGCTATGAAGCGTAGAAACGGTTTGGTTGGTTAGGGCTATGCTTTATAGCCATTGTTGTGCAACGTTATTTGTTTTTTTCAATCGCTTTATTTATTGATTCGGAAACTAATTCTTTTAATTTGGAATCTTCAGTGTCAGTTTCGTCTAATCGTTTCAAAATTTTATTTAATACAATTCCATCGTGGATTGGATTTCCCAACTCTTCAAGGACGAAATCTGTTTTTTCATTGCTTCTTGTTTTTGTTGAAAATCTACTTAAAAATGCAATAAACATTTTTGGGTTTTTCTCAAGCATCTTAAAAATCAGTTCATTGTTCCATTGACTGTATTCAACGTTGTTCGCACAGTCAATTCTCATATTCACAATGAACTTAAGATATGCTTGTGCATCAAGTTCTGTATTACGTTGCATCAAGGAATCAATTTCTTTTAAAGTTCTAAAATCACAAGGTCGAGTGATTTCTGGTTTTGATTCTTTTATTAGAGAAGCTGTTCCTTCTTCAATTGAGTCAGTTTTAATTTCCGCTATTCCCTCAATCCGTTTTTCAGTTTGATCTTGTTTTCCATTACAACTTAATAGAAAAGCAGTAGTTAAAATCAGTAATATTTTAGTTTGGAATTTCATTTTTTCTAATGTTGCACAACGTCTCTTGTATGGTGCGTTTGCTTACCGAAGGGAGCAAATGAACTATACAAATTGTTATGTCTTTTTTATTTTATTCAAATAGTTGTTTCATTTCCTCGTTCTCCGATTTTTGAGCAAGTCTATTTCCCAAATTCCAGATTTCCTTCTCCCAAATTTTCCATTGTCCATTATTTGGGTTGTTGACAGAAAAATAGGTTTCGATATTTCGAGTTATCACATTGTATTCATAGTATACTCCGTCAAGAGTAATTCCCTCATTTACGGTAAATAGTTCAAGATTATTAATGTTCTTTATAGGATCATTAATCTCGTCAATCTGCTCCTCAAAATATATATCTTTTATATTTCCTTTTGAATCATAAAGAAAAATTCCTTGGATTAGTTTTTCAGGATTTTTAATCTCTCGGAATTCACTTTTATCAAATTTTATAGTTATCAAACCTCCGAATCCAACAAAAGACCTATTAATTTTAGTAATCCAAATGTAATCTATTCCTATTTCGTTATCTCTCCATCCTTTTTCATTTCGGATAGTATGACCTCCGCTGTAAAGTCCGTCAAATCCAAATTTAAGAGCAAGAGATTTTTTTATCCTCTGATTAAATTGAAAAGTTGTTAAGTTTTCAGCTTCTTTAGTTTTGGCTCTATTCATTTTTTCTAATTGGGTATATTTTTACACCCAGTTTTTCAACTTTTATTTGGCCAAATTCTCATTTGAATTCTCTCTTTAGCAACTAACCTTTTTCTCCAAATAAGATTAACTAATATATTAGTAGCAGCAAAGTCAAATTTTGATCTGTCAGTGCGCGAACTTTCATCAATGTCTTCTGGCCCATACCAAGAAAGTTTATCAAGTTGTCCTTTAATTTTGGGTGATTTGAATGATATATCTTGCCAATTATGACCGAATTCATTTCTTATTTTTCTAATAACTTCAATTAAATCAAATTCTTCTTTTTCAATTAAGGAAAGAGAGTAACAAGCTTTTATTCTTGAAGAAAATGTACCTAGAGGAGCAGCAAATCCACTCAATAAGTCCTCTGAAACTTTATCTTGAATCAAATATGATTTTAAAATTTCAAAAAGCCATTCGTCAAGAATTGAAGCAACTAATAGAACTGTTCCTCTATCACTTTCTCCTTGAATAGTGCTGAAAAACTTTCCTAGCTCTTTTATTTCAGGTTCTGTTTGTTTTTTATTCATTTCTTAATTAGACATAACGTAATTGTGTATGAAAAGTTGCGATGATTTTTAGTAGCAATTTTTCATTCGTTTACATGATTTAAAAGTAAATATAATTTTTGATTTATAGAGAAAGAAGCAATTTTTTATACACGCTGTTAACTAATGTTGGAGAACACTAGCCAAAATTCAAAGCGTTTAGAAAATTTTACACTGAAAGCAAACGAGACAGAATGCAAATCTAGATGTTTATAAACAAGAACAATTGTCAGTCAATAAAAGATAAATAGTCAAAAGCCTTACTTGCATTTAGTTTGCGTAATTTGATTGTTGTAAATAGCCTTTTTTTAGAAAAAGAACGGATCAGAACGTTCAGCGAGAATTGGCTAAAAATACGATGAGGTTCTACTTAAAAGTAAAAAGTAAGCTAAGTTATTGGAACGAGCCAGAGATTTTTCAAACACAAAACAAGAACCGACAATCAAGAAATTAGGAGATTGGCAAATGAGCCAAACCATCAAACGTTTAGTTCTCTAAAAAAAGGAAGAAGCTGAAATTATTGTTGAAAAGTACAATTTTGAAACTGACTTTGATTTATCAAAAGGAGAACTTCACATAATTCTCGACAATGATAGTTAACGTAATTGTGTATGAAAAGTTGCGATGATTTTTAGCAGCAATTTTTCATTCGTTTTTCATGATTTAAAAGTAAATATAATTTTTGATTTATAGAGAATGCAGCAATTTTTTATACACGCTGTTAACTAATGTTGGAGAACACTAGCCAAAATTCAAAGCGTTTTGAAAATTTTATACTGAAAGCAAACGAGACAGAATGCAACTCTAAAGGTTTACAAACAAGCACAATTGTCAGCCAATAAAAGATAAATAGTTACAAGCCTTACTTGCATTTAGTTTGCGTATTTTAAGATTTGTAAAAAGCCTTTTTTTAGAAAAAGAACGGATCAGAACGTTCAGCGAGAATTGGCTAAAAAGACGATAAGGTTCTACTCAAAAGTAAAAAGTAAGCTAAGTTATCGGAACGAGCCAGAGACTTTTCAAACACAAAACAAGAACCAACAATCAAGAAATAATGAGATTGGCAAATGATCCAAACCATAAAACGTTTAGTTCTCTAAAAAAAGGACGAAGCTGGAATTATTGTTGAAAAGTACAATTTTGAAACTGACTTTGATTTATCAAAAGGAGAACTTCACATAATTCTCGACAATGATAGTTAACGTAATTGTGTATGAAAAGTTGCGATGATTTTTAGTAGCAATTTTTCATTCGTTTTTCATGATTTAAAAGTAAATATAATTTTTGATTTATAGAGAAAGAAGCAATTTTTTATACACGCTGTTAACTAATGTTGGAGAACACTAGCCAAAATTAAAAGCGTTTAGAAAATTTTACACTGAAAGCAAACGAGACAGAATGCAAATCTAAAGTTTTACAAACAAGAACAATTGTCAGTCAATAAAAGATAAATAGTCACAAGCCTTACTTGCATTTAGTTTGCGTATTTTAAGATTTGTATAAAGCCTTTTTTTAGAAAAAGAACGGATCAGAACGTTCAGCGAGAATTGGCTAAAAATACGATGAGGTTCTACTCAAAAATAAAAAGTAAGCTAAGTTATCGGAACGAGCCAGAGACTTTTCAAACACAAAACAAGAACCGACAATCAAGAAATTAGGAGATTGGCAAATGATCCAAGCCATAAAACGTTTAGTTCTCTAAAAAAAGGACGAAGCTGGAATTATTGTTGAAAAGCAAAATTTTGCAACTTACTTTGATTTATTAAAAAGAGAACTTCACATAATTCTCGACAATGATAGTTAACGGTTTGTGTATGAAACGTAGCGTGTAAAAAGACACTAACTTTTCGGATTAACACAGAGCCTAATTTTTATATTTTATTTTTGATTTTACTCCTTTAAAAAGCCAAATTTAAAAATTTAGCGAACTTTATAAATATACATAAACCTTTTGGTTAAGCAATTATTAGCTATGTTTTATACACCGTGTTAGCACAAGTTATTTTTATCCGTCAATTGTCATATACTTTGGTTTCATTCCCTCAAAGTCAATCGAAACATAGTGTCTCATTGGTTTTGAATCATAAGTTATTGACCATTTAGTTTTTTCATTTTCAATCCGTCCGATTGAAATTCCATCAAATTCAAATTCGTTGTCAAAGTTATTCAGACCCGCATCCTCAATGTTATCTTCTAGTTCATCTTTTAAAAAAGGTAAGATTATGTTTTCTTTGATTTTATTATAATCGGTATTCAATTTTTTAAAGAATTCCTTTTGTTCATTAGTTGGTCCGTTTTCGTCTGCATCAATGTTAATTCCTATTAGGTTTCCCTGAAAATTCACTTGACCATCATAAAAATTTTTTGAAGAATCTTTAAATTTTGTATATCCTAACTCTCCAAATAGCTCATCAACGAACTTTGGTTTTTTCTTGAAGATGTCAAATATTCCCATTCTTGAATTTTATTTGTGCTAACGGTCTCGTATAACCGTCAGTTGCGGTTAAATTAGCGATTATTTTCGAATTAAACACTAGTCTTAGCAATTCCGAATGGATTCGGACGCAGTAAAATCCGCCGTAATTGCGGTTATACATTGTTGTAAACAGTGCTTTTTTCATTTAGTTATTCTATTTACTTTAACATAAAACCAAGGCACAGGTTCAAATCCGTTTTCTTGGTCATTCATAAATTCCATTAATTCGTTCCAGTTCCTAAAATTTTCTATAAGTCCAAATTCGTTTATTTTTAGTCCAAACTTATCTTTTAATTCATTTACTAAATCGTTACAATGAAAAGAATGGAAGTCTCCACTTATTTCAATTCCAATTATGTCGTAACCTAAAAATTCGTTTTTTTCTAAATCGAGTTCTTTGTTTTTAAGTTTATTATAAATTCCAATTTCTCCGCTATTCGATTCAGTCGGTTTCGTCATTTCCAAAGCCTCGCTCAAATCAGATTCAGGAAAACTGATACTTAATATTTCAAAGTCAGAATCATTAGGAAAAAACTTTTCTTTGTATTCGGTTAATGTTTTTAAGTCCGAAAAAGTATTTATCCAACCAAGCTTTTCTTCGTCCAATTTTTTGTCTGCCCAAAATTGTATTTCCTCAATATTTTTGTCAGTCAGATTAAAAGTTTGTTTAGTTTCTTCTAATTCTTTCTTTTCAGTCGTTGCCCAAGAAATTGACCAAGAGTCAAAAAAAGAGTCGTTTATACAACGACTACAAGTATAGATTTCTGAACCTTTAATCGTTCCATATTCGACAGGTTTTAATTTAATCAGATAATATGCTCCAATGTAGTATTTCACTCAGTTTTCGGCATTGTTTACAACGGTCTCGTATAACCGTCAGTTACGGGTTTAAAGTTACTGTTTTTCGGTTAAGCACTGGCTTTTGCAATTCCGAGTGGATTCGGACATAGTCGAAACCGCCGTAATTGTGGTTATACATTGTTGTGCGTAGGTTTTTTCAGTTTGTAATTTCCTTTCTATACTCAGCGATTATTGATAATAGGTCTTTTCCAAGTAAAAACATATTAAACGTATAATCTACTTTCTCAGCAATTTTCAAATTTTCAATATTTCCCACAGATATTTCGTAAGTGTCATTTTCAAGTTTATTGTTGAAAGTAAAATGCTCAGAAGAAAAATGAATATGTCCACTTAGTTTTTTATATAATGATTTAAACTGTGGGAAAATCGCATCAATTTTTGTGACAAGATAATTGTCAGTCATTTTATTACCATCCCTATCTTTTAGATTTCTAATATGTTCCCCGTTTAATACTTTTTCGTAAAATTCTCCAGAATCTCTATAAAGACTCAAAGCGTATAATCTTAAACAATTATCTATTTGAAGTCTCATTAAGGAAATAGCAGTTTGATAATTATTACTTTCTGCGAGTGTTACAAAACCTCTATTCAAAGAAATTGCTCTGTTTGTTACAGACATTATGTAGTGGTTTATTTTAGAAATACCTTCTTCAATTTCATATATTTTTTTTATTTCTAAAATAAATAATTTCTCCAACAGAAGGATATTCTTAAATGTATGATTTAAGTTATCTTCAGTTACATCCGTATTCAACTTTTGTTTATCCATTCGGTTGAGTTTTACTTACGCACAACGTCTCGGCTATGGTTAGTACGGGAATTCAGAGAACTGAACTTTCGGACTTGCATTTAGCCAAAACTTTTTATTTTGTTTTATCTTTTCATTTTTAAAGCCAAATCAAAAGATTTGGTGGACTTTATAAAAATACACTAAATTTAGATTAAGCACCAAAACCCGTATTAATTATAGCCATTGTTGTAACCAGTTATTTTTTTCGATTATATTTTTCCTTTTGAATTCCGTCATTCATTTTCATTTCCCATTCAAGTTTGTCTTTGGTCAGTTTTAAAATTTGCCAACTTTGTTTTTCTCCCCATAATTTAACATTGTCATATTCTATTGTTATCATTCTGTCATTTATTTTCCAAGTTCCAATTCCGCTTACGTCTTCATAGTTTTCTCCAAATTTTGGAAGGGTTATCATCATTCTATTGTCATCGGTGAATTTCAAGGTTGTATTTTTAGGTACTGGCGAACCTATTTCATTGAAAGTGCTTTGTTCAATAATCCAAGTTCCGATTATTGTTTCATCAATATTGTTCTTTATTCCTTTTTTTACTGAACCACAACTAATTATTAAAATAATCAATACTATTTGAATAGACTTTGTCATTTTTGAGGTAGCGTTTAATTGGTTACAACTCGTTATATCTGTATAAAAATTCCTATTTATCGATTAAATATTCCGGATAACAGGAACTATTGTGTTTTTTTAGTGTTTTTATTTATCAGGGTGTTTTTTCAAAAGTATTGAAAATTTAATTAACTCCAAATAGTTTTTTTAAACACAAAAAACACCCCACAGAAATTCTCAATAGGGTGTTATAATGGATAAAACAAAGATAAAGTTTACAAATCGATAATTATATTATCTCTACTTTCTTCTTCAGGTAAAGTTGTTTTCTTTTCAAAGATGTTGTAGGTAACCTCCAAACTATTACCTCTATTTTTTTCTAATTCTGCAAAACGTTTTTCGTAGTTTTTATTACTATGACAATAAATGATTTTAGTTGGATTATGAGACATTTTATTTCCTCCATACATTCTGCCATTCTCTTTTACCTGAGAAATGAAAACCCAAATCACTTCTGGAAATTGATTCCTTAACTCATTTAATTGATCTGCTGTAATCTTTAAATCGGTAACGGAATCGGCAACAATAACATCGTTAATTTGACTAATCGCCTTTAGCTCTTGCATTGGTTTTTCAACATAACCTTTAACCAGAATATTTCTTTTTCCTTGGGGAGTTGTATTTCTATTTAGAGAATCAATAGTGTCCTTACATTCCATTCCTCCTTGTTCATAATCGATATAAACAACTTTCTTGTTCAGTTCTCCAAAGCCATTAGCTATTTGCATAGCTAATTGACTTTTACTGGAGTGTTTATTTCCTTTGATAATGATCAGTTCTTTATACGGTTGGATATTCTGTAGAAATTTTCCAATTTCTCCTGGTAATCTATAAATTCCAGATGCTTGTTTTGGAGCCGAAGTAGCTTTTACATAACCAAGTTTTTGCATCTTCTTTTCGTATTCACTTAACTCTTCATTCTTTGTTATGTCTATAACTGGAGTAGATGAAATATTTTCAACAGTAGTTTCTTCTTCTTTTATAACAACAGGAGCAACCACAGTTGTTGCTATTGTTGGTTGGTTGTTGGTTTTTTAGGTTCAAAAGAACATAACCCGCTCCTTTTAATCCTAATTCCAATTGTCTTGATTTTCTTTGTTGTTTAGGAATGGAAAAGTTTACCGCAATTTTTAAGTGTCGTTTTTCAATTTCTGTTTTCATCTTTTTAATTAGAGAAGTTTTTCCTGCTTCTGTTAATAATAATGATTTTTTACTAATAACTTGTATTGTTAGAATCCACCTATAGTATAATGATTAAGCTTAAAATTAGTAATACAAGAATGGCTGCTAAGATTTTATGAATACTTTTTTTAGTAGTTTCATAATTAGAAGATTAATTAGGTTACTAATATACCTTTATTTTTATCTAATTCCTTTTTGTTATTCAATGTAAAGAATATAGTAAAGTCTGAGTTGTAGTTTGATTCTGAACCTATTGAGATGTTATCAGTATTTAGTGGGACTCGAAATAATGTTTTAGTTTTTCTTTTTATTTCAATAGTGTCATTGGTGATTTTGTCAATTATTCCTTCTGTAAGATATTCACTTTCGTTAGAATTATGTTCTTCTTTGAAATTCACGATAACGGTAATGCTTTTATTTAATAATTGATTTTTAAACTTTTGTTTTTCTAGTAGTGGATTAAGGAAAATAAAAGCAACGGTAAACATAGCTGGAATTACAAGCGCTAAAAATTTTAAGCTTGAAATATCGCTTGTTAAAAATCGAAAAGCATCATCAAATATGTTTTGAAATAAAATCATTTTGTCCAATTTTTAATGAGGGAATTTAATCCACTTTCGATTCCTTGATAGTATTTTCCTTCTCTAAATTCTGGCAAAATTAATTCATTTAAGATTTTTTGACACATGTTATCTGTAAGTATTTTCTCAGTTCCAGTTCCTGTAGATATTCGAATTTTTCTTAGGTTTTTACTGAAAACAATGGTAAGACCATTATCTAAACCCTTTTGCCCAACTCCATTAAAGTCGCTCAAATCCTGAGAAAACCTGTCAAAGTTTTCATATTCACCAATTGATTTAACAGAAACAATTGCTATTTGATTTGTAGTCTTTGCTTTGAAATCTTTGATAATTTTAGTCAAGTTTTCTTTTTGATTTGAAGTAAAAATATTCTCAAAATCAGTTACCCTATCTTGTAATACAGGCAATTTATTAAAATATGATTGAGTTGTTTCGCTAAGCTTATTCTTTTGTGCGTTGCAACTACTGGTTATTGTTAGCGTTAAAACAAGTAACAGTTTAAGTATTAGTTTCATTTTAATCATTGTATGGATCCATTAGTCCTTTTGAATAATAGGTTTGTTTCCTCCAGAATTGAGCTGGATTTACACTACCTTTAAAATTATTACTGTAAATTGATTTTTCTTTACCCTCAAGAGTCTTTTTATAAGATAACTTTGCTCTTAGTTCAGTTTGAAATTCACCTTCATAAACAGGGATGGTAAATTCCCAAAAATGATTATAAGGTAAGAACAAAGAATGGTAGCTATTTCCGCACCAACTGTTTGGTGAATATTCAATATCTCTCCATTTCCCTTTTTTATCTTTTGCTTGAATTTTTAAATCCAGTCTGCTATCCTGAGCATCAAAGAAAATTGTGTCTTTAGAATTATTACGAACAAATAATTTAATGCCATTATATTCTTTCTTGTAAATATCTTTTATTTCAGAATCAACATACACCTCGAATTTTTCATTTTCAAGTTTAGTTACATCATTGTTTTTTTGAAAATTATTATTTGAACCACCCCAACCGCCATAACCAGCAAGTTCTTTTTTATATGGAGAAGAAGCATAAAAATAACCTCTATTCATATAGTCGATATTCAATTTTTTGATTTCTTTATTCTCTTTATGCTTCCAAATATAATTTCCCTTATAATCGATGTATCCGACTTCTCCTTTATTATTTAAAACATAGATAAGGTCATTGTTGTGTAAAAATTCTAATCTAAAAAATTGAGGTTCAATTACAATGTCATTTTGTGAATCCCAAAAACCATATTGATAAGAGTAAGAATCATTTTCTATACTTATGTCTTGATGAAGAATTAAGAATCTTCCAGATCGACTCACATGACTATAATCAAAATCAAATTCTCTTGGCTTTTTTATGAATTCTCCTTTGGTATTAATAACGCCCCAACCATCTTTTGTTTTAACAAAATCGATTCCATTTTCAAATAGCTTTTCAGGTTTTACATCATAAGTATCATGTACTAAGTCAGTAATTTCTGGACTAATAATCTCTCCCTTCGAATTTATTAGCCAGTATTTGTTTTTGAAGTTTTCTACAAAGGCTGCATCATTTGAAAAAGGTGTAATTTCCTTAAAGTCTTTATTGCTGAATAAAACATTTCCATCTGTGTTAATTACTCCAGCGTAATCTGGAAGTTTGTCTGAATTTGAAATTATTAAGTTATTGGATTGCGAAGGCGTAATTTTAATGCAAGCAACATCATCATTAAAAAACTCGTAACCATATTCTAATCTCCAATTATCATAAGGAATTTTAAATTCTATTTTATCATTGACATTAATAAAAGCTTGGTCATCTTCATTTTCTTTTACACCAGGTATTGTTACTAACGCCAAGCCATTTTTAAAAGGGTAAATTTTGTCATATTTTCCTAAAGGGATTATCCATTTTCCATTTGTGTCGATTACACCAGTTTTTTTGTTTTTATGAACGATTAAACGTTCATTTGAAAAAGAACCAACACGAGTAAATATTGGAGAAATAATTTTCTTTCCAGATTTAGTAATAAGTCCAAATTTTCCTTTCTTATTGCGAACAAAATAGATGTTTTCCTCACTAGACTTTTTGATTTCACTATAGTTATGATCAAATAACTTGTCGCCTTTTTTATTTATGAGAAATGGTTTTCCATCAATGTAAACTAGTGCAATTCCATTTTGAAATTTATGAGCCATATCAAATTTTGGATGGATTTTAAATGCTCCAGTAACATCGATGTAACCATAATTTCCGTTGAGTCTCACTGCGGCTAAATTTTCTTCAAATAAAGAGGCAGATTTAAATTTTGGTTTGATAATTTGTTTTCCTGAACTATCAATATAACCCCACAACCCATTTTCGATTATTGGATATAGTTTTTTTGAGACGTTTAGTTTGTTTTGACTATTTATAAGACCTAGACAAAAAAGTGCTAGGATACAAAGTATTTGTTTCTTTTTCATTTTCTATAAGAATTAGCAATATAAAAATACTCAAAATCTTTTATTGAAACAATAAAGCTTGATTAATCTAAGGAACAGCCTCCAACGGAATACTTATTAAAAAGTTTTTTGCCATTTTTATTAGAAAGAAATAAGAGTGTTTCAGTAGCTGCATAATGATTAGAATAACCAATTAACATATCAATTTTGTTATCTCCATTTAAGTCACCAATCCAATAAATGAACAGCCCTCCTTCGTAACCACCTGCAGACCAGGATGGGATATTTTTAATATTCATTATAGTTTGAGACATGTTACTAGTTGTATTGGTTACTTTCAACTCGTAATTTTCAATTTTTTCAATGAAAGGGAACTTATTATTCTTTTTTTTAACTACCGTTCCAGAAGCATAAATGTAAAAAGAAGAATGGTCATTTTTGTCTTCTTGATTATATATTGTTAGAAGCATTGTTTCCCCTGGAAAAAACATTCTGTTAACCCATTTCCCGGTTGTGGATGAAAGAGAATTTGTATTCAGTCCTTTGATTAAGAACTTCGGAATAGTCGATTTTTTAGGGTTAAAGTTTTCAATAATGAAATTATCCCATTCATGATAATCTTTAACTTGATAAATTGCTTTGTATTCTTCAGATATGTTGTTTTTAATGGAAGTCCATTGGGATTCGATACCACAATTAGGTATTATTACATTGATGTTATTTTTGACTTGGCTAAAACTTGATTGGTAAGAAATTGCAGTAAGAAAAAGCAAGAATAAATTTTTCATAGTTTATAATTTAATCGTTACAGATTATCAATTATTGAACCAAAAATTATTCTTCATACCAGTTTTTCTCGAATGATTCAATGTACTTTACATAGTCAGCATTTTTCTGAGCGTATTTTCTAGTAAGCTTAGCCCATTGATCGAATTTTTTTCTGTTTTTTAGTTTGAAATAAGCCTGAGCCATGTTTAAAGCCATTTCGCTTTTTTCAAAGTCATTATTTGAAATCTCAATTCCTTTAGTATAAGTACTTTCTGCTTTTTTAATTTTACCTAAATGCACATAAGAGTAACCCAGTTCACGGAAAAAATAGAAATCTTTCGGATTGTTTTTTAATGCTTTCTTTAATATTGGAATTGCCTCTTCATATTTTTTTAGATGATTATATGCATAGGCCAATTCAAATTCTAATCCTTCAAAATGAGGGTTCATCTTGTAAGCTTTTAACAATGGTTTCAAGGCATTTTCACAGGCTCCAACATGGTTGTAATGATATCCTTCGTTTTTTAAATAACTAATTTCATTAGAGCCTTCTTTATACAAAGATAACCATGTCGGAACTTTGGGTAAGTTTAATTCTTTTATTTGTTCATCTGTTAAAATAACAACTTTATTAGTGTTCGGTTCTAGTCTATATTTTACTGTTCCAGGTTCAGTTTCTCTTTTTAAATTTTTTAATCCGTCTTCAAGAACAACTAACTTGTTTTCAAAGTCAAAAGTAAAACCTGCAGTATTATCTAGATAAATAAAACCATAAGCATGTACAAGACTAGAGTCAGTATTTGGGAAAACTACCCATTTATCAACAGCATCAAAAAAATTGGTGTCAAAGCTGAAATTGGATTGCTTATTTTGTGAGAAATTTAAACTGGTTATAAATACTAGTAATAAAAAGACTTTTTTCATAGTTAGTTCTTTCGTGGTTATTGGTAAATTTAGATTGACAAGTTAGGAAAGTTTTTTTACTGTAATGTTTCTTTTGTGGTTTAAAATCTTAGTGTTTTTAAATTATGAGATAAAGAATTCTTATTAGTGTTAATAAATACATCTAGTTTTATTAGTCGTTTCTGATTTCGATTTTCTCTGAGTAAACAAATTATCTTATCAGCTAATACTATAAAAGTAGCCACGCTACAACTGATATTTTTGGATTAAGAGTATTTTATGAGGTTGAGATATTCTATTGAACGAATTGATAAGAGTTTTACGATAGGTTAAAAACGACGGTTCTCATCTACGAAAATTGATCCTTGAATTTTACAAATTTCAGAATTAATTGGTATTAATTTATTTAAATCACAAGTCCAAATTATTTTACCCTCTATGAAACTTTCCAACTCCATTATGTATTTTCCAACATCTACTTCACATAAAACATCTCCTTTTTTTACCCAATCATTTTCTTTTACTTTCCACTTCGTAACTACTGAGTTTTCTTTAAATCCTAGATCAGGAATTTTTATCGTAGTGATATTGTTGGTTTCTGTAAGTGATTCTTTATTAGATGAATCGATTGCAGTGTCGTTTCCTCTATGCACATCAGGTTTTTGATAATTTAAATTATCTTTTTGTTCTTTTTTATGTTCTGAATAACCTGGGAATAAAAAGTTTAAAAATGATTTTATCATAAGGTTGTTGAATATTTTTTGTGAGAATTCGTTAAAATTAACTTTTTTATTCCTCTTTATTCGTGTATTTTTTTATATCCCAATTTTCACAGAAAACTTCGTCTAAAACAAGTCCTCTTATATTTTTTGAAAACCTGTAGGTGCTATCATTTATTAGTAAAAGGTTAGGTTCGTTTTTTGGATTAAAATATCGAATTAACTCTTGGTTGAACTTATTAAATCTTATTAATACTGTGTCCTTGTCAATTGTAGATTTTCCTTTGTAATTAAAAGTTTGGTCCTTTTCAATATTTGAATCTGAATAATATTGTACTTTAAAGTTGAATGTAGAGTCTTTTTCAATTGTTAAAGACATTTCGCGGTAGTCATTTCCATCTAATGAAAGTACATAAGGAAGTTTAAACTCATATTTTCCATCAATTGGATCTATATTATCAATACATGGAGAGTCTGGACATTCTGAACAAGGTTGATGAATAGTTTTAAACCTTGTGAGGTTATCATAACGAGTATAATGATTATTATATTCAATTCCGAAATATTTCCATTTCCAATAGTACGTTTTTTCAATGTTAGGATTTTTTTCAATAGAAAAAATTATAGGATCATCATTTTTTCGGCTTGTTGCTTTTAAAATATAATTATCTCCATATTTAATGATTTCCTTAACTAGAAAATCCTCATGGTATTCTTGTAATCCAATTTTTAATATTTTATACCCATTTGATATAGACATAAGTTCAATATTGCCTTCATTTCGGGAACAAGGATAGTAAATGACAAACTCACCATTTACTTTGGTTAATTTTTGCCAATTTTCAGGGAATAAATTATAATCTATTCTTACCTCAGATGGTTTTTTAGAGTTGTTTTCTTTGCAGTTAAAAATCAAGAAAAGCAGGAAGAGAAACTTTATGAATTTCATAGAGATATTTTTATGACAATTTTTTCTATAGTTGCTTTAAGAAAATGGTACAATAATTTTTATAATTTCAAAGAAAAAGACTCACTATTGATTATCTTTTTTTACAAACCCAGGCCATCTTTCCATGTATTTTATGAAATTTTCACCTAATCCTTCATTAGCTAGGTATTCCCTAGAAACAGGGATTTTCGTAGCATTAAAACTAATATCTTTCATTACTCTTTCTGGGAAGTTGTGGTGGAGAATGGCAGATTTTCCTATTGTGACAAAATCTATTTTAGATTCCATCATATTTTTCACATCATCTCCATTTCTAATATTTCCAGCAACGGTTAGCTTAACATTTTTGAAGTCTAATTCGGTAAAATGATTAAGTAATGTTAGGTTTTGATATTGCTTTTCTTCTGGTTTTTTATAAACATCCCATAATGAAATGTCAAGGAAATCAATAGTTGTTTCGTCTATTAACCTTTGCGTAATTAATTTTATTTCATTCAAATCAAGTCCGAATCTTTCTGGAGATAAACGAACACCTAATAGAAACTTGTTCCCACATTGTTCTCTTATTCCTGAAATAATTTCAAACAAAATTCGGGCTCTATTTTCGAGGCTTCCTCCGTATGAATCCGTTCTTTTGTTAATGGAAGCGCTCAAGAATTGGGTTAATATATAGCCATGTGCACCATGAACTTCGACTCCGTCGTAACCACTTTTTTGAGCACGCTTAGCAGAACTAATGAAATCATTTTTTAACTGTACGATTTCCTGTAAAGAAAGTCTACGAGCTCCATGTTTTTCATTATGAGAAGGACAGACGGGTTTTTGATTTACTAGTTCGGCAGGAGTTCTCATCCCAGCATGATGTAATTGAATAACAGCTAAACTACCGTAAGATTTAATTTTCTGACTCAGTTTTTTATGTCCTTCAATATGAATATCAGAAAATATTCCAAGCTGTCCTGGGAATCCTTTTCCACATTCTTGAACATGTGAGGCACATGTCATTACTAATCCGAATTGACCTTTTGCTCTCATGGTAAGCCAGTTGAATTCATCCTTAGATAATCTCCCATCTTCAAAACTTTGTGTATTGGTAAGCGGAGCTAGCATGAATCTATTTTTCATTTTTAACCCACAAGAAAATTGTACAGGAGAGGACATGTGATGTGTCATTTGGATAACTTCGTTTTTATGGATAGTGTAATTAATTTTAGTTCTATTTATTGTCAAATGAACTTTAGTAAATAGAACGAATTTGTAATGATTGTAAAATAAGATTGTATATTTCCAAAGACAATTAAATTATCAATATAAAAATTTACAATCACTCATTATTGATGAGTTGATTATACTTTTAATTTGGAGTGATATCTTTTATATTATTAGTTTTAAACGCATCATCGTCTAATATTTGTTCTTTAACGGTATTGAAATCGATGGATTTTAAATCAATCTTTCTTATCTGTCTATTCCACATCGTATGAAAATAAAAAACTTTGTTTTTTAAATCTGAGGATGTCGTAATTTGTGTAGCACTACTAATTCCTTTCGGAATGTGGTCTTTCGGTATTTGCGCTCCAAGTGGGATGTTAAAATTATCAAGAATTCTAAACGATTCAAAAACAGCGTCAATACTATTTTTTAAAGGACGGCAAGTCGCTGTGAACGCAGCAGCTCTTACAAATCGAGAAGGAGGTGTAAAGTCTCCAGGAAGACCAATAAGTCCAGAACCTCCACCTAAAGGCTTTAAATTATAAGGTTCAAACTCTATTGGTGTATTTGGAATATTTGAAAGTCTTAAATAATTTCTTTGATTGGTTATGTGCCAATCGTACGTCGGAGAATTTGTGATTACACCTAAATATGGATCGTATATTTTTACCTCTCCATTATTAACAATTTCAATTATTTTACTATTCCCTTTTGCGTCGGCGATTTTAAAATGAAAAGGTAAATCGGCACCTCCAAATTTTTCATTTTTTACATCTACAACGATAATTTTATCTAGATTGGCAATGACGTCTTCTACTGTTTTAAAAGAAGATAACATCCATTGCATTAAATCACCCACACTCATTGACTTTTCTGCTTTAGTTGGGTCATAATCGCTATACTCCGCAAAATCAGGAAGATAATAAACACCTACATATAAACCCTCTTCATTAAGGCCATCTGGACCATAATTTTGCCCGTATGCAGTTAAAGTAACAAATCCATATTTTCCTTTCCATTTTTTCCCATTAAAACCTTCAGGCGTTTGACCTGTAAAATTTTTATTACGAGGAACAACTAATATTTTATTGTGTTGAGCATCACTTAAAGCCCATTCTACAGTTCTCGCCACAATAATTCCTCCATCTTGAGATTTTAAGGTTATACCTGTACAGGCAAATAGAGGGCTATTAATTAATGAAAATGCAAGGACAATGCTAATCGTTTGAAATAATTTTTTCTTCATGATAAAATTGATAATGAATTAGTATTTAGACAAGGGATTATTAAAATAATTTAAAGTTACATAAAATGTTTAAATTGAGTTAGAATCCTTTAAAACTATTTACTTCCTGAGAGATTAAATGGCTTTTATTGTAATGTATAAATACATTATCATATTCGAGTGTCAATTTAACATTAAGATCTAATTACTTATTTAATGTTAATATGGTTAATTCAAATGTTTTTTGTCCATGTAAGTAACTGTTTGAGCAATTATAAATTACGAACAAATTTGGCAGGGTTACCCACCCATAGTTCTGATGAAGCAATATGCTTTGTAACAACGCTTCCTGCACCAATTAACGAATTTGATCCTATTATTAGGCCACCTAAAATGGTGGCATTGGCACCAATAGAAGCACCGTGTTGAATGACAGTTTTTTGGTATGAGTCAAGATATTGCTTAGAACGAGGATACTTATCATTTGTAAATGTAACATTTGGACCAATAAAAACATTATCTTCAATTATTAATCCATCCCATAAAAACACTCCACTTTTTATGGTAACATTATTACCAATAATAACGTTGTTTTCTATAAATGTGTGACTACTTATATTACAATTAACACCAATTTTCACATTTTCCATGATACTACTAAATTGCCATATCCTAGTTTGTTTTCCGATGTCTGTCGTTTGAACGTCAGCAAGTGGATGTATAAAAATTTCATTACTTTTTGGTTTGGTCATAGCGAGCTATATATAATTTGAATAATTAAAGTGTTTTATCTCGAGGTCCTTTAATTATAGTCGATATATTTTATTTTTTGATAAAAGAGCAACACAGCCTTTAAATATTATTAGATCATAGTTAAATATAATTATTGAAATGTATTATTTACCTATGTCATTAATATCTCCAACTTTTTAAATCCGCTCCTCTAGGTGCTACCTTTTGGACTTTATCAACATATTTTTTAATGAACATTCTATGATATCGTAATCTACTAATATGATTTCCGTTGTCATGATCTCCATTCCAGCAATGCTCAGCTCTATCACCATAATCAACTTCTCCGTTATAATAAGGTGCCGTTGTTTCAGATAGAATTTCTTCAGCTAAATAAACAGCATTGTTCAAATAGTAATTATCCATATCACCACAGTATAAGTGAATTTTGTTTTTCCAATCTTCACCATGTTTAGCCCAATCTCTTTTTAAAATATAAGCTAAATCATAGTTTTCTTTCCAGTACTGAGCAACTTCTTTGTCAATTTCTCCTGTTATACGATCCCAAATTCTTTTTGGATAACCTTCCTCATCAATTGGAGAATATGTTGCCTCCCAAATATCCCATTGTTGTCCAGATCTTCCTTTAGTTCCTAGAACTAATTCTTTATAATTCATGTCTCGTAAGGTTGCATCTACATTACCTAAATAATCACGATGACCAGCAACTAGTGTTTTACGGAAATCTCCTTCTTTATAATAGGCGTTTTTATCTTCATAAATATTAACTAAACAGTAAGCTCTAAAATCAATAGGATCAGGACAAGCAGCGAAGCACATTCCATACTCTTTTGGATATTTTACTTGAACGGCCAACGATTCCCAACCACCAGTACTTCCACCATAAACAAATCTAGACCATCCTTTTCCGATTCCTCTAAATTGTTTTTCAATGTAAGGAATGAGCTCATAAGTTATGGCGTCACCATATGGACCTTGAGCCTCACTGTTTACAGCATAAGAGTCATCGTAATAGGGAGTTGGGTGTTGTATTTCAATAGCAATAACTCTAGGGAAATTTGGACCAGTCCAAGTTTTATAAAAATCATAAGCTTCTTTTTGTACCATTATATTATATCCTTCTACATTAAATCTTTCACTGTATTCAGGTTTAAGGTTTTCATCTGGAGGAGTTGTGCGAAATCCACCAAAATCAGCAGGAAAATGTCCGTGAAAAATAGCTAGAGGATAGTTTACATCTGGGTGAGAATCCCATCCTTCAGGTAATAGGACATGAGCTCCTACATACATATCACGTCCCCAAAAGTCACTTAAAAGCTTACTTTTTATTTTAATATGTTTAATATATTTTGAATCTTCAGGTGGAGTAATTGCGGGAATTTTTTGATCTAGTGTTATATTCAGTTTTGGTAATTTCCCATTACTAATAGAAATCTTTTGTGGGGTAGAGTAGAGGTTACCAGGAGCTTTATTCCATTGTTGACCTTCACCTCTGTCCATAGGAAGTTTAACTGTATGACCATCTGCTCTATTAAACGTTTCATATTTATGAAATAAAGCTTGTACATAAAATTCTCCTGATGGTAATTCACTGAAGTCTTGAACAGGATAACCAAATGATTTGGAATCAAATTGAATTGAAGTCTCAGAATCCCAATTCGTAATATCCATTCCGAATCCCTGACAAGTTTTTGAGTCATCTCTTAATTGAAATCGTGGTTCAGTTTCATTATCTTTTGAAAGCAACAAAATCAATCTTCCATCTAATTTTTCTTCATATTGTTCAGCTAAATATGAAATTTGAATATCAACCTCTTTCTGTTTTTGATTCGATTCAGAGCATGAGAATAACATGGAGGTAAAGAGAAAAAGAGTAATAATTTTAATCCGAATGGATACGTGATTAGTTGTTATCATAATAGGATTGATTAAAAGGTTTTCAGATTTTTAGTTTACTTAAAAGCTGGTTGATAAAATCGTTTTTCAAAAAATAAAAACCTAAACTACTTATTGTAATTTAGGTTTTTGAAATAAATTAGTTCTTGATATTTGGAGCTCCTATTTGTTTTAATTGCGCTTTTGCTGGAGCTATTGAGTTTTTAATAAGGTTTAAATCAGTAAGCATCGAATTATATAATTTGTTTGCATTACTCAAGTATTTTAAATGTGCTTTTGTTGGACCATAAGTAGTTCTTGCACTAGCTGCCCACATATAATCTCTTACACTCAGATATTCATTTTTCTCTCCTACTTCTTTTCGAGGGTTACTTCCGCTGAATTGTTGTTCTAATTTTAAAATTTTTGTACGAAGCGTTAAAAGCTCTGAATGAAGATTTTCATTTCTTTTGGATGCACGGTCGTAAGCCTTTAATAGTACTGTAATCATTTGTTTAGTATCTCTTATATCGCTGCTCAAATCGCTCACTTTGGTTGATAAATCAGCCACATTTTTCCAATGAGAAACTACATTTTCAGGAGTACTACCTTGCATACCTTTTTTACCAAAAGGCTTTACATCAAATGAAACTTTGTCTCCTAAACTAGAATACTTTCCTTCGATTTGTTTATAAAGTTGAGCGTTATAATTCCCAGGAGCAACCATATAACCAGATCCTTTCCTGTTTACATTATTTGGTGAAATTGTGTAGGTTGGTTCAGTTGAAAGATCCCAATTAATTCTTCCAGTTCCTTTAGAATTTTTAGCTTCAATTCTTTTAAGGATATTATTATCATTATCACTAACAAATAACCATAGTTTTGGTTGTATTTCTTTTTGTTCATCTTCCAAAACAGACCATGCAGGAACAGATACGATTCCTTTATTTTTTTCAATTTCGTTCTCTTTCTCTTTACGTTTTGCTTCTTTACTTTTTAGATTATTTTTCACATAATAAGTAAATTCTACGCCAAAAGGAGGATTGTCAGCTACAAAAAAGTTATCACCTTGTGATGCTTTTCTTCCGCCTCCTAAAACTCTTCTTTGCATATACCATTTACCAGCTCTAGGTTTGAATAATTGAGCTTCATTATCAGGATTAATTGTACGTAATGCCGAATAATCGTCAAGAATGTAAATTCCTCTTCCGAAAGTTCCTGCTATTAAATCATTTTCTCTTTTTTGAATAGCTAAGTCTCTTACTGAAATATTAGGTAATCCTGATTTTAATTTCATCCAAGAATTTCCACTATCATTTGTGAAGTAAACACCAAACTCAGTTCCTAAAAACAATAAATTGCTGTTCACATGATCTTGAACAATTCGCCATAATAATGTTCTATCTGGTAAGTTATTAGCAATACTTTTCCATGTTTTTCCTTTGTCCGAACTTTTAAAAAGATATGGTTGATAATCTCCAAATTTGTGATTATCGAATACTGCATACACTACATTTTGATCAAATAAATCTGCTTTTATATCATTTACAAAGGCAGTTTCTGGTAATCCTTTTATTTTTGAAAAATCTACTTTTCTCCAATTTGCTCCACCATTTTCAGTTACTTGAATTATTCCATCATCAGTTCCTGCATAAATTAATCCTTCTTGTTTTGGAGATTCAGATAATGACGTTATTGTGCTGTAGTTAGACATTGCATAGATGTCCCATGCATTATCCCATTTTTGTTTTTTTCCGAAGAAAGGAGTTTGAATTCGCTCCATATTATTCGTTAAATCTCCAGAAATTGGTTGCCAAGAATCACCTCGATCATCAGATTTCCATACTCTTTGAGAAGCATGATAAATTCGTTTTGGATTATGTGGACTTACCAAAATTGGCGCATCCCAATTATGGCGTTCAGCTTTTTCACCTAATTCTGGCTGAGGTTTAATACTTACATTTTCCCCTGTAATTCTATCGTGACGATTTAAATTTCCTTGTTGCCATTGAGCATAAACAATATTTGGATTGCCTGGTTCTGTAGCAGGTTGATGTCCGTCGCCACCTAATACAATAAACCAATCTGAATTCCTAACTCCATGAATGTTGTCTGTTCTAGAAGGCGCTCCTTGAGTACTGTTATCTTGTGTTCCACCATAAACATAGTAGAAAGGTTCTGCATCATCAACTGCAATTTTATAGAATTGAGTAACTGGTAAGTTATTAATATATTTCCAGTTTTTCGTTTTGTCAAAACTTTCGTATAAACCTCCATCACAACCTACTAATATATAATTTGGATCATTTTTTTTGAAAGCTACAGCGTGATTGTCCACATGTTTTTCAGATTCGTTCATTTGAGTAAAAGTTTTTCCTCCGTCAAATGACTCCAACATATAGTTATTCGCTAAGTAAAGATGATCAAATCGATGTGGAGAAGCATAAAGTTCTTGATAGTAATGTGGTCCAGTACCACCAGACACAGCGTTGCTCATTTTTTTCCATGAACCACCTTTATTTTCACTTTTGTATACACCACCTGTTCTTCTATCTAATTCAATAGCTGCGTAAATTACGTCAGGTTTTTGAGGAGAAATGGCTAAACCAATTTTCCCCATATTACTACTTGGGAGTCCAGTTTTTAGTTTGGTCCAATTTTCCCCACCGTCGTTTGATTTGTAAATTCCGGTTCCTGGTCCACCGCCTAAATATCCAGCAACTGTTCTATGACGTTGCCAAGTTGCAGCGTACAGTAAATCAGGATTTCTCGGGTCAATTAATAAATCTGTTGCTCCAACCCATTTATCATCTCCAAGGGTTTGTTTCCAAGTTTTACCACCATCGGTAGATTTGAAAACACCACGTTCACCACCAGCACTCCATAATGGTCCTTGAGAAGCAACCCACATTATTTTCGAATCTTTTGGGTGAATTATAATTTTAGAAAGGTGTTCCGAATTTTTTAATCCCATGTTTTTCCATGATTTTCCACCATCTTCACTTTTGTAAATTCCATCTCCATATCCGATATGTCTACCTCCGTCGTTTTCACCTGTTCCAACCCAAACAATTTCTGGATTTTGAGGATCAAGAGTTACACAACCTATTGAGTAACTAACTTGACCGTCAAAAATAGAATTCCAAGTTGTTCCTGAATTTTCAGTTTTCCAAACTCCACCGGATGCTACTCCGACATACCACACATTTTCGTTATTAGGATGAATAACAATATCTGCAATTCTACCAGACATAAGAGCTGGGCCGATACTTCGAAATTTCAGTCCGTTATAAATTGAACTTTTGTCTTGTTTTTTCTTGTCGGCTACTTTCTTGTTTTTTTGAGCAAAACTTGTAGCGACTAAAGTCAGAAACACAAAAAATGAACATAACATTTTTGTAACCTTCTGTCGTTTGATTGTTGTAGTCATTTTGTTTTTTTTGATAACCTTATTTGAAGGATGTTAAAATAGATTTATAATGGTTTTCAGTGGTATAAGGTAAGAAAAAACTTAAAAATGAAAAGGATATTCTATCTGTACTTTTTATTAATTTAAATTAAAAAACACTCCTCAAATAATAATGCTATTTATACTAGTGGTATTTGTTTTTTAGGTTGGGTAATTTTTACCAACTCACTTAAAAAATCCTATTTTTTAGTTTCTGATTTTTTTAATAGCTCTTTTATTTCAGATTCTAATCTGTTGAAGTTTTCTTTATTTGCTTGATCTTTAGATATAGAGTGTTTTGTCCCAGTTTCATCTACATAAGTCATAGGTGCAGCAGCTCCAGTAGAATAATTAATAATTTGATTATCTTTTGATATTAAATAATTTGTTGGATATCCTGTTATGTGTTTAAAACCTGAAATATTAATTGTAGTTGGTTCTTTTTCTTTTCTTTCGGAAGGCACTAAATGAATATTTTCGTTATAACTATTAGCAAAAGTTTTTAGTTCTTTTTGATTATCCCAAAATAACAGTACAAAATCTACTTTGTCGCTATATTTTTCGGCTATTTTGTTCAAAGAAGAAATTTCAAATTTACAGGGAGCACACCAAGAAGCCGTTACTTGTAAGAAAAGCGGTTTGTTTCTGTTTTTAGTTTTATATTTTATGTTACGCATTGTTTTAAATTCATAACTTGAAATGTAGCTTTTAATTATTAGTTGTTTAATGGAGTCACTATATTTTAGAGCGTTTTCACTATCATTTTTATCCCAATACTTTTGAGAATCTTCACGGAATTTTTTTATTTGATCTTCTGTTTCTTCAAAAAGCTTTATTCGACTAGTTGTTATAGAATTAGTATTTAAATCATCTTTATGGCTTGAGTTACAAGACAAAGAGATTATTAGAAATAATAGGATAATTTTTTTCATAAGCGTTTCTTATAAATATTGCAATTTTACATGTTTAAATTAGTTATAATTTTCGATTTCTAATGAATGTTGGATGTAATGATACGAGCTTTTAAATGTCATACGGCTTATAAGACGCTACAGGGTCGAATAGTTGTGAAAGCGAAAAGTAAAAAGTTAGTTTTAATTGCTGGTTGTAATTAACTAAAAAAACAGGCTTTGACAATAGTAAAATGTAGCTTGTCATAGGATGAGAACTTTATATCCAAATTAAAACAAAAAGACTTGATTTTCACATTATTTCTTTTTTACCTCTTGTTTTCAATAAAGTTCTTGATCCAATAGATCAATCTCACTTGGTTTTGGAGCACTCTTATTTATTAATTCACCTTTTTCATTAGTTATAAAATATTTTGGAATACTTTTTACATTATAATTATTCATTAAGTCTTTCTGTAATTCTTGTGAAGCTAGTATATTTTGTCCTTGAAGCTCATAGTATTTGATATTTTCCTTCCATTTATCCTCGTCGTTAATATTGTCTAATGAAATTAGAAGTTTTTTATAATTTTTTGATTTCAATAAACTATCTAATTGATTATTGAACTTAAACTCAGACTTACAAGCACCACACCAAGTAGCCCAAATATCTATATAATATTTTTCACCCTTCAAGCTGTTTAAAAGTTCTTTCATTGTTGAAATATTTTCACCTTTCATGAGTATAACGTTTTCTGGTATTTTCTCTAAAACTTTTTTATAGTAGCTTTCTATAATTTTAATTTCAGGTTTTAAATACTTAATATATGCGCTTCTAGGATATAGATCTTGGAATTGATTGAACACTTTAATTAAGCTTTTTTCAAAACGTCTTTGTTTAGCAGCTTTCATAATAAAATTAGCAGATACTTTTTCTGCAATTTTAGAATCTTTGAATTTGTTTATAATTTTAAATTGAAACGGATACCATGTGTCATTTTGAATCATTTTTTGAATTGAATCAGAAGTAATTGTTTTTTTAGATTCTAAGTCGTATAAAGGTTTGTATAACAAAATATTATCTGCATAATCTAGCCAGCTGCTATTTTTATAGGAGGTGTTTAAAGGATAGGTTTTAGTTGTATGGTTAAATAGCTTGGTCAACTCTTCTTTATTTGATTTATTTTGAGAGAGTTTATTTAAAATTAATTTTTGTGTTTTTAATGCATAGAAATAGTTAATTTCTTCTTTTAAAACATTAACTAGTTTCGTTTCATTTTGTCTAATGTTTGTGAGTTTAATCAATTCATTATTTTTTAATCTTTCAATTTTTTGAGTTATTTGTAAGGATGAAGTATCCTTTCGAAATTCACTAAAATCATTTAAGTTAAAGAAAGACCTATTTAGTTGATTCAATAATTTCATTTCTTGAGCATTTTTACCTTTGAAAGATAATAATGAGTCAGTGTAAACTATTTCAATTCTACTATCAGGATGAATTATGGACTTCAAGCGTTTTTCTCCTATCTTTACTATTACAAATTCTGGTGAAACTATATCTTTTTTAAATAAAAATTCATTTTTTGGATTAGGATATATAGTGTCTTTTTTCATGTCCCAGATGTAAATATCTTCTAATGGATTGTTGACTTCTACAAATTTAGTATTATCAATTTTTATATTTATTTCGGCGTAATTCTTTTCTTTCTTCATGCATGATGAGAGAAATATTACACTCATTAAAAAATATAAGTTTTTCATTAAAGCAATTTTTAAATTAGAGTATTGTATTCTAAAGTATTCGTTTAGGAAAATATGGAAAAAAAATAACGAAAATTACCATAGCTTATACAAATTGTAATATTAGTAAAATATTTGGATGAAGTTACATATAAAGTGTTTTTTTAATACTTTGTTACCTGCTAGCTTTTGGCTTATTGTTCTTTCAATTTCTAAAGTTTATAAATTCTCGACTAAAATGATACCATTTTCGTCTATAGAATAATTGAAGGGAATTGCTTGATTTTTCGAGTTCATGATTTACTGTTTTATCTATATCAATTAAGTTGGTCCAAGTAAGATTATCTTTCTTCAAAGCCTGACTCCAATTCTTCTTTTTGTCATCTATCTAAATATTTACAATATTATCATTCTCAAACTTCTTTTTGAGTTTTGTCAAATGAGGATGTTTTATTTTGCAATATTTACACCAAGAACCTCAAAAGTCAACCAATATTATTTTACCTAAAAACATTTTTATGTTAATAATTTTGTCTTTATTGTTTAGCAAAGAAAATTTCAAGAAGAGTTTTTTTTATTCCATTTTCATGAAGGTTTTCGATTTTCATTTTAAATATATCAAAAATTGCCATTGCTGTTGATTTTAGTGTCTCGTTAGTTGGGCATTACGTGATTGTATATGGTTTGTTGCGTGTTTTGAACACCTAATTTAGCAAATACAAACCGAATAGAAAATCCTTGCTGATTTTCGTAAGTAGGCTCTAGCTATCAATAAATTATATACGGTATTAGCATACGTTTTTTATTTCTTATGGAACCACATCAAATTTTGTCGTCTCGTTTTTGTTGAATATTTTGGTCATTATTTCTTTACCAATTTCAGTCGCTTTATATTTGGCCGAATTTAATTCAAGTTTATAAACTGGTGCTTCTTTTAAATCAGAGTAATGAGTTTTATTTCCCTAAGTCGTTTTGACTAAATTATAATTATTCCTATTTGCAAAATCTGTAATTTTTTCGACATAATTTTTTTGGATATTTGTCATAACCTCAAATTCAATGTTTATTTTTCCTTTGTTATCTGCGAAATAAATACAATCAATTCCATCAGATGTTATTCCGAAAAAGTTATATTCCATTTTTCCCTCTAACAATTGAGTCATTAAAGGTTCTAATTCCGTAAGTTGAATTTGTTTAGCGACTTGAATAATTGGATTATTCCCATTCTTATTTCTTGAGATGAAATATATAACTCCTATTACTACTAAAATTCCAATTATTATTCTTGTTTTCATTCGCTGTTCGGTTTTTTTAATAATAGTTAACGGTTAGTGTATGAGTAGTTTCGGATTTATACTCACGTATCTTTCGGTTTTGCACTGACATATGTTTTATATTTTGACTTTCGCTTTATCACTTAAACCCGCTATTACTTATACAGCGTATTGGTAACCTTTATTTTTTAGATTCAATCTGTAATTGTTCTCTAATATAGTCGTTCAATTCAGATTTATTTATTCCTAGGTATTTTTCAATCGTATTGTAGTAGTCCTCATCAGTTTTACCACCTGACATAAACTCTGAGAGTAAACTCCAACCACCTTTTTCTAATATTTTCCTTGCTATTAGTCCCCCCAAAACATAATGATAAGAAGTTTCACTATCCAAGTTTGTTAACTTGAGCATATCGTTTAGATCTATTTCAGAATGCTTCTGTAAATAGATATTTGTTCGTTTGATGTGCCAGTCCAAGCTTTTTCCGCGACTTCCTCCCAATAGTGTGGCTACTCCTTCGGAAACCCAAAAATGCTTATTTGGAAAGTGTTTGTCTATTTGAACGTGGAAAACTTCGTGTGGATAATATTCTCCCAAACCACCGCAATAAACTTTGTCGTCAGTTGCTTTACCGCTTGGTTTTGACTGTCCGCCCATTCCTATGTAATAATCAAACCCTTTTAGTTTTTGGATTTCATCATAGTCGTCAGCGAGATAATATTCAAATGGTTTTGGTTGCACCCCAAAATTGTCACAAGTTTCATTTATGAAATTATTAAGTTTTTGAGCTTTCTGATAGTTGAACTTATGGGAAGTCGGATAGTAAAAGTCGACAATACCAACTGTTGTACAATTCCAGGTTTGTTTATTTACAGTTAGAGCATTGAACAGTTTAAATGTTCCGTTTTCCTTTTTCGCAAAATAGTTTACTATTGCTAAAACGTATGGACTTCCATCTTCTTTGCAATAAGAGAACTGAGCTTTAATTTGGTAGATATTATTTCTGAATTTTATACTCAAAACGTGAATTGGAAACCCCATATAAAGTGAAGGTTGAAACTCGCTTTCCAAGAAGTCGTAGTTCTTATGTTTTTGTTGCTCTTCAATATTCCAAAATTCATTTTTTTCTTTATTTTGAGGGCTTGAAGCCAAGTAGTTTTCAAAGAGTATCATTACCTTTTTAGTTTCAATATCTGCTGTATCAACAATGTGGTTATATGTTACCTTTTGCCCAAAAGCTTGAAAGCTCAGAAAAAGTAATATGATGATTTGTAGTAGTTTCATTACAATAGTTGCCAACCGTTTTGGGTATGGTTTTTTGTGATGTTTTGACTCTAAATTAGTAAATAAAAACTAGACTTTGGTTAAGCAATTATTTTTGTTATTTAGTACTTAAAGAACAACAAACTATACCCTCGTGTTGTAGTGAGTTTTTACTCATATATTTTGTTAAGTCGTTCTAAATAATTCAAAAATAATTCGGCAGACCAATTTTCTTTTATTTCATTATCAAAAGAGTTAAGTAGTTCCTTATCAACCTCTAAAAGTTTTCTTAGTCTAGTTTTAGTAAGAACCTTGGTTTTATGTCCTTTATCTATATCTAAATAGTATATTTTATTTTTTCCATTTGGTCCTAGTATCAAAGCTCCAAGTAATCCTCCTGTATTAAATCCTGCTTGTCCTTGTATATTTATTGGATAAGATTCATCAACTAGAAATGCACAGTATTTTCCTTTAATAACAAGCTTGGAAAACCTATTCTTGGTCATAAACTCTACATTGTATCTCATATTGTAATACAAGTCTTGATTGTATCTAATAGCAATTGTCTTATTTATTTTTTTAAATCCTTTACATTTTAAATCTATGTTTTTTACTGTTAATAATAAATCCGTCTTATCTTTTATATTGAGTATCTCAACCTCACAAGGTTTATTATCTTTAAACTGCTCAAAGTTGATAAAAACAGCATTATTAATATTGGATTCTTGACCAAATAAATGAAAGATTGAAAGATATATTGATAATATTAAAGCATTTTTCATAATAATTTTTTGTTTTATTCACTTCAACGGTTTGGCTAAGCTGCGTTAAAATGCAGTATAGGTTTTGTTGTGGTTAGTTTTTATTTATTTCGATCCACCTTTTTAGGTCAAACTTTATTTTTTGTTTTTTCAATAAGTAAACCTCATTATTGATCTCGTTATGTTGTTTACTTTCCCTCAATTTACTTAATTCACTTGGTAATTTTGAGTAATTTATTAAAGCTATTAGTTTTTTTGATTTTCATAAAAGATCTTAATTTGTGTCAATGCTCGTTGAAGTTTATCCTGTTCGATTAGTGATTCTACCTCTGAAACAATTTCTTTTGTCATACGCTCAGTTCCCCAATTTTTAAGATTTTCAAGATTATTTAATAGAACAGTCTCAAATTCAGAATAAGGAATTTCTGCTAATAGGAATAGAATTGAACTTACTCTTTTCTTTAGAGTTTTATCATTTGCGTTTTCGGCAAGCTTTTTTCTTATAGTTTGTTCTTTGTTGAATCCCACACCAAACCCAACTAGCCATTCACCCTCAAGTTGATCATATTCCAAAGTTCTTGTATGTTCCCATAATATTAAATCTGTATCTAGTCCAATTTTTAGACCTTCAATCTCACCTTTTACTATTGGAGCATATAATCCCATTATTTTTTTCAATTAACCATAATGTTCTGTGTATGGATAGTAGGGCAGGATAGAAGCAGACCACTTTCTGTTACCCACTACACCAAAACAAACGTTTTTACTTTTAATTTTCTTTTTTGTTAAACGTCAAAACTTTGTTTTGGCGTTGCCTGCTCAAAGAACAGGACTTTCAATTTTCTCTAAATGCTTGTTTTTTACCTCAGTTTTTTGTTGTGCATAGTTTTTAATCGATAAAATATTTGATGTTTTCTCTGATGTACTTAATTTGTAATTTTTCCAAATTTTCCTTTTCTGTAATTTTAAAATATTTATTTTCAAGTTCGTTTAATTTGGTAAATTCAAACGAGCTGTCATACAAACTTCTAACTTTTCCAAATGTATATTTAAAACTCTTGAAGTAATTGTTTGCTTCTCTCAATAAATCATAAGATTCATTAGCCTGGATCAATTTAAGACTTTCTTGAGCAAGCATAGAAAATTTGCCACTAGAGTTCTCGTAAAATTGTAAAAGTCCGCCATTTTCAATTTCAGTGTTAAAAATCCAGATTGAATAAATTACTTGTCTATGGATATTAAATGATTTGATTATTTCCAACTCATTCTCATAATCAGACCCAATTTTTTCAGTTAAATTATCAAAAATCACCTGAATTAACTTTTTGTCTTCAGTATTTTCAAGGGTATCTAAATCTAAATTTTTGTAAACCTTCCTATTTTTAAATTCTTCGACTTGGTTTAAGATGTCTGAATAATCTATATCAGATTTTTCTGTAGGTTGTTGTTTTTTAATTTCTGTATTTTCAAAATCAATTTCGTTATACTCGTCTAATTGAGATAAGTATTCTATTTCATCTTTAATGTCAATTCTTTTATTATGTTTTCCTAATTTTTTAAACATAAGGATAGATTTAATTATGCACAACTTTTTGTGTATGGTTAGTTGCGTATTTGAAAAAAAACATTTTTTTTAGCTAAACACTAGCTTTATAAAAAATCATTTACTTTGTGTTTAGCAAGGAATAGCAATTAACTATGCGCTTTTTTGGCGGTAGTTATTTATTCATTAGAGGTTGTCCTCTTTTATTAACATGTAGTTTGCTACCCATTGAAATGCTACAAATCCAAAAATGAAAACAACCGACATTAAGTTGAACATTTCTCCTGTTGAAAAAGTTAGTCCGATTGCTGTAAGTCCTATGAAAGCCAAAGCAATTGAATAAATCAATAGACCGAATTTGTTCTTTGAGGGAGAGAACATTGTACCCAATGGCAGCATCATAGTAAAACCAAAGGCAGCAATAGTCAACATTTTATTGTCCGATAATGTAAAATAAAGAAGTAGTCCACCTAAAAATATGCTCAAACTAATAGCTACAAAATTTGAACTCATTTTTTCTTTTTTGTCGAGAAGTAATTGTCCGTATTTGTTAAATCTCAAAAACAAATTACTTATTGGTGCTATAATCCAAGTTGAAAAAGCAATGAAAGCAAGAGCTATGATTAGCGGTATCAAATAGGGTTGAAGTCCTTCGTTATTACGAGCTATTATTTTTAATCCTTTAAAACCAAGATAAAATGTAATAATAACTCCCCACTGATATTTTGCAGTTAGATTGCTCATAAAAAACGAGTACTTCAAGAATATCCTGTAAATGGGGTTTTTTGCTTTAATTGCTTCAAGTATTCCTGATTGTGCGTATTCAAAAGTTGGGTCATTTGTTAAAGCTTCTTTAAAATGCACTAATGCTTTTTTATGGTCACCTTTTTCGAGTAAACCCCAACCATAATTTGCATGAGTAAAAGCATTATTGGGGTCTTCGCGTAACGCACCTTCAATTGTTTCAAAAGACTCTTCACTTCGATTAAGTTTATTTAATGCGGTGCTTCTTGTATTTAATGCCAATAGATTTTCTGAATCTATTTCTAGAGCTCTGTTTGCTGTGTCGAGCGCTTCTTCAAACTGTTTACGCCCCAACTTAATGTTTGCCAATAAAGCAAAGTAATCAGCATCATAAGGGTCAAGTTCAATAGCTTGATTTATATTCTTCTCAGCTTCGCTTATTTTGTCTTGCTGAATAGCAACTCGAGATTTAATATAAAACAAATGAGGTGTATCGGGAGACAGCCCGATTGAATTTTCAATAATACTATTTGCATTATCAAATTTATCTTGTTGCAAATAAACCTCTGCCAACAAAGTGAGAAATCGAATGTTGTTTGAATCTTCTGTAAGTAGTTCAGATAGTAGTTTTTCTGCTTCACCAAACTTTTTCTGTTGAATTAGAATTTCAACTTTAGATAGCCTTTTTTCTTCTTTCATACTATTTCTTAATTTTCAAGTAAGTTAAAATTTCGTCATAAAGTCCTGAATCATTTGCAAACATTGCAAAGTTCTTAGCTGTTGAAAACCATTCTTGCGTACTTGGTTTGTGTTTTTTTAATGCATTTAACAAATCACGTGTTTCAAGTGGTCTTGGAATACCATCGCTAAATGAAGATTCGAGCTTTTGTTCTATTGCAATGTCAATAATTGCGTCTATGTCTGCTCCTGAATAATTAGCAGCTTTCTTCGAAATGCTATGTAAATCAATAATTCCAGTTGGTTTGTTGTTCAGTTTTAAGTTTAGAATTGACTCTCTTGTTGTTACGTCAGGTGGCGGAACAAATACAATTCTGTCAAATCTTCCTGGGCGTCTAAATGCAGAGTCAAGATTCCAAGGCGTATTCGTTGCTCCAATTATTAAGACACCTTCATTTGCACTTTCAATTCCGTCAAGTTCTTGAAGAAAATGGTTGATTAAATGTCTTCCACTTGATTGTTTCATGTCGCTTCTACTTGCACCCAAAGCGTCAATTTCGTCTATGAATAAAACACATGGCGTATTGTTTCTTGCTAGTTCAAATATTTCATGCAGATTTTTTTCACTGTTACCAATCCACATATCCAAAATGTCGTTTAAGCCAACACTTATAAACTTTGCATTTACTTGTCCGGCTGTCGCTTTCGCAATAAATGTTTTGCCGCAACCTGGTGGGCCATAAAGCAAAATACCACCACCTACTTTTTTACCGTATGCTTGGTAAAGTTCAGGGTGAAGTAGTGGTTTTATAATTTTAAGTTCAATTTCTTTCTTAACTGTTTCCATACCACCAACATCACTGAAATTGATATTGGGTTTTAGCAAAAAACGACTATCAATTTCTTCTTCCTCTTCTGAAATTTCATTACTTCCTTTCTGACGTAACTGATTGTCAAGTTCTTCATCATAATATTTCGGGTCTATTTCTAATGCTTTTTTATAAGTATCTATTGCTTTTGCTACCGAATGTTCTTTTAAGAGTCCTTTAGCGTAAAGTGTGTAAACACTTATGTCGTTTGTCCCTTTTTCTATTACTTCTTCTAGAATAACATTGCAGGCAGAATAACTTCTTTTTTTGAAAAACACTCTAGCCAGTCCAAGTTTAGCTTTACTATCATTTGATATTTTAAGAAGTGTTGAAAATTCAGTTTCAGCTTCATCAAGTCTGTTCAAAGTCAATAAAGTGTCAGCTAGTAATTGTCTTAAAGGGATGTTATTAGGCGAATGCTTTAAAGCATTCCGTAAACTGTCTATTGTATTCTCGTTCATATTTTCATTTTAATTAATGTCTAGTCCTGAAATATGGCTACAGGTTAAAAATTGATTTAGGCTGTTAATTTGTATACCATATTTGGTGTTTTATAGTCTAAAGATACGTGTAATCTTATTTGGTTGTATAGATTGATTGCATTTTTTGCAGCTCTTTTTGCATGTATCACATTATCAAAGGTTTGATCTAAGTAAAACTCATCTTTTAATATACCATTTACCCTTTCAGCGACAGCATTTTCATAACAATGATTATCTTCTGTCATGCTAATTTTAATGTTCTTTCCTTTTAAAATTTGTGTGTATAGATTACTGCAATATTGTATTCCTCTATCGGAGTGATGTATGAGTTCATCCGTATTTTTAGCTTGATATAATGCTTTTTTTAATGCTCTTACACAGCCGCTAAGCTCTAAGCTATCACTGAGATCATACCCTATTATTTTTCTAGAATACAAGTCGGTTATAAGGGCTAAATAACAAAATCCCTTTACAGTTCTGATGTATGTGATATCACTTACCCATACCTGGTTAGGTCTATCAACAAGCACATCTTTTATAATGTTTTTGTATTTATAGAATCTATGAAAAGAATTGGTAGTTCTATAACTAGGTTTCTTTCTGGTTGTGAGCATATTGTGTTTTCTAAGCACATTGAATAGCATGTCTCTTCCTACTTTAATATTTGCATTATCAAAATCGTTTTTCAAGGATATTTTGAGTTTACGCACACCTTCTCTTGGTAAGGATTTGCGTTTTTGCTTAACAATTTGAATAATCTGTTGTTCTAGCTTTAAACGTTTATCAGCTCTGTGTTTATATTTGTAATATGCATCACGTTTAAGTCCGAAACAGTTAGTTATAGTTGTCAAAGACGCAAATCCTTTAGCTTTGGTTTTAGATGTAATTAACGCTCTATATTTAGCTTTTTTTTTAGTTCTGCTACAGATTTATAACCAAGGTCTTCAGCAGCAACTTCAAGGTATGAATCTTGAATCATAGCATCCAAGTCTTTTTTTAACAAGAGTTTTTTTTAGTTGTTCAATCTCTTTTTGAAGTTGTTTAATTCTGGTTATTTCATCCTTAGTTTTCACGGTTATTCTGGTATTCATAAGGTCTTTACGGTTATACTTTTTAATCCATTCATTAATGGTAGTTGGAGCAATACCATATGCCTTACCTAATTGATACTTGTTTAATTTTCCGGTTGTAAGTTCGTCTAAAATTTTCAATTTAAAAGGTTCTGAATAACGTCTGATGACTTTGTCGTTTTTATACATAATGTTTAAAATTATGTAGCCTTTATTCAGGACGGGTCATAATGATAGTTAATGGTCTCGTATATGAAAAGTAGCGGATTTTTATGCCCTTAATTTAGGGTTAGCACTGATTGTAAATTTACAGAACTAACTTTGATTGAAGTACTAAACCGCTATTTGTCATATACATTTTTGGCAACTGGCTTTATACTGTTCACCCTAGTTTTAAAGAAAGTGACTGGTTTTTAAACTAACTGTTTCCCGTTTTTTAAGGATTATACCTGTCAAAACAAATAGGAGTAAACAAAAAACAATGAAACTATCTCCAATCATAGAATATATAGTACGAACTCCTTTTGTTGGTAGTTGTGTTATTAGTGTTTTATCATTATCGGTAAAATGATCCATTTCACTAATTATTTTTCCTGTATAATCAGTTCCTGCAGATAAACCGAAGCTGGTTTGACGAATCAAATTAAATCCTTGTTCAATCGCTCTGAATTTTGCCATATCTGTATGAATTGGGTCAATTTCTTTCCAATCATTGCTTGGTGCCAAAAGAATATCAGAACCCTTTGCTTGTTTCAGATAATCAGGGAAATCTAAATCAAAACATATGGCTCCTGCAATTGTTCCATACGGTGTTATTGCCTTTTGAATTCCAGTAGCCTTATTATTACTGACTTCAGCTTCGCCACCTGGAACCGAGATACCTTTCCAGTAATCAATCACTTTATTGCCAGACTGGTCAAATACAACAAATTTATTTTCAAGGAATTTGCTATTAGTCGGGTCCACTACCGCTACTCCCAAACCTAAATAGATATTTTGTTCCAAAGCTATTTCACTAGCTTTTTCATAGAGTTCATTTTCATCTCCTTTTAATATGACTGCATTGCCTTCTGCCCAAAAAACTATTTTAGCTCCAGCCTGGGCTTGTGCGATACTTCTGTCAAATAAATTTTGATTTAGTTTCGAAGCATTTCTCCGGGTTTCAATCTTCACATCATCTTCAGTTTCTTTATTATTCAATCCTTGAATATCGACAAAGACTTTAAGACTATCCAATGCAGAAATAGAAGCTACCCGAACAGTTTCGGAATTAGATTTCTGAAATGTTACGCGATAGCCGCCATACATCATTGTCAAGCCCAAAACAAGACTATAAGTAAGTACTCCCTTTTTTATATTTCCCCCGTTGTTTCGCTGTTCATAAACCCAATTACTAACCGAGGCAAACCAACTAATTAAAAAAGTGATGTAACCCATTCCAAAAACGGAAATAGATTGAAGCAAAAGATGCTGTGATTGTTGCGAATAGGCGAAATGACCCCAATTACCATATTGATTAATCAGGTGATAAGCATATTCTAATAAAACTGCAGAACAGGGAAGTATTAATGTACTCAGAAATGAACCTCTCTTTTTTGGAAAAAAAGAATCAATTAAGTAGGGTAAAGAGGCAAATACACTAAAAATTACACTGATAACAATTGATATAGCAACGGGTAAGAATGGCAAGACATCAAAACCTATATAATAGCTTATCCCTAAGGTTAAAAACGCAAATAAGAAGCCTTGCCATCTTTTTAATTTTCGAACAGCAAAAAGAAGCATGGGTGTGGCAATCCAAATGGCAAAAAAGACAGCATATTGACCGTTCGAAAATAAAAGAAATAAAAATAAAATGGATACGAAGATTACTTTTCTAAGAGCTTTCATTTTTTCTATGTGTTAAATTAATATGCTGTCAATATCAATTTAATCGTGCCTCCAAGAAAGCTGTTTTTGCTGGATTATCGGTTTGATTGGTTGAATTGTAAGTGTTGTGTCAACTAATTTTCCTAGATCAGTCACAGTCCATTGGTACTTATATACATCTTTATTCTTCTCAAATTCCTGAACAAATTTTGGTCTTGTATCGCAACTAATAACTATAACTGCTAACGTGATAAGTAAAAGTAAATTAGCATTCATGTTTTATATTTGCGCTAACGTTTTGGCTAAGCTGCGTTTTAATGCAGTTTAGGTGTTGTTATAGGCAAGTGGTTCTAATTTCTATTTGTTATTCTTAATTTCCAATGACTTTTGTTTTATCCAATTAACAGAAATTTTTATTGGTTCTGTCTTGTTAGTATTATGTCCTAATGATGGAAACAGAACATACTCAAATGGTTTGTTCGCTAATTTTAAATCGTTGAGATGCTTGATACACATTTTTACAGGAATTTGTATATCTTTTTCTCCAAATACCCAAAGCCCCGGAATTGATAATTTTCTTAGAACCTCTTTTGGGTCAGTAGCTTCAAATTGAAATCTATCGGGGTCGTTTTTAATATGTTCACGTGCGTCACTTTCTGTATGATTATCCCAAAAATCGGTTCTCCCATTTGTGTAAAATTGAAATCTCAATTGTTCAAGTGTAGTTATTGTGGGACTACTCATTAAAACCATAAATTCTACTAATGGATTTTCATTTGCGACAATAGGAATTATCCAACCTGCTTGACTCGCACCTATTAGACCAATGGGTAAATCTTTTTCTTTACTATGAATGAAATTAATAGCGGAACTTGCATCTTTTGCTAATAGAATTATATTTTCAACGCTAATATTATTCGTTCCTACTTCTGGTCCTGCATACACTCCACCAGATTCTCCAACCCCACGTTTATCATAGGTAAATACTAAAATATCGTTCTTAGCTAAAAATTCGGCAAACTTTGTCATTCGAGGTACTTGGTCAGAACCGTGAACAATGACGACTGCTGAGTGTGGATGATTAGGACTATAAATTGTACCCGCCAATTTAATCCCTTCACTTTCAAAAGTTACATTTTCTGTTTTTATAGAATCAATCGATTCCGTTTTTTCTTGAGTAGATGTCGTATTTTTTTGTTCGACTGATTTATTGCAACGGTTCATAGTTACAATTAGGATTAAAAATAAAAGTCGATTTGTTAATTTAATCATATAATTTTCTTGATATTTCTGTCTCATTGCCTACAACGGTAAGTATATGAAAAGTAGGCGATTTCGAAGCAAGTACCTTTCGGTTAAGCACAAGGTTTGAAACGAGCCAAAACCTTTGGTTTTATTACTGTTTCGCCTATTTTTTATTATATTGTAAGCTGTAGTTTTTATTCTTCATAAAAATCAGTGTATAAGTTTTTGTTCAGTTTTAAATATATAAAATTGCTATTATAGTTTAGGATAATATTAAATTTTTTCAGAAAAGCATTGCCGTAAAACCCAGCTAATTTATCACTTGCATCAATTCCTTCAGTAGCATTGGAAAGAGCTGTAGGAATGTTGTAGAAGTATTTTTTTACAAATTCAATTTCAGGACATAAAAAAATTGGCATTTCGTATTCTAATCCGTCAGAACCTATAAATCCTGCTGAACCTATTCTCCTCATTTTATTTGCAAAATTGTTATTTCTAGAAAAACGAGAAGTTAATGTCAAAACATCATCAGCACCAGTATCAAGTCCAAAAAGACCTTTGTATTTTTTTCCTTTAATTAACAAGGTGCTTTTTATATAAGTGGGATAAATGTCAGAGGACATTTTTAATTTTGTATACCCATTATAATCAATGTTTTTATCATTCTTTTCATAAAAATTGATAATTTGTTTGTGATAATCAATTTCAATTATATGTTCTCTCATTATATCGGTACCAATAATGCCATCAAATTCGTCACTTTCAAAAGGTATAATTGTAAAAAGAATATCTTTTTTATGAATTGTTCCCAGTATCATTTCGTTATTAGAACTTTCCTCAACTTCATTTGTTCCATTCGAACCTGTATTAATTGATTTACCATCAATTTTAAGTTTCACTTTTCGTGTTGATTCTTGATTTATAACACTTCCATTTGCGCCTGTATCAAAAAGAAATCTTAAGCTATCTGTCTTATTTACTTTCGCATAAATATAAATTTGATTCTTTTCGACTTTAAAAGGGATGGATTCAGTTGGTTTGGCTTGAGCATAAAGAGTTAGTGAGATAAAGGATTTTATAAGTATTATTATGTTTTTCATTTTTCAGATTTTTACTTGAAATTACAGCTAACGGTTTGGCATAGGTGCGTTTTAATGGAGTTTAGGTGTTGTTGTAGGTAGGCTATTTTATAGCTCGTTTCTATTTTTTTTCTGCATATTTACGATATAAGTCCATCTTTGGACCGTCTGGATAACTTGAAAATTCATTGTCAAATTTCATCATCAATCTTTCCGAATTTTCGTCAGAACTTTCAAAAAACCAACTATTATTTTCTGGAAGTAATGCAATCGCCTGCTCTATAATTTTAGCAGATTTAGTAGCTCCAATTTCACCCAAAGATTTTACAACTTGTTTTTTCTGTTTAGGAAACCATTCTTGTAAAAAAGATAAGATACTATCTGCTTGACCAGCATTTTCCAAGTGCATACAAAGAAATAAATTCTGTTGTACTGAGTTTAAAGAATTTGGATTTTTAACGTGCCTATTTACAAGAATCTCGTGCAACGCAATTGAAAAATCAGAATTGTCATCTAATAAAAATAAGTTTTCTATTTCTTCATCTCTTACAATTTTATCTCTTTTCCGAATTTCAGCTTTCATTTCTTCTGTCATCCATGAAAGTCTATTAAAAGAGTCATTATCCATAATTTTAAATTTATTCCCTGCGTTTTTAAGCTTACCTACAACGTTTTGGCTAAGCTGCGTTTTAATGCATTTTAGGTTTAGTTGGCAATAGTTACTCTATTATTAATTTATAAAACTTTAATTCCTTACACATATCAATAAAACTGTTATTACTTTCCCTTTTTGATATTGTTCCATATTTAGGATGTTCATAGTTTTTTTCATATCCGTTACTGAAAAAAATAAATTTATAATCAATGTTTTCCAGATAGACTTGGTAATGAAAATGGTTTAAACTAATAATTTTTAGCTTTTCTTTATTTTTAAATGAGCTTAGAATCGTTCTTTTTCCATATTTCATAAAAAGAGTTTCTATTTTTAATGAGTCTCTTTTTTCACAATTATTTCCAAAAACACATTCTTCTTTTATTGAGTTCAAAATTTCAAGAGATTTATCATAATCTTTCTCTTTAATTGCTATTTTAGACTCTAAAAAACTAATCTCTCCTTTAATTTTAGCTACGCTGTTTCCACAAAATCCTGATTCACTATTTTTTAAAATATTAATCTGTCTTTTTGCTCTTTCTAAATCTCCTTTTTTAATTTCCTCTTCAGTCATATCCAATAAAGATTGACTAAAAGACAAGTTTGAAATGAATATTAAAAGTAAAATTAGAGTTCTATTCATAATGTCTAGTCCTGAAATATGGCTACAGGTTAAAAATTGATTTAGGCTGTTAATTTGTATACCATATTTGGTGTTTTATAGTCTAAAGATACGTGTAATCTTATTTGGTTGTATAGATTGATTGCACTTTTTGCAGCTCTTTTTGCATGTATCACATTATCAAAGGTTTGATCTAAGTAAAACTCATCTTTTAATATACCATTTACCCTTTCAGCGACAGCATTTTCATAACAATGATTATCTTCTGTCATGCTAATTTTAATGTTCTTCCTTTTTAAAATTTGTGTGTATAGATTACTGCAATATTGTATTCCTCTATCGGAGTGATGTATGAGTTCATCCGTATTTTTAGCTTGATATAATGCTTTTTTTAATGCTCTTACACAGCCGCTAAGCTCTAAGCTATCACTGAGATCATACCCTATTATTTTTCTAGAATACAAGTCGGTTATAAGGGCTAAATAACAAAATCCCTTTACAGTTCTGATGTATGTGATATCACTTACCCATACCTGGTTAGGTCTATCAACAAGCACATCTTTTATAATGTTTTTGTATTTATAGAATCTATGAAAAGAATTGGTAGTTCTATAACTAGGTTTCTTTCTGGTTGTTAGCATATTGTGTTTTCTAAGCACATTGAATAGCATGTCTCTTCCTACTTTAATATTTGCATTATCAAAATCGTTTTTCAAGGATATTTTGAGTTTACGCACACCTTCTCTTGGTAAGGATTTGCGTTTTTGCTTAACAATTTGAATAATCTGTTGTTCAAGTTTTAAACGTTTATCGGCTCTAGCTTTGTATTTATAGTACGCATCTCGTTTAAGTCCAAAACAAAGACTTATGGTTGTCAAAGACGCAAATCCTTTAGCTTTGGTTTTAGATTTAATTAACGCTCTATATTTAGCTTTTTTTTTAGTTCTGCTACAGATTTATAACCAAGGTCTTCTGCAGCAACTTCAAGGTATGAATCTTGAATCATAGCATCCAAGTCTTTTTTTAACAAGAGTTTTTTTAGTTGTTCAATCTCTTTTTGAAGCTGTTTAATTCTGGTTATTTCATCCTTAGTTTTCACGGTTATTCTTGTGTTCATAAGGTCTTTACGGTTATACTTTTTAATCCATTCATTAATGGTAGTTGGAGCAATACCATATGCCTTACCTAATTGATACTTGTTTAATTTTCCGGTTGTAAGTTCGTCTAAAATTTTCAATTTAAAAGGTTCTGAATAACGTCTGATGACTTTGTCGTTTTTATACATAATGTTTAAAATTATGTAGCCTTTATTCAGGACGGGTCAGCGTTTTAATGCAATTTACACGTTGTTGTTTGTAGTAAATATAGCTAAAATCTTATAGTTTCTGTTTTTATTTTTACGTAGTCAGTCCAGGCGCTACATTTAGATTACTTTAAATCCACTTGTTTTTTCAAGATTATGAATTATATCAACCACAGACTGATATGGTTTGTTATCTGAAAAATGATTTTCTGCTTTGCTGTAAAACATTGATTTAAATAAAATTATCGTTTTAAAACTTGACATTGTCAAAAAATTCTTCTAATTTCGGCAAGCTTTTTACGCTAGCATGCGTATTTGAAAGTGTAACTCTCATACGATGTCAATCGATAAGCTTGACTAAACTGCATTCTTACGTTTAGTTAATTTTAATCCTGTTTTACCTATCCTTGATCACAATCAAAAAGTGTATTTAAAAGCCAAAAGTTGGACTTATTACATACAACGTAATTGTGTATGAAAAGTTGCGATGATTTTAGTAGCAATTTTTCATTCGTTTTCATGATTTAAAAGTAAATATAATTTTTGATTTATAGAGAAAGAAGCAATTTTTTATACACGCTGTTAACTAATGTTGGAGAACACTAGCCAAAATTCAAAGCGTTTAGAAAATTTTACACTGAAAGCAAACGAGACAGAATGCAAAACTAAACGTTTTCAAACAAGAACAATTGTCAGCCAATAAAAGATAAATAGTCACAAGCCTTACTTGCATTTAGTTTGCGTATTTTAAGATTTGTATGAAGCCTTTTTTTTAGAAAAAGAACGGATCAGAACGTTCAGCGAGAATTGGCTAAAAATACGATGAGGTTCTACTCAAAAGTAAACAGTAAGCTTAGTTATCGGAACGAACCAGAGACTTTTCAAACACAAAACAAAAACCGACAATCAAGAAATAATGAGATTGGCAAATGAGCCAAACCATCAAACGTTTAGTTCTCTAAAAAAAGGACAAAGCTGGAATTACTCTTGAAAAGTACAATTTTGCAACTGACTTTGATTTATCAAAAGGAGAACTTCACATAATTCTCGACAATGATAGTTAACGTAATTGTGTATGAAAAGTTGCGATGATTTTAGCAGCAATTTTTCATTCATTTTCATGATTTAAAAGTAAATATAATTTTTGATTTATAGAGGATGCAGCAATTTTTTATACACGCTGTTAACTAACGTTGGAGAACACTAGCCAAAATTCAAAGCGTTTAGAAAATTTTACACTGAAAGCAAACGATACAGAATGCAAATCTAAAGGTTTACAAACAAGCACAATTGTCAGCCAATAAAAGATAAATAGTTACAAGCCTTACTTGCATTTAGTTTGCGTAATTTGATTGCTGTAAAAAGCCTTTTTTTAGAAAAAGAACGGATCAGAACGTTCAGCGAGAATTGGCTAAAAATACGATGAGGTTCTACTCAAAAATAAAAAGTAAGCTTAGTTATCGGAACGAGCCAGAGACTTTTCAAATACAAAATAAGAACCGACAATCAAGAAACAATGAGATTGGCAAATGATCTAAACCATAAAACGTTTAGTTCTCTAAAAAAAGGACAAAGCTGGAATTACTCTTGAAAAGTAAAATTTTGAAACTGACTTTGATTTATCAAAAAGAGAACTTCACATAATTCTCGACAATGATAGTTAACGTATTTGTGTATGATTTTTTGCGGGAAAGGACGCGAGTCCTTTTCCGATGTTGCGGAAAGATAATTAATAAGATTGAATTTCCGCCGAGGAAATTCAGCCGCAATTAATTATACACGTTGTTGGCTACTGTTTATAAATCTTATCCTTAAGTATTTTTTAAGTAGTTCTTTTTCTTCTACTGTGAGAGAATCTAAAGGAATCAATTGTTCAGGGAAATATTTACTTGAGTTATAAGAATATAGACTCAAAAACTTATTGTCAGTCTTGAAAAAATCATAATATAACCAAGAAGTTTTTTTCTCAAACAAGTCAGTTTTTATTAAAATTTCCTTTTCATTTATTTCAATTTTAAAAAATGTTACACCTTTTTTAAATTTTTGCTTTCTCAAGTTTAATGTAGTACTGATATTATTTTTCGTTTTCCAAAAATCTATACATTTTAATAATGAAAACAATATAAAACCAAGTCCTATTCCTAATTCTATACCGTAATTTATAAAAGTGATTTTTTCTTTTCCGTTTTCATATAATCTTTGTTCTACGTCTTTGTCTCCATAAATCCCAGTAATAAATAGTATTATACCAATAAAAAGTATAATCAAAAATGGTAATATCTTCTTAACACCAAGGAAATCAGAAAACACTTTATTCCTTTCTTGATTATATTTTTCGATGTCAGAAATTTCAATTTTAATTAATTCCATTTTTTTAATTGTAGCCAACGTATTTGTGTATGATTTTTTGCGGGAAAGGACGCGAGTCATTTTCCGATGTTGCGGAAAGATAATTAATAAGACGGAATTTTCGTTGAGGAAATTCAGCCGCAATTAATTATACATCTTGTTGTACCACGTTGCTTTTAAAATCCATATTTTATTTTTATTAGACTATCCTTTTTTTCTTTTAATTCTAATGGAGGTAGTCCGATTGAAATTCGGTTGCTGTCCACTTTTTTCAAGTCCGAAATCATTTTTGCATATCCACCTCCTTGTGCTCCGTACGTACCGTTAATTTGAGGGTCTCCGTTATATAAGTGGAATTGGTCAATGACAGTTCCTAAGGTGTATGGTGAAGCTGTCCCTTTTTGCACAAAATCCTTTAATTTCGGAACGAAATAATTCATTCGAATACTGTCATCGGTATGTAAAAGAAGAAGTCCAACGTCAACTTGATAATCTCCTGTATGGGGGCCTACGATTTTGTCAGTAGGATAACCAATAGTTTCAAAAATTTCAATAAGTCGTTTTTCGTGAAGTTTATCTATACTGTCCTGTTTGACAATATTTTCTTGATAATTTTCATTTCTATAAAGTTGGTCGGCTGTTTGCATTGCAAGAAGCTCGTTTCTAAGTTTGAAATCTGCATTTTTTTCGAATTTTTCTCTCAATTTTTGATATTGAGAGGTCAAGTTTTGACCAAATTCTGATTTAAGAAATTCATCAAAATTTTCACTGTTACCAAACCGGTTTAATTCAACACCATTCAGGATTAATTTTTTTGCATAATCATAGGTTATATCAAATCGTTTCAAAATGGCGGAAGTTACTGTGAATTTCCAAATTTCATTATAGTTGACTGTGTTTACTGCTTCGCATGATTTGAACGCATCATCGTATAAATCAAAGGCTTTTTGGTAATTCTTAGTTTCAAATTCCCAATCCGCCTTGTAGACGGTTTGGTAATAATCAGTCACATAGTTGCATTCTGTTTTCTTTTCTGATTGACAAGAAAATATAATAATAGCAAAAAGGATGGTCAATTTTCTCATTATTTTTCGGAAATGTCTAGTCCTGAAATATGGCTACAGGTTAAAATTTGATTTATGCTGTTTTTAAATATACCATATTTGGTGTTTTATAGTTTAAAGATACGTGTAATCTTATTTGGTTGTATAGATTGATTGCATTTTTTGTAGCTCTTTTTGCATGTATCACATTATCAAATGTTTGATCTAAGTAAAACTCATCTTTTAATATACCATTTACCCTTTCAGCGACAGCATTTTCATAACAATGATTATCTTCTGTCATGCTAATTTTAATGTTCTTTCCTTTTAAAATTTGTGTGTATAGATTACTGCAATATTGTATTCCTCTATCGGAGTGATGTATGAGTTCATCCGTATTTTTAGCTTGATATAATGCTTTTTTTAATGCTCTTACACATCCGCTAAGCTCTAAGCTATCACTAAGATCATACCCTATTATTTTTCTAGAATACAAGTCGGTTATAAGGGCTAAATAACAAAATCCTTTTACAGTTCTAATGTAGGTGATGTCACTTACCCATACCTGGTTAGGTCTATCAACAAGCACATCTTTTATGATGTTTTTGTATTTATAGAATCTATGAAAAGAATTGGTAGTTCTATAACTTGGTTTCTTTCTGGTTGTAAGCATATTGTGTTTTCTAAGCACATTGAATAGTGTGTCTCTTCCTACTTTAATATTTGCATTATCAAAATCGTTTTTCAAGGATATTTTGAGTTTACGAACACCTTCTCTTGGTAAGGATTTGCGTTTTTGCTTAACAATTTGAATAATCTGTTGTTCAAGTTTTAAACGTTTATCGGCTCTAGCTCTGTATTTATAGTACGCATCACGTTTAAGTCCAAAACAAAGACTTATGGTTGTCAAAGACGCAAATCCTTTAGCTTTGGTTTTAGATTTAATTAACGCTCTATATTTAGCTTTTTTTTTAGTTCTGCTACAGATTTATAACCAAGGTCTTCTGCAGCAACTTCTAGGTATGAATCTTGAATCATAGCATCCAAGTCTTTTTTTAACAAGAGTTTTTTTAGTTGTTCAATCTCTTTTTGAAGCTGTTTAATTCTGGTTATTTCATCCTTAGTTTTCACGGTTATTCTGGTATTCATAAGGTCTTTACGGTTATACTTTTTAATCCATTCATTAATGGTAGTTGGAGCAATACCATATGCCTTACCTAATTGATACTTGTTTAATTTTCCGGTTGTAAGTTCGTCTAAAATTTTCAATTTAAAAGGTTCTGAATAGCGTCTGATGACTTTGTCGTTTTTATACATAATGTTTAAAATTATGTAGCCTTTATTCAGGACGGGTCATAATGTTGTACAACGTAATTGTGTATGAAAAGTTGCGATGATTTTAGTAGCAATTTTTCATTCATTTTCATGATTTAAAAGTAAATATAATTTTTGATTTATAGAGAAAGAAGCAATTTTTTATACACGCTGTTAACTAATGTTGGAGAACACTAGCCAAAATTCAAAGCGTTTAGAAAATTTTACACTGAAAGCAAACGAGACAGAATGCAAAACTAAAGGTTTTCAAACAAGAACAATTGTCAGCCAATAAAGGATAAATAGTCAAAAGCCTTACTTGCATTTAGTTTGCGTATTTTAAGATTTATATAAAGCCTTTTTTTAGAAAAAGAACGGATCAGAACGTTCAGCGAGAATTGGCTAAGAATGCGACGAGGTTCTACTCAAAAGTAAAAAGTAAGCTAAGTTATCGGAACGAGCCAAAGACTTTTCAAACACAAAATAAGAACCGACAATCAAGAAACAATGAGATTGGCAAATGAGCCAAACCATAAAACGTTTAGTTCTCTAAAAAAAGGACGAAGCTGGAATTACTCTTGAAAAGCAAAATTTTGCAACTTACTTGATTTATCAAAAAGAGAACTTCACATAATTCTCGACAATGATAGTTAACTGTCTTGTATATGGTTTGTTGCGTGGTTTAAGCACTAAACTTAGCAAAAAAAAACCGAATAGAAAATCCGCGGGGATTTTCGTAAGTAGGCTAGGACTAGCAATAAATTATATACGGTGTTACCACATGTTTTTTATTCGATATTCTTTAATTCAGATATAAATTGTTGTCGTATTTGTTCAATTCGATTTGCTAAATTCATTCTTTCATTCAGCGCATTAATTTTGTCTTCATCATCTTTAAAAAATTCAGACTTTCGCTCGTATTTTTTTATTTCCTCTTCTGTCAGTTTTTTTAATCGGTCAAGAAATTTAGTTTGTAATATACTTTCTTTTGTTTTTTCATCATTTTGTTTATAATAGAAATTTAAAAGATTTTGATAATTATCAATCCAATCTTCTTTTGTTAATTCCGATACATTTTCTACAAAACTATCAACTTTAAATTCGCCAATTTGATAGCTATCACTCCAAAAATCTAAAATTCCATTTTCTATTTCCTCAATATCTAAATAGTTATCCGTAAATTTTTTAAGTTCAGTTTTGAGTTTGGTTTTCTTTTCAATTCCGATAAGTTTTAGTTCAAAATTTTTAAATTCTTTCGGTTTTAATTTTCTCGGAAAATGATTTGTATGAGTTAGTTTTAACTTTAATCCGCTTGAGTTTTTCTGGTCTATTACGTCGAGAAGAATAAAGTTTAAATTTGCACTAATAATGTTCATTTCAAATTTGTGGTAACGGTTTGTGTATGGTTAGTTGCGTGGTTAAATGTACAATTTTTTCAGCTAAACAATAGCTTTATAAAAAATCATTTACCTTTGTTTTAGCAAGGAATAGGAATTAACTATACATTTTGTTGTGTAGCGTTTTTCATTTCAGATTTCCATTCATTAAGAACTTTAACCAATTCTTCAGTTTTCATTCCGTAATTATCAGGTAGAGCTCCGTCAGATCCAGAAAAATAATTAGAAATTTTCCTGCTGGTTTTGTAATTATTGTAACTTTCAGAATAGTCAATCATAACCATTTTTTTGTTGTAGTATCTGAATTTTAAATAGCCAACTTTGAAATTTTCAATGTCCGTCCATTTTGTGAAGTCAGATTTGTAAAGATTTTTAACTTCAAAACCTTCTTTGCTCAGTTTTAAATAGTTAGAGTTAGGCAAAAGTTGTATGCCAAATATAACTACACCCAACCCAAAAAATATAAAACCAATCCAGTCTATAAATTCAAATTCACTATCAAAATATAGAGAAGGAATAATAAATATAAGACAACCAATTAGGTAAATTAAAGTTTTCCACTTTTTTGTTTTTAAAATTAATGTCTTTTTCATCATTTTAACAATGTTACACAACGTATTTGTATAACTGTTGTTACGGGATTAAAGTTGCATATTTTGTTTAAAAACTAGCGTTAGTAATTACCGAGTGGATTCGGACGTAGTCGAATCCGCCGTAATTGCGGTTATACATTGTTGTATGCTGGCTTTTTTTATTCATTTCATTCCGATTTCAGCTTAAATCTTGCTCCTTTTCTCCATTTGCCTTCGCGACAATATAAGTAAATCAGTTTATTTTCGGTCAATTTAAAATAATCATTCACAAAATCATTCGGACTTTTTTGGTCAAACAGATAATATTTTCCACTTTTAGAATAGGTTCCATTTGATTCTATTTCTGGGACTGAGTTTTTATAGCTTTCAATTCCATTTTTTTCTCTGAATTCATAATACCTCTGGATAAAAGTTGAGTCTGAATTCAGTATTATTTCATTCACATAATACTTTTTTTCGATTTTAAAAGTCTTTCCTGAATTTAGAAATACCTTTTCTTGCGCAGAGGATGTTGCTGTTGTGAATAGTAAAATCCAAATTAAATATTCTTTCATTGGGCAATTTTTTCAACTTGCATACAACGTCTCGGCTATGGTTAGTACGGGAATTAAAATTAAATAAACTTTCGAACTCGCACTTAGCCAAAACTTTTTATTTTGTTTTATCTTTTTCTTTATAAAGCCAAACCAAAAGATTTGGCGGACTTAACTTAAAAGCAATTGCCTTTTGGTTAAGCACTAAAACCCGTATTAATTATAGCCATTGTTGGCAAATCGTTTTTTATTTCCGTTTTCAATTTTTCATCAGATTTTCCAATAGTTTTTAGTTTGATTATATTCAGTTTTTAGATTATAATTTAGTTGGATTAATTTCTTATCTATTTTTCTGTTTTTTGATGAAATAATTGTGGTTTTCTGATATATGAGGCGAAAATGGTTGCCATAAGAATTAGCATTACAATTTCAGATGGTTTTCCTTTATACATATGAATTAATACAATAAAAGTCATATATAAAACCAACATTGCTGTCCCAATCAGTATCGTTTTGTTGTATAAGAAAAGAGCTATTCCAATTAAAATAAAAATTCCAGCTGTAATCATTACTATACTACTTTCTACGATTTTTCCAGTTTGGTCGTGATTAATCAATTTATCCAAAGCATTTTGAATATAAAAAAGTATTATTACCAATGAAGGTAACCATATCAATATTCTACTTAATATTTTTTCTGTCCTCAATTTTTGTTCAGCCATAATTTTGTCAGTATGCGGTTAGTTCTTAATGTTTGCTAACGTTTAGTATATGAAGCGTAGTATCCCGCAGGGTGCTATGATTTTATATACAATGTTATGCTCTTTTTTCATTCTTTAAAATCTGATAAATTCAGACCATTTTCAATAATCTCTTTTTCATTAATAATTCTCATAAAGGGAACAATACCTCTTAGGGTTAAATCCTTTTTTAGTTCATCGGCATATGAATGAGCAAATACTTCTTTCTCACTACTCGGAATAGAAAAGTATTTTTCCTCCAATTCTTGAATCCTTTTATTGTATTCATCATCTAAGGAATTCCATTTATCAAATAGTGGATTCGTTTCAGAAGTATCATTGTCATCAATCTGATCATCTAATTGGTTGAGTTGAGTTTGAATTTCAGATAAAGGTCGCTTTACTACTTCTAAATAATGAACATAATGTCCAAATTCGTGCGGAAGGGTTCTATAAAGTTGAGTCGCTCTGATATTCCTTAATTCATATTCCGCTTCATAAAACCTTTTACTCATTTTGATTTTATGTCCATCTTCTTTTAGCCTTTTTAATTCCTTTTGAGAATCAACACTCAGTTTTTTGGGCCACTTAAAAGTTCGATCTAAATCTACCGCTTCAATAATAACAGCAGGTGAATAATCATTTTCAAATTCATATGAGTAAATCATCCGTCCCCAAACAGATTTTAAATTCTCTTCCTTTCTTGTAGGTTGTCTAAGAATAATTAATTCTAATTCACCGTAATCCTCTTTAGGTATTTGATTTAGTATTTGTTCAATGTCTTCTATAGTGCAAGCGTGAAAAGAATTTTGACGAGTTTTCTCAACAACAAATCTGAATTTGTGTCCATTGATAATTTTCTCAATCGTTTTATGTTCTCCCAATCTCTCGAAAAATGATTTCATCTCAACAGCAGGATAAGGAACAACTAATTTGTTGTCTTGACTATACCCCTGTTTAGCTGTTCCAATATATCTATTTCTTCTAGTCGGATTTATCATCTCGGTTTAATTGAGCATAACGTTTCGAGTAAGTTGCGTTTTAATGCAATTTACACGTTGTTGTTTGTAGTAAATATAGCTAAAATCTTATAGTTTCTGTTTTTATATTTACGTAGTCAGTCCAGGCGCTACATTCAGATTACTTTAAATCCACTTGTTTTTTCAAGATTATGAATTATATCAACCACAGACTGATATGGTTTGTTATCTGAAAAATGATTTTCTGCTTTGCTGTAAAACATTGATTTAAATAAAATTATCGTTTTAAAACTTGACATTGTCAAAAAAATCTTCTAATTTCGGCAAGCTTATTACGCTAGCATGCGTATTTGAAAGTGTAACTCTCATACGATGTCAATCGATAAGCTTGACTAAACTGCATTCTTACGTTTAGTTAATTTTAATCCTGTTTTACCTATCCTTGATCACAATCAAAAAGTGTATTTAAAAGCCAAAAGTTGGACTTATTACATACAACGTATTTGTGTATGAAAAGTTGCGATGATTTTTAGTAGCAATTTTTCATTCGTTTTTCATGATTTAAAAGTAAATATATTTTTTGATTTATAGAGAATGAAGCAATTTTTTATACACCCTGTTAACTAATGTTGGAGAACACTAGCCAAAATTCAAAGCGTTTAGAAAATTTTACACTGAAAGCAAACGAGACAGAATGCAACTCTAAAGGTTTACAAACAAGCACAATTGTTAGCCAATAAAAGATAAATAGTTACAAGCCTTACTTGCATTTAGTTTGCGTATTTTAAGATTTGTATAAAGCCTTTTTTTAGAAAAAGAACGGATCAGAACGTTCAGCGAGAATTGGCTAAGAATGCGACGAGGTTCTACTCAAAAGTAAAAAGTAAGCTAAGTTATCGGAACGAGCCAGAGACTTTTCAAACACAAAACAAGAACCGACAATCAAGAAATAATGAGATTGGCAAATGATCCAAGCCATAAAACGTTTAGTTCTCTAAAAAAAGGAAGAAGCTGGAATTACTGTTGAAAAGTACAATTTTGCAACTGACTTTGATTTATCAAAAAGAGAACTTCACATAATTCTCGACAATGATAGTTAACGTGTTTGTGTATGATTAGTTGCGGACAAGTACACGATAATTATTCCGCAATGTAATATAGTGAATTGTAAGAAAAGATCGTCGTCTTAGCCAGCAAAAGCAATGAATTATACACGGTGTTGTAAGCAGTTTTATATATTGATAATATCAATAACATTTAATTCTTTCATAATTATTGAATAAATACTCTTTCCGTAAACTTTAGATTTTACTTTTTCCGAAACTACTATTTCCGCATCTATGTCATAGATATTGTTTTCTTTGTGAGGAATTAATACTTCATTAATCCTACAATCTGCTACAACTATTTTTGAGTTTGGTGCTTTAGATGCTTCTTCTAATATCTTTTTGAAATTTTCTTCAAGATTATTAAAATACGCTTTCTGATAATCAGATATTTTTCTATTAGTTGTAGGCAAAATAATTTTGATTGGATATTCTAGACTTTTAGAGTAGATTTTTCCACGATATGCATATTCATCAAATTCGTAAGTGTAAATTAATTTTCCAATTCCATCAACATATTCAAATTGTTCTTTTGATTTGGGTTTTAAAAAGTCAAATGTTCCCATAAAGTTTTTCTCAAATTGCTTACAACGGACATGTGTATGAAACGTAGCGTACAAAAAGACACTAACTTTTCGATTTAACACAGAGCCGAATTTTTATATTTTGTTTTTAATTTTTCTCTATTTCAAAGCCAAATTAAAAATTTGGTGGACTTTCTAAATATACACAAATCTTTAGGTTTAACACTTATTAACTATGTTTTATACACCGTGTTACCTGCTGGCTTTTTATTAAAACATATTTTTCAATCTGTTCCATAAACCTTGTTTGTCAAATTCAAAATTGTTTTCTGGTGTTGTTTTTTTAATATTTTCTTTTAATTCTCCATTTGCACTATGCAATTCTATTAGTCTATCAATTTCTGTTAAAATCATTTCATTTACGCTATTCCATTCATTCAGAGGTTTAACATTTTTTGTTCCACACCTATAAACTTTATTGTTGTTTTTGTTCACATACAACAAAGAACCGTTTCCATAGTCATAACCACCAATAAAAAAGTATTCGGGTTTCGCATTTCTTGGTCTTTCAAAAAGGTTTTTGGTAGATAGAGCAAATGGTAATCTATTTTCGATTGCTTTTTGTCTATTATATGATTCTCTCAAACCATTTAGATAAAGTGTTGTGTTAAAAATATGAAGTCCATTTGAAAATTTTAAAAACTCTTTATAATCTTTAGGGATTTCAGTTTTTAACTCTTGTTCAAGTCTACCAATTTCATCATTATTCAATCCTTTGTAAATAGAATGCAAATAAGCCAAGGGTGCAATATGAGGCGCTTTTCCAATCAATTCAGTTCCGTTAGATTGTTTTTCAATACCTAGTTTTTCGTACTTGTTTAATCGATTTCTAATTTCTATTTCAATCATTTTTTGGTGCTTGCAGGTAACGTAATTGTGTATGAAAAGTTGCGATGATTTTAGTAGCAATTTTTCATTCGTTTTCATGATTTAAAAGTAAATATAATTTTTGATTTATAGAGAATGCAGCAATTTTTTATACACGCTGTTAACTAATGTTGGAGAACACTAGCCAAAATTCAAAGCGTTTAGAAAATTTTACACTGAAAGCAAACGAGACAGAATGCAAAACTAAACGTTTTCAAACAAGAACAATTGTCAGCCAATAAAAGATAAATAGTCACAAGCCTTACTTGCATTTAGTTTGCGTATTTTAAGATTTGTATAAAGCCTTTTTTTAGAAAAAGAACGGATCAGAACGTTCAGCGAGAATTGGCTAAAAATACGATTAGGTTCTACTTAAAAGTAAAAAGTAATCTAAGTTATCGGAACGAGCCAGAGACGTTGCAAACACAAAACAAGAACCAACAATCAAGAAATTAGGAGATTGGCAAATGATCCAAGCCATAAAACGTTTAGTTCTCTGAAAAAAGGACGAAGCTGGAATTACTGTTGAAAAGTAAAATTTTGAAACTGACTTTGATTTATCAAAAGGAGAACTTCACATAATTCTCGACAATGATAGTTAACGTAATTGTGTATGAAAAGTTGCGATGATTTTGGTAGTAATTTTTCATTCATTTTCATGATTTAAAAGTAATTATAATTTTTGATTTATAGAGAATGCAGCAATTTTTTATACACACTGTTAACTAATGTTGGAGAACACTAGCCAAAATTCAATGCGTTTAGAAAATTTTACACTGAAAGCAAACGAGACAGAATGCAACTCTAAACGTTTTCAAACAAGAACAATTGTCAGCCAATAAAGGATAAATAGTCAAAAGCCTTACTTGCATTTAGTTTGCGTATTTTAAGTTTTGAATAAAGCCTTTTTTTAGAAAAAGAACGGATCAGAACGTTCAGCGAGAATTGGCTAAAAATACGATGAGGTTCTGCTCAAAAGTAAAAAGTAAGCTAAGTTATCGGAACTAGCTAGAAACTTTGCAAACACAAAACAAGAACCGACAATCAAGAAACAATGAGATTGGCAAATGAGCCAAACCATAAAACGTTTAGTTCTCTAAAAAAAGGACAAAGCTGGAATTATTGTTGAAAAGTACAATTTTGAAACTGACTTTGATTTATCAAAAGGAGAACTTCATATAATTCTCGACAATGATAGTTAACGGTTTGGCTAAACTGCGTTTTAATGCAGTTTAGGTATTGTTAGAAACTTTTTTTATTTTCAATGAATGTCGAAAAATATTTCCTGTAAGCAGCTACTACCTCCTCATCTTCTCTATATTTATCCATTATATTGTCGAATCCAGAAACTTCGTAAGCATACGAATCATTCCAATCAATTTTTTGAATAGGGTTATATCCTAAGTCAATTAAAATACCATTAATATCTGCACCTGGAAATCCTTCATAACATTTATTGCATTTAGTCTTAAGTATTTCGGAGTGCCTTTCAAAAACTGTTAATACTTCAGCCTTACTAATTTCAGAAATTGGTTTTAATTTTTTAATAGAATCTAACTCCTTAATCGAATACAATTTATTCGTACAGTATGGAACTTGCAAATTGCAGTTATCATTAGCATTAGGCACTTTTTTATCGCCATAATATACATCACCGATATAAGTAATTGAAGAGCTATCCTTAGTTGAGTAGATAAAAGACATTAATGCGCCCTTATTTCTTCTGGTGTTTTTCGCTACTATCATTAATTTATCGTCAAATTGGTTCGTTTGACAAGGAAAAAGTGTCAAAGAATCTGCTTTTGGTGCTCCTGAATAAAATTGTTCAAATTCTGAAATCGTATGATCATTGATTAGGCTTACAAATAAAGAATCATTTTTAACGGTGAAGAAAGTTGTTCGACTTCCACTAAATGCCCATTTACCGTCAAGAGAAGAAACTTCTTGCCCAAAAGATAATGGGCTAATTGAAATAATAGTTAATAATAAAATTAAGGTTTTCATTTTTCGATTTATTGTTTCTAACGTAATTGTGTATGAAAAGTTGCGATGATTTTTAGTAGCAATTTTTCATTCATTTTCATGATTTAAAAGTAAATATAATTTTTGATTTATAGAGAATGAAGCAATTTTTTATACACGCTGTTAACTAATGTTGGAGAACACTAGCCAAAATTCAAAGCATTTAGAGGATTTTATACTGAAAGCAAACGAGACAGAATGCAAATCTAAAGGTTTATAAGCAAGAACAATTGTCAGCCAATAAAAGATAAATAGTTACAAGCCTTACTTGCATTTAGTTTGCGTATTTTAAGTTTAGTACAAAGCCTTTTTTTAGAAAAAGAACGGATCAGAACGTTCAGCGAGAATTGGCTAAAATTACGATGAGGTTCTACTCAAAAGTAAAAAGTGAGCCAAGTTATCGGAACAAGCCAGAGACTTTTCAAACACAAAACAAGAACCGACAATCACGAAATTAGGAGATTGGCAAATGATCTAAACCATCAAACGTTTAGTTCTCTAAAAAAAGGACAAAGCTGGAATTACTCTTGAAAAGTACAATTTTGCAACTTACTTTGATTTATCAAAAAGAGAACTTCACATAATTCTCGACAATGATAGTTAACGTATTTGTGTATGATTTTTTGCGGGAAAAGGACGCGAGTCATTTTCCGATGTTGCCGAAAGATAATTAATAAGATTGAATTTCCGATGAGGAAATTCAGCCGCAATTAATTATACGCTTTGTTAGCTACTGTTTACGCTTCTCCATTGATATGGAAGTTATGAATTGTATTAGTTTTTGTATTTATAATAACTGTAAAAAAAGTATCACCTCCGTCCATTACATCTAAATACCTTGAATCAATCAACTCATTATCAATCTCTTTTTCAAGTTTTTTTTCAAGTTCTTTATTGCCTTCAAAATCTATATAACCGTAGTCAAAAATTAGATATATCTTTTTAGTTTTACTTCTAACATCATAGAATCCAGAAATCTGAACGCTATAATTACAGATCTCATTTTTGATTCTGTCTGTAGCTCTCTTATGCTCAGTTATCTTGGTTTTAATCATTTCCATTATATAAGGAATCTCGTATTCATTTACGTTTATTGGCTTATAGACGTCATAATCAATGTCAGGATCAAATTTTTTAAACAATTCATTTTGGACAGTAATAAAAGGAGATGGATATTCTGGTCCAATAATTTCATAATTAAGAATACAATCTTTTTTACAAGAATAAATAGAAAGTATAATTAATAGGTATAGTCGTCTTTTCATTTCAAAGAATTGTAGCTAACGTAATTGTGTATGAAAAGTTGCGATGATTTTGGTAGCAATTTTTCATTCATTTTTCATGATTTAAAAGTAAATATAATTTTTGATTTATAGAGAATGCAGCAATTTTTTATACACGCTGTTAACTAATGTTGGAGAACACTAGCCAAAATTCAAAGCGTTTAGAAAATTTTACACTGAAAGCAAACGAGACAGAATGCAAAACTAAAGGTTTACAAACAAGCACAATTGTCAGCCAATAAAAGATAAATAGTTATAAGCCCTACTTGCATTTAGTTTGCGTATTTTAAGATTTGTATGAAGCCTTTTTTTAGAAAAAGAACGTATCAGAACGTTCAGCGAGAATTGGCTAAAAAGACGATGAGGTTCTACTTAAAAGTAAACAGTAAGCTAAGTTATCGGAACGAGCCAGAAACTTTTCAAACACAAAACAAGAACCGACAATCAAGAAATTAGAAGATTGGCAAATGAGCCAAATCATAAAACGTTTAGTTCTCTAAAAAAAGGGTAAAGCTGGAATTATTGTTGAAAAGTACAATTTTGAAACTGACTTTGATTTATCAAAAAGAGAACTTCACATAATTCTCGACAATGATAGTTAACGTTTTGGCTATGGTTTCGTTACGGAATGGTACGAGAGTATCATTCCGCCGCAACCATAAATATAGCAAAAAGGCTTGAAATTCCGATTAGGAATTTCAGCCGTAATGAACTATAGCCGTTGTTGTGTATAGTTATTTAATTCCGATTGCGCCATCTCTAATTTCATTTCGCCATTTTTTTCCATATTTTTTATCCAAATAAGCGAAAATGGTTTGGTTATATTCTTCTTCGTTTTCATCTTCGCCCATTCTAATGCAACCTTGGCTAAAGAATTCCACTGAATATTTCTTTTGAAAAGCAATATCTTTTTCATTGTCGAAATCAGGCATTCCACCAAAACCACCTGGAAATAAAATCCGAATTTTTTCTTTTTTAATAGCTTTTTTAGCACCTTCAATATTAAAATCAGATTTAAAATCGACTTTTACCGTATGAGTAAAAATCGGTTTTTTTAATTCGGTTGAATCTTTTTCCGATTGCGCATTTATTCCGCAAGCTATAAGACTGCAAAATATTATCAAATATGTGTTCTTCAGTTTTTCCATTATTATACACAACGGTTTTGTATAAGATTAGTTGCGTGTTTTAAGCAACTAATTTAGCAAATACAAACCGAATAGAAAATCCGCGAAGATTTTCGTAAGTAATCTAGAACCAAGCAATTAATTTTATACGTTGTTGGCAACTGGCTTTTCTTTCCGATTTCTATTTGTCAATCGAAACTAAAACTTTTTCAATTTCGAGTTTTTGCCATTCTCCATTTCTAAATTCTGGTCTTGACCTTAAATTTCCTAAAACTCCCGAAGTTTCTTTAAATCTGTTAGCATTCCAAACTTTTTGTTTAGAAGTTCCGTTTTTATAAAATGTCGTGATATAAGCAGTTTTGGTCAATAAAAGTCTCCTTTTAAATTCATATTCCGTTGACGGATTTAATTCAATGGGTAAAATACCATTTGAATAATCAACTATTCTTTGTTTAGAAAAGTCTCTTTTTGGTAATTCACTTTGCTTTGGTAGAGTATTTTTTGCTCTAATCTCAACTGTCAAATTCTCCAAAACTGACTCAATTAATTCTCCATCGTATTCGTCTAGAAAATCTTGTTTTATAAGTTCCGATATTTTTGCTTGATAATTTTCTTCGAGTAGTTTTTTTGTCAGTTCTTTATGTTCTTCTCTGCGATTTAATTTTTTTAGTCCGTTAAGAGTGAAATTCTGCAATGATTCTTGGTTAAAATTTTCTTTTGCAAATATTTCGACAAATTTTAATCCTTTTTCATTATCCTTTGTGAACTTTATTGTTTCTAAAAGGATTGGGTCTTCTTGTTTTGCCAAATCTCCATCATAAAAAATTTGGATTCCTTGTCCGATTAAAATTCCGTATTCGAGTTTTAACTGACGCATATATGAAAATAACTGTTGCTGAAATCTTGAATTAAGTGGAATGTTTGGCTGTTTAATTTCAATTACGAACAATTTTCTATTATCGGAATTTTTTATAACAAAATCAGGTGTAATTCTGTTGGCTGCACCAACTTGAAAAGAAGGTCGAATTTCAATATCTCCAGTGTATTCTTTCCAATCCAAAACTCTTAAAGCTTGGACTACGTTTTGTTCAAAATCACTTTCGCTAATATCAGTCCGAATATTTTCGGATAGTAAAAAGCAGATTTCATTCCATTTTTCGTTGTTCATTTTCGGTTTTCTCGGTTTTTTTTCAGCTTGTTGCCAACGTTTTGGCTAAGCTGCGTTTTAATGCAGTTTAGGTTTTGTTAGCTACAGTTTTACTTTTTAATCTCCTTGGCCTTCTGGAACAATAACAAAAGCCCATTCCGCTTCGTCAGGAACTCCATATTTTACCAGAAATTCGCCTCCAAGTCCGCTGACTTGTGATTTCTTGTCCTCGATTTCAAGTCCATAGGTTTCTCCAAACATAAATTTTACACCATTGTTTAATTCGAGCGTGTCTGTATCTACCATATTGAAAACTTTGAATTCGTTAGGTTGTATTTTAAGTCTTTCCGAAACTTGAATTTCGTTCTTAGTCTCGTTGAAAATAAACACTTTGTATGTTTTTCCAGTTTTCTCGTATTTAGCTGGAATTATGGAAACTTCATTTCCTTTTTGGATAAAGATGTTACCGTGTTGATCTGTCCATCTTTCTTCTTTTTCCATCTCCATTGGGTCAAATCCATACATAAATTTATTCAACTGTCCATTCGAGCTTTCCAGTCCGACTATATCCATTAATTGCTCGATATAAACACAAACCATTTCTCGGTCTTCCGTATCTAATTCCAGATAGTTTTCTCTAAATCTTGAAAGTCCAATTCCAATCTGTTCTTGATAATCTTTGTCAGTCGGACTTTCAGATTCCGCAATGGTTTTAAAGTCATATGCAATTTGGTTGATTTTCTCTGTGAAAATTGGTCGCATTTTTTCATCTACGATTCCTGGATAGTAATTCGGATAGGGTTGAGCAACAAATTTTTTCTTCGCAACGAATTCTGCAAATTTTTCATTTGCATTTATAGGTGTTTTCATTTCAGTTGCTTTTTGTCCGCAAGCTGATAAGGTTAAAAAAAGTATGAATATTTGGATGTATTTCGTCATTTCTCAAATTGTAGCTAACGGTCTCGTATAACCGTCAGTTACGGGTTTAAAGTTACTGTTTTTTGGTTAAGCACTGACGCTTGCAATTCCGAGTAGATTCGAACGTAGACGAATCCGCAGTAATTGCGGTTATACATTGTTAGGTGCAGTATTTTTACCATAATTTCCAAAAAGGTTTTTTGCTTTTCATTTCAGTTTTAGGACTTACTTATGTATTATATTTTTCCATTATTTCAAAAACTCTTTTATAGTTGTAATCAATATTATCAACAGTCTTTTTCCAATCGATATCAGAAATTTCAATCCGAGTTTTTAATGAGCCATTCCATTTTGTTTTGAATCCGTTTTTATCTAAAACCTCAATTATTTTGTAAGCAACTTCTTTGGCAAGTTCATCTTCTCGATTATAGCTGTCATAAGCTAGAAATAAGTTTTTTTCAGTTCCGATGGCTCTTTCCAAATCTTGCGTATGGTAAAAACAGTAACCTTTTGCTTTAACTCCAATGGAATTCAGTTCATCGATTATTTCAGCACAATCTTCTTCTCCATCTTGTCGTGTATATCCTGCTTTGTGTAGTGAAACAATTTTTTCTTTATTCAGTTCGTCAAAGGTTTTAACTAATTTGTCAAAGTCAGTTGGTTTTTCCCAATTCAAGCTTTCTGATTTGTGTTTATGTAATCTTTCTTGAATTTCCTGTTTTAACCAATCTTCATCGAAATTTTCCTCATCATAAAACATTTCTGAAATAGTCTCAAGAAGGTCATCCGCATTTTCAAATCCAAATAGAATATCTTTTTCTAATTGCTCAATTGCTTCGTCTTTAATTTCTTGATTCATTCTAATTCGGTTCGTTTGTCGATATTGCACCTAACGTTTTTGTGTATTATTTTTTGCGGGAAAAGGATGTGAGTCGTTTTCCGATGTAGCGGAAAGATAATTAATAAGATTGAATTTCCGAAGAGGAAATTCTGCCGCAATTAATTATACACCTTGTTGTAACTTTTGCGTTTAAGTTTTTATTAATATCTCAGTTAATATACTCTTTGGAAATTCATATTCAATTTTTTCTGATTTTTCGGGGTATAAGACTCCGTTTCCATTTCTGTACTCAACATGTAAATTTACTATTATAGATTTTGGTTTGATTTCCTTGATTTCCATTTTTGAAACTCTAATCTTAAAGTTATTTAAGGTTTCGATAGATTCTAAATATTGCTCTGAAAACCAATTGTTAAATCCGTTGTCAACACGGTGCTCTTTGAATTCGATAATCTTTTCATTTAATTTAATTTTTACAGTGTCACTCAAGTCTTTATTATAAAAGTTGGTTCCACCGAAGGAATATCTATAGAAGTCTAAATGAACGAATTTTCCAATATAGGAGTTGTCAAGCTCTGATACTCTAACGTATTTAATATCAGATCCGTCTTGAGAGTATAAATTTATTACAAATATTAATATTATGACTAAAGTTATTCTTTTCATAGGTTTTCTCTTTTAGCATTAGTTACAACGGTTTGGCTAAGCTGCGTTTTAATGCAGTTTAGGTGTTGTTGTAGGTAGGCTATTTTATAGCTCGTTTCTATTTTTTTCTGCATATTTACGATATAAGTCCATCTTTGGACCGTCTGGATAACTTGAAAATTCATTGTCAAATTTCATCATTAATCTTTCCGAATTTTCGTCAGAACTTTCAAAAAACCAATTATTATTTTCTGGAAGTAATGCAATCGCCTGCTCTATAATTTCAGCAGATTTAGTTGCTCCAATTTCACTCAGAGATTTTACAACTTGTTTTTTCTGTTTAGGAAACCATTCTTGTAAAAAAGATAAAATACTATCTGCTTGACCAGCATTTTCCAAGTGCATACAAAGAAATAAATTCTGTTGTACTGAGTTTAAAGAATTTGGATTTTTTTCGTGCCTATTTACAAGAATCTCGAACAACGCAATTGAAAAATCAGAATTGTCATCTAATAAAAATAAGTTTTCTATATCTTCATCTCTTACAATTTTATCTCTTTTCCGAATTTCAGCTTTCATTTCTTCTGTCATCCATGAAAGTCCATTAAAAGAGTCATTATCCATAATTTTAAATTTATTCCCTGCGTTTTTAAGCTTACCTACAACGGTTAGTATAACAAGCGTAGCCTGACGATAGGAGGCTATGATTTGTTATACATTGTTAGCTATAGTGTTTATTCTCCAAGTTTTAATTTATGTTTAATAATCAAGTAAGAATTAATGCTTTCTCCATTTTTTTGTGCAGGATTGAATTTCATTTTCTTAATACTTGATTCTACTGCAGTCGTCAAGAAACCATTATCAGCAAATAAGAAGTCTAGATTTACTGGTTTTCCATCTTTATCTATCTCAACAAAATAGCTATAACTTAACTCGTGGTCTTGTGGGTAGCCATCAAAAACAGAAATATCAGCTTTAAAATCATTTTCCAATACATCCTTATTAAGTATGATTGGATAAGAATCAGCAATCTCAAGCTCACGATTAATTAACCATTCGTCCTCCATTTCACATATAATTGAAGTTACAACCACTGGATTCTCAAAAATTGGAAACTCTTTTTTTGAAACTACCTCTCCCTTTCTATACAAAGTTTCTTCTTTTAGGTTGCCGTTATTATAGTAGCTTCTTGTTATTCCATCTTCTTTACCTTCCTTAAATTCTTGTTCTAAACTCACATTACCCTCTCGAATTGTTCTTGATTTTCCGTGTTTTAGATAATTTTTGTACTCTGTTTCATAAGTTGTAACACTTTTAAAAGAATTCCACTCAGTAATACAAAGTCCAGTTCCATCGATTAATGTTTGTCTGCCATCTTCATTCCAATAATTTTTCCAAAAGGCTCTTCCTTCTTTGAAATCAACTTCTATTTTTTTATTACCATTAGCCCAATACTCAATTCGATACCCATTCCTTTTAGTTTTACCAATATTTGTTGAATGTTCTTTTAATTGGCCATTTTCATACCATTCTTTATAATCAACATACTTTTTATCCTCTTGGTCTCGGTATTCTAATCTTGATTGTTGACCATTTTCAAAGAAATATTTTAGCTCGTTTAAACCATTGGTTGAGTTACGAGTAACTTCTTTCCTTAGCTGTCCATTCCCATAATACTCTTTAAGTTCACCAGTTTTTTGACCCTTAGAATATTGTACTATTTCTTTTGGTTTCCTGTTCTCATAAAATGATTTAAATTGTCCATTTATTACACCTTTTCGAAGCTGAAACTCTTCTTTGATCGTTTTGTTATCATAGAAGGTCTTACAAAGACCAGAAAAATTCATATCAAATTCTTCCCCATCTTCGTCTAGACAAATTTCGTTGGGTTTTTTACGAATGTAAGCTTCAATTAAAGACATTGTCTTTTCATTCATTTCATAGTAGTCGTCATCAAGCAAAGACATTTTGTCTAGTCTATCATAGAGGTCACTTCCAAACAAATCACTTTCTTGTGCTTTGTCCATTAACTTTTTATTTTTCTGATAGATTTTATCTGCTTTTTTGACAAGGTTGGCCATTTCAGTATCTCCAATATGTTCTAATCCTTTTATTATCGTAGGAACATAAGGCCCATAACCATTGTAGTAGAATTGAACAAATCCACCGTTTGTAACTTGAGCATCTAAATACCACCAATAATAAAGTGCTTTCTGTCCGTACGATAAAGATTTTCCACGTTCAATTTCGTGTTCCTTGTCCTTTACAAATTTTGATATTGGCTCAAGTACAAACCAGCCAAAATCAAACCCACTTAATTTGAAGAATTCGCCTTTATTTAATTCAGGTCGAAAATGTTTAGTTTCATTAAAATCCCAATAAGGGTCATTTTCGTTTTGTGCTTTACAACTAAACAGATTTAATAGATTCATAATAATTATTGAAATGGTAATTGTTCTTTTCATTCGCAATGCTTATTCTACATTATAGCTAACGTTGATGTATATGGTTTGTTGCGTGGTTTAAGCACCTAATCTAGCAAATAAAAACCGAATAGAAAATCCGTAAGGATTTTCGTAAGTAGGCTAGAACTAGCAATAAATTATATACGTTGTTGTAACACGTTTTTTTATTCAGTTTTCTTATAAACTTCAGTTCCGCAATCAATACACAAACCTTGTCCTTTTGTTAAACTCAATAATCCATTTTTCCTAATTGAAATTGCGTAAATTCCTTTTTTACTGAATTTTATGTGATGCATCATTGAGGTTTTTCTTAAAAGCTCATATTTTTCTTCTGAAATTAATTTTCCATCTTTGTAAAAACGAGCATTTTTATCTTTATCAAATACAATTTTTTCATTCTTTTCTCCTTTAAATGGAAACATTGTATTCGTTTGTGCTTCCCAATTCCATTTCCCAACAATTTGATAAACTTTCAATATTCTTTGTTTTTCTCCAATACTTCTGATTCTATCAATTGCGTACATTGAGAAGTATGATTCAGGATATTTTTTCGAAAAGTTCAGATATTCTTGAGTTAGCAACGAGTCAGTTGTTTTTAATTCGTTTTGCTTGATAGGTAAAATATATTTCGATGTAGATTTATTTCGTAACGAATCAAATGAAATATCTTTCGAAATAATCTTTTCAAATTGAACGCTTGGTAGATTTTTCAATGAATCTAATTCCGATATAGTTGAATTCACTTTATTATTCAATTCTATATTTTCTGCTTTTAACTTTTCAGATTCTTTAGAATCAGAACAAGATAAAAAAGAGGCTAATAATATAAATATTGCAATGTTTTTCATTGGCTTGTTAAATGTGTTACAACGTATTTGTGTATGATTTTTTGCGGGAAAAGGACGCGAGTTGTTTTCCGATGTTGCAGAAAGATAATTAATAAGATTGAATTTCCGATGAGGAAATTCAGCCGCAATTGATTATATACATTGTTAGGTAACGTTTTTATTTATTTTTTCATTCAACTTTTTATCTTCAGCTAGTACTTTTTCCTGTTGTTTTCCTCTTATATAAAATGAAATCCCACCAAAAGTTACTATTAGTCCAAATAATAAAGAAATGGATACTAAAAGAAATATTCCTGCAATAGTTAAAAAAATTCCATAATTCTTATTCTTTTTTGGGTTTAAGGATCCATTTTGAGATCTAGCATTTCCAGCAGCGTCAAGTTTCATTTTCAGTTTCCTTTCAGCTTCTTTTACGTCTTTCACAAACTCTCCACAACTATTTTCAAATTGAGGTTTGTCATTCGTTAAAGAGCAAACTAATCCAGTTTTAAAGTCTACATATCTGTTTTTACAAATTTTGCAAAATTCAAGACGTTCATTTAAAGTCATAATTATTTTTTTTAAATATGATTTTTGATTTGAGTATTTTTCATTTCTTCAAAGATTTTCTTTTCATCGAGCAAATGTTACCTAACGTAATTGTGTATGAAAAGTTGCGATGATTTTAGTAGCAATTTTTCATTCATTTTCATGATTTAAAAGTAAATATAATTTTTGATTTATAAAGAAAGAAGCAATTTTTTATACACGCTGTTAACTAATGTTGGAGAACACTAGCCAAAATTCAAAGCGTTTAGAAAATTTTACACTGAAAGCAAACGAGACAGAATGCAAAACTAAACGTTTTCAAACAAGAACAATTGTCAGCCAATAAAGGATAAATAGTCAAAAGCCTTACTTGCATTTAGTTTGCGTATTTTAAGATTTATATAAAGCCTTTTTTTAGAAAAAGAACGGATCAGAACGTTCAGCGAGAATTGGCTAAAAATACGATTAGGTTCTACTTAAAAGTAAAAAGTAATCTAAGTTATCGGAACGAGCCAGAGACGTTGCAAACACAAAACAAGAACCGACAATCAAGAAATAATGAGATTGGCAAATGAGCCAAACCATAAAACGTTTAGTTCTCTAAAAAAAGGACAAAGCTGGAATTATTGTTGAAAAGTACAATTTTACAACTGACTTTGATTTATCAAAAAGAGAACTTCACATAATTCTCGACAATGATAGTTAACGGTCTCGTATAACCGTCAGTTACGGGTTTAAAGTTACTGTTTTTCGGTTAAGCACTGATCTTTGCAATTTCGAGTGGATTCGGACTTAGTCGAATCCGCCGTAATTGCAGTTATACATTGTTAGCCACTGTTTTTCTGTTTTCCATTTATTAATTCCGAATGATTTTCAGCGTTTTTTATGTCCGCAATCCATTTTTCTGTATAGTCATTTTTTGTTAAGTCAGAAATCCCGTTTAAAAAATAATCCCGCAATTCGTTCACAGCCATTTCCTTTTGAGTAGGTTCAAATCTAATCTTACACCTATATATTCCGGGTAAAAATTTCAACCAATCCCTCCATTTTTCTTTCGGTTTTTCAAGACCATTAACTTTAAAGACATTTCCATCACAATCACAGAACATTTTGTTACGATAATACTTGTCAAAAATTGATTTTTTGTCTGTGTATATCAGATTGCTAAATAGAATATAGTCAAGAATATCATCATCATTCCATTTTTCAGTCGATATGTTTATTATTGGAAACTTCATTTTTCAAATTGTGGCTAACGTGTTTATATATGGTTTGTTGCGTGTTTAAAGCACTAGTTTAGCAAATAACTACTGACCAAAAAAATCCGCGAGGATTTTCGCAAGTAGTGAATAAGCAAGCAATAAATTATATATTTTGTTGTGTACAGTTTTTTATTTTCAATTCTTTAATAAATTCAGTTTTTTCACAAGAAATAATGGCAAAGATTGAATTCTATATGTTGAAATTACAAATGGTTTAAGACTTGTGGGTTTTCCATATTCAAATTCCAGTTTGAGTTCTGATTCTAAATATTCAAAAATTTGGTTACTACATTTTATTTCTCCCTCAAGCCAATTAGTCCAACCAAATAGTATTTTCTTAAAACCTTTCCTTAAAATCAAAAAATCATCATCAATTCCAGCGTCAAATCCGTAATATTTAGCAGTAACAATCCAACCTCTTTTTCTCAATTCAGAGATTATTTCATTCCATTTTTCAGTTTTGATATTTATTGCGACTTTTCTCAGAAATCATTTATTTTTTCAACACTCCAACCGTCAAATAATTCAATGCCAATTGAGTTAGCTAGATGGTTTAATTTTAAGTTTATTTGATGTAATTCATTAGGATTCAAAATTTCTTTTTTAAAAACTTCTAACTTCCAATCTCCAAGTTCTGATTTTTCGATTTCTTTAGTATTAAATTTATATTCCTTTTTCAAATGACTGGCAATTTTTTTCAATTTTGATTTTCTTTTGTCAAAGAAAGTAAATTCCCATTTTAGTTCATTATTTATATCCCAATTGTCCTTTGACATTTGCTTAAAGATATTTTCTATGTTTTCTAAATTTGAGTTCATTCCTTAATTGTACACAACGTATTTGTGTATGATTTTTTGCGGGAAAGGACGCGAGTTCTTTTCCGATGTTGCGGAAAGATAATTAATAAAATTGAATTTTCGCTGAGGGAATTAAGCCGCAATTAATTATACGCGTTGTTGTGCACTTTACTTTTCTTCCCATTTTAATATTAAACTCAATAATCCTTCTTTCATTCCTTTGTGATAATTTCCGTTTTTAAATTCAGGAATCATAATTTGATTAATCACATTTTTACAAAACTCGTTTTTTATTTTGTTCTCAGTTCCAACTGCTGTAGCTATTCCTATTTTACGGCAAGGCTTACATAGTACTATAGTAAGTCCATTAAAGTCTTTAGGCGACGCAATTCCCCAGTCATTACCCAAGTCTGTTGCGTATTTATGAATATCTGTATAAGGTTTAATATCGCTTGTTGTTACGATTATTATTTTTTTTGATGAATTACTTACAACTGTAGATATTAAATTCTCAAGTTCAGATTCTTCTTTTCTTGTAAAGACTTCTCCAAAGTCATTGATGATCTTTAAAGAATCAGGTATGCTGAAACCTAATTCATTGTCAAAGTGAATTTTGGTGTCTGTTTTTGAGATTTTATTTGTACATGAAACTAAATTCAAGAGAATTAATCCTAATATTATGTTCGTAGCAATTTTTGTCATTTGGTATTGTGCACAACGTATTTGTGTATGATTTTTTGCGGGAAAAGGACGCGAGTCATTTTCCGTTGTTTCGGAAAGATAATTAATAAGATTGAATTTCCGTTGAGGAAATTCGGCCGCAATTAATCATACACCTTGTTGTACACCGTTTTTCATTTATTTAATTTTTATCAAATCTGGTAAATTCCATCCGTTTCATTTTCGGACAATGATTAACTACAATGTCAAACTCTGAAACTTTTTCCGTTGGTGTCACATACCATTTGCCAAAACTATAAGTTAGCAAATAGACATTTTCAAATTCAGTCGGTTTTATGGTCAGTTCAGTTTTTTCAGTTTTCGCTTTTTGTGGAACAGTTCTTAATTCTAATGATATTTCATTTTCCGTCATTTTCCTTAAATCAAACATCAAGTCAACATCAGGCTCCAATTGGTAGAAGAATAGAACTGAACTTTCATTTATTTCAAAAGCGGTTGTGTTTCCATCGCAAGGTTCATAAACCACAAATTCATTGTTGAGTTTTTTTAAACTTATCCAATGTCTTGGGAATTCTTTTAGGTCAATTTTTATTGGTTTATGTTTTTTTGCAATTTCTTTTTCTTGATATGAAATTGCGTCATTATCCATTCGGTTTGGTTTCCAGTTAATCAGTCTTTTAAACGTTTCTGAATTTCGAGTTGTGTCGATAAACAACTGATGTTCGGAAAGGTCTAGGCTTTTCGGATTGTTCTTTTCCAAAATTGTATCCAAGTCAGCTTTCCAAGTAGGAATTTCAGTCAGTTTATTTTCCGTTTTTTCAGGTTTAGTTTTCTTATTACAAGAGACCAAAAATCCTAATATAAATGCTATGTATATTGCTTTTTTCAAATGGTGTACAACGTAATTGTGTATGAAAAGTTGCGATGATTTTAGTAGCAATTTTTCATTCGTTTTCATGATTTAAAAGTAAATATAATTTTTGATTTATAGAGAATGCAGCAATTTTTTATACACGCTGTTAACTAATGTTGGAGAACACTAGCCAAAATTCAAAGCGTTTAGAAAATTTTACACTGAAAGCAAACGAGACAGAATGCAAAACTAAACGTTTTCAAACAAGAACAATTGTCAGCCAATAAAAGATAAATAGTCACAAGCCTTACTTGCATTTAGTTTACGTATTTTAAGATTTGTATAAAGCCTTTTTTTAGAAAAAGAACGGATCAGAACGTTCAGCGAGAATTGGCTAAAAATACGATTAGGTTCTACTTAAAAGTAAAAAGTAATCTAAGTTATCGGAACGAGCCAGAGACGTTGCAAACACAAAACAAGAACCAACAATCAAGAAATTAGGAGATTGGCAAATGATCCAAGCCATAAAACGTTTAGTTCTCTAAAAAAAGGACGAAGCTGGAATTACTGTTGAAAAGTACAATTTTACAACTGACTTTGATTTATCAAAAGGAGAACTTCACATAATTCTCGACAATGATAGTTAACGTTTCGTGTAAGTTGCGTTTTAATGCAATTTACACGTTGTTGTTTGTAGTAAATATAGCTAAAATCTTATAGTTTCTGTTTTTATATTTACGTAGTCAGTCCAGGCGCTACATTCAGATTACTTTAAATCCACTTGTTTTTTCAAGATTATGAATTATATCAACCACAGACTGATATGGTTTGTTATCTGAAAAATGATTTTCTGCTTTGCTGTAAAACATTGATTTAAATAAAATTATCGTTTTAAAACTTGACATTGTCAAAAAAATCTTCTAATTTCGGCAAGCTTTTTACGCTAGCATGCGTATTTGAAAGTGTAACTCTCATACGATGTCAATCGATAAGCTTGACTAAACTACATTCTTACGTTTAGTTAATTTTAATCCTGTTTTACCTATCCTTGATAACAATCAAAAAGTGTATTTAAAAGCCAAAAGTTGGACTTATTACATACAACGGTCTTGTATAAGATTAGTTGCGTGGTTTAGCAACGAATTTAGCAAATACAAACCGAATAGAAAATCCGCGAGGATTTTCGTAAGTAGGCTTGAACTAGCAATTAATTTTATACGGTGTTACCCAACGTTTTTCTTATTTTTAGTTCCGTTATTCTGTTTTCAATAGTTTTTAAATCACTAATAAATTCCACTTGGTCAGCACATTTAAGTTCAGCAGAAAGTAGGATTTTATTTTTGTTTTTGTCAATTAACAAAATTCCTTCATCGTGTTTCAATTCAGCTTCGTTATCTACAACTTCATCTCTGGAAAGAATTTGTATTTCTGAAATAATGAATTCATTAAAGCTTATGCTCGAATTCAGTCCTCTTTTTAAGCTTTGTTCCCAAATACTCTCGAAGTCGCCTGTCAGTTTTTCCTGTTCCGCAATTTTTATTTTTAAATTGTAATAGTCTAATAGAGTTTCCTCATCTTCAGTCCATTCAGCTCTAAATTCAAAATTTTTTGATTGGTCATTTCCATATTCATCTTTCCAAAAGAACGGAATTTGAAAAAAGTTTGCAGTATGTGTTTTCTCATTCAGATTTGCACTCAAAAACGGACTTCGTATAAACCAAATCCTATTTCCAATCAGTTCATTTAGCTGAATCAGCTCAATTTCATCTATATATTTTCCTAATTTTCTCAATGGCTGCTTTAAATGTTGGGTAACGTTTTGTGTATGGTTTGTTGCGTGTTTAAATGTACATTTTTTTAGCTAAACACTAGCTTTATAAAAAATCACTTGCCTTTGGTTTAGAAAGGTATAGCAATTAACTATACGCTTTGTTAGCTGACGTTTTTTTAAAAATATTATCATTTAATTTTCCATCTGCTACGTGATCAAGAAGCATTAATTTTCTTAAACTTTTCCATAATGAGTTTTTGTATAACTTTTCGTTTTTTAAAGATTCAGGATAAAGAATTTTTGCATCATCATAAAAGTGAATCCTCCATTTTGTTAATTCTGTTTTAAATTTTTCCTCAATTAGTGGTTTGATTATTTCAAAACCATCAATTCCCCATGTAATATTTAAGAAGTATTTCTTTAAATCGATATCAATAAATCCAATAAAATAACTATCATCATCTCCATCCATACAGTTTATTCCTACGATTGAGATTACCTTTTCTAAATCTAAAATCCAAGATTGGTCTTTATGCGCGGTCCAAAGGCCATCTCTATGTCTTCCATCGAACTCACTTTCATAAGTTATCAAGTTATTTTGAATATAAATTTTGTTCATTGCAATGGCAGCTAACGTTTCGTGTAAGTTGCGTTTTAATGCAATTTACACGTTGTTGTTTGTAGTAAATATAGCTAAAATCTTATAGTTTCTATTTTTATATTTACGTAGTCAGTCCAGGCGCTACATTCAGATTACTTTAAATTCACTTGTTTTTTCAAGATTATGAATTATATCAACCACAGACTGATATGGTTTGTTATCTGAAAAATGATTTTCTGCTCCGCTCTAAAACATTGATTTAAATTAAATTATCGTTTTAAAACTTGACATTGTCAAAAAAATCTTCTAATTTCGGCAAGCTTTTTACGCTAGCATGCGTATTTGAAAGTGCAACTCTCATACGATGTCAATCGATAAGCTTGACTAAACTGCATTCTTACGTTTAGTTAATTTTAATCCTGTTTTACCTATCCTTAATCACAATCAAAAAGTGTATTTAAAAGCCAGAAGTTGGACTTATTACATACAACGTAATTGTATAACTGTTGTTACGGGATTAAAGTTACATATTTTGTTTAAAAACTAGTGTTAGTAATTACCGAGTGAATTCGGACGAAGTCGAATCCGCCGTAATTGCGGTTATACATTGTTGTAAGTTGGCATTTAATAATATTCATATGTAATTTCTTTTAAATTACCATTTGAGTATTCTCTGCTTTCGTACGTAGGATAATTTAAATTATTGTATTGAAAAGATGATGAGTAAGAGTTGTTTAAATCAATGTTATTTTGAGAATTCCATCTAGTGTATTTTGTAGTGTTTCCTAAATTAGAGCCTCGAAAAAAATCTAATAGTTCATTTTTATTAAATAAGTTTTTGTTATCTCGAGTCCATTTTTCTTTAGATATTATTTCATTGTTAGAGTCATATCGAGTAGATTCCATACTACAATTTAAATCTAGATAGTCATATGTACTTTTTGAAATCAGTATATTATTACTATCGTAGATGTCAATACTAATAAATCCACAATTATTATTAGAAAAATTATATAATCTATAGTTCATGAGATTATTACTAGAGTCAAACCTATCTCTTCTGGATAGATTATCGGTAATACTATAATATTTTCGGATTTCTGCTAATTCGTTTGAAGAATTATAGCTTCTAAAAAAAACGGTATCATTAGAATATTCAAAATATTCTTTTCTCCATAATTCACCAGATTCATAATATTCTCTGGAAGAAATTAAATTGTTTTGATAAGTATATTTTCTAGATACAAGACCATTTTCATTTATCTGCTTAATTAATAAACCCTCTGATTCTAGCGTTTCGTTGGAACCATCATTCGAACAACTTAAAATAATAAATGAAATAAATGTTAGATAAATTTTTCTCATAGTTTTGATATTTTGGCTTGCTTACAACGTAATTGTGTATGAAAAGTTGCGATGATTTTAGTAGCAATTTTTCATTCATTTTCATGATTTAAAAGTAAATATAATTTTTGATTTATAGAGAATGCAGCAATTTTTTATACACGCTGTTAACTAATGTTGGAGAACACTAGCCAAAATTCAAAGCGTTTAGAAAATTTTGCACTGAAAGCAAACGAGACAGAATGCAAATCTAGATTTTTATGAACAAGAACAATTGTCAGTCTATAAAAGATAAATAGTCACAAGCCTTACTTGCATTTAGTTTGCGTATTTTAAGATTTGTATAAAGCCTTTTTTTAGAAAAAGAACGGATCAGAACGTTCAGCGAGAATTGGCTAAAAATACGATGAGGTTCTACTCAAAAGTAAAAAGTAAGCTAAGTTATCGGAACGAGCCAAAGACGTTCCAAACACAAAACAAGAACCGACAATCAAGAAATAATGAGATTGGCAAATGATCCAAACCATAAAACGTTTAGTTCTCTAAAAAAAGGGCAAAGCTGGAATTATTGTTGAAAAGTACAATTTTGCAATTGACTTTGATTTATCTAAAAGAGAACTTGATATAATTCTCGACAATGATAGTTAACGTAATTGTGTATGAAAAGTTGCGATGATTTTAGCAGCAATTTTTCATTCGTTTTTCATGATTTAAAAGTAAATATAATTTTTGATTTATAGAGAATGCAGCAATTTTTTATACACGCTGTTAACTAATGTTGGAGAACACTAGCCAAAATTCAAAGCGTTTAGAAAATTTTACACTGAAAGCAAACGAGACAGAATGCAAAACTAAAGGTTTTCAAACAAGAACAATTGTAGCCAATAAAAGGTAAATAGTTACAAGCTTTACTTGCATTTAGTTTGCGTATTTTAAGTTTTGTAAAAAGCCTTTTTTTAGAAAAAGAACGGATCAGAACGTTCAGCGGGAATTGGCTAAAAATACGATAAGGTTCTACTCAAAAGTAAAAAGTAAGCTAAGTTATCTGAACGAGCCAGAGACTTTTCAAACACAAAACAAGAACCGACAATCAAGAAATAATGAGATTGGCAAATGATCCAAACCATCAAACGTTTAGTTCTCTAAAAAAAGGACGAAGCTGGAATTATTGTTGAAAAGTAAAATTTTGCAACTGACTTTGATTTATCAAAAGGAGAACTTCACATAATTCTCGACAATGATAGTTAACGGCTTCGGCTATGATTAGTGCGGGAATAGGGAAGCTGTTGCTTTCCGATTTAACACTAAGGCGAAGCATTTTGTTTGCTTTTATTTTTTCTTATTCAAAAGTCAAATCAAAATGATTTGACGACTTTATAAAAATACACTAACTTTTGGATTAAACACCAAAACCCGTATTAATTATAGCCAATGTTAGCAAATGTTTTTAACTCGCAAAATTAACATCGATAGCTAAATCCTGAACAAAGTATTTCCACATCGGATAGAATGCCAAAAAACTCAGAAAAGCAGATAAAATTATTCCAATAATTCCAATCCATTTAATTTCTCTTAAAGCTTTTATTCCGAGTATAATACCAATTGTAGCTATTACAAATGCAATAATTTTAAATCCTTTTCCAGTTGTGTATACTGCTGGATTCAAATCCATTTTGTTTTGTCCAATCTGTTCTAAAAAATGAGCTTTAAACAACTCTGAAATTTCAATGTTAAACCAAATAACAAATGAAATTCCAGCCAAAGCTAATATGATGGAAACTATTCCGTATTTCATCTTTTTTCTATTTATGGTACAAGTACTGATTTAATATCAATTATATATTCATTGTCTCTTTCCCGAATTTCTGATTTGAGGCTGTAATCTTTTTCTACAAAAGCATTAGCAATTGCTTTAAAAGTTGGTCTCCAAATGTGAGGTACCGGAAGCTCTTTTTCCTCGTTTTTTTCAACTAAAATTTCGTACATTCTCAATATTTGCTAACGTTTCGTGTAAGTTGCGTTTTAATGCAATTTACACGTTGTTGTTTGTAGTAAATATAGCTAAAATCTTATAGTTTCTATTTTTATATTTACGTAGTCAGTCCAGGCGCTACATTCAGATTACTTTAAATTCACTTGTTTTTTCAAGATTATGAATTATATCAACCACAGACTGATATGGTTTGTTATCTGAAAAATGATTTTCTGCTCCGCTCTAAAACATTGATTTAAATTAAATTATCGTTTTAAAACTTGACATTGTCAAAAAAATCTTCTAATTTCGGCAAGCTTTTTACGCTAGCATGCGTATTTGAAAGTGCAACTCTCATACGATGTCAATCGATAAGCTTGACTAAACTGCATTCTTACGTTTAGTTAATTTTAATCCTGTTTTACCTATCCTTAATCACAATCAAAAGTGTATTTAAAAGCCAGAAGTTGGACTTATTACATACAACGGCTTGGGCTATGATTAGTGCGGGAGTTAATAAGCGATTAATTTCCGATTAAGCACTTAGCCAAATCTTTTTGTTTTAACTTTTTCACTTTAAAGCCAAATCAAAAAGATTTGGCGGACTTTATAAAAATACACTAAACTTTGGATTAAACACTAAACCCCGTATTAATTATAGCCCTTGTTGTATGCAGTTATTTTATCCAAGTATTTTCCTTCTTTGTATATTTCATAAATAAAATTTCCCTCAGACATTAGAATTTTTACACAAGACTTATTTCTTGGGTTGAATTCATTTATTTCTACAAAATTTTCTTCGGTGTTTTTTTCAATATATTCATTATATAATTCAGGTATTAAATCAGAATTCCTTTTCCAAAGTACCCAAAAAGAGAAACTAAAGCACAATTTACAGTCCTTTTTTGAAAGTTTAATTAATTCATCATCACTTGCAGTTTTATGTAGTTTATTAACAAGGTTGATACTCTTTTTATTCAATTTATAGTCATAGAATAAAAATTCCTGCTTTGCTATTTTAGTAATTATTTTTTCCAGTTTAGGATTATCAATATTTTGAGCTACAGAATTTTGTCCAATGATAGTTAAAATTAATATTAAAAGTAATTTTCTAATCATAAAGTTTTCATTTGCGCAATTGCATACAACGGTTTCGTATAACCGTCAGTTACGGGTTAATATACGTTAATTTTCGGTTTAGCACGGACGTTAGCAATTCCGAGTGGATTCGGACGTAGTCGAATCCGCCGTAATTGCGGTTATACATTGTTGTATGCAGTTTTTTCATTCTGCTAATATTTCTTGGTCATAGTCATATTCCGCTTCATTTGGAAAAAATCCATTCAAGTCAGGAAAAATTAACTGTAAATATTTGAATTCCGAATTCTCATAAAACTTAAATGAACTCAGCGTGTATCCAGTCAGCTTATCATTTCCCACCTCAATAAAGTAAACAGGAAATCGGTCAATTAAATCATCAATTTTTTCATTTAGCGGTATTTCTTTGAATTTAAATCTTTCCGCATAATTAGTAATCAACGTATTTGTTAGTCCATTCGGAAGTCCAGAAATGAAAAGTTCAGGAATTCTAAAATTTTTATATATTCCAGTTGAGTATCCAAAAGGCGTAAATCCAATTTCTTCCATTACGTAGGTACTATGAAATCCATATTTTTCAATATTGTCATAAACCATTTTAAAATACTTTTCTCTTTTTTCGTTACTCATTCTTTCGTTTTTGCTGAAATTGCATACAACGCTTTTGTGTATGATTTTTTTGCGGGAAAAGGATGCTATTCTTTTTCCGATGTTGCGGAAAGATAATTAATAAAATTGAATTTTCGCTGAGGGAATTCAGCCGCAATTAATTATACGCTTTGTTGGCTACTGTTTATAAATCTTATCCTTAAGTATTTTCTTAGTAGTTCTTTTTCTTCTACTGTGAGAGAATCTAAGGGAATCAATTGTTCAGGGAAATCTTTACTTGAGTTGTACGAATATAGACTCAAAAACTTATTATCAGTTTTGAAAAAATCATAATATAACCAAGAAGTTTTTTTCTCAAACAAGTCAGTTTTTATCCGAATTTCCTTTTTATTTATTTCAATTTTACAAAATGTTACACCATTTTTAAATTTTTGCTTTCTCAAGTTTAATGAATTACTGATATTATTTTTCGTTTTCCAAAAATCTACACATTTTAATAATGAAAACAATATGAAACCAAGTCCTATTCCTAATTCGATACCGTAATTTACAAAAGTGATTTTTTCTTTTCCGTTTTCATATAATCTTTGTTCTACGTCTTTTTCTCCATAAATCCCGGTCATAAATAGGATTATACCAATAATAAGTATAATCAAAAATGGTAATACCTTCTTAAAACCAAGGAAATCAGAAAACACTTTACTCCTTTCTTGATTATATTTTTCTATGTCAGAAATTTCAATTTTAATTAATTCCATTTTTTTAATTGTAGCCAACGTTTAGTATAAGAATAGTAAGGGATAAAAACATACTTATTTTTCGTTTTAACTCTTAGCTAAATTTACAGTTTTACCGTTACTTTTTTTAACTTTCAAATTGTAAATTTAGCGAACTTTGTAAATATTCACCCACTTTGGGTTTTGCCACTTAACCCTTATTATTTTTATATATTGTTAGGCGTATGTTTATTGTTTTCCATCATTATATGGTTCTGATTTCAGTCTTTTTAATTCCTTTTTCATTTCTTCCATATTAGATAACATTTCCCGCATTACTGGATTTGAAGATGATGAATTTCTCAATTCCTCTTCGCGTAAACCTAATACTGTATCTATCCGCCCCAGTACTAAAGCAAAACCAATGAAAATTATGAATAAAATAGGTATTGAAATCAAAATGTTGTCAAAAATTAATTTTCCGATAGAGCTATCTTGATAAGCTTTTAAAAAAACAAACCCAATCATTAAAAATTGAACGTACCCTATATACATCCTTGCTCTGTCTATATATATTTTCCATCTAATCAGGCTTTTCTTATTAGTCTTAATTTTCACCATATTATTATTAATTATACTTTTTCTTGAATACTATAATTATTGTTTTAGCTCTCATTTTAGTTAGTGACAAGGTTAATTACGCCTAACGTATTTGTATAACTGTTGTTACGGGATTAAAGTTACATATTTTGTTTAAAAACTAGCGTTAGTAATTACCGAGTGGATTCGGACGAAGTCGAATCCGCCGTAATTGCGGTTATACATTGTTGCCCACAGTATTTTAATTTGTCAATATTAATTCAATAGCCAACTGGTTGTATTTATTTCTATACTTTTTAAAAGATTCATTATCATTTTTCCCAGAAACTTTACTCCATTTTCCTTTATTTAATCGCCAGCTATTTTCATTAGTTTCAGTAGGAATAACTCCAATTGCAGGTTCGTAAGAAACTCCTTTTATTTTTTTTCTAGAACCTTTCATTGTATATTTATATTCATATTTATTTTCCTCAATTATTAGCCATTCAATCGCAGTAAAAAAACCTTTTTCGGGAAATTCAATATTTAATTTAGAAAGGTCAACTTCCGTTATTTTTTTCCCTTTTTTAGCTATTCCAATTATATTTTCATCATATATGTAATTTTCAGGTGCTCCTTTTTCATTTATTCCATAAAGTCTAATATTAAACTTTGGATTTTTTACATCACTATTTGTTAATATTCTTAACTTTTTAAGATAAGGTGTTTTTTTATATACTGGTTTATATTTAAAAAATCTTGCTGAAATCCAAGGATGTGTTCCGCATGCAAAATAACTGTTAATTTTAGATTTTTTGAACTCACCGATTGTCAATTCTTGAGATAATTTTTTAGAATTGATAATAATTTCATCTAATTCAGTGGTTAATGGTTTTAACTCTAATACATTTTTAATCGAATCAGATTTTAATTTTTTTGTTTGAAATCCAATTGCAGAAATTAGAATAACTTTCGTTTCATCAATTTCTAATTTAAACTCTCCTTTTTCATTAGATGTTGTTCCAATGTTTTCATTTTCTACCCAAATATTTACGTAAGGTATTCTTTTTTTCGTTTCGCTGTCAATTATTACTGATTTTAATTAACTATAACAAAGGTTAGAGATAAGTAGAATTATTATAGCAAGTAGTTTTTTCATATTGTGGGCAACAATGTTTGGTGTATGATTAGTTGCGATTTTTTCACCAAATGTAAATAAAAATTATTGATATTTCATTTCAGTACGTAGTTTCTTAAATAGAGTAGAATTAGCAATTAATTATACATTTTGTTAGCAATAGTTTATCTGTGGTGATAGTCCCAAGACTGCATTGTTATAAATTCATCTTTTAACATAACAAGACAAACACCATGTTCCTCATCCCAGTTACATTCACCTTTGAACATAATAAACGAGGAATCATTTTTATGGTTATCTGAAATTATTATATTCTCTATTGATATAGCTTTTTTTAAATCACAGGTATCTGTTATTTTAGGCAAAAACTCTATGTATTTTTCAAATCTCTTTAAGTAAATGGAATTATATGAGTTTACTGCTCCAATGATTAAAGAATTAAATATCTTTTCTTCATTTTCTAAGAGAAATTTATAAGCATTTAATTGTTCTTTGCTGGGTTCATCTCCAAAACCAAAAAAATCAATACATATAAAGTCGTTTAACGGTCGATTGCCTTTTTTAAATTGATTGAGTGATTTTAAGGTTATCAATGAATAATATTGATCTTCTTCTTCTGAGTATTCTATTTCCATATTCTTTTTCTAATTATTGCTAACGGACTTGTGTATGAAACGTAGCGTGCAAAAAGACACTAACTTTTTCGGATTAACACAGAGCCGAATTTTTATATTTTGTTTTTAATTTTCTCATTTTAAAAGCCAAATTAAAAATTTGGCGGACTTTCTTAATATACACAAACCTTTGGGCTTAGCACTTTTTAGCTATGTTTTATACACCGTGTTAGCAAGCGTTTCTTTATTTATTCCTTGTTTCATTATTATGTAAAATCCTTTTGAAGTCATAATACTATTTCCATCTTTATCTCTTGCCTCATCAAATCCAAAGTCAATTTTTCTCTCAAAACTCAATTTATTAAGAATTGGAAATAGTAAGTCATAGGTTTCACGAAAATGAAATTCCTTTTTATAAGGATAAAACTTTTGTTCAGTTTTTTCATTAATCGAATTAATAATCTTTGTAAAAACATTTTTTTGGTCATCTGAAAATTCAATCGGGTATTTGAAATTTTCAAAATCGAAAATCTGAAAATCTTCTATTTGTGTCTCCAAAAACCCCCATCTTCCACGATTTCCATATCCGAAAAACCATTCATCTGTTTCTATTAATTTTTCTTCAGAATCGAAAGAGTCTTTTGAGTATTTGGATTTCCAAAAGAAGTTATAAGTTCCTAAAATTTCTGTTTCCAACTGAATTTTTGCTGTATCAAATCCTACATTCCTTAATATATGTTCAAATTTCAAGATAAAACTTGTCCAATCATATTCAATTTGTTTGTAGGTCGCTCCAAATACAATTACTGGGTCTTCGTAATATGTTGGTTCAGTAATTCCAATACCAAACATATCAGTATTTAACTGAGGGTATGTATTATCATTTCCAAGAGAATTGATAAAACTCTGAGATTCTTTAAAATCTCTATCAAGTAATATTCTTCCGTGTACTATTGATTGGTATCCCATTTTTTTTATGCTTGCTAACGTTTTGTATAAGAATAGTGCGTTTTAGAGTCCTAGAATTTTCCGGAGGAAAATCGGATTGACCAAATACGCACTAACCTCTTGATTTAGTATTAAACTTAAGCATTATTTTTATACGTTGTTGGCAACAGTTTTTTATTTTGTTCTTGTCACTTTTATTTCATTTCCTATGATTTCAATATATCCACTAGTGCTGTGATTATTGAAAAATACGATTAAATTTCCCTTTTCATCTTTAAAAGTTTCTGGAGCATAATCCCAAATTCGTTCTTTAGAAATTTGATTTATAATTTTTAGCTCACTTTCTACTATAGTGGCTAAAAATGTTTTTGCGTCTTTTGAAATTATATGATACAATTGTTCCTTAAATTCAAAACTTATTAAAGTTAAAATTCCGAATCCGTTCCAAATTTCTTTTACTCCTTTTCTTGATTTACTTTCTGTATCTCCAGTATAGTAATGCTTAATCCCATTTTTTATTTCTCTAGGTTCAGGCATTTTAAAAACTGACATTAATTCAGGATTCTTAATTTCAATTATATCTGATGAACCCCTTAAATGAGCAAGCGAATTTGTAACTATATATTTTCCATCTATAAGATTTACGGATACTGGACAAGTAGCACTGCAAGAATATTCAATTCCACTTTTTTTGTTTTTAAAAAAAATTGAGCCTCCCCATTCACCACTGCAACTTTTCGACACAATATAATCTTTATCTTCATAAAAATTTCCGCCTTTTTTTATAAAATCAGATTTCCGCTTTTTAAAATCTTTTTTTTGGAGAAAAACTTCTTTAATATCAAAAGTAATTTTGTCTTGTCCTATACAAATAGTTAAAGAAAAAAGAGTAATTATTAAAATATAAATAGATTTCATTTAAATGAGTTCAAATTGTTGCCAACGGTTTGGCTATGCGCAGTATCCCGCAGGGTATTGCGTATAGGTGTTGTTGTAGCCAGTTATTTTATTTCGTTCATTTTAGTCAAATAGATTTTGTTCTCTTGAAGAAATCCAATGTTTGAGCCAAAACTTGTAATATAATTTCGTTTGTTCAACTCTTGGTTTTCCTCGTTTTTAAACTTAATCTTTTTAGTCTTCTTTAGTTTATTTCCTTTAATCTCAAACAGAATAAAATTATTCTCATCATATCCATCTGCCATAAGCACTTTATTGTCAGAAATATTTAAAGAACTTGAACCTCCAATATCAGTATTCCAAAACTTAATTTGTTTTGAGTTATCAAGTTTAACAAGTGGAAATTCTGTGTAATAGTAAAACCAAGTGTTGTTGTCTGAATCTATATTCATTGCATAGCAATCCGCCATATGGTCAAGTCCGTCAGTTGGTTCGAATTCCCAAATTTTCTGTCCGTCCTTATTCCAACATATTAGTCCGGGTGTTCCAATTGGCTCGTCCCATCCGTAATTTCCAAATATTCCTTCATCGAAATATGAAGTCCATATATTTCCATCATTGTCAATTTGGACATCTTGAATTCCGTCTCCAGCAACAAAGTCTCTCAATAATTCTCCTTTAAGGCTATAAATTCGAGCATTTTTGTCTATTTCATTTTCATTTTTGTATCTGCTACGTCCACAGATAAGCAGAATTTCTTTTGTTGGTAAGAAATTCACGTTATGAAAATTGTAATATTCATCTTTTATTAGAGTTCTAAATTTTTCATTTCCCTTTAAGTCAAAACGGATAAATGTATAATCTTTAGGCTTGTCATATTTAATCACTGCAAACATTCCATTTTCAGTTCTGTATTGAGGTGCAGAATGAATTATCAAGGTATTTATTCCATTCTTATCGACTGAAATAGATATAATCTCATCTTCGCTCTCAAGTTTTTCTGAAAGGTCAATTATCGGTTGAACTTTAAGTGATTTTGTTCCAAATATCATCTTGCTATTTTCAGCTTTCTTATAATCTTTATTTTGACAAGAAACCAAAATGATTAGAATCAATATCGATTTTATAAATCTCATACTTTTCGGGTTTCTCTAATTGGCTACAACGGTTTCGGCTATGATTTCGTTGTGGAATCATCCGCAGGATTATTCCGCTGAGAAATCAGCCGTTGATTTATACTTTTATTTTGGTGTGGCACAAAACCACAATGAATTATAGCCATTGTTAGCGGTTGTTTTTATTTTCCAAAAAGTCTTGATAAAAAGCCTTTTTTCTTATTCTTAATTACCCATACCAATTCGGTTGGATGTCTTTCCGTAAACTGATTCGCTCCAAACTTTCCCCAAGCAAAACCGTCTTTGTTTTTTCCAGTTCGCAAGTCAGCAACAGTCCATTCGTCACCTTCAAATTTATTCAGGAAGTCTTTGAATTCAGGATTTTGATTTTCAAATTCGGTTTTTTGTGAACACAGGTCATTTTCATTCCAAATTGTCATTACGGTTTTGTCGTGAATTTCATTCAGATGACATTTGTCAGGGCTTTCGTAAAATTCCAATAAGTGTTTTAGATATTCATTTAGATTTTGCGAATGAACAACAAATACTGCTGGGTCGTGGCAAGCAAAAAATACTTTGTTAGGTTTTCCGCTTTCGTTTAAATCCAAAATCCAATGATTTCCAAACCCATCGTGTCCAAGAGTAATTGAGTTTGCGGATAATTCCCAAAATCCGAATTGTCCAATAGAATCAAAATAAACCATTTCAGGTCCGTAACCGTCCCAACCTTTGGTTTCTTTCAGTATTTCAATTAATTCACTGTCAATATTGTTACTTGGGAATTGTTCTTTCAGTTGTTCAATTTCGGAATCAGTCAATCCGTCTTGAAATTCAAGTTGATATTTTTCTCCGTCTTCGTCTGTGAAAGTAGATTCTCTTAATTTCTTTATTATTTCAAGGTTTGTCATATTTACTCAAATAACCGCTAACGGAATTGTGTATGGCTCGTTGCGGGAAATCAGCTATGATTTTCCGCCGTAACCGGAATATAGCAAATTGCAATGAATTCCGATTAGGAATTCAGCCGCAATGAGCTATACACGTTGTTACCATACGTTTTTATTCCACTTTTTTTATTCAGTTTTTTGATTCATTCAGAGATTTGATTGGCACAACAATAGTTTTCGCCCATAAGTCTCCAACTCTTTGATTTAAATCGGTATTTTTAATTGTTATTATTCCGACTAATCCAAAAAAGAACATATCAATTGGGTCAAGTAAGTGTCTTTTAAAAGATTCGCCAAAAGTCAATTTTCGGTTTGTTCCGTTTTTCGGAATCGGTTTAAGTCCAACTAATGAATTTCCGAGAGTTGCTCCGAATCCAATTTCAAGTCCAACAGTCATAAACAGCCAAAAAGCAATTGGAATTAATCCTGGTAATCCATTTAAGGAATATCCTCCTTCGTCATTCGGTTCGCCAAGCGTATAAATCAGAAAGAATGTAACTGCATAAATTATAATATAATCCACTAATCCAGCAGCAAATCGGTCTCCAATATTTGGTTCAGTTTTAATTTTGTAAGTCAAGTTTGTTTCGTTCATCGGTTTTTCTCAAATGTATGGTAACGTTTCGTGTAAGTTGCGTTTTAATGCAATTTACACGTTGTTGTTTGTAGTAAATATAGCTAAAATCTTATAGTTTCTATTTTTATATTTACGTAGTCAGTCCAGACGCTACATTCAGATTACTTTAAATCCACTTGTTTTTTTAAGATTATGAATTATATCAACCACAGACTGATATGGTTTGTTATCTGAAAAATGATTTTCTGCTCCGCTCTAAAACATTGATTTAAATTAAATTATCGTTTTAAAACTTGACATTGTCAAAAAAATCTTCTAATTTCGGCAAGCTTTTTACGCTAGCATGCGTATTTGAAAGTGCAACTCTCATACGATGTCAATCGATAAGCTTGACTAAACTGCATTCTTATGTTTAGTTAATTTTAATCCTGTTTTACCTATCCTTAATCCCAATCAAAAAGTGTATTTAAAAGCCAGAAGTTGGACTTATTACATACAACGGTTTTGTATATCTTTTGTTGCGTATTTTAATCACCTAATTTAGTAAATACAAACTGAATGGAAAAACGGCTAGAACTTTCGTAAGTAAGTTAGGACTAGCAATAAATTATATACGGTGTTACCACACGTTTTTATTCGTTATTCTGTATTTAAATGGATTTTCGCTGTCATAATTTCCATTGTGATATATTAAAAATTCAGCATCATTTTCGTTAAATTCTATAGTTTCAATTTTATTTATTCCAATCAAACACAAATCTGTTCTTGTAAATATTCGTTTTCTAAATATTCCTAATTCAGATTTAGTTATAGAAATCCGTTCTCCACAGTTTAAAAATCCACTTTCTGACACTTCTATTCTATAAGTTTCATTAATTTCATATTCAGCTATTACTTGCTCAAATATAAAAAGCAATATTATCAAACAAACTGATGGAATTAAAACCAAAAGTTTTAGAAGTTTTGTTCTGTTATTTTTCACAATACTAAAGAATAAAAGAACAAATATTATAAAAGTCAATTCCAAAAATGAATTGCTATATATTCCTTCCAAACGATAACCATTATATAAAAATATTACGATTACTGATATAATGATTAGACTAATTGTTAATCCTCTGGTAATGATATTTTTAAATCTCGGAAATTCCTTTTTTGTTAGGTAAGGAATACAATTCAGACCGATTAAAATCAAAAAAAATATTATTAAAGTGGTCATTTTTTTTAATGTGTGGTAACGTATTTGTGTATGATTTTTTGCGGGAAAAGGACGCTAGTCGTTTTCCGTTGTTGCGGAAAGATAATTAATAAGATTGAATTTCCGGTGAGGAAATTCAGCCGCAATTAATTATACACTTTGTTGTAACACGTTTTTATTTTATCCGTCTATCAATTTGTTCCAAAATCAGTTTTTCTAATTCCGAGAAATTTATTTTTAGTGAATTTGATATTATCGATATTGGTGAACCATAAATTCTATTATTCGCTTTCATTGCTTTTTTTGAAATGATATTTTTTGAACGCTCAATATATTTTTCTGGTTCAGAAGTCAAAATAACAATTACTTTTGTTGAACCTGTTTTCCAAGATTTTATTCCAGTAATATCTTTCCATTCTATAAGTCCAACACTTGTTGCGTTTGAGTTGTCAATGATTCCGTCATCATTTATAATCAAACCAGTTTTTCTACTAAAGACTATTTTTGAAATGAAAATGAAGCATAGTCCGAAGAATAAAACTCCAACTATTCCGCTTAAAAGTACAATGTTTTTCGGATAACGAATAGAAGCAAATTCTTCAGGTTCTATAATTCCCCAAGCTCCAACAATAACAAATGCCAATGCTCCGATCATAAGTAATATAATTTTCGTTTTACTTAATGGTATCTTAATTTCATTCATTTACGGTAGTTTGGTGAAATGTGTTACAACGGTCTCGTATAACCGTCAGTTACGGGTTTTTAGTTATGGTTTTCGGTTAAGCACTGATGCTGGCAATTTCGAGTGGATTCGGACGAAGTCGAATCCGCCGTAATTGCGGTTATATATTGTTGTATGCTGGCTTTTCATTCAGTAATTCTATTATTTTTGGTTGAATTATCCATATTCCAATTGGAAAAAACCAAAATCCTAACATATACCAACCATAACCTTCTTTTTGATTTCTCAACGTAGTAATGCATCTTGATAAAAAGTAGATTGTGTGAATCATATAATACATTAAAATCAGATGAAGAGGAATAATTAACCAAGCTTTCCAACCATATTCAGCAATGTTTTCATTATTTATTTCATAACCACCTACAGTCAAGAAAACAATTAAAAGATATGTAACAACGAAACCAATTTGAATTTTAAATCTTTTTAGGTTCAAAATAGATTTATCGTTCAGTTTGTTGTACAATTTCTCTCCAACTCCTAAAGTCCAGTAAGTGAATAAGCATATCCAGATTATCATTAATACAATTCCAATCATTGTTTCAGAGAAGATTGATAGTATGATTATTGATAAAAATATAATCCAAGGCTTTACAGTCAGTATATTATTCAATTGGTCTTTCATTTTTCAGCTTGCATACAACGTCTCGGCTATGGTTAGTAAAGGATTAAAAGTAAATAAATTTTCGATTAAGCACTTAGCCAAAACTTTTTATTTTGTTTTAATTTTTTAAAGCCAAATCAAAAAAATTGGCGGACTTGGTTTAAAGCACATAACTCTGGGTTAAGCACCAAAACCCTTATTAACTATAGCCATTGTTGGCAAATCGTTTTTATTTTTTTTCGTTATCAAATTCATTCGGTTTTGGTGGCGGTGGTGATGGCGGAATATTTGTAATGTCAAATCCCTCAAACAGAATATTATATCTAAAATAGTCAGAACCGTTTTGTGAATTAATTTCTTTAAACTGTCTAACAATTTCTTTTAGAGTTCTTTTTGTTGTTTCAATGGGATATTTATCTTCAACGTAAAAATGGATTAAAGCTGGTTTTAGTTTGTTTTCGTTATACTGAAAATTATAGGTTTTAGATATTATCTCATTCAGTTCCGCTTTTAGGAATGTGATTGATTTTTTCTTTTTGGATTTCCCGTATTCAATTACCAACGAATCATTTCTAACAAATAATAAATTCCGCCTGAAGTAACATCCAATTTCTACAGAACTCGGACAGTTAGCAAATCCAATTAAATGATAAATAGTATCATTTGATTTAAATCTTAAACCTGACGATTTTCCCTCACAGGTTAATTTGCCCATTTTTTGTCTTAATTCCGAAAAATTTGAAACTGAATCTAAATCTATAATTTCAATCTTGTCATCAATTTCGAAACTTTTATAATCGTCTGAAAATAGTTTAGACAAAGGTTTATTTTCGTCCAAATTTGAGCAGGAACTTAAAATCAAAAGAAAGATTAATATGTAGTTCAAGTTTTTCATCAAATGTTTGCCAACGTAATTGTGTATGAAAAGTTGCGATGATTTTAGTAGCAATTTTTCATTCGTTTTTCATGATTTAAAAGTAAATATAATTTTTGATTTATAGAGAAAGAAGCAATTTTTTATACACGCTGTTAACTAATGTTGGAGAACACTAGCCAAAATTCAAAGCGGTTAGAAAATTTTACACTGAAAGCAAACGATACAGAATGCAAATCTAAAGGTTTACAAACAAGCACAATTGTCAGCCAATAAAAGATAAATAGTTACAAGCCTTACTTGCATTTAGTTTGCGTATTTTAAGATTTCTATAAAGCCTTTTTTTAGAAAAAGAACGGATCAGAACGTTCAGCGAGAATTGGCTAAAAATACCATCAGGTTCTACTTAAAAGTAAAAAGTAAGCTAAGTTATCGGAACGAGCCAGAGACTTTTCAAACACAAAACAAGAACCGACAATCAAGAAATTAGGAGATTGGCAAATGATCCAAACCAAAAAACGTTTAGTTCTCAAAAAAAGGACAAAGCTGGAATTACTCTTGAAAAGTACAATTTTGAAGCTTACTTTGATTTATCAAAAAGAGAACTTCACATAATTCTCGACAATGATAGTTAACGGTTTGGCTAAGCTGCGTTTTAATGCAGTTTAGGTTTTGTTGTGTGCAGTTATTTTTTTCTTTTAAATGTCTGTATTACATTTTTAATATCGGAAATTGCATTTTCACTCCCAGTAACGTAAGTTCCAATAAAGAGATAATATCCTCCGTTTTGGTCAAATAAAATGACTTGATACATTTCCTCATTTTCCTTATCGTTGTTTTTAGCAAAAAGTTCAAATCCTTTTAGATTGTCAATTTCTATTTCATTAATTCCTTTGCTTGGAATTACAGAATAATCGTCTGGATATTTCTTTAATCTTGAAATACAAAACAATTTTTCGTTTTTAATCTCAACGTTTGCAAATGATTTGTCAGTCAATAATGTCGCTTTATCTTCACTTTCTGTTGGTGTTTTCAAATCACGGTTTAATAGCATTCCATTTCCCATTACAGCCTTGAACTTTAGAGAACCAACATTTTCATTAAGCGAGTAATTCAAAGCTTCTCTTGGATTGCTTTCGGTTTTTGAATCTACAAATGTTGTTAAAATGCTCTCCTTGATTTTTTTACCAGTTTGAATAGAATCTTTTAAATAAACACCATTTATTAAGGTGCTTGATTTTTCATTTCCATAAACGATAATTTGTTTTGAGAAAGTCATTCCATTTGCTGATTGGTCTAATTCTATAAGTATTCCGTCAAATTCAGCAACTTTTATTTCTTTCTTTGTTTTCAATTTCATTCCTTGTTTTTGTAACATTTCGGAATTAAAACCTTTGGAAACTTCTGAATAAGGTCCAGGAATTTCCATTGCCATAATCATTGAAGTTTGGTCATTAGGATTTTGAAACCCTTTGAAGTTATTTGAAGATTCAAATGATGTTGGCGGAACCATAAAAATATTCATTCCTTTAATTTGAATATGGTTTTCAGATTTTTCTTCAGGTAACTCTTGTCCAAATCCAGCTATTGAAATTGAAAGTAATAAAGTTGTAATTCTAATTCTTTTTATCATTGATTATCGTTTGTTTTAATTGCACACAACGGCTCTGTATAAAGTTTGTTGCGTTGTTTTCACTTTAAAAGTAAGTAAATTATTACTAATTAGAAAGTTCGCTAGGACTTTCGCAAGTAGACTAAAAACAGCAATAAAATTTATACTTTGTTGGGTACAGTTAATATTTCACCTTTTTTTGTTATTTCAAATTTCAGCTCATTAAGCTTTCCATTTTCTCTAATATAAATTTTTAAAAGTTTCCCTTTTTTATAAATTAGTCTTTGAGTTAGTTCTCCTTTAGAGTTATAAAACTTTGAATCTCCGTGAGGTTTCCACCTTTTAATGTTTATTTTATATTTTACTTTCCCATTTTTATAATTGTCTGATATAAAACCATTTTTTGGACCATCTAACCAAAAGTTTCCACTTATTAAATAAATTTCTCCTAAATCAACAATGTCGTCATTACATTCAACTTTTATTTTTGTTATATAATGTCCAAAATATTTAAATGTAATTTCGTTAATTCCGTTTTCAGTACAAACTAGATTAATTATTCCATTATAGCTCATCCATTCGGTGGGTTCTCCGTTTATAAATATTTCAGCCCACGCAGCATTACCATATTCATCAAAAAGTTGTCCTTTGATTTTAGATTGTCCACTCGAAATTATAGAATAAGATAATATAAAAAAGGTCAATAGTATTTTTTTCATAATTGTACCCAATGGTCTCGTATATGAAAAGTAGCGGATTTTTAGCACTAATTTTTCGGATTATAGCTGACCTTTAATTTATTTCTTTTGTTTCGTTTAAGTGATTAAACCGCTATTTTTTATATACGTTGTTGTAAGTAGTGTTTTTTTTCGTTCACTTACTTAATTTCAAAATCCGAAATGCTCCTTGAATTACCAACGCAAAAACGATTGTTCCAATAATCAAATCAGGTTTACTCGATCTCAACCAATTTACCAAAATTCCAGCAATTATAACTCCCAAATTGATAATCACGTCGTTCGAGGTAAAAATCATACTTGCTTTCATATGTGCCTCTTCTTTGCTCTTTGACTTTTGCAAAATATAAAGACAAATTCCGTTTGCGATAAGTGCAAAAACAGAAACGATAATCATTGTAGAAAAATCGGGAAGTTTCTCGGCTCCGAAAAATCTTCTTAAAACTTCCATAAATCCAATAATCGCAAGTGCTATTTGAAAATATCCAGCAAGTTTAGCAATTCGCTTTTTCTTAATTAAAGTTCCTCCAACTGCAAACAAACTAATTCCGTACACAAAACTATCCGCAAGCATATCTAAACTGTCGGCAATAAGTCCCATTGATTTTGAGATAATTCCTGTAGTCATTTCTATTAGGAAGAAAGCAAAATTTATGGCAAGTACAGACCAAAGTAGTTTTCTCTGATTTTCGTTTTCTTTAAATTCAGTTTGGTCAGTTTGTTCTGTTGAGATTTTTTTTCCGCCTAAATTCAGTTCGATAACTGACTTTTCGATTTGGTCAATTTCTCCGCTATGAAAAACGGTCAATTTTCGGTTTGGAATATCAAAGTCCAAATTCGCAATACTCGAAATTTCATCCAATTTCATTCGGATTAGATTTTCCTCTGAAGGACAATCCATTTTGGTAATTTCAAATATCGTTTTATTCATTTGGTTTGATGATTTTTCAGCATTACTTACAACGTATTTGTATAACTGTTGTTACGGGATTAAAGTTACATATTTTGTTTAAGAACTAGCGTTAGTAATTACCGAGTAGATTCGGACGAAGTCGAATCCGCCGTAATTGCGGTTATACATTGTTAGGCGCTGGCTTTTATTTTTCATAATTAGCATCTTCTCTTAATACCAAGTCCATTTCTAACTGGCGAAGCCAAAATCCGTCACTTTCCATAGCCTCTGAATCGGCATTTTTTAAGTCCAACTTTAATTTTTCGAATTGTTCGTCCGTAAAATCAGAATCGAGAAACGCATCTTCTCCATTTTCCGTTTGTACTCTTTTTACAAAATTCCGATACGCTATTAAACATTTAGCCATAGCAGAAAGATCAGAATTAAAAGGTTGTGAACTGAAATAATCTTCGTGGTCGAGATATTCTATTCGGTCATTATTTCCTGTATTTATGACAATTGGGTCTCCGTCATTACAAGAGCCAATTACTATATATTTTTCAAATTCAGGTTCTAAAAAGTTATAAATAGTTGTCAGTTTTTGAACACTATCATAAACATCATTTGAATCTTTCGAAAAAGATAAAAAAGGTGCGGCACTTTCTGGTAATCCTGATTTTACAAGGAATTCAATTGAATTTTCCGAAAGTCCTAGTCCATTTAGTTTTTCCTGACTGATTGAATTGAGTTTATTCTTATCCAAAGTCCATATGTTTTTAAATTCCTCAGGTTTCATATTTCAGCTTGTGCCTAACGTTTCGTGTAAGTTGCGTTTTAATGCAATTTACACGTTGTTGTTTGTAGTAAATATAGCTAAAATCTTATAGTTTCTATTTTTATATTTACGTAGTCAGTCCAGGCGCTACATTCAGATTACTTTAAATTCACTTGTTTTTTCAAGATTATGAATTATATCAACCACAGACTGATATGGTTTGTTATCTGAAAAATGATTTTCTGCTCCGCTCTAAAACATTGATTTAAATTAAATTATCGTTTTAAAACTTGACATTGTCAAAAAAATCTTCTAATTTCGGCAAGCTTTTTACGCTAGCATGCGTATTTGAAAGTGAAACTCTCATACGATGTCAATCGATAAGCTTGACTAAACTGCATTCTTACGTTTAGTTAATTTTAATCCTGTTTTACCTATCCTTAATCACAATCAAAAAGTGTATTTAAAAGCCAGAAGTTGGACTTATTACATACAACGGTTTGTGTATGGTTAGTTGCTTCGTTAAATGTAAAAAATTTAGAGTTAAAGACTAGCTTTATAAAAAATCACTTACCTTTAGTTTAGCAAGGAATAGCAATTAACTATACGCTTTGTTGTAGTGCGTCTTTATTTCATTCATTAAGTCATTATACGAATAATTTGTATTCGCTTGAATTACTTTTTCAATTCTGTTTGGCTCAACATTTGTGAATAAGAGAATTTCATAGTCTTCAAAGACAAATTCCATAAAGTCAGGATTATCAAAAAAGTCCTTTGCCGCCTTTTTTGGGTTCGATTTTATTAACTTTAATCCTGATTCAATTATTTTTTTATCATCTGATTTATAAATCCCGTCTTTATCTAAATAATTAGAGTCATCTATCGTATTTCCTATTCGCCAGACTATTGTCTGTTCATAACCTTGTTTTAGCTTCGTTAAATTTCCAAATACTGATTTTGGATTACTCGACAATATTTCTTTTAAACTATATCTTGTTTTTGCAATAACTTCAAGGTCATCATTAGTTTCACTATGTCCCTCAACAATCCAATGGTCGTGAACCAATGGAAAATCATTTTCTTCCAATTCAAAGATAATTCCAACATATTCTTTGTCATTTAAAAGAAAGTCTAACCACCAACGATTTAAATTTTTAAAAGGTGTCAGAATTGAACACGAAATCCAAGTATCAGTAATCAGAATTCCATTTTCAAGAACTTGGCTTTTATTCTCTTTAGGTGTCCAATGTATTAATTTCATTTTTTCAGTTATTACAATGCACTACAACTCGTTATATCCAAACAAATATACCTGTTTATCGGTGAAATTTTCCGGATAACAGGAACTTTTGTTCCAATTCATTAATATTTGTGTTCTTGGTTATTTGATCTAACGGACTTTTTATATTTAGTAAACTTTTTTGTGTTACTTGCGTATAAACCATAGTCGTTTCTGGTTTACTATGCCCTAATAAATCTTGTATGTATCTTAAATTTACTCCATCTTCTAATAAATGCGTTGCAAAACTGTGCCTGAAAGTATGAGGAGTTACATTTTTTAATATTCCAGCTAATGCACATGACTTTTTAATTAATTTTCGAACACTACTTGCTGAATATTGGTTTTTATTTAAATTTTCAAATAAAAACTCTTTGGGTTGATAAGTATGATAATAATTTAATAATAAGGGAATAAAATTCTCGGCCAAAATTACATATCTGTCTTTTCTTCCTTTTGCATTAACAATTCGAAGTTGTCTGCGTTCAATGTTTATATCGGCTAATTTCAAAGCGAGTAATTCACTTATTCGAATTCCAGATGAATATAGCAGTGTAATAATGGCACGATGTTTTAAGTTTTTGGTTACTCTAATAATTGAGATAACTTCTTTTTGAGATAAAACTACAGGTAGTTTTTTTGACTTTTTCGGGCGTGTTAATTCTAAATTTGTAATGTTACATTCTGGGAAATAATTGCAAAATAGTTTAACAGCGCTAATGAATTGACGTTGGGTGCTTATTGAATAGTTTCTTTTAAGGAAAACGTCTTCAATAAACTTTCTAACATCTAAATTACTTAATGTATTTAATTCTTTTACTTTATAATGATTGACAAATAGGGCAATAAAGTGAGTGTAAGTTTTAACGGTACTTTTACTATATCTCTTCCCTTTTAAAAATAAATAATATCCATTTAAAAACTTTTTTTGCTCTTCAGTTAAATCAAGATGGTTATCAAAAATGTTGTTTTTAACACGAAACTTTGATAATATATTTAATAAGAGGTTTTTGTTCTCGTTTGTAAAAGGTAAGTACCAAGCTCTTTTTGAATTGCTCCAATGAGCGGGAGTTTTACTCTTCAATAAAGTAATTATCTCCAAATTGTAATCGAAAAAGATAAAAATACATAGTTTTCCTCTATGCCTTTTTAAAGATAAGGTAATTGTTCTCATAGCATGTATAAAAGTAAGCTTTTAATTGAAATGACCAAAATCAACCTAAGGTTTAAAAGGAAATCATTTTGTAGAAAATATAGAAGTAAAAACCGCCTATTCGTAAAGAATAAGCGGCAAAAAAAGATTAAAAAAATCTTATGTTTTTATTTGATGAAATGATCTATTTTTTAATCAATCGTTGTTTCTTTATTGTGTTTTCGCCATGTTTTACAGTAAGAATATAAATTCCTGTAGCTATAATTTTAGGAGAAATAACTTTCTCAACACTAGTGTCTAAAGAAAAATGTTCTTCATAAATCTGTTTTCCGTTTGTGTTAAAAAGCTGCAAATGCAGTGGTTTTTGAAAATATTGATTGCCAACAGTTACTTTTATTTTATTTGAAAAAGGATTAGGGTAAATTTCTACTCCTGAGTCGGCTATTGGAGGATAAACAATTGTAGCGTTTCGTTGAGCTGTTCCACAAGCTCCTAAAAAGTTCCATCCACTAGAAGTCCTTTCAAATAGGTTGCCGTTGTAGGTAACTTTTGCTCCAACTGAGTAACTAACACCACTTTGCCATTCCGAAATTCCATCACAAATATCAGATGGAGGAGTAGAACCTCCGTTCCCTTCTTTTGTGTAAGAAACAATTAACCTTGCCGCTTTGCTTGATCCTCCTTCATAAGAATCAGCAACACGTTTTGCAGAAGTACTTGTTAAACTTGTTCCTCTTCCCTTGATAATGAAACTAACACTATTTCCTGAAGTCCAACCCGATTGATTTACTAAACTTTGGACCATGTTTTTTAAACTCGGAGTTCTTTGTGCACTTCCAGTTTGCCCGCTCGACCATCCGCTTGGTTGCCAAATTACTTTTGATGCAAAAGTACTTCTACCTGAAACATTGTTCGAATCTGTAAATACTGGAGAGTTTGTTGAGTTGTGTAAACTTATTTCTAAATCAGCACTGTTGCTATGGCTTTCGTCTGCTGTAAACTGAATATAAGCACTAGTAATTGTAGCATTTTTTGGTAGATTTACATTTCTGAATCGTAATCCAATAGTTTGGTAACTAGAGTTGTTATAAGAATCATAAACCAATTCTAAATCGCTACTGTCATCGTAAATTTTACCATTTTTATCCTCTTCAACGTCATCACTTCCGTTCGAAATAGCTACATCAATATTTCCATTTCCAGTATCACCACCACCTGTAGATCCTGATTTGTTGATTGTTATAACACTTCCATTTGATGGATTCCAAATATCTAAATTTGAAGGAATTTGAAAAACATTATTGTTAGAAACTTCACCAACGCTAGAAGCATTATCAACCTGAATTGTTCTTGTTTCAATTTTGTTTTCATCAATAAATATCCACTTGAATTGATTGAAACGCCCTGAGTTTCTAGTCCAACTTTTATTATCTCCGTTAGAACGTAGAGGAGCCCCCCAGCATCCTTCGCCTACGTATACTGTTCCGTTTGTATTATCTCTAACGAACCCTTCATCGCTTCCAGAATCTGTTGAAGGTCTTACCGGCCATGTAGTTTTTACAGTGTGTGCGTCACACTCAACAACTAATTGAACTTTGTTGTCGTAAAAAGTTTGTGCCCAATTACTATATTGGCTATTTCCTTCTGATTTATAAGAAACATGTGGACGCATTGGTTTGTGATATTGTGCAATTTTCCAAATAGCACCTGAGTTAGCATTTAAATCGTTACGTAACCAAGTAGTTTGATTTCCTGAAATAGAAATTTCAGTATTTAAAGTATATGTTCTTACTAAGTTGTTTCCAAAAGTAATAGCATAATAAATACTTGTAGATGGTGTGTCAAATAAATTATAAATACTATTATTACTGTCTTCATGATTTCCGCGAGCAGCGATAATAGGAAACATTCTTCCATCGGAAGCAATGGTTAATTGCCAATCGTTAAACCAAGTTTGCCATTGGCTATTTGTGTCATCGTCAGTCATGTCACCACCGAATAAAACAGCATGAGGCTTTAGTTTTGAAACTAAAAGATTTGCATTTCTACGAGGAGTTCTGTTGTTTCTTGAATCTCCACCAGCAATAAAAGATAATCGGCTTCTATCACTTGGAGCTGTTTTAAACCATAAACGTTGACTTGTTCCTTCGCTATCTATGATAACAAAATAATAGGCCGTGTTTGGTTGTAATCCAGTTAATCTTACAAAGTTGTTATTCATTCCTTTGTAAGAAGAGGTTCTACTTGGTGCAGCGGAATTCGGATAACTAGTATAGTTAGTTCCGTAATCTGTTGTTCCATAATAAACGCGTGCATTACTTCCTGAAATTTGATTCCATCCGATAACAATTGAAGTAGAAGGATTTCCTCTTAAAGTTAAACGATATTTATCGTTTGATGCGTTTGCATTGATACTAACAAATAATACCAATATCAATAAAAAAAGTTTTTTCATGATTTGCAGGGGTTGGTTGATTAATTTGAAGCGAAAATAGAAAAGTTGATAAGGCAAAATAACGGAAGAGAGAATGTTAATTGAAAATTAAATCTTATAACCATTCGTTTAAAATAATATAACATTCTACTTTTGTTAAGTTAACATGGTATTTGGTTATTTTGTAAGTATGAAACAAACTAACCTTCTTAAAGTTTCTGTTTTTTTAATCTTTTTAGGCAGAGCTTGGCAGCATTTGTTTTGGGATGCGCCGTATCGTACTTTTTTTTGGGACGAATCTTTATTAAAACCAATAATTGAAAATTGGTTTGGTATGAATTGGTCAGAATATGTTACAAGCTCCAGTACCGATAATTTTATACAAATATTTATTCAGTGTAATGGTTTTTTATATTTATTAGCCGCAGGATGCACTTTGTTAGTTACAAAATCGAATAAAAAACTATTCGGAATTCCTGTTTATTTGGGAGGAATTAGTTTGGTTATTTTATCTGTTTTGTTAGCCAAAGAGAAGTTTTATCATGTAGCTCAATTCTTTGAACATAGTATTCAATTCGGATTACCTTTTGTTTTTTTATACACTTTCAATGAAAATTTCGAAAAGTTTCGATTGTATTTTATTTTTAAAGTTTTAATTGCTATTACATTTTTTTCACACGGATTATATGCCTTTGGAGCTTATCCTGTACCAGGAAAATTTGTAGATATGGTAATTAATATTTTTGGCTGTTCCGAGAGTTTTGCAATCACTTTTTTATATGTCGCTGGTATATTAGATTTTATTTTGGCAGTATTCATTTTTATTCCTAAGCTCGCAAAGTATGCTCTAATTTACGCTATTATTTGGGGCTTATTAACTGCTTTCGCAAGATTGGCAGCAAATTTTTATTGGGAGTTTCCATTACAAACATTACATCAAAATTTATATCAAGTCATATTTAGGTTACCTCATGGGTTAACACCTTTAATAGTGTTGCTAGGAATTCATGCATATTTTAGAAGAAAGAGCTTTGCTTATAGAAGAAAATTAGTTTCAAACAGATAAATAAAAAAACTGATTTTACTTTATGAGATTTAAAGAAATATAAGTATGTTATTTTTTCAACCATTCCTGAAAGTATGTAAATACTTCTATTTCTATTTGTAGTAGTCTTTTTAAGTTCAAATAAAAATTTAATCTTTGGAAACAAGACTATTCTTTAATAGAGATGATTGTTAAACTATAATTTTTATTGATTTTATTCTTTACTCGCTTACTAGTAGCCGTTTGGAAGCTTGTAAACCACATTTTTGATACCTGTTATAAGCTTTGGCAGCTCGTAAAATAATTGCTTCATTTGATTCCTTATTTATGTAACCTTCAATAGCATCGTGAATTGTGTAAGCTTCGGGTGCCATTAATCCAGTAGTCCAAACTAATGGGTTTACATTAGCTTTCTCTAAATGAGGTTGGAAATAGTTTTTACTATAACAGGCTAAAATGATAACATCTCTCTTTTTGTGATCGGTATTTATGAATTTCTCATTTAGTTGAAAATCCATTAAGCCATCATGTCCAATATAGGCTACCAAATTTGAGTTACCTTTTATACCAATAGTGTCTTTGTTTATATTTATAATGTCTTTTTCAATACCAGCAGAGCTTCTTAAAAAAGTTTCAGTTGCGTTTTTAATATATTTTCCGTCATAAGCATCTGCAACAATCGTATAGTCCTTTGTTTTATGCTTGAATATAATTCTTTCCAATATTATAGAATCTACTTGTTTCGCATGTTTTAAAGTCCAATTAGGACTTCTTCTGAAGTAAGACTTGATTCCGTATGCTGTTCCCCAATACAAGTTATTTTTAGGATCTTGTCCGTTACCTATTTTTTCAGGAACAGGAATAATTCCTTGGTATTTATTATCACATAAAGCAACTATAATATGAATTGTATTAGAAGTATTTTCAAACTCAATATTCGTACAGTTGTTTACAGGTTTTTTAATTGTTCTTTCTGTGGAATCAACTGTAGTAGATATTACTGGTTTTTCATTCTTATTTTTGCAATGAACTAAAACAAAAATTATAATTAAGAATGATATCAATCTCTTTATCATGAATTAGTGATTTCTTTTTAACTCTCTTCTTCTCATAGGCATTCCATCAATGATAGAGAAAAGCTCTTTTTGGGTAAATATTTTTTTGGTTCTTTTATTCTTTATTCCTCCATCAAGTCCAATAAGTAGAACTTTGAATTTAGATTTTTTCGATTTATATTTTTCGTAGGGTTGCTCAGAATAAATCCAATTATCTTGATTCTCGGTTTTTAGTTTTAAGGATATTCTTCTGTAACGCTGAGGTTGGATTTCAAAAAAGGCAAGTTTTCGTTCTTCGAATTCTCTGAGGCTGGAATGAAGCTCGTATAGTTGTTGTTTACGAAGACTTGAGTTGCCATTTGTTATAATTAAAACCACTCTATTTTTCCATTCATATTCAGGTAAATCTAATTCTTGAGAAAACATTTGATGTATTCCTGCTAGAAAAAGAATAATTAAAACAGTGTTTTTCATATTACTTAATTTTTACTCGAACACCTTTTGAATGACTTGAAAATTCTGGTGCGTACATGCTTTGAATCGTTGTAATTCCATTACTAAAGTTTCCTTTATTGTTTACTCTTACGTCATATTCAAAAACATATATACCTTTTCTTATACGATCAAAAAAGAAGTTAGTAGCTGCGTCTTTCGTACTCTGATAATAACCTAATCCGTCTTGCCATTTATATTGAGAGATAACATCTACAGGTTCAAAGGCAGAAGCTCTCATATCTTTCATATGAATAAACTCCATGTCTCTATCCACTTTTAATTCAACTCGAACTGTAACTAAATCTCCAACTTCAAGATTAGTATCGTTGATAGCAATTAGTTGTTTGCCAGTATCGGAATTAACTTTTTTGAATAACTTTTTAGAAAGTTGTAATGGAGTTTTTGCTGAGGTAATTTTATCTAAATCTTCAAAATATTGCCAGTATAATCCGCCCCAGGCAATTCCTTTATCTTTTTTAGTTAAGGTAACCGATGCTTTATCTGAAGTAATCTCAGAGCCACTCCATGAAGTTTTAAAATATCCTGTTCCAGCTTCAAGTTTAGAATTTTCAAGTTGAATTGGGTCGATAGTTTTATTATCCATTTTTATAGTTACTAATTCCGAAGAGTTTAACCAGTCAGAACCATTTAATAATAAAGCATAAACTGCTTCAGAAGTAGCTTTAGTTGTTTTCCAACGACTCACTTGTTTATTCTTTAAAAGCCAAATTTTAAGTTCGTCAATAGTTTTAGTATCATTTTCGATTTCTGAGAAGACTTCCACCATTAAAGCCTGAGTTTCAATTGGAGCTTGATGCCAATACCAACCAGCTTTGTTTTCTTTCCAATACATACCGAGTTCTTCAGAGAAAACACTATTCTCTCTTAACGATTTAAGAATTTTATGGGCCAATGTTTTTTCTCCATTTCTAAACTGAATTAACGCAATCGAACCTTTACCTGACAAATTGAATGACTTCCAATATGTAGCAGATTGATTGCGGTAATAATCAATTGCTTGTTGTGTTTTTTCTTGTACAGGAATTTTATTAAAGAAACTACGCATGTACAAGTATTGAATATCAAAATAACCAATATGTTGTTTGTCTAAGTATTTTTGATATGCTTTAGCGCCGTCTTTTTCTTTGATTTGCTGAGCTGTTTTTAGAATTCTTTCATAGTTGTCTACTATTTCATTGTCTAAAAACTTAACGGCTTTGATAAGCATTTTTGTCGTCTTTTTGTCGAAATTATCAACGCCTAATTTTTCTAAATGTCCAAAGCCAGAAACGATATAATTTGTAATATAAGTATTAGGATACCTGCTTCCTTTAAACCAAGGAAATCCACCATTGTTCATTTGAATATTTTGTAACTTATTTAATGCTTTTTGACGACCATTTTTCATATTGTTTAAATCGAACAACATCGCGATTCGTTTCTTTTGCTCACTTTCAGACTGCGCATCACGCAACCATGGTGTTTCTTGAATGATTAGTGATTTTAACTCTTCGTTTTTTTCAAGATTACTGATAAGTGCTTTGCTTGATTTCCATTGATTGAATACATTTTGAATTTTAGGATTCGAATTCGCAATAAAACTAGCTAAGGTATTTGCATAATAACGTGAGAAAGTTTGTTCAGCACAATCATATGGATATTCCATTAAATATGGTAAAGCTTGCACTGCATACCAAGCAGGATTAGAAGTTACTTCTAAGCTTAGTTTATGATGTTTTAGTGTAGATGAATTGTTGCTCTTTAACTTTTCTAAAGTAAATGTTTTTGATTGATTTGAACGCACCCACATTGGTAAGGTTTCTGTAACTAACATTCGGTTCGATAAAACAGGAAGCACATTTTGTTCACCATCTGAAAAATCTTCTGCTTTAGCAATTACTTGGTATTGTACAGCTTGTACAGATAATGGAATTTTTAAATTCCAAGATACTTGTGTATTTCCTTCTGAATTAACAGTAAAGGGTTGTTGGTTATTGTTATTATTTAATTCTGAATCAATAGTCTTCCCAGTGATTGCATCAGTAAGTAATAACTTAGTAGTTCCGGTTAATGTTTTATCTGTTAAGTTGCTGATTTTTGCACTAAATGTAATTTCATCTTTTTCTCTTAAAAAACGAGGAGCATTCGGAACTACCATTAGTTCTTTTTGTGTTACTGTTTCAAGTGTTTTTGTAGCGGAATGTAAGTTTTTAGAATGTGCCAATAATTGTAACTTCCATTTTGTCAAAGCTTCTGGAATAGTAAAATTAAAAGAAACATTTCCATTAGTATCAGTAGATAGCTGCGGGTAGAAAAATGCCGTTTCTTGAAGGTTTTTACGAATTTGAATTTGATCTAGAGATCCTTTTAGTTTATCTTTTTCTTGTTTGAGTTTGTAAGAGGAATTTTTAGGAGTCCAACCAGAAATATCACCACTTTCATAATCTTCTTCAGGAGTTATACTAACACCAGAAGTTCTACCGATCAGTTCTTTATTAACAGTTTTTTTATTATCAGATCTAGGTGCCGCACCACGAATAATTATCGCTTCAGATTCCATTGAAAGGGCATTAAACCCATAAACGTTAAGATCTCTGAAATTAAAATCAAACCAATTTAATTGATCATATTGTAGACTTGGGAAATCAAAATAATTTCGGTTGTTATATTCCATTCGAAAATATTTAGTACCAAAACTATTTCTAGAGTTTATAAAAGTCTGAAGTCTATACGTTGGTTTATGAATAGGATCAAAATTCCAGTTATGTGTTTTAAATTGATCCAATGAAGCATCGTACATACTGGCTAATAATTCAGCGGTAACTTTTTCTTTTTGTGTTCCTTTAATCGTAAAACTCCATTTTTCATTTGTCCCAGGTTCTAATTTGTCTCTGAAAGTTTTTGTAATAATGTCTAAATCCGTTTTTGGATGAGGAACATTAATCATTAATGTTTCGCTATTTATTGAATTGTAGTTCACAAAATGATAACGAATACCGAATCCTCCATAGTCGTCACTTGTTACAGGAATTTGAATTGTCTTAGCGTTTTCATTTAAATGTAGATAATGATAATCAACAACTTTTCTTTCTTTCTCAACTGTAACCATTACTGTCACATCCTTTGAGTTGGAAGCAACTTTTATAATGGCTTTTTCACCAGGTTTATAACTTTCTTTATCCATTTTAACAGAAATAAGTGCATTGTCCGCTGGACGTTTATCCTTATTGCTGAAAACAGAAATGTATTTTTTGTCTGATACTACTTTATTGAATTTATCTTTTGAAGTTAATTCAATTAAATATTTACCGGATTTCCATTTCTTTAAAGTTGGAAGCTCAATTTCTTGAATTCCATTTATTGTAGTGAATGACGTTGAAAATAATGACTTTCCTTTAGCCCATTTTAAATAGTTGTCTTCAGTTTTGTAAGCTTCATGTGGGAATTTTGATTTGAATTCTTCTTTAGAAATTTTTTGATAAAAAGGAGCTTCCCATGGACGTTTTCTAATGGTGTTTTCAGGAGAAATCAACTTGTAAATAGTAATAGTTCCATTTGTATCAACTGATTGGTTATTTAGATTTTTTGTAGCTACTTTAATCTTTTGATTTTTCTCATTTCTATTATAAAAATCGTTGCTTTCAATGGTTGCTAATAAACTATGATATCCCACTTTAACGAGAGTAGAAGAGGAGCGAGTTTCTCCGTTTAAATCAGTAACATCAGCCGTTACTTCATAATTAAAAACTGGAAGTTTATCTTTTGAAATACTTTCATCTGGAAGTGCCTCAAACTTAATTTTAAATTCTCCTTTTGAGTTTGTAGTGGTTGCTCCACTAATTATTTCTTGAGGTTGTGAATTTAAATTTGGGTAAAACCAATAACACCATCTTGGATAAATCACTTTTCTATGAACTCGGTAAACGACTTTTGCCTCTGTAATATTTGCTCCTGAGTATGATTTTGCAAATCCGGTAACTGTAACCTCATTATTTAATTGGTAGGTTTCTTTTACAGGTTTGAATTTAGTTTCAAATTTTGGGCGCTTATATTCTTCAACAGAAATATATTGGGAATTTCTTCTACCATTGATTTTTGTTTCAATACTAAATTGACCAGTTAGACCAGTATTCGGTATAACAAAGTTTCCTGCAAAAGAACCATATTCATTTGTTTTAAATGATTGCTTTTTGATTACTTGGTTGTTTACATCTTTAAAATATACTTTTACATTTTTATTCGTAATTATGGATGATTTCTCTTTGAAACTTTCTAAACAAATTCCTTTGAAATAAACAGTTTGCCCTGGTCGGTAAATACTTCTATCTGTAAAAACAAATGTTTTAGTTTGATTTCGATAACGTGGATTGTTATTTACATTTTCTCTTAAATAAAATTCTGCGAAAACCGCTCGATCATTTTTGTGAGTAATAATTGCTCTTACCCTGTTGTAATAGTCATCAGGGCTAAAGATAAATTCGCCGTTTTTGTTGGTGGTAAAAGTTCTATCAATAGTTTTGTTTTGGTATCTACTTTTTTCACTTAGAAATCTTACCGAAGCATTTTGAATTGGTTTTCCAGAATTCCTGTCAAGAATTTGATAAATTGTTTTGTTAGGTTCGTTTCGGGTTATAAAAGTTAAATCCGTTGCTTGAATTAACGCTTCTCCGAATATTTCTTTATTAGATAATTCTCTGTTTTCAGTTGCTAAAATTAAATATCTTCCGTTTGGTAATTTAGGAATGATAACTTCGGTAGAATGCTGTAAATAGTCTTTTTCATTTGGCAATTCGTTTTTCCAAGAAGTTACTCTTTCAAGCGCTTGAATTGCTTTAATTTTTAAATCTTTATTATAAATCTTTTGTAGCTCTTGGTATTGGTCGTAAGTAATTTTAAATATTGAAAAATGTAAACGGTTTAGATTGTTATAATTAACTAATACTCGAGAAAATTTATTGATGGGTATATTGGCTTCTGCAACAAGGGAAAGTTGTTTTTGTTGAATTTTTGAGATAAGAACATTTGCTTTTTTAGCTGCTAAACTATTAGGGAATTGCTTCTTTATTTGTTCACAAATTTCAAGACCTTGTCTATTTTTAAACCTGTAATCTTCATTTTTATTCTTAACATATTTATTGGTTTGAATGTTATAAACTCGAGCTATTTCAAATGAATATAAGCTACCTGCTTCAATATTTTTATAGTTACTTTCTGAAGATTGTAAAGTTTCTAAATAAGCAGTTTCGTTATTCATAAACGTTGCATTCTGACTAACGAAAGCTAATCTTTGTAAATCTACATCAACTAAAGCATCAAAGTTTTTACTTTTTTCATGGAACCGTGTTAATTCTTGAAAGATTTTAAGAGCATTAAATTGAAGAGATAAAGAATCCTTTGTTTCTAGTTTTAATTGTGTAAATAAATTAGAATCACAGATGAAATCAGGATTATTTAGTTTAAACTGAAAAGATGGTTTTGTGATGTTTGTCTCATTAGTTTGATAAAAAACCAAGGCGTTTTGAGCTAGTAAATCATAAAGACTTGGTCTGTATTTTTCTGATTCTTCTTGAAGAATTAAAATATCTTTATATTTCCGAATATTTACTTTTTGGAGTTTTTTACTTTCACTTAAAGAGAGTTGGTAAATGGAATGGATTTCTTTAAATAAGGTGTTTAAATCCCATGTGCGAAAATCATTTTCATCAACCTTTTCAGTTGTTTTTGTTCTGTTGTAAAACTTGTATCTGTTTTCTTGAAAATATTGCCAGTATAAATTGGCTAACATATTTTGTAGAATATTTTTACTTGGAAAATTACTATTTGAAATTTGTAATTTAAAATCATTGATAATAGTAAGTTGAGCGTTTTCCTCCATGTTTATGGAAAGTTTACTTTTATAAACTAAACATTTTATAAGCTGAGGTGAATTATTATCAGCGGTTGCTTTTGTATAAATCTTTTCTACAAGCTTTAATGCAGATTTCGGAAGATTTTCTTTTTCAAACTCATATACTTTTTTCCATAAAATAATATAGTTGTTTTGTGCTTGAGAGAGAATGGAAAAAAGAATAAGCATTGTGATTAAAATTGACTTTTTTTTCATGACAAAAGGTTGTTAATTCGATAAAAATTCAGAAAACGTATATTAATATAACTGAGAAATTTAGATCAAATTATATGTTAGCTTACAAAGTACATTTATACTATTTGAAATATCAAATTATACTTAGTTTATGATTAATTTTCGTTTGTAAAAGCATCATTCTAATGAGTTTCGTTTTAAAGATACATATTTTGTTTATTGGTTTTGTATTTTTGATTTCAGATTACAATTTAAAATGAAAATACACTTTATTGCCATCGGCGGAAGCGCGATGCACAACTTAGCATTAGCATTATACCAAAAAGGATACCAAATTACAGGAAGTGATGATACTATTCACGATCCTTCAAAGTCTAGATTAAAGGCTAAAGGATTGTTGCCAGAGGAGTTTGGATGGTTCGAAGAAAAAATAACAAGTGATATAGACGCAGTAATTTTAGGAATGCATGCAAAGGAAGATAATCCCGAATTATTAAAAGCTCAGGAGCTAGGTTTAAAAATCTTTTCTTATCCAGAGTTTTTATACGAGCAATCAAAACATAAAACAAGAGTTGTAATTGGAGGTTCTCATGGAAAAACAACCATTACGTCAATGATATTACATGTTTTAAACTATCATGATAGAGAAGTCGATTATATGGTAGGTGCGCAATTAGAAGGGTTTGATACAATGGTCCATTTAACGGAGGATAATGAGTTTATCGTACTAGAAGGTGATGAGTATTTAAGCTCACCAATTGATAGAAGGCCAAAGTTTCATTTATATCAACCTAATATTGCTTTAATAAGTGGAATTGCGTGGGACCATATCAATGTTTTTCCAACTTTTAAAAATTATGTAGAACAATTTTCAGTTTTTACCGATTCTCTTGTAAATGGAGGAATAATGGTGTATAATGAGGGAGATGAAGAAGTAAAAAAAGTGGTTGAAGGATCTACTAATTCAATCAAAAAATATCCATACGAAACACCAGATTTCTTTATAGAAGAAGGAGTTACTTATTTGAATACTCCAGAAGGAGAATTACCATTAGAAGTTTTTGGAAATCATAACCTACAGAATATTGCTGGAGCAAAATGGATTTGTCAGCATATGGGAATTGATGAAGAAGATTTTTATGAAGCAATTGCAAGTTTTGGAGGAGCCAGCAAACGATTAGAGAAAATAGCTCAATCGAAATCGACTGTTGCATTTAAAGATTTCGCTCATTCTCCATCGAAAGTTAAAGCAACAACTAAGGCAGTAAAGAATCAGTTTGGTAATCGAAAATTAATTGCCTGTTTAGAATTGCATACTTATAGTAGTTTGAACCAAGAATTTCTTAAAGAATACAAAGGAGCATTAGATGCAGCAGATAAGGCAGTTGTGTTTTATTCTCCACACGCGGTTCAAATAAAAAGATTAGAAGAAATATCTCAAGATCAAATCTTTGAAGCTTTCCAGAGAGAAGACCTAATTGTTTACACCAAACCTGAAGATTTTAAAGATTTTCTATTCAGTGAAAATTTGGAGAATTCAGCTTTATTATTAATGAGTTCAGGTAATTATGGAGGATTAGACTTTGATGAGTTTAAAACATTGATATAGGTGCTAGGAGTTTCTTCCTTTAATTATCCTCTTAATTAACCAAATTGCATGGTTTTTACTGTAGAAAGCTTTAAATATAACTTTAAGTCTGCTCAATAAGAATAGTTTTTTTCGCCAAAAGCTGTAGTGTTTATTCCTTTTTTTTTCATTTAGGATCATCTTGTTAAAATGGTTAAGAGATTCTTTTGAAGAATTAGTTTCTACGAAATTTATAGAACTACTGTTCAAAACTAATTTTGTAATTGCTAAAAAGTTATTTAGCGGAATTTTTAATCGATCATCCAGTGTTTCTATGCTTTTGTATGTGTCAGTTTTTTTTGATAGTAGAAATACATCATATGCATTTCTTAAAGTAATATCGTTGTAGAACTGACCATCATCGTTTATTTGTTTTGCAATTATACTAAGTATTAATTGATGATTATAACCTAAAACAGAGTAATTGTCTCGGTTTAAAATATCAGACTTTATTAGGGAATAATTAAAAAGTTTATTGTAAGGCTCTTTAACCATTTCTTTGTGAACTTCTACAGCTGCAATTCTATTTTTCTTGTGAATTCGAGGAAGATGTTTGTCATTTGGTAAACTATTATCAGTTTTAACGAGGTTAGTATACTCCTCGGCTTTTAATAATGTAAAAGATTTAAGAGTGTCAGCCTTTGTAACCAAAAAATCGATATCACCAACCATTCGTTCAGCAATATCCTCGTATAATCCTTCTAACAAATTTCCAGTTCCTTTAAGAAAAATTGGAGTAATATTATTTTTTAATAATAAAGAATTAATTTCATTAGCCTGCTCAATAATCTGTTCGTTTCGTTCTCTGTTTAACTGGGTAATATGTTGCATATATCCAACTAAATCTTCTGGAAGATAATGCAGTAAATTAGTGCGTTTTAAATTGCAGTATAAAGCAGGGAATACGTAGTGACTCGTACTTACTTTAACCACGTCATCCCAATCAACATAATTATTTTGTAGTAAGTTCTCTACTATGATTTTATTATTTATCTCATGTGTAATGGTTAAACATTTTCCTATAAAAAATAACGTTTCTTTATATGTCATTATTCAAGATGCTTTTTACGGTGTTTACCATTCTTTCGTTGTCTGAATATGTTAGTTTGTAGCAGTTGGTGTTTGAAAACCAATTTAAAAAAACTTCAACATTGTCTTTTTTCTGAGATAACCATGAATCTGGGACTAATTGCTGGAAGGCTTCTAATTTCGAGATATTTGCAAAGTTTAAAGCCGAATCTTTTTGATATTTTATGAAAACTAAATCATTGCATGGTAAATGATGCTTTCCACTATTTATTTTTGGAGGAAGAAAACGAACAATTTTATTCAATCTTTTGAAATGAAATTCAGCGGTATTTTCTAATTCAGGATATAAGGGTAATAATGTTTCTAAACTATTTCTTTTAATAGAAATTGCAGAAGGGAATGTGTAAATATTTTTTTGTTCAACATCAATTGGGACAAAATCATCGGCTAGACAGGTAAGTCCATTAGCTTGTAAAATTGCCAGAGATGTGCTTTTCCCATTACCTGAATCTCCTAGTAGAAGCAGCGATTTTTTATCATTTCCTAAACCGGATGCATGAAAAATACCCATCCATTCATTTTCATGTTTTTGGTGAATGAATTGCACCACATACATGGAAAATTTTCCCTGGAAATAATGAATGTCTTTTCTCGGCCAAGAGCCTATGAAGTTACCATCAATTATGAGAGAAGTAATATCATTTTTGGTAAAAACTTTAAAAGTGTGATTTGTTTTTTTTGAATAGTCAACTTCTAAGTGAGAAAATTTTGGATGAACTAAATATTCTTCAAATTCAGATTGATAGTTTACTTCAAAAATTAAATCATTTATTCTGTAAAACTTTGTTATTTGGAAAATAGGAAGAGAATAAACAGAACTTTGTTCTGAGAAAAGCACTTTATTGTTTGTGTTCTTAACATAAACTTCTTCGTTAATTTTATTTACGAATTCAAATCCAGCTTCTTCAGAAATTTCAAACTCTTTTGCTAAGTCTTTTCCTATATTTTCAAAGGTAAGTCCGTCGTTTATTTGACTAATGATATCTGCTGCTTTATTTTCTAAAACAATATAGTTATTTGTTGCTTCAAACCAAACTATAGTCTTGCCTTCGATATGTTTAAATAGTATGTTGTTCATTAGATTCTAAAAATATAAAACCTAATAGAAGTATCTAACTATTTTTTGAATTATTTATAAATTAATCTTCTTTATGAATTTACCCTTTTCTGTTTTAACAGAAACCAGATAAATTCCCACTGGTGGAGTATTAAATCTGATTTTATTACTATCAGATGAAGTAATTTTTGAATCGAAAATTGACTCACCGTAGATAGTATAAACTTTAACAGAAGCATCTAAATCTAAGTTATTAATAGTTATTTCATTTATATCTGATTTGAAAATCGTAACAGTTCTTTGTAAATCAACAGAATCTTGATGCTCTTGGTTTGTTGATTTTTGATTCATGTGTAAAAAGAAACGTCCTTGATTTACGACATTGTTTTTAGGGGTAAAAACATATGGCCTTCTTTGTAGATTCACGAAATTATTTGTGTCTTTATCTTCCAAATAAACTTCATAATTGTCTGGAATATTTAAAATATTAGCACTTATAGTTAAATCTCCTCTCGCTTTTGTTCTGAATCCTACAGGAATAATTAAGTTTTCAATATCAGAGTTTGGTAATGCTTGAATTGCTAGTTTTCTTGGATTGTTAGTGTCTAATTGATCCGTGAAAATTTGAAAGTCTGAATCTTCATCAAAAATCTTAGAATCGTAACCATTGTCAAAGCTTTTACTTGTATTCGAAGTATAATAGATTTTTGTTGATTGTTTGTGAGTGGAGTTTTCTAGTGATAGTTCGACTGAGAAAACTTGCTCTCTTTCATTTGTAATTTCATTTCTTTGTCGCAAATCTTTAGTGTGAAAAACAAAATTATCTTTGACGTTCGCTTCAACAAAAAAACTATCAGAAGGTGCAATTTTTATCGGATTTAGTTTGTTTACAGCTTCAAAGTATTGTCCATTCCAAATCCAAAGTGTTTGCTCTGTTAAGATATTAGAGTTTTTGTTTAATAGTTCTTCAGAGTCAATATATGAAAGATATGGATTTCCAATAAGGTTCATATTTGTATAATTTGACTGGTTTAGCGGGATATAAGTGTCTTCTGTCTTAATATTTCCATTAAATGTTACAATTCTACCAGTTGTTAATTTTATAGAATATCCTTTTCCAGGTTCAAGATCTTTGTCTGAATCATTCATAAAAGGGTTCCAAGTATTATTTAATGTGTTAAAATAGGATAAACTTATTTCTTCTCTTTCATTTACAATAACATTATTAAGTTGAATGAAGTTGGATACAGTTTGATTAACCATTGGAGTAGAAATATAATTCCACCCTTCTTTTGATAACTTCTTGTCGTAATTAATTTCTTTTTGAATTGCTGTATTTGCTATTAAAGAAGCTCCAGAATCTACTTTTAAAGTGTTGAAATTGATTTCATCAGTAATAACCGGATAATATTCTAAATAATTAGGAATAATTACATTTGTATTCTCATCAGGAACAAGATTATTTGACCAGTTTGATGGAGTGAACCAGTCCTTGTTAGTCGTTCCTAACCAAGTTACGTCTTTGCGTTTATCCAATAATGTAACGTTAAAATCTTGTGTAAATCCTAGTTCTACATCACACGCATTTTCTATTGGGTATGTTCCAGTGGAATCTTTATAATTACTACAAATAACCCTTATTGTAGTTTCACCTTGATTAAAAATTTTATTTGTTAAATCTATTTCATTATCAAATGAATATTTATCTGTACTAATTTTATTTTTTATTAACCATTCACCTTCATCATTGAAATCGCTATCTCTATTGAAATCTATGAAAACATTGTAAAAGAATTCTTGTTTTCTAGATTGATCTATTTCAAGATTTAATAGAGTATTAGTTTTAAGTTCAACATGTTTATAATCTGCAACATTTACAGTATTACTACAAGTAAAGTTGGCGTGATCAATTATGGTTTTATCTTGCGTTTTAAGGGTAATTCTTTCTGGAGTAAGTCCAAAGTAATTACACGTGTTTATTGGATTACAGTAAGTACTTTTAGCAGTTGCTGCCATAATGTTACTTCTGTTTTCAGGGAAATCTACTGGAATCACTCCGTAATTATAGCTAGTATTAGAGTTGATGTTGTTATCAGTAAATACAGATGTTTTTTTTGAAACATTAGCAATTTTTTCAAAGGCCAATTGAGAAGAATCGGAATTAATTGATTTTTCGATTATATATCCGTTATAATGGTTAGAATTAGTCCACTCTATGTTGTTAGATAAGTGGGTATTTTCGGATAATATAATTTGGGGTGAATTATTTTTTACATTCATTTCATAACCATGAATATGATATCTTTTATCATTTAATCGATAGTCAATAGTTTTATTCATGAAAGGAATCTTTTCTTTATTAGAAGAGCTTTTTTCTTCCCTGTAATAGGACATTAAGTTGGTGTTATAAGTATTATATGATTTACCATGCTTATCCATTTCGTTAGAACTATTGTGAGGATTGGTAGGTGTACTACACAGATAATCACCAGTGCCACTAAAATTCGAGTACTCTTCATGGTGGGAAACATTTTTAACTTGGGGATGATTGTTACCATGTCTAGTACTCTTGAGGGTTTGCATTAAACCAAAATAATGCCCTATTTCATAAGGAAAAGATGAATGCATTTTTCTAAATGGGGAACCAAAAGTGAATTTTGAAAAGAAAAATGCATTCGGAGTGCTTGGGGAATTCGAGGTAGAAGTAAAGTTTCTACCCTTGTTAAAACTAAAAAAATTAGTACTTAAAGTATTCAAGTGGGGAACATAATCTACTCGGGTTGCGTTTTTCTCATAAAACGTATCTGAGTCAATATAATTTACTTTCGCTGAATAAAAACCTATGTTTAGTGGTTCTGAATATTTATTTATAGTTACAAACCCAAACGGAATAGTATTTAGTGCTTGTTGAAGTTTATAGTTAGTTATGACATTAGGTTTATGAATAATATCCAATTTAACTGTTAGCGCTAACTCTTCTGATCTTTTAGTTTTTCTAGTATGAATGAAATTATTATGTATGTCTTGTAGGCAGTTTATGGTTACTTTGTATTTATCATTTATATAAATTGCATTGTTGACATGCTTTGAGTAAGCCATCGAGATAAAAGGTAGTAAAACAAATGAAATAACAAGTATAAAACGATTGTTATTAGTAACCGTATTCACCCCACCACAATAGGAATAAATATATTTTGTTGCAATTTGGTTGTTTTTTGATTTTTTTTGTGTATTTTTACTTACACCCTTATTTTTAGATGATAAAAAGATACAGTAAAAATATCTTAAAACTTCTTTAAACATTGTTACAATGTCTAAAGGTTGATATTCCTTATACATAATAATGGTCGAAATGAAGATTGACTATTCCAGACCCTGCTTTTGTGCGCTCGCCAAAGTCATACAATTGCGGGGTTATTTTTATTTAATAAATAATTGCTAATATTACAATACTAGTAACACCTTTGATACAGTTATAAATGCTTGATATTACGAGTGCGGGTTGACTAGCACAAGTAAAACTTATAACGATTCAAATTAAACGTCAGCAACGAAAAACGTTTTATTTTTATTTATAATTACTACGAATCCATTGCACTTATACAACTAAGTGATTTTTTTAGGGGATAGGGAATTATAAAAATGGTGAGAGGTAATAGCTAAAAAAAAGTTAAGAAAAATAAAAAACTGTTTTATTCATAACTTGGGGGTTTTTATGGGTTAAACAATTTACAGATGGTCAGTCTGTATTATAATAAATGAAAGATAAGGTAATGCAATACTTTTTCTTATCTAGCGAATTCTGAATCTAATATAGTAAAATATTTATATTATGACAAGTATATTGTGTTTTTTTTTTGTAAAAAAACCTCAAGGAAATTCTTGAGGTTTTTTAGTAGTTAAATAGTTAGGCTTTTAAAATCCATCACCAGGTTGTTCAGGTGAAGCAGCTTGTGCTTTTTTAGGATTTAAAATTAAGTAAGTACCTAAAGCAGTTAAAGCTGTGTACTTCCCATAGTTTCCTATTTTTTTGAGAGCTTCTTTTCTAGTAATCTCTTCTTTATTTAGTTTATTATTTTTCATGATTTAGTAGAGGATTAGTTTATTCTAAAATGATTTTCTTAGTTATGTTTCCTAAAATAGAGTTTAGTTTAACAACATATACTCCTGTAGATAAATTAGGTAACGCTATTTTACTTAATCCACTAGAGTTGATATCAGTATTAACTAATTCTTCTCCTAATAGAGAGAATACTTTTACATTTCCTTTAGCTTGTAAACCAGCAACTGTAATTTCATTATTAGCAGATTTATAAATACTTACATTAGAAATATTTTGAGTAATATCTTCATTACTTAACTTCGCTGAGCTTGCATGGATGTAGTACTGCCCAATACCATTTATATCAGCTTTAGTTGTAATTGTATGGTCTCCTTCTGAAAGATTCACAAAAGTATTACTTACTCTATCTTCTAAATAAATTTCAATTCCGCTAGGCAAATTAGATGAACTAACAGAGAAAGTAAGTTTTTGATCTGCACCAGCAACTAAACCAACAGGAATAATCATCGTAGCGTGATCTGCGTTCGGTAAAGTTTGAATAGCTAACTTTTTTCCTTCATTATTGGTAATTAACTCCGAATATATCTTTAAGTCTGAAGCATCTTCACTAAATATTTTAGAGTCATATCCATTGTCAAAATCTGTTGTTTTTCCGTCTACGTAAAATACTTTAGTAGATCTTCTTTCATTTTGTCTTTCAACAAATAATTCGAAAGTTGGATAAGAATTTTCAGAACCTTTAATGAATGTATCCGTAGTTTGGTGACTTTGATTCGTGGCTTCGAAAGTTATGTTTCCATTACTTGAAGCTTCGACAAAGAATCCTTGTCCAGGAGCTAATTCTATTGGAGAAACGGCGTTATATGTTACATATTTAGTTCCATCCCATAACCATAATGTTTCCTCAGCGAGTATTGATGAATTAGTTGATGCAAAAGTAGCTGAATTTATGTAGGAAGTAAATGGGTTTCCTAATATGTTAAAATTAGTTCGACTCCCCAGTGAGATTGGCTTTAGTATATCAGTAGTATTCAAACTACCAGAAACACTTAGAGTACCAGGGTTAGCTAGTTTTATAGAGAAACCAATTCCATTGGCGACACCAATATTAGATGTTGATTGAGCATATATCCAGGGAGCAGTAGTATTATTGAAATAATACCCTAACCCTAAATTTCCTCCTGTACCAGAAGCAAGATCATTATTGGCTATTATATCGTCTAGAGACTCTCCAGAAACTGGAGCAGAAACTAAATGCCAATTGGTAGTTGGTAGGTTTCTGTTATAGGTAATAGCTCCGTTTACTGAGGCTTGTGCGATAAATGAAGCACCGTCGTTCATTGTTATACTGTTAACTGTTATAACAGATGTAGCTGTAGGGTAGTTGGTTAACCCATTTGGTATAATTACGTTACCATCACTATGAGGAACAATATTATTATCCCAGTTAGCAGTATTATTCCAATTATTGTCAGAATTTCCAGTCCAAGTATATGTATTGGGATATATGTCTATATTAAAAGTAGACGAATTTGGACATGTTCCATTAGTTGTATAATTAACTGTATAGCTTCCAGGTGTAGATGCCGAAACGTCAATTAGCCCTGTAGATGCATTAATATTTAAACCTACTGCTGCTGAAAATGATCCTCCCGTTAAACCAGTAATGGTTGGAGAAGGGTCTGCATCTTCCGTTGTATATGATGAAGCCCCATAGCTAAAAGAAGCGTCATCTAAAGCATTAATAGTAATATTAGCCGAAGCTGAATCCGGACAAGTTCCATTTGTTGTATACGTAATAAGATATGTTCCAGGAGTCGAAGCAGACACATCAATAGTTCCGTTTACGGCAATTACCAAACCACTAGTAGAAGAGAAAGTTCCACCAGGAGTAGCAATACTATTTGGTGATGGGTCTGAATCGCTCACACAGTAAGCAGAAGCGGGATAGCTAAAAGAAGCGTCATCTGCAGGATTAATAGTGATATTAGCAAAAGCTGAATTCGGACATGTTCCATTTGTTGTATAGGTAACAGGATATGTTCCAGGAGTCGAAGCAGACACATCAATAGTTCCGTTTGAAGCAATTACCAAACCATTGGTAGAAGAGAATGTTCCACCAGGAGTAGCAATGCTATTTGGTGATGGGTCAGGGTCATTAAGGCAGTAAGCAGTGGAGCTATAGCTAAAAGAAGGGTCATCTAAAGCATTAATAGTAATATTAGCTATAGCGGAATTCGGACATGTTCCAGCTGTTGTATAGGTAATAGGATATGTTCCAGGAGTCGAAGCAGACACATCAATAGTTCCGTTTGAAGCAATTACCAAACCATTGATAGAAGAGAATGTTCCACCAGGAGTAGCAATGCTATTTGGTGATGGATCAGGATCATTAAGGCAGTAAGCAGTGGAGCTATAGCTAAAAGAAGCGTTATCTAAAGCATTAATAGTAATATTAGTCGAAGTTGAAGTCGGACATGCTCCAGCTGTTGTATACGTAATAGGATATGTTCCGGGAGTCGAAGCAGACACATCAATAGTTCCGTTTGGGGTAATCACCAACCCATTGGTAGAAGAGAATGTTCCACCAGGAGTTGCGATGAATATTGGTGATGGATCAGGTTCATTATTACAATAGGCACCCGCATTGTATGCAAAACCGGGATTGGCAGAATTACCAACGTTAACCGTTACTGCTCCACAACTGCCTGGGGTTACACAACCACCCTCTCCACGAATATAGTACGTTGTAGTGACATTCGGACTTACGTTAAAAACACCAGTAGCCGTAGTACCTATTAGAGTCCCTCCGCAAGAACCTTTGTAAATATGCCAATTCGTAGCGTCATTTAAACTTGAGCTATTGGAAACAATTAAATTGGTATTCCCTCCATTACAAATAGAGGGGGTAGTCGCAGTTACTGCTGGTATGTCAGGATCAGTACAAGCAGAAGCAACATCCCATCTAAATGCGTCCAGCGCAAGGTAGTCTCCTTGACCATCCGTCGTTATGATAATTTCATCTAAAAGTGTATTAGAATTGTCTGAACCGCCCTCAGTAGATAAGTCAATAAAAACAAAACCATTATTGACGCCCAGATTAATTGTTTCAAAACCAGATGATTTTGTGAAGTTAAATACATTAGAACCATCTTTTTTTGCTTGAACAGTTAGCGAGCATGAAGGTCCATTTCCAAAAATATCAGAGATGTAAACATAAAAGCTTTTTAGTGTAAAATCGGTGTTATCGTTAGTCTTTATAGTTAATGATGTACCCCCTCCAAAAGATGTAAAGCCGTCATTATCAATAGTTTTATTGTCTCCCGATGTTCCATTCCAACCAAGGCCACAACAAGCAGCATTAATGTCAAAGTTTTCTGAACTGGAAATTGAGAATATTTGACCATTACTTGTAAAAGTGGTTGAGGCATTACTTTCATCTTCAAAATCTTCTGTAGTTTGGGAAAACATATTGATACTCAGCAGCAGTAATAATATACTGCATAATTTAGTAGTTTTATAAAACATAATTTTAGTTTGATTAGTTTATTAAATGAATTTAGTATATTTTCAATATATGAGGAATATACTTATTATACGTGTCTATGATTTTCAATTTTTTAATAGGTAACTTCTTCGAAAAACAATCCTGTAGTTTACAAATAAAAATGTACTCTATGCATGCTCGGAAGATTACCTGTTATTGGTAAGAAGTTTACTCAGTATTACCAAATAGACCGTAGCTCATCAGATATTTTTCCAGGGCTGCGAGGTCCAAAAGATTTGATATGTATCGCATTTGATCTTATATCGAATCGTCTAGTAAAAGTTATATCTTCAGTTTGAGTTATTTGAGCAACGATTTTAAAATTGCTTAATAAAGCATGAATACTTCTATTTGAAAGTTTTTCGATTATATTTTTATCCTTTGTAACTCTTTTTAAGGGTATTGCTATTGTATTTGCAATACTCGGGCGCTTAATCTGATACGATGTTAAACGAGATTTTTTAACTAGGTATTGCAATTCGTTATACCAGAAATCCGAAAATGTAAAAGGGTTTCTAATCTCAACTCCATGAGTGGGTGCAAGATTATGTAAAAAAATACTAATTAATTCTTTACATATATTCATAAGTAAAATAGTTCAATTATCCTGTTAAAATTATTAAGAAATGAGAGGAATAAACTAATTTTTCCTCAATGTATGAAATTTTAGTCACAAGTGTCGCTTTAAAGGGTATAAAAAAGTTTCTATTCGTGTTTTTAACATTAATGAAGGAGATTTTAATGAAATTAATAGTCAAAACTAAAACAGCATGTTTTGTAAATTTTAAACTACAGTGAAAAGAATATGGGAGTATAACAAAAAAACCTCAAGGAAATTCTTGAGGTTTTTTAGTAGTTAAATAGTTAGGCTTTTAAAATCCATCACCAGGTTGTTCAGGTGATGCAGCTTGTGCTTTTTTAGGATTTAAAATTAAGTAAGTACCTAAAGCAGTTAAAGCTGTGTACTTCCCGTAGTTTCCTATTTTTTTGAGGGCTTCTTTTCTAGTAATATCTTCTTTATTTGATTTGTTATCTTTCATGATTTAGTAGAGGATTAGTTTATTCTAAAATGATTTTCTTAGTTATGTTACCTAAAATAGAGTTTAGTTTAACAACATATACTCCTGTAGATAAATTAGGTAACGCTATTTTACTTAATCCACTAGAGTTGATATCAGTATTAACTAATTCTTCTCCTAATAGAGAGAATACTTTTACATTTCCTTTAGCTTGTAAACCAGCAATTGTAATCTCATTATTAGCAGATTTATAAACACTTACGTTTGCTATATCTTGAACAATATCATCATTGCTTAAACGGGCTGATGTTGTATGCAAGTAATATTGTCCGATTCCATTTACTGCCGATTTTGTTATTACAGTGTGATTATCTTCAGATAGATTTACAAACGTATTATTTAATCTATCTTCTAAGTAAACATTAATACCTTGAGGTAAGTTTTTAGTGTTTACAGAAAATGTAATCTCTTTATTCGAATCAGCGATTAAACCAACAGGAACTACCATAGTTTCAATATCTGAAGTTGGTAATGTCTGAATAGCTAATTTGTTTCCTTTATCATTTGAAATTAACTGCGTGAATACTGCGAAGTCATGAGAAACTCCACTAAACATTTTTGAGTCGTAACCATTATCAAAACCAGTTGTTTTATCATTCGCATAAAAAACTTTAGTCTCTTTTTTGTGTTTTTCATCTTCTATTAATAACTGCAGAGAAGGCAAGTTTTCAGATTTTTTGAAAGTGTCAGTATTTTGATGACTTTGATTTGAAGTAGCGAATGTAACATTACCAGCAGAACCAGCTTCTACAAAGAATCCTTGAGCGGGAGCAATTTCTGTAGGAGTCATAGCATTATAAGTAACATATGCGGTTCCATCCCATAACCATACAGTTTCTTCTGAAAGTAATGCTGTATTTGCAGAAGTAAATGTAGCTGAGTTTACATAAGATGTAAATGGGTTTCCTACTAAATTAAAGTTATTTCTTGTTCCAGTAGCCACAGGGAAGTTTACATTTGAACTGTTGATTGTTCCTGAAATTGTTACATCACCCGCAGCAGCTAATTTCATAGAAACACCTAATCCAGAAGTTAAAGCTCCTGTAGTTGCAGCAGTTGCGTAAACCCATGGAGAAGCTCCGTTATTTGTAAATGCTCCAATTCCAATATTACTTCCTGTTCCTGTAGCAAATGTATGATTTGCAATAACGTCTTCCTGAGTTTCTCCTGATACAGGAGCAGAAACTAAATACCAGTTTGTTGTAGGTAAGTTTCTTGTGTATGTAATGTTACCAGTGGAACTTCCGCTAACAATTAGAGAACTTGCAGAATTCATATATAATCCGTTATTTGTAGTTAAGTTTCCATTAATATCTAAACTACCAGAAGTGTTAATGGTAAAAGTTTGACCTGTTTGAATTCCCATATCATTAATATCTGCATCAGTAGATAATACATAGTTATCATAGATGTAAGCATTTTTTGCTGCAGTTGTATTATCCAAACTCTCAGAGTTAACCCAAGCACCACCATTATATACTAGGTACTCTAAAGCTCCTGGAGTAGCTTCAGCCAATGTCCCACCTATAAATGTATCGGTAAATATATTTCTATAATCTTTATCAGTCCCTACTCCTGCACCAGTATCATCTATTACAGTTCCATCATCTGTATTAGCTGTTCCTCCAGTTCTTAGTCTCCATCTTCTTCCAGTTCCGAAAAAGTTATTAGAATTTCCTCCATTATAGCCTACTTCTAAAGGTAATGTAATTCCAAAATTAGCATTAAATCCTGTTCTTGTGCCACCTCGTGTAATAAGTAAAAAACCGTACGGAGGAATTGTTAAATCAGTATCAGCAGTTGTTTCATCAATGCCAAAATCAAAAACATATTCTGAGGCGTTTGTTGAAGCGCTTGCTCTAACTAATTTACTATTGGCTAAACTAACTGTCTCATTTGAATTATTATACAGTTCTAAATAATCATAATTGAAATCAGAAGCATCAACAACCTCGGTAATAAACACTATGCCTGCTGAGGGTTGAGGAGGTATTTCATCATCAATTATAGTAATTGTATGCTGGCTAGTACCTAAATCAGCTGTTCCAGAAGTTACAGCAACATTTAAAATAACAGTTTCGTTATCAAACCCAACATCATTATTGATATCTAGGGAAATGTTTTTTGTTCCATTACCAGTGTAAGTAAGAGAAGAAGTATTTAGTGTGTAATCACCAGGTTCAGCTGTACTTGACCCATCTACTGAAACACTGATAGATACATCGGCGGAATAATTTGAAATACTTACAGGAATAAGTGTATTGAAAGTAGTATTAGTTTCATTTTCTGTACTTGAGGCGTTATCAAAAGATACAGTTGGGTTAGTTGAAGGTGTATTTCCTTCTACTAAAACATCATCCATCCATAATAAACCGGCTCTGGTAGAAGAAAAATCAAAACTTAAACCGAAATATGTTGAAAAGGTATAATCTGAATTTGTATTTGTTCCTTGAGAAACTAAAGTATCAAAACCACCATCATTATCCACAAATATTTCCCAATTACCAGTTGTAGATCTTGTTATTCTAATACCTCTTGTTTCATTGGAATTCCAATTTATCGAAGTGGAAATGATAGCTCCATCCGCAGCTCCATCTGTTACTTTCCAGAGTGTTAATATATCTGATGTTCCAGATAAATTAACTCCCAAAGCGTATCCATCTACGACAGCTCCATTTAAATCTGTATCGTTAGCAGTTAAATAGACCCAAAATCTATTTGAACTGGAAGGATCCCAGTTCCCATTTTTCAAATTGAATTGCCATGTGATATTTTGAGTGGTTAAATTTAAACTTGAAATATCGTGGTAGATGTAACTTTCATCAGAGACACCAGAAAGATTGTGCTTTAAGGATTGAGTAGTTGTAATCGGATCAGTATTAGAGTTACTCCAATGTCCTACTGTACCTTCAGTCCAACCACTTAAATCCCCGTCTTCAAAATCATCATTAATTACTTGGCCAGTAACTGTTAAACTGTGTAAGAAAAATAATAAGTAAATTAAAAGGTAATTGTTTCTCATTTTTACGTTTTTTATTTAAGGACATGCAAATTACTAAAAACTAATCTTTGATGCGAGAAAAGTTTAAAATAACCTATAATGTTAACCTTTTGTTAATATTAATAAAAAAAACCTCAAGGATTTCCTTGAGGTTTTTTAGTAGTTAAATAGTTAGGCTTTTAAAATCCATCACCTGGTTGTTCAGGTGAAGCAGCTTGTGCTTTTTTAGGATTTAAAATTAAGTAAGTACCTAAAGCAGTTAAAGCTGTGTACTTCCCGTAGTTTCCGATTTTTTTAAGAGCTTCTTTTCTAGTAATCTCTTCTTTATTTAGTTTATTATTTTTCATGATATGCATTAGGGAATTAAATTATTCTAAAATGATTTTCTTTGTAATATTACCTAGTGTTGAATTTAGCTTTACAACATAAACTCCAGTAGATAAGTTAGGTAATGTCACTTTGCTAATACCATTAGAATTAATATCCGTATCAATTAATTCTTCCCCTAATAAAGAGAATACTTTTACATTTGCTGAAGCTTGTAAACCAGCAATTGTAATCTCATTTTCAGAAGATTTATAAATACTTACATTTGAAATGTTTTGAGTAATATCTTCATTACTTAATTTCGCTGAGCTTGCGTGGATGTAGTACTGCCCAATACCATTTATATCAGCTTTAGTTATAATTGTATGGTCTCCTTCTGAAAGATTCACAAAAGTATTATTTACTCTATCTTCTAAATAAATTTCAATTCCGCTAGGCAAATTAGTTGAGCTAACAGAGAAAGTAAGTTCTTGGTCAGCTTTAGCTGTTAAACCAACAGGAATAATCATCGTAGCGTGATCTGTGTTCGGTAAAGTTTGAATAGCTAATTTCTTTCCCTGATCATCTGACACTAACTGCGTAAAAATAGCGAAGTCTTTATCGATTCCTCCAAACATTTTAGAGTCGTATCCATTATCAAAACCAGTAGTTTTATTATTAACATAAAATACCTTCGTGCTTGTGTTCTCGTTTCCATTTGTAACGAACAGTTCAAAAGAAGGATGTGATTCCTGTCTTAAGAACGTATCGGTACTTTGATGACTTTGGTTTGAATTAACAAAAGTTACAAGACTACCAGTAGAACTAGCTTCTATAAAAAATCCTTGCCCAGGAGCTATTTCAATAGGAGAAACGGCATTATAGGTTACATATTCTGTACCATTCCAAAGCCAAACAGTTTCTTCGGTTAATTCAGAAGTGTTATCACTAGCCAAAGTTGCTGAGTTTATAAAAGAAAGATATGGGTTTCCTACTAGATTAAAGTTATTTCTACTTCCCGTTGAAATGTTAAAGCCAAGAGTAGAACTATTTAAGTTCCCAGACACAACAAAATTACCAGGATTAGCTAGTTTTATAGACATACCTTCTCCCTCATCAATAGCTCTATTAGATGAAACTAGAGCATATACCCAGGGAGTAGCACCATTATTGAGATAAAAACCTAATCCTAAATTCCCTCCGGTACCAGAAGCCAGATCATTATTGGCTGTTACATCGTCTATACTTTCTCCAGAAAGTGGTGAAGAAACTAAGTACCAATTAGTTGTTGGTAAGTTTCTTGTATAGGTAGCGGTTCCGTTTACTTGAGCATTAGCAATTAAGGTAGCTCCAGAAGCTATTTGTAATGTATTCACTGTTGTTGTAGAAGAAACTGTTGGGTAATTTGTTAAATTTGCTGGGATAATTACATTATCACTTGCGCCAGGAACTGTTCCTGTAGACCAGTTTGTTGCTGTAGCCCAATCATTATCTGTAGTACCAGTCCAAGTAGGTGTAACTTCGAATGAAGTAGCATTTAAAGGAAGAATTAAAGTTCCATCTGCATCCGAAACAGTCCAATTTGTATTATCACCAATTTCAGTTAAATAATCACTAAAAGAGCCTAAACCTGTTCTAGGTCCATTATATTGTCCTCCATCTGGACTTCCTGACATGAAAAAATTCACAAATGTTGTTCCTTCCGTGAGGCCAGTCCCTGCTAAATTTCCAAAGTTTCCAGTTTCATTTTGAATACCTGCTAAAAAAGTAGTTGGAGTTGTTCCGTTGGTACCAATAAAAGCAAAAATAGCATCTCCACCCCCAGCGATATTTAATGTACCATTATCTATTGATAAAGTTCCTACTGAGGCTGTTCGAGTGGCGTTTAAATCAGTAAAAGTAATAACTGTTCCAGCTGCTATTACAGACGCACCAGTATTCCATGAAAGAGTTCCTTCTCCAGAATTTATCCCTCCGGCTCCATCAGATTCATTATCAGTGAAGTAGATTATAGAGCTAGATGGGATGTCTACAAGAGCAACAATAGAAAAGGCATCAGGAGCATCTGCATTGTAGCCTAGAAAAGCAATATCTCCAGTAGTAAGTTGTCCCCAAGAAGAGAAACCTAAAAACAAAGATAGCGTTAAGGTTAATACTATTTTGTAGTAATGTTTCATAATTTAAAATAATTTAGTTTTTGAATTTAAAGTTATAAAAAAAAGTATAATTCTCAATTTTAATTGAATTCTTTACTTAATAATAATATTGCAAAGCTAAATAGCGATGCAACTACATTTTTCCTTTAACGGTTTAAATTGATAAATTGAAGAGGGACTCTGTATAAAGTATAAAAGAGAAACCACACTAGCTATATGCTAGTGTAGCATGTAAATAAATATTTAATTTCTTGAAGGATATAACCCTTGTAAACAAATTATATACCTAACAACTGTGTAAGGTTGTCTGTTGTCAAAAGATTGACTAGCTCCAGCTTGTCCTACTATAACTGTACCTCCAACGGTAACAGGAGCGCTAAATGGTTTTAAAGTACCGTCAGGAGTTTGAGTAGTATACATCTGTGTTTCATCTCCTTGGAAATTACCAATTGCTAATGTAGATTGATTAGATGGTTCAGTTTCATTGGCTTCATCTGCATAAGTAGGAATTGCTATAGATGCATTACTTCCAGTTCCATTAAAAGAAGCAGCATGGGTATGGCTGGGCATTTGAGCTTGAGTAAGAGTTCTAAATTCAGCTCCAGAACCTGGTCCTTGCCTATAATCTTGTAATCCAGGTCCACGTCCTGCACTAATTGCAACTCGACCTCTAAGGTCTGGTAATGCAAATGTTGTTCTTCCATCTCCACCATACTGTGTTCCTAAAATTGAAAATAACGCAGTATTTGAATTAATAGCTAGTAATTGCCCGTCACAGAAAGCCCAATTTCTTGGAGCAAAGTTTCCTGCAAACATTCTAATTTCTCCTATAAATCCTTCTTGTGCTTTTACCTCAGCATTAGACAAAAAGAAACAAACAAATAGAAGCCCGATAATTTTCTTAATTGAATTCATGATAATTTAGTTTTGGTTATTGAAAATTTTTGTGTCCTTATAAAATTCCAAAACAAATTTACTATCAATCTATACCTAGATGATTCTAAAAAGTATTAAGCGTGTAGTTTTTAGTAATAAGTGTGATTAAAATAGTAATATATGTTTCCCCAATTCAAATATATTGTTTTTTTTATAAAATTAGGATTACTTCACTTAAGACTGATTTTGGAAAAGATTTCTAATTATTAGTTCTTTTTCCAGAAGAATGGAGAAAATAAGATTAGCACTGTAAATAATTCCAAACGTCCAATTAACATTAAAAATGAACAAAAGAGCTTGGCAGAAGGCGCTAAATGAGCAAAATTATCTACAGGGCTTACACTTCCAATAGCAGGGCCAATATTACCTAATGAAGATGCGCAAGCTCCGAGAGCTGATTTTAAGTCTAATCCCATAAAAGTTAAAATTACTGCTCCGACAATAAAAATTAACATGTATAAAATGAAAAAGGATAATATGTTAAAAACAATATTTTGTTTTACTGCTTTTCCATCATAGCGAACAGGAATAATGGCATTTGGATGTAATGATTTTTTAAATTCAAGAAAACTATTTTTGAGCATTACAATATGTCTAACTATTTTAACACCACCCGAAGTAGATCCAGCAGAACCACCAACAAAGAATAGGGAGAAGAATATTCCCGTAATAAAAAAACTCCACATTGTGAAATCAGCCGTGACGAAACCAGTTGTGGTAACAACAGATATTACCGAGAATAAACTATGACGAAAGGCACTCTCTGTTTCCCCTAATACCATTGGATGATCAATAGAGGTTTGTAATATTGGATCTTTAAAAAAGATTATACACAAGGTAACTAACACGGTTATTGAAAGTATTCCTAAACTGTAATATTTAAATTCTTCACTTTCAATTACCTTTTTTACTTTTCCTTTAAGTGCAAAATAAGTTAATACGAAGTTTGTACCTGCAATAAACATGAAAAAGATAATAACGTATTGAACTAATGGCATACCATTATAATAGGCTACACTTGAGTTTTTAGTAGAAAAACCACCAGTACTTACTGTTGCCATTGCATGGTTTATTGCATCGAACCAAGTCATTCCTGCAACCTTTAGTAATAGAAATTCAGCAACTGTTAATCCAACATAAATTAACCATAACCTTTTGGCTGTATCAGTAATTCTAGGGTGTAATTTGTCTGCAGACGGACCTGGAGCTTCAGCCATAAATAACTGCATTCCTCCAATTCCTAATAAAGGCAAAATAGCAATCGTTAGTACGATTATTCCCATACCACCAATCCAATGCGTTGCACTTCTCCAGAATAAAATTCCTTTTGGCATGCTTTCTATGTCTGTTAATATGGACGATCCTGTTGTAGAGTACCCTGAAATTGTTTCAAAAACAGCATCAATTACTGATGGAATACTTCCCGTCAGTAAATAAGGCAGCATTCCGGTAACAGTGAGCGTTATCCAACCAAGAGTTACGATTAAGTAACCTTCTTTTTTTTGCAGATTTTTATTGTCTGGTTTGTTAAAAAAGAATAATAAGAGACCTACAAAAATGGTAATTATCCCAGCATTCAAAATTCCTAAAGTGGCTTTTTCTTGAAAAAATAAACTAAAAGGAATAGCCAACCACATAAAAATACCATTAAGTATTGCCGTGATTCCTGCAAAACGGAAGATTAATTTGAGATTTAAATTGTCCATTAATTAAAAAGATCTTCAACAGTAGATATCGCTTCAGGTAAACAGAATACAATTACATAATCACCTGCTTGAATTTGCATATTACCAAAGGACATAAGTGCTTCGCCATTTCTTATGATTCCTCCAAAAACAGCTTCTCTAGGAAAACGTAAGTCTTTAATTGGTTTTTCGGTTACTTTAGCATTTTCTTGAACTTCAAATTCAAATACTTCGGCATCTACATTGTGCAAGTTAGCAAGTGCTAATATTTCACCTTTTCGTATATGACGGAAAATATTACTTGCCGCAATTAATTTTTTATTGATTAAAGTGTCAATTCCAATTGTTTGAGAAATATTGATATAATCCATATTTTCTACTAAGGCAACGGTTTTTTTAACACCTTTTGATTTTGCCACTAAACAAGACATAATATTCGTTTCAGAGTTACCCGTAACGGCGATAAAAGCATCCATATCTCTAATATTTTCTTCTTCCAAAAGTTCTAAATCTCTACCGTCACCATTAATAACAAGTGTAGAACGTAAATCTTCTGCTAAAGTCAATGCTTTTTCTCTTTTCTTTTCGATGAGCTTTACTTTAAAATCTTCCTTGCACAAGTTTCTTGCAGTTTTCATACCAATACTACTTCCACCTAAAATCATTACATTTTTGATTTCAATATGTTCTTTACCACAAATAGGATATAGTTTTTCAATACTGTAGTTTGGAACAGAAAAATAAACCTGATCGTTTATTTTATATTCTGTATCTCCTCTTGGTATGATTGTTTGAGCAATTCCTTCTCTTTTAATAGCGATGGTAATAAAATCTACCATATTAAATTTTTCCTTCGCCTCTTTAACTGTTAAATCTACAATTGGAGATTTATATCCTAGAGTAGTTCCCATTACATTAAAAAGTCCGTTTTCAAAAGCAACAGTATCATTAAAAGAAGATTGATAAAGCAATTGTTTAATTTCACCAGCAGCAAGTTCTTCCGGAGAAATCATAAAATCTACTCCAAAGTCTTTAAAATCGACAACATCACTACTTAAAAATTCAGGATTTTTAATCCTAGCAATTGTTTTTTTAACTCCTAAAGCCTTTCCTACAACTGAGATAGTAAAGTTGGTATTTTGACTTTCTGTAACTGCTAATAACAAATCTGCAGAACCAATTCCAATTTCTTTCAGTAATTTAATGGAAGTAGCATCTCCTTTTTTTGTGATTACATCAAGATGATTATTAATGTAAGTCAAACGTTCACCATCTAAATCAACAATGTATGTATCTTGAGATTCGTACGAAAGTAGTTTAGCCAAATGAAATCCAACATCTCCTGCTCCGGCTATTATAATTTTCATATTAAAAATTAAGAATATAGAATGCAAAGGTACATTTTTAAGATGACTTTGAGAGAAACAAAATTTAAATAGTGTCTACCTAGAATCTTAATTAAGAAAATTGAAGAATTACTATCTTTACCACAAATTGCAATTATAATGATGGAAAAATTAAATATAAAGTCTTGGGCTATTGAAGATAGGCCAAGGGAAAAATTAATGTTGCGTGGAATTAATTCTTTATCAAATGCAGAACTCATAGCTATACTAATTGGATCGGGTAATCGTAAGGAGAGTGCGGTGGACTTGTCAAAGAGGATTCTAATTTCTGTTCAAAATAATCTTGGTAACTTGGCAAATTTGTCTGTTGAAGAATTACAAAGATTTAATGGAATCGGGGAGGCAAAGGCGATTTCTGTTCTAACAGCTTTGGAGCTTGGAAAGCGACAATTCTCCGAAAATATAGAGGTAAAACCCAAGATTACTTGTTCTAAAGATGCATTTGAATTAATGTATCAACGAATTGGTGACCTGCGACATGAAGAGTTTTGGGTATTGTATTTAGACAATGCAAATAAGGTTTTAGATAAGTATCAATTAAGTAAAGGAGGTTTAACCGCCACTTTAGTTGATGTTCGTTTGGTATTTAAAAGAGCGATAGAACTTTCTTCAGTAGGAATGGTATTATGCCACAATCATCCTTCTGGAAAAATGCAACCAAGCCATGCTGATATTGAGTTGACAAAACAAATTAAAGAAGCAGGAGTAACCTTAAATATTAAGTTATTGGATCATTTGATAATTAGTAAAAAGAGGTATTTTAGCTTTGCTGATGAGGCAGTTTTATGAAAACTATAAAGAACTTCACTCTTTTCTGAATCAGTTCAAATATTAAATAATGAGGTTAAGAAGTATTTTTATTTTTTTCTATTTAATTAGTTCAATTAGTATATTTTCTAAGAGTTACGACCGTGAAATTTTATTTAACAAAGAACTTAATTTAAAAAATGAAGAGTTCAGTAAATCAGATTTAATAACCTTAAAAGAATGTGGGTATGATATAAACCATTATACTGATGCCTTGTTGTTTCTGGCTATTGGTGAATTATATAATCAGGGAGAAGTTATAAACTATAAAAACTTATTTCTTCAACTAGAAGAATTAAGTGTAGCCTCTAAAAAACAAATGAAAAATCAGATGATTATGTCAGTTTTCAAGTTTACATTGGTATTTTTGGTTTTAATAACCATAACTTACTGGATGAGAGTTTTTGTCAAACAGAAGAAATTATCAAATAAAGCAGAATAGTTTTTCAAATAAATCAATACCTATTGATATTAATTTATACACATAAAGTTACACCAAGAGTTCGATATATATTTAAACATATATTTACACGTACTTTAACTATTGAAATAGATTTCACCACAAAAGTGGAAGAATTTGTAGCTTTTAACGGTCCAAAGTTATCCTACACCAATGTTGCATTAGGAAATGAATTCTTTATAAAAAGTACTGATTTATTATTTCAGCAAGGAGTAAGTGATGTGGAAATAAGCATTTCAAAATGGGACAATATACCTTGTTTTTTCTTTCAAGGAAGTAAATCAACAATTCCGTTTGATATTTTCTCAGCTAGCTTTTATTTAATAACTCGCTATGAGGAATATTTGCCTCATATAAAAGATCAACATGGTCGTTTTACTGCAAAGCAAAGTTTGGCTTATGAGCATGGATTTTTAGAAAAACCTGTTGTTGATATTTGGGCCTTTAAATTGAAGAAAGCTTTGCAAGAACGTTTTCCTGATTATAAGTATGAAGAAAGAAAATATCAATATATGTCAACCATTGATATTGATAATGCTTTTGCTTATAAGTATAAAAGTATTATTCGATCAGTTGGAGGTATTTTGAAAGACATATATAAATTGAATATTTTAAATGTAATTGATCGAATCGCAGTAAGATTTAATTTGAGAAAGGATCCTTTCAATACTTTTGAAGAAATTATTAACTACAAGAAGAAATATGATGTAAGAACGATCTTTTTCTTTCTAATTGGAGATTATACAACTTTTGATACTAATGTATCGGCTTCTAAAAGTAAATTCAGATTATTAATAAAGGATATGGTTGATTATGCTCGCGTCGGTTTACATCCGTCATATTATACTATGAATGATAATGTAAAATTGAAAGAGGAAAAACAACGTATGGAAGGAATTACTAACATGCCTATTTTTCGTTCAAGACAACATTATTTACGTTTTTCGTTGCCTGATACATATCAAAATTTAATTGATTTAGAAATTACAGAAGACTACAGCATGGGATATGCTAGTCATACTGGTTTTAGAGCAAGTACCTGTACCCCTTTTTATTTTTACGATTTGGATTTTGAGATTCAAACTCCGTTAAAAATATTTCCATTTGCGTTGATGGATACCACTCTTAATGATTACATGAAATTGACTCCAAAGCAATCTTTAGGAAAAATTAGTGAATTGAAAAGAGAAGTGAAAAAAGTAAACGGAACTTTTATTACGCTTTTTCATAACGAAAGTTTAAGTGATTATTTAAGATGGAAAGGTTGGAAAAGAGTGTATGAATCAATGTTGAAAATTGCTACGAATTAATGATACGAATTGTTTCAAGGAAAGATCTTGATGTTGAAAAGTATGATGATTGTGTAGCCAACTCTTTACAATCAAATGTATTTGGTTTTTCTTGGTATTTAGATGCCGGAGTAGATAATTGGAATGTACTAGTTTTAAATAACTACGAAGCTGTGATGCCTTTGCCGTGTAGGAAAAAGGTT